>JAEWBO010000023.1 GCA_023391105.1 Bacillota bacterium
TCAGCAGATTTGTATCCTGTGTGGGGATCACCGGTATGTTATGCTTCATGATACCGTAACTCTCGATTAATGCCAGCCATCGTTTACCTATCGGCGTTTCATAGAAGTTCTCAGTGACTTCATCCCAAGGAACCTCTGTTTGCATGATGTCCTCTATCCTCGTGCCCTCCTTTGTATACTGTGTTGAAGAAGGATAACCGGCAGGTATATATTTATATTCATTAGTAAGCGGATCAGACCAATCCTTCAGCATCATAATGTATGTTTTGGATGCGTGCAGCGGATATGGATGAGGGTCATAATGATTAGAGAATAATATCTCGTCTCTATAATCCAAGCGTCCGGACAAAACCTTCTTGACCTTCACACGCACGGGGTGATCGGTCTGGCAATCCTCAAGCGGCTGAACTTCCGCGATAAGAGTTCTGAAATCAAGTATCCAGTCAGAATAAGGGTTCTCATCGACAACATAATCAGGAGAAAACGCGACGTAATACGGCCTTTTTTCGGGATTTAATATATAATTGGCGCCCTCAAAGTCCAGAACGGAGGGCGGTATAATGCGATCATACGTCGAATACGAAAAATAGGTGTAGCTCTTTTTATCCGCGTCCCACATTTCACCCCTTTCCACCCCCGTTGCTTTTTGCTGCACCGTGCCAATCGTGGTGAAGGTGTTTTCGATCTTGTCAATATTCTTTCCAGCGATAACCCAAAGGTTAAAGCCCAGCATAAAAAACGCCACAGTGAGCACGAGCAGTACTAAAAAGAAAACCGTTTTCACCGGCGTGCGCTTAAGCTGCTTTAAGCTGTTGGAAACAACCATTCCGTTTCTCCTTTCAGCTTACCATTTCGCCGTCGCTCATCACAAATACCACATCCGCCTGCTCGGCCACAGCCTCGTTATGCGTCACCACAATCGCTGTATAGCCGCGCTCATGAGCAAGCCTTTTGATCAAACCGACCACGGTCTGTTCATTCGCGGTGTCGAGATTGCCTGTCGGCTCATCGGCCAGCAGTATTTTCCCGCCAGCCGCCAGCGCCCGCGCGATAGCGATGCGCTGCTGTTCGCCGCCGCTCATCATCTGCGGAAACTTGCGGTAAACCGTTTCGTTAAGCCCCACATCCGCAAACAGCTTTTTAGCCACCTCTGCTGCCTCGCGTTTGTGTTTGCCCTGAAGCTCCAGCGGATACATGACATTTTCGAGCGTCGTGAGCAACGGAAAAAGGTTGAACGACTGATAGATCACCGAAGCAGTATCTCGGCGATAGCGGTTCCGATTTATCGACGACATCGGTTTTCCCTCAAAGAAAATCTCCCCGCTGGTCGGCAGATCCAGCCCCGCCAGCAACGACAGCAGCGTGCTTTTGCCGCTGCCCGAGCGCCCGACGACCGCATACATCTTTCCCGCTTCAAAGAGGCAGGATACGTTTTTCACAGCCTCGACCTTCTGATATTTATTCGTATACGTATAGCTGACGTTTTCAACGCTTAGAATTTGACTCATATCGTTTATTCCTCCGTTTTATTAAGGCCGGTCATCAGATTCCGTCTGCTTATTTGAACCGCCGCAGCCACGATGCCAAGCACAAAGCTCAAGAAGAAGAGCATCGAAATCAGCGGTGTGCCGATGCCGGCAAAGCCGATCAGCAGCGCGGATATCGCGATGCCAAGCAGCGAACCCGCAAGCCCCAGTACAGCGAACTCGATCAGCATGATCGTGACACATGCCGCGCGGCTTGTGCCCAAAGAGCGCATCACGACGATATCAGTTCGTCTGCTTTGCATGAGCAGATAAGATATCACATACCCGACCAAGGTGATGACAATAAACACGATGGGTGCAAAGGCATACAGGGTTTTAATGTTATTCTTAAGGCTATTGGCCGTCGAAATAAACGTTTGATCCCTTACGCTAAGCGCACCGCCGCTGAGCGTCTCCTCGGCAGTCGGTACGGCGGGTATCAAGAAAAGGTCATCCATGGCTGTCTTGAACGTGTTGAGGTTAAGCGGATCCGCCACGTTGAAGAAGACGGAGTCCAGATAGAAATGTTCATCGGCCTTTTTGTTGAGCGCTTTGCTCCAGCCAACAGGACATACGAGGTTCGTCACCGTTTCCCGGTTGGTCACCGCGGCGGACATGCTTCCCACGATGCGTATATCCTGCGTCCCCAGCGGTTTGAAAGAAAAAGACCAATTCTCGCTGTTGTATTTCAGCGCATAAACCGCGAGCTCCACTGTATCACCGATAGAAAGACTGTTGCTTTCCAGATAAGCCTCGTCCGCTATACAAACGGCGTCTTCTCCCTGCATAAGACTTTCATCAACGCCGTCCATCATCGTGATGGTTCTATCGATATATCCCGGAATCGCCTTTGCATCGTTGACGCAGCATATGTTAATCTCTTTATATTTGTTTTTTTCATCGGGCATATCCGCCGTATTCGCGGCCAGCGGCGCCGTATACAGCAGATCTTTCACGAGCCCGGAGCTTTCAATACCCGCCACCACCTTGCTGCTGATGACAAGCCCCGCGACCTGTGTTCCCGTTGTGTTGCATATCCTCGCTGGAACCGTCACAGCCTGAGGCAGATCAGCAAGCTGCTTTTCACTTCGTTCAATGTTGTTGATATAAACGGAAACAAACAACACAATGAGCGCGCAGATCAGCACAATAAGTGCACCTTTTTGCTTATGCCGTCTGATATTCAAAAACGCTTTTCTGAAGCAGAACATGTCGCCGCCTTTCCCGTCACTCGGACAGTATCCTTGGTTATCGCATGCGTTATTACGACCATGATGATTAAGCAATTCATATATGTCTATATATTACTACAATGTATATTTTAATGACAATAGCGGTTTTTTATTATCTAATTGTCATTTTTCTGCTAGTCCAACGTATTATAATAGCATTATTTTAACTTGGCATCTTAAGAAAGACTGTATTTCTTGAATGCGGCATTGTTCGGCGCATAAAAAAAGCCCTTCGTGTTTGCAAAGGGCTGTGGATTCTTCTTATTCCTGCTCGGTAAGCATCTTCGTTTTTTCATCAATGGCCAACGCATCGATCATCTCGTCCATGTCGCCGTCCAGAAACTGTTCAAGCTTGTAGAGCGTGAGAGATATGCGGTGGTCTGTCACACGCCCCTGCGGGAAGTTGTAGGTACGGATGCGTTCACTCCTGTCGCCCGAGCCAATCTGGCTTTTGCGGTTTTGCGAAAGCTCCTTATCCTGTGCCTGTTTGGCAATGTCATACAGGCGTGCTTTTAGCACCTTCATCGCTTTTTCTTTGTTTTTCAGCTGCGATTTTTCATCCTGACACGTCACCACGAGGCCTGTCGGCTCATGCGTGATGCGCACGGCAGAGTCTGTGGTATTCACGCTCTGCCCCCCGTTGCCCGACGAACGGTATACATCGACGCGCAGATCGTTGGGATTAATATCAATGTCCACATCCTCAGCCTCGGGCAGCACTGCCACCGTGGCTGCCGACGTATGAATACGTCCGGACGATTCCGTTTCGGGTACGCGCTGCACGCGATGCACGCCGCTTTCAAATTTAAGCCGCGAATAAGCCCCTTTGCCGGTTATCAGCAGCGTGAGCTCCTTCACGCCGCCAAGCTCGGTGATATTGGAGCCAAGACGTTCAATCGCAAAGCCCGCGCGTTCGGCATAGCGCGTGTACATGCGCCACAAGCTGCTCCCAAACAGCGCCGCTTCATCGCCTCCCGTACCGGCTCTGATTTCGAGCACCACGTTTTTGTCGTCGTTCGGGTCCTTGGGAACGAGCAGCAGCTTCAACTCTTCGGCCATCTTTTTTTCGTTCTGCTGACGAAGAATAAGCTCTTCCTTGGCCATCGCGGCGATCTCTTCGTCCTTATCAAGCGCCATCAGCTTCAAATCGTCTATCTGCGCGTGGTTATCCAAATACTCATTGTACTTGTTTACCACTTCAGAAAGCGACGAATGCTCTCTCACGAGCTTCGTATAAAGCTCCTGATTCTGTATCACATCATTGTTAGCGAGCTCATGTTCGAGCTCCAAGAATCTTCTTTTGTTTGCTTCCAGCTTGTCAAACATAAAACACCTGTTATCTTCGGGCCGAAACGATTCTGTCGCGCCCTGCATAGTCTTTTTTACATGTCACGTTGCTAAAGCCGCCTGCTTCAAGCAGCTTTGTGACGTCCTTGCCCTGATCCGCACCGATTTCCAGCACCAGCGCGCCGCCTTCATTTAGATACTGCCCGGCTTCATTCGCAAGAATGCGGTAGAAATCAAGACCATCCCCCGCCGTCAATGCCATGCGCGGTTCAAAAAACCGCACGCCCGCCTCCAGCGTTTCATAATCGCTGTCGCTCACGTACGGCGGATTGCTGACAATGATATCATACGTGTCCGTCACCGAGCCAAACATGTCGCTTAAAAAAAAGCGGATGTCCGCGTTGTTTAATCCGGCATTCTCTATCGCAATGCTGAGTGCCTTTTCGCTTAAGTCGCATGCGTCCGCTTGAATTCCCGCTTCTGTTTGCAGCGATATCGCGATGCAACCGCTGCCTGTGCACATATCCAGAGCGCGTTTATACCCGTTGGCGCGAATCAGGCTTAACGCCTCTTCGACCACAAGCTCTGTCTCCTGCCGCGGAATCAACACATCAGGCGTCACACGCACAATTAAGTGTCTGAAATACGCGCACCCTGTGACATATTGGACGGGTTCACCGGCGGCACACCTTTGCGCCATCGCCTCGATTTTGCTTAATGCAGCGGCATTCACATCTTTGCAGACAAAGATGTCAGCCATCCCGATGCCAAGCGCCTCAGCCACAATCACGCGTGCCTTTGCGTCTGGCTCCGAGATACCCGCCTTACTAAGCGTCTCCCTGACAGAAACATATGCGTCTTTTGCCGTTGCCATGCCGCTTTTATTCTTCCGTCTGGGTTGCCGGTTCCAAAGGCGTTTTTGTTGTCTCTTCCGCTTTTTTAGGAGAAGGACGGTAAAAGCTTTTCACAAGCTCGTCAAGCTCTTCGTTGGTCACTTCATCCTGCGCCGCTTTAAACGCAACGATCGCCACCTCCACCATGCTGTCATCCGGATTGGCTGTTGTCAGCTTTTGAAGCATCATGCCCGGCCAGCGGATAACGCGAAAGAAAAGCGAGTCGCCCTTGGCCGCAAACTTTAAAAACTCGTACGCGATGCCTGCAACCACCGGCAGCATCAGCAGCCTTAGCCCAATGCGCGCGAACCACGAAGGGTTCCACCCCAGCAGCGAAAACAGCAGTATGGATATCACCATCACAAGCAGCAGATAGCTGGTTCCGCAGCGCGGATGCAGCGTTCTGTATTTTTGAATATTTTCTACAATCAGAGGCTCTTCGTGCTCAAAGCAATTAATCGTCTTGTGCTCAGCGCCGTGATACTGAAACACACGCTTGATCTCTTTGATAAGTGTGATCAGCATCACATAGCCAAAGAACAGCACGAGACGGATGCCGCCTTCGGTCAGGTTCATCAAAAATGACGACGAAATCAGAGGCCGCAAAAGATTGGCCAGCACAGTGGGCAGTATAAAGAAGATACCCACAGCCAAGCCGATCGAGAGGATAACGGCAAACACCATCGCCACGTCCATCGCATCCTTGCCGGATTTTTTCGCCACGTATTGTTCAAACTTCGAGGGCTCATAATCTTCAGCAGTGTCGTCATAGAGCTTTGCCGATTTGGTGATCGTCTTCACACCGAAAACCATCATATCAATAAAAGACACAACGCCGCGTACGACTGGCCATCCAAAGAACTTGTTCTTTTTGGTTGCGGATACCACATCTTCTCGTTCATAGACGATCTCGCCGGTGGCTTTTCGCACAGCGAGCCCGCTTTTTGACGGAGAGCGCATCATGACGCCTTCCAACACGCCCTGCCCGCCGATATTGCATTTTTTCATAATGCCCCTCGTTTCTTGTTTACAGGTGCCCCAAGTATACACCAATTTGGGCAGAAAGTAAAACAGACCGTTATTCCGGCCTGCTTAAAAATCGTCACATCACATTTACTTTTGAATGCCGTATCTTTTGTTGAAACGGTCAACGCGGCCGCCTGTATCCACCAGTTTCTGCTTCCCGGTGAAGAACGGATGGCACGCAGAGCAAATTTCGATCTTGAGATCCTTTTTGACCGAGCCTGTCTTGAATGTCGCGCCACATGCACATGTGACCGTACACTCATGATACTCGGGATGTATGCCTTGTTTCATTTGTACTCACCTCTATTCTTACCGGCTGCATTTTAAGCTGCCAGCGTAAAAGTCACAAAACTGATTATAACATATGATTCGGAAAAATCAACGGTTTTTTTATGAAAATTGCCACGTTTGGCGAACCATTATATTTTTTAAGCCAATCCCCATTCTTACTTGATCTTAGCCGCCGGATCATGCCGCTGTAACGTGCCCTTATTCCCCTTGAGTTTTATCTGCATGGCCACGATACCGACGATGCACAGCGCTGCCATACTCATGAATCCCACCATGTATCCGGAACAGTCCACAAGCACGCCCGTAGCAATGGGACCCAGCGTCATGCCGATGCCGTAGGACGCCTGAAAAACAGCCATCCTGGTAGACCGGCATCCTGGCTGTGCGTTTTCCATCACGCAGGCCATCAGCTGCGACATCAACGCCCCGTTTGCAATACCGCAGATCCCCTGAAGGATGTAAAGCTGCCACATTGCCGTCGTCAGAGGCGTAAATACGCAGTTAACAACAAGGCATGTAAACAGCCCAGTGATCAACGTTTTATTGCTCCATCTCTTTACCGAGCCAATCGTCAGGGACGAAAGCACACCCACAGTCATAAAAACAATCATGAGAAAGGCCAGCTCGGTTTCCGCGCCCGTCAGCTTCTTTGCATACGTTGTGGTAAAAGACAGCGTCGTAGAAAAGATGGCAGCCTGCATCACCATCCCCAGCAGAGAATAGAAAATCAATGATTTATCCCGCAGTATCTCCTTCAGATCGGTTTGTTTGATTTGCGCTGCTTCCGCTCTATCCTCTCTGATAAATATAAGCGTCAATATACTAAGGAAAGCGGAAATGATGCTTGCCACAAACAGGAACGTAACGCCCAGCGCTTCATTGATATACGCACTGGCAATGAAAGCGAGTAAAACGCCGCCGTTGTTAGCCGCTATCACGATGCCGGTGGCTTTTTTGAGCTCACTTGGATCAAACAGCGATGAAAAGAAGACGGTGACGGAAACCCACGTGGCCGACGTCATGCCCGAAAGGAAGTTAGCTGCCAAAAAAGCGGCCGGAACCGGAAACAGCAGACGGATTACCGATGCCGCTGCCGCACATACAAGGCCAATGAATATCAGCTTTTTCTGCGGGCTTCGTCTGTCTGCCAATATGCCGACGGGCACTCGAAGCAACACCTGTGCAAACCCGTATGACCCCACGATGATGCCGACAAACGATGAAGCGGCGCCTAAAGACAACAGATAGGGTGTGTGATACGGGATGTATACATATTGTGAAAACCAGAAAAACAGTATCATAATGATGAGAAGCGTCTTTGTCACGTTTGTCTTTTGCATATCTGACTCCAGTCTGTCCAAAAGTGGTCTACGAAGACTTAAGTATTCTAGACCCAATTGCGCTGCTTTGCAAGCTGTTCACTCTCGTTCGCGCTGATTATCTGTCATAATTTTATCAGTTGAAAAAGATCGAAAGCTCTTAGCTTGCATAAGCTCTTTGAACGATGCAAGCCTTGCTTTTAATGAAAAACTCAGGTTTACGGTATTCGCAGCGCTTAAAAAAACCGGCCGCAAGAACGCGCGTACGCCAATCATTATAACGACTTCCCCTCTGTTGAGGCGGTGCTATGGGAAGCGCAGAAAAGGACTGTGCAGCTTCGCAAAGCGGCATAAACAAGAGCATTCTGATGCAATCATGAAAGATTTGAGAAATATAAAAAGCGGCTTTTAAAGGCCGCTTTGACGTGAGTCTCGTTAAATCAATATGCTTAGGATGCTGCCATTTGTTTTTTCAAGGTATTGCTTATAAGCTGCCACTGTGTCGGTGTATGCGGTCACGGCGTTGCGCGTTGATAAAGAATCGCCCAGAGCTTCTCTGACTTTTTTTGTATCGGCCCTGCTGACATCAAGAATACCGAAAAAATCCGACATGTCGGTATCTTTTGCAAGCAGGCTCACCACACTGTTGCTCAGCGCGTTGTTTGTGCCCCGACCTTTGAATTGGGTCAGCCTGTAGACGTCCTTGGCGTCATTTGCAGCACTGCCGATGGTGCTGAATTTGGATTCACTGCTGAGCATATCCAGCGCATCGGTGATGTTCGATACATTGAACCTTGCTTGTGACACGGCGGATGTATCTACAGCGTTTTGCTTAAAGGTATCGCTGTTTGTCAGGGCATAAATGTGATAATAGGACTTAGATAAGCTGGAAACAGCTAAACTCATTTATGATCATCCCCTTCTTATGCATATTATATCGCCGTTTATCCCAAAATACACTACTTTTTTATAAGTTCCGCCAAAGGCTTCTTATACCTGCATACGAACGCAGCCAAAAGGAAAACCAGCGCCAAGCTGCCGTAAACCACCGGCTGGTAGTATGCGATCACTCCCCAAAGCCCAAATATGTTGGTCAGAACGCCCCAAATCACAGCAGGAACCAGCGCGATCAACACAGGGATGAACCGATTATCGAACGCCCTGCTCGCCATCAGCGAAGCAAACACAAACACGATATACGCTTCATAGCCCGTTCCCAATGTGGGCATCGCCGTTTGCAGACGGACAAGCAGCACGAAGCCTGCGGCAGCCGCGATCTCCGCGCTGGCCACATAAGCAAATATATACGAAATGAGCGCATGCTCCTTTTCCCGATTAAACATAGGACGGCCTGTCCTGCTCAGCAGGTTGTACAAATAAGCAATGACAAACACAGCGCCAAGCAGAACAAGTATGCCAATGGGGCTCTCGCTGCCATAGCCCTGAACCGTGCCGGAAAACATCACAGCCAGCATTTGCCCCTGCGTCAGCGCCATGTTCACGCCGCCGACCACGATACCCGATACCAGCGTCACAATGACAGCCGGTACTTTGAGATAGGCCGCCGCAAAGCCATTGATAAGGCCCAGCACCAGCGCTGCCGCCGCAGCAAGCAGCACGCCATTGAGCAGCGGGCTGCCCATTAGCATTGTCTGAGCAATGATGGCTGCGCTCATCCCCATCATAGGTCCTATGGACAAATCGATGCCTCTGGCGCGCGTAGAAAGAACGACCGCCATCGCAATCAAAGCGTAAATGCCGCACTGTTTGAGGACGTTCATGAGATTCGTATATTCAAAGAACATCGGTGTCACCACGCCGAGTATGGCCGTGGCACCAAGCAGTACAAATATCAGGATAAGGCCCAGCCATGTGTTTAAAAACGTATACACACGAGGGCCGCTCGAATGCATCGAGGCTATTGCCTTTCGCTTCCTCGCGTTTGCCTTGGACGACACAGGCTCTATCGGTTCCGCCTCCGGAAATACGCCGCGATACGGCAAAGGATTAGGCGGCACAGGCGGGGCTTCAGTATGGGACGCCATCGGCGGGGGTGCCATCGGTGCAAATGCGAATGGCTGTGCTTCATTGGTCAGCGACGGCTGTGCAAACTGCGACATCACCGGATCACACGCCGGCTCGGGCATTTCCATATGGGCAGCCTTAATCGGTTCATCGGTCTGCATATAGGCCGGCTGCGGCATCACGGTATCGGACGCCGCTGCAGAGGCTTGTATTTGTACGGGCTCCGGCGAATCAATCGGTGCCAATCTATTGCCGCATTCAGTACAGAATACAGCGTCATCGTTCAACTCTTTTCCGCATTGCATACAGTAAACCATCTTTTTTACCTCTCATATTGATGATTGACGATGGATAAGCCAACATTATCGTCAGTATCATAAAGATCAATGAATCCTGTAATATGACTATAGACCTCTGCGGCAATAGGGACAAGTCCGTTTGACAATAAAGCAAACAAACCGACAAACAAAGCACCGGTTAAGCCTGTCTGAATTCGTTTTTCTAAGGAAGCATAAAACTTTGGATATTTTCTGTATGACGATGAGCGAACACTTTGCCCTCCAGTGTCGTTAAATTGTAGACCACCGACCACTGCAGCTTATCTGTATCCCTATCATAAATACCTATTTCTTTAAGCAAGTCGATCGCTTGTTGTTCATTGAGTTTTCCGTCGTTTGCCTCAATACATTGCACGACCTTGTCGTAGCGGTCAAACTCCGTAAAACCCTCACCTATGTTTAAGCTGTTATATGCCACAAAGTTTGATGCCACCTGATAATCATCTTCCGGCTCAACAGTCTGCAGCTTGCCGTCCCAGTATTCCACGATCACCGACCTTCCTGCAGCGTCCGCAATCAAGTAATGGCAGTTTACATCCGCCGAAAAATAAATATTGTAGTTTCTGAGCAATTCAACCGCTTCATCAACTGTTGCGGCCTTATCCAGCACAAGCCGTATCGCAGTCGTGGTGTTGATCGTCACTTTATTCTCATCATTATCAATTTGAACCTGGGGCACCGCAAGCAGCGCCATCGCAACGCCTTTTTCATTAACACCATCAAACGGCAAATATGGCGCGGCCAATGCGAGAAAGCTATTAAAGCCTTCGGGTAAATTGTCTTTGGAATAGCCCGCAAAGGTTAAATTTACGGTTGAAATCGACGCGTATCCGTCGTCCGGTGTCGTTAGCACCTGCATAGAAGGGGTATAGTCAAAATCGAAATTTCGACCGAATATAATCTCATCAGCGTCATTGTGCGTCACAAAAGCGGTGCAGCCGTCCCCCGTGACACCGAGGTCAATCGGCAGGCCCTTGAGCAGCCGCGCTGTGACGAATTCTTCGATGTCGCTATCCTTTTCGGCTCCGATTTCAAGAAACTCATCAAAGCCATAATCGCCGTAATACGTCATGGTGTACATGGGATAATCATCAACTTTTTTGAGCGAAGTTAAACTGCGCAGCTCATTAAAGAACAGCGCACCCGCGGTAAAAACACCCACAATGAAAAAGCATGCCAATATTAAAATAACTTTTATGAGTATTTTCTTCATGTCCGACCCCGTCAATCTGGTTATTTCTTGTATTATATCAGAAATAAAACAAATAGTCCTGTACAAAGCGTACAGGACTAATGCTGTCACCATGATCCCAATCCACTACGTAGTCGGCAAGCTGGGGATGACATACGTGATTCGAGCAAACAGCAGCTTGCTATTTGTTTTTCTGACTTTCCAAAAGCGGCGTTTTGCTTTCAGACAATTCTTTTTGACTCAGGCTGAACCTGCCAACCATATCCTTTAGTATGTTCGCCTGCCCCGAAATCTCCTGTGAAGAGGCCGCCACCTCCTGAGCCGTCGCCGAGTTGTTCTGCACGACCGCTGAAAGCTGATTGATGCCCCTATTAATCTGATTGATACCGGCTGCCTGTTCGTTGGACGAAGACGCGATCTCTCCCGATAAGCTCACTGTCGTTTCCACACCGTTCACAATTTCGACAAGCGCCTTAGCTGTCACATTTGCAATATCCGTGCCCGCCTTGGTTTTCTTGATGGAACCATCGATAAGATCGGTCGTTTCCTTGGCAGCCTGTGCGCTCTTTGCGGCAAGATTTCTGACTTCCTCGGCCACCACAGCGAACCCCTTTCCGTGCACGCCCGCTCTTGCCGCCTCCACCGCTGCGTTCAGCGCGAGAATGTTGGTCTGGAACGCGATGTCATCAATGACCTTGATGATCCTGGAGATGCTTGCGGATGCGACATTAATCTCTTCCATCGCCGCAAGCAGCAGCTTCATTTTCTCGTTTCCGCTCAATGCATTGTCTTTGGCTTGGAGCGAAAGCTCGTTGGCTTTGCCTGCACGCTCTGCGTTCATTTTGGTTTGCTCCGCGATTTGCGACGCGGATACAGCGAGCTGCTCTAATGCCGTGGCTTGATCTGAAGCGCCCTGCGAGATCGCCTGGCTGCTGTCGGATACCTGTTCTGTACCGCCGGACACCTCTTCAGCCGCTGCATTGATTTCCACAAGAACGCTGTTAAACGACGCGATACTCTTGTTAATCGCCTTCTTTATGGCCGCAAAATCACCCACATATTCGGAATCGATATTCACTGTGAGCTCGCCTTCCGCCATTTCACCGAGTACATACGTGATATCGTTGATATAGCCCTTGAGTGTGTCAATGGTCTCATTGAGCGCTGTCTTGATCAGAGCAAAATCGCCCTTAAACTCGCTTGAGACGCTGACGCTCAGGTTGCCTTTCGCCAGCTCGCTTAGGACCTGTGCCGATTCTTTTATCGGTTTAATCATGGCATCCAGCGTGGCGTTGATGCCTTCCACGATGTGACGATACGCACCTTGATGCTTCTGCGCATCCGCGCGGACGGTCAGCTGACCTTCCATCGCCGCGTCAATCAGCATGCTTGTGTCATCCTCCAGGCCTTTTATCACATGCAATATCGTACGCGTGGCCTCACGCATTTTGCCGACTTCGTCTTTTGTGACTGCGTTATCCAGTTCGAAATCCGTTTCACCTGATGCCAGCTTGGTGATGTTCTTCGTCAGTTTTTTGATGGGCCGGCTGATGCCGCGCGTGAGAATAATACCGATTAATACAGAAAGTATGAGCACAGCGCCAATGGCAATCACGGTGATGAGCAGTACCTTCTCCCCGGTTTTGTTATTTTGCGTTGATATTGTTGCCGCGTCACCCGTGACTGCGAACATTAGCTCTTTAAGCGCTGTGCTTAAATTGCTTTCGGCTGATCTTAGTTCTCCCAAGCTCACAAGTTCTTCAGCCACGGCTGCCTTATTGCCGTTTTTGATATCCTCCACAGCCTTTTCAAGCAGCGGATCAAAAGCATCATATGCTTCCTTTGCAGCCTTAAAGGCATCGGCTTTTTCAGGCGGCAGCAATGTTTCGACGGTGGAGAATCGCGACGTAATGGTTTGTTTGCTGCTCGTGATCGGAGATAATACCGCCAGCAGACTCGTGTCTCCGTCCTCCAGCAGCAAAGCCTGGCGCAGCGAATTGCATGCGTCCTGAAAATTCTGATGGAGTTCGGCAACCGCTTTGGTTGGCAGGAGAATGTTCCCATACATCGTCCTTGATGAGTTGCTCATATCCTTTAAGCTGAGCGCCGCATAAGCGCCCATCGCGGTGCTTAATATGGCAATAATCAAAAATCCGACCAGTATTTTTGTGGCAATCTTCATGTTTGCAAGAAACATAAAGCTAAATTTGTGTTTCAATTTGCTTATATGCTCTTCTTTTTTCTTGTCAGCACCGATGCTTGCTATTGCTTTGCTTGACTCTTGATCGTCTGCAGCCTTTTCTACCCGTAATAACTTCATAATGCCTTGCTCCTCCTTGTTTTCGAAAACTAAAAAAACAATATTCAGCGAATACATATGATGCTAGTCTTGGTATTTGATGAATGAGCCCACCATTGCTTTATTATGAAAACTGGTTGCAAATACAATACAATTAAGCCTTTGAGGGAAATAACAGGGTTTGTCTAAATATAAGACTTTCAGAGCCTATATAATCTTCTTTTATTATATACAGGCATCGCTGCTATCACGGCCAATTTTGAGATGAAGCGCTTGAATCGCAGCCGGTGTATCCATATTCATAAATTGAAATTTCGAATTTCTGTAGTACCATCTCACAAACACGAACCCTAATAAAATGACCGCTGTGACGATGAGGCCGCCTTCCGGTCCGAACGCCCCGCCGTTTAAAATGGTATCGCTTGCATATTGCGTGCTGATGATCCCCTTCGAATCAATGCCGCTCACGGGAAAACCGTAAACACACCCTTGAAAATAGTTCCATGTCATGTGGTAACCGATCGACATCCAGATGCTGCCCGATTTTAAGTACATATACGTGAATAATAATCCGGCCAGCGTGATGTTGATAAACGGTATCACATTGAACGCGTTGTTCATCATGTGCATCAACGAGAACATGATAGCCGATACGAACACCACAAGCGGCATGCTCTTTGTCTGCCGCAATACAGACATATAATAACCCCGTGCTAATATTTCTTCCGCGAACCCGACAATGATGAAAACAAAGACATACAGCAAAGTATTGGCCGTAAATCTTGGCTCCCACGTTTCCACATAGCCGTTGCCTGTAAGCAGTATCACAATAAAAGCGACCGTGATTGACAAAATGCCAAAGAGCAGCCCCACGCCAAACGGCTTTTTATTTATTCTGAAACGCCCGAGCCCCATATCTTCCAGTTTGCGCTTAGAAAACACCTTCCAAGCGATTAGCGGCACTGCGATTATCACAGTTTCCTTAATGATGAACAGCAGCCATTCCCACTTCGCATGCAACGCGGCATAGGCTCTGCTCATATCGTCTTCCGAACCCCCGGGCATTTCTATGTGAAGGTTGGCAAAATAATTAAAAAGATATCCCTCAAGATAAACAAGTCCGAAAACAATTGTGAATACGAGTGCGATTTTCCAGCCCGATCTGACCAGGCCTTCCTTGTTTATAAACATACACTGCGGCCTTTCATGGGGTTGCTTCAAGTGCCATATATATTTACCCTGAAATCAAAACGTTCAAACAAAAAAGGGCAGATGCGCTGCCCTTTTCTCTCTTTAACTATTAATCTGCCTTCGGCTCTGACTTGGCATCTTTGGATTCGGCAGCAGAAATCTTTTCCTGAGCGTTGAGTTTATCAAGCTCACGCTGCTTGTCTTTGCCCAGATATTCAGGCAGCTCCATACCCGCCATGTCAAAGAGCTCGTTCATGGGCGGCAGGCTTTTCATAAGACCGGACAGGAAATTTGCCGTAGACGATTCGCCCTTGCCGCTGCCGCTGTCCCAAACGGTGACCTTGTCGATCTTCAGATTCTTAATCGCCTCCACCTGCACCTTGACGATCTCCTCCATCTTATCCGCAATCATCATGCGCACTGCCGCGTTGGCGTCGCCGTCAGCCGCGCTGATAATTTGTTTAAAGCCCTCGGCCTGCTTGACGAGCACCTCGTTAATACCTTTGGCCTGCGCCTCCATCTTAGAATATATCGCGTCCGCTTCACCCTTGGCCATTCTTCTGAAGCGCTCCGCCTCGGCTTCGGCGTCGATTTCCGCTTTTCTCTTGGCAATCTCGGCCTGCACGATAATATCAGCTTCCTTGGACGCCTGCTCACGGCTCGCCCTCTGGCGCTCTGCTGCTTCTTCCGCCGCATACGCTTCCTCAAGCGCTTTGGCTGTCTGCACCTTTTCCGCTGCGGTCGCACGCCTTAAGGCTTCCGCTTCCCGCTCTCTTCTCACCGCATCGGAGTTTGCCACCGTGATCTTCGCTGTGTTTTCACCTTCGATGGCCTGTGAATTGGCCTCAGCCACATTGATTCTTTCGTCCTTCTGCGCCAGTGCTTCACCGATAGAACCGTCTCTGTTCTTTTCGGCCACGCTCTTTCTTGCGTCGTTAATCGCCTTGGCCGCCGCTTCCTTACCCAGCGCCTCAATATAGCCCGACTCGTCGTTAATATCCGTCACGTTCACATTGATGAGCCGCAGACCGATCTTTTTAAGCTCGGATTCCACATTGCGCGATACCTCTTCAAGGAACAGGTCTCTGTCCGTATTGATCTCCTCAATATCCATCGTCGCGACGACCAAACGCAGCTGACCGAACAGTATGTCCTTGGCGAGCTCTTCGATCTCGTCGAGCTTAAGCCCCAGCAGACGCTCTGCCGCGTTTTGCATGATTCCCGACTCTGTCGATATGCCGACCGTAAACCGCGAAGGCACATCGATGCGAATATTTTGCTTGGACAGCGCACTTTTAAGATCCACCGTTATCGACATGGGCGTTAGGCTCATGAACTCATAATGCTGGAAAACGGGCCATATAAACGCCGCGCCGCCGTGTATGCACTTGGCGCTGGCCATATCTCCATTGGCACCCTTGCCCACCTTGCCATACACGACAAGAATTCTGTCCGACGGACATTTCTTGTAGCGCGTTAAAATCGCGATGAATGTCGTGAACAGAATCACGACGGCGATAACAATAAGTATCAACGTATCCATAGTGATCTCCTTTTTATCTTTTTACGATAAGCGTGCTGCCGGTTTTGCCAACAACGCGTACTGACGTACCTGTAGGGATTTTCTGCTCGTCATCCGTGATGGCCTCAGCCTCCACAAGCTGCTGCTGAAATTCCACCATGACCTTGCCTCTGCCCGTACGCTGTGCGGGAATCGGTATGTAAACTTCAGCATCCTTACCTATTGCGTTGCTGTATACAAGATTGCCGCTGGCCTGCATGTGCATCATCGCGTAAAACATCAGTCCGATGAGCAGCATGGCGAGAAGCCCCGCCGCCACTGAGATAAGAATGATTAGCGCGGTACCCAGCGACGTACCGCTGAGCGCGTAACCCGTCCAGCCGAATATGCAGAAGAACGCCACAAGGCCCCTGATTGTGAAAAAACGAAAGCCCGCCACACTCTCACTTGCTTCGTGCGCATCCACATCCGAGCCCACATCGACATCCGTATCGGCGTCCATGTCCGTATCCACATCGGTATCGTGGCCGCCCAGCCCCACAATTGTGAGTATGGCCTGAATAATCAGTATTAACGTGAAAGGGATTGCCGCATAAAGAAACATATGCTGCAGCGCACTCAGCGTATTCCACCATTCTGCCATATGATCACCTCAACTGTTTTTACATATTATAATACAAAATAACTATTATTGATAGAATTTGCGGAAAAATCTTCATCTCCACTTTCCGCCGCAGACGCGGTGCAGCTCCTCTGTTAGATGGAACCAGCGCATCGTGTCGTTGCGCTCAGGATAGAACTCGTAGAATTCGCTTCTGTAAAACGTGTAAAACCGCGAGATATCCGTGCACATGCCGTATGTGGGCACGGCGTCTGTGGATAACATGAAAGAAAACGGCTCGCCATGCTTGGTGCCTTCGAACTTCAGCCCCTCGCGCGAAAGCGAAAGCGTCCCGTCTCCGGCGACAATCGATGTCGCGCCTTTCTTAAGCCGCTTGTACTTTGGCAGCACACCCAGCTTCACGCGTTCACTGAAATGAAAGCCGCTGCCTGATACTTCGGCTCTTGCTCTTTCTCGCTGCAGCTCATACCAGTGGGATATCGTTTCGGGCACCTCGGAGGTGTCGTCGAGCGGAACCAAGTCGTAATATTCATTGACCCTCGCGCCGTTGCCGCACGCTTCACAGCGGATGATATCGCCTTTTGCACGCATGGTGTAAAGCCCGCCGCATTTGGGGCACAGATATAGCAGATCGTGAAGATTTTTAGCCATCTCGCCGCTGCCGTTGTATTTGACTCTTTGCTGCTTGTTCCATGTGTAATCATCATGAGCAAGCTCACGGTTCAGCGTCTCCTGAATTTCGTCCGCGCTCAGCTCTTTAAGCTGCTCAGGCGTGAAAAGCTTGTCCACCACGATCTCGACGCGGCCCGGCCGTTGGTCGAGACAATGCTTGGTGTTGGTCATGTAGCCGCCCGCAATTTTGGTGTAGTACACTGTCACACCCAAGAATTTGAGCAGCTTGCCGCTGCCAATGGCGCAGGGCTGTCCGCCGCCCGATATCGAGCTCATCCCCTCGGGAAACATACAGACGCGTCCTCCCTGCCTGATGACGCGAATGATCTCCTTGATGGTATGCGGATCGGGCACGAAATTGCGCTTGGGTATCACCTGCATCAGCTTGAATATCGGGTACAGGTGCGAGCGGAAAAACTCGTTATACCCCACCACGTAGTTAAGCCGATGCGGCAGAACGGCGGGCGCGGTATAAAGATAGTCCACACGTGACGCGTGATTGCTGATGAGGATATACGGATTTTTGTCCTTGGACGGGCGAGCATTGAACGTAAATTTGATACCCAGCTTTTTGTTCAGAAACAGCCGCCAGATATTGATTAATAATAGATAGATGATTGCAGGTGGCTTTTTCGTGTGCTTTAGGGCGAGTTTTTGCTGAAGTGTGCGCTTTTGCTTCATAGACCGCTCCTGACGTTTTTAAGGTATTATAACATCACAAGCGACATTTTTCTGCATTTTTTCTTATGATACGACATGTTGTAATCTATCTCCGCAAAAATGCGCCGATCCTCTCGGCCGCGGTCAGTATACGCTCCTCACTCTGCACCAGCGCGATGCGTACAAACCCGCAGCCGCAACTGCCAAACGCGCTGCCCGGCACCACAAGCACGCCCGTCGCCTGCATCAGCTGCTGCACAAATGCCACATCGTCCGCACCAAACTTGTCGGGAATTTTCGCCCATACAAACATCGTCGCACGGGGTTTATCGATCTGCCAGCCGTGAGACGCAAACGCGGCGATGAGGATATCGCGGCGTTTTTCGTACGCCGCAGCGGTGTCGCGCACCACACATTCGTCGCTTTGCAGCGCGCATATGCCCGCCTTTTGTATGGGCAGGAATATGCCGTAATCCGTGTTGGATTTAAGCTGTTTGAGCGCCGATACATATTCGCTGTTGCCCACGCAGAACCCAAGCCTTGCGCCCGCGTACCCGTAGGACTTGGACAGTGAATTGAACTCCGCGCCGATCTCCTTCGCGCCCTCGTGCGCCAGGAAGCTGCCCACGCGCAGTCCGTCAAATGCGAGCTCGCTGTAAGCGTTATCGTGAATCACAAATATGTCGTGCTGCTTCGCGAACGCGATCAGCTCATCGTAAAACTCAGGCGGCGCCACTGCCGTGGTCGGGTTGTTCGGGTACGAGACGATCATGAGCTTGGCGCACTTCGCCACATCCTCCGGAATATCGTTAAAATCAGTGAGGAAGCCGTTCTCAGCACGCTGCGGCACGCGGTAAACCTGGGCGTGCGCAAGCGCCGCGCCCGCGAAAAAGGCGGGATAACACGGGTCCTGTAATATCACAGTGTCGCCCGGGTCTATGATGGGCAGGCAGCAATGCGCCAGCCCCTCCTGCGTGCCGAGCACCGCGCAGACCTGTGTCTGCGGATCTATATCCACGCCGTAGCGCCGCTTGTACCATTGTGACGCGGCTGTTTTGAGTTCCGGCATGTCGTCAATCGCGTAAACGTAACTCTCGTCCTTTGTCGCCTCGCGGGCGATGGTCTGCTTGATGACCTGCGCGGGCGCAATGTTGGGCGTACCGACACTTAAATCGATCACATCCATACCTTTTGCCCTGAGCGCTGCCTTCTCCTTGGCCAGCTCCGTAAAAATCCCTGACGACAATTCGTTCATGAGGGAAGATAACTTCATCATGCGTTTTCAGCGCGATATGCCGCGCCGTTCCTCCTGTGTCACCGCGTCGAGGCCAAAAGCAGCCTTAACGCCGATCGTGATGTCTCGTTACTGCGGAATGCTGTATAACCATACCGCTTTTTTATTATAAATGAATTTGGAAATTAAACAATATCCTTGGAATAGACATCGTCGTTTCATACAATAATATCCACTCATGCTTGCCGCTTTGAGGAACGTCATATAAAATAAAATAAGATCACACCTCAAAGAAAAGGCGAAAACGCATGCCGTACATCTTAGCCGGTTATCTGATATCAGTGAATATTGTGGGCTTTATCGTCTGCGCGGCAGACAAGCGCGCAGCCATCAAGCACCGGAGCCGTGTCAGTGAGCGCACGCTGTTTGCGCTCGCGCTGCTCGGCGGGGCGCTGGGCGTATGGCTCGCTATGCTGATTTTTCATCATAAAACGAGAAAGCTGCGCTTCATGCTTTTCATGCCGCTTGTCGCGCTGGCATACGCGATACTGGTAATCATTTTGCTGGGCCAATAGGCGCGTAAGGCAGTATATTTGCCTTGTTTTGCGCCCATTTTATTGCTATAATGTATAATCGTCAAAAAGCGTTTAAAAGGAGTAACCGAAATTGAAACAGCTGACCAGTAAAGAGCTTCGACAGATGTATCTGGATTTTTTTGCGTCGAAGGGCCACAAGATCATCCCTTCCGCGTCTCTCATACCCGAAAACGACCCCACCGTGCTGTTCACCACGGCCGGCATGCACCCGCTGGTGCCATACTTGCTGGGCGCAAGGCATCCCGAGGGCACGCGTTTAACGGATGTGCAAAAATGCGTGCGCACGGGCGATATCGACGCCGTTGGCGATGCGTCACACTGCACATTCTTCGAAATGCTGGGCAACTGGTCGCTTGGGGACTATTTCAAAAAAGAAGCGATTGAATACAGCTTTGAGTTTTTAACATCTGAAGAATGGCTTGGCCTTGATAAGGACAAGCTGTACTTCACATGCTTCGCGGGCGACGAGGACGCGCCCAAGGACACCGAATCTGCCCAAATATGGATGAGCCTTGGCGTGGAGGAAAGCCACATCTTTTTCCTCGATAAGAAGCACAACTGGTGGGGTCCCGCTGGGCAGACAGGCCCCTGCGGCCCGGACACCGAAATGTTCATCGACACCGGTATTCCTGCTTGCTCAAAGGATTGCAGCCCGGCCTGCTCCTGCGGCAAATACCTTGAAATCTGGAATGACGTATTCATGCAATACAACAAAACGGCTGACGGCAATTTTGAGCCGCTTGCTCAGAAAAACGTGGACACCGGCATGGGGCTGGATCGCACCATTGCCACTTTGCAGGGCAAAAAGTCCGTTTATGACACCGACGCGTTCAGCGGCATACTCGCCAAAATCGCGGAACTTTCGGGCAAGGGGTACGAGGACGATCCCGATACGACGCGCGCTTTTCGTATCATCGCAGATCATATGCGCTGCGCCACGTTTATACTGGGCGATGAAAAGGGTGTCACCCCCTCCAATGTGGATCAAGGCTATGTGCTGCGCCGCCTTATTCGCCGCGCTGTGCGTTATGCACTGCGGCTGGGCATCGAGCGCGTGTCGCTGCAATATGTCGCGCAGGCCGTGATCGACCAGTATAAGGACGCTTATCCCGAACTGGCGCGCCACGCAGACCGCATCATCACCGAGATCAATCTCGAGGAGGAGCGTTTCTCGCGCACCATCACGCAGGGTCTCAAAGAGTTTGAAAAGCTCGAAGCGCGCCTTGACGGCAAGATTATCGCAGGGACAGACGCGTTCCGTTTATACGATACGTTCGGCTTCCCGCTTGAGTTCACGCTGGAGCTTGCGCATGAGCACGGGCTTGAGGTGGATGAAAAGGGCTTTGAGGAAGCGTTCCGCAAGCATCAGGAGGTATCCGGCGCGGGCGCGGAGCAACGCTTCAAGGGCGGCCTTGCCGACACGGGCGAAGCCACCGCACGGCTGCACACCGCCACGCATCTCATGCATGCGGCACTGCGTCAGGTGCTGGGCACGGAAGTCGAGCAGCGCGGCAGCAACATCACCGCAGACCGTCTTCGTTTCGACTTCGCATTCTCGCGCAAGGTGGAAAAGCCGGAGCTTGATGAGGTGGAGCGGCTCGTCAACGAAGCCATCGATAAGAATATGCCTGTGATCTGCGAGGAAATGGGCGTTGAAGAAGCCAAAGGGCAAGGCGCCATCGGTATATTCGATTCCAAATATGACAGCATCGTCAAGGTATATTCCGCTGGCGATTTCTCCAAGGAAATCTGCGGCGGGCCGCATGCGGGCAACACGGGCGAGCTTGGTCGTTTCAAGATTCAAAAGGAGCAGTCCAGCTCGGCGGGTGTGCGCCGTATCAAGGCTGTGCTGATTAGCGAATAACAACAAGCTTTCTAAGCGGGCAATCAGCCCGCTTTTTTATTTGAACATTGACCAATCCTTAAGTCAGCTAATGCTGCCACCTCCTTTAAAAAAGGAGGTGGCACGCGCTGGAGGATTGCACACGGTTTTTTTTACAATTCTGTGACCAGATGTGACGCATTCTTTGTTTTCCTTTACATTTATTCGAATCATATCCCACTAACGGAACTTCCTCCTATTGTGCGCCGTCTGTAAGGCATAAACCAAACAGGAGGCATATTCCATGAAAAGAGTGACACATATAAGTGCATTATTGCTGGCATTGATAATGGTGGCGGGGCTCATTTCCGGCTGCGGTGCAGCGCCTTTGAAAACAGACACTTCCGCGGTATACCCCGCAGAAGAACCCGGAGCGGCTTATTCGAAGGAAACCGCCGCGGGCTATCCTTCGGAGGAAGCCGAAGCTGACGGCTGGAACGGCGGATATTATGAAACTCCTTATGAGCCTGCCCCGAATGATGACTTTGGAGCCGAGGAGTACGGCAGCTTTGAGGAAAACAAATACTTCTCCCCTCTCGATCAGCCCTTAAGCACATTCTCGATCGACGTGGATACCGCGTCTTACAGCCAGATCCGCCGCTATTTGAACGAAGGCTCACTGCCTCCCACAGACGCGGTGCGCATCGAAGAATGCATCAACTACTTTTCGTATAACTATGTGGCGCCCAGCGGCCCCGAGCCTGTGAACGTCGGCGTCACCATCAGCGACTGTCCGTGGAATGACGGGCGCTATCTGGCTCGCATCACGCTCAAAGCCGCCGAGCTGAATTTAAGCGAAGCGCCCAGCACCAATCTTGTGTTTTTGCTGGATGTCTCCGGCTCGATGGATGACCCCGACAAGCTGCCGCTTGTGAAATCCGCCATGAGCATGCTTGCCGGAAATCTGAGCGACAAAGACCGTGTGTCCATCGTCGTTTATGCGGGTGCATCAGGCGTCGTGCTGGACGGCTGCTCCGGTTCAGATAATGCCGTTATCGACGCTGCGCTGGAGCGGCTTTCCGCCGGCGGCTCCACGGCTGGTGGAGAGGGCATTGCGCTTGCGTATGCCATAGCCGAAAAGAACTTCATTCAGGGCGGCAACAACCGTGTGATACTCTGTACCGACGGCGATTTCAATGTCGGTCCCTCGTCCACCAATGAGCTTGAGTCTCTCATCGAAAACAAGCGTTCAAGCGGCATCTATCTGAGCGTGCTGGGCTTCGGCACAGGCAACACCAAGGATAACAAGATGGAAACGCTCGCCGATAAGGGAAATGGCAGCTACGCCTATATCGATTCGCTGATGGAAGCCAAGAAGGTGCTGGTTAATGAGATCAGTTCCACATTGTTCACTGTGGCCAAGGATGTCAAGGTGCAGGTAGAGTTCAATCCCGATGCGATAAAAGAGTACCGCTTGATCGGCTATGACAACCGCGTGATGGCGGCAGAGGACTTCAACAACGACAAAAAGGACGCGGGCGAAATGGGTGCGGGGCACTGTGTGACAGCGTTCTATGAGCTGATACCCGTGAATTCTAACGATTCCGGGCAAAGCGTTGACGCGCTCGTGTTTCAGGACAATTCAGAGCCCTTACAAACGGCCTCAGCAAAGGCTGGCGATTGGCTGTACGTAAAGTTCCGCTACAAGCAGCCGGACAGCGACAAGAGTCAGCTGATGACCACAATGGCGGGAATTAAGAATTATACGGCAAAGCCCGATAATGACTTCGTTTTCGCCTCAGCTGTGGCGGAGTTCGCTCTGGCGCTTAAGAATTCGGATTATCAAGGCAGCGCCAACCTGCGGGATGTGATCGAGCGCGCCCAGGCCTCGCGCGGCACAGATGAGGACGGTTACCGCGCGCAGTTCATCCAGATGGCCGAGCTTGCCTATACGTTCTTTCGCTAAACATCGACCACTATACCAAAGGAACCCCGCTGCGATTTATCGCAACGGGGTTCTTGACTTCATCAGCCGTTAAGGTATTCGAATACAGTCATTCGTCTTTTAACATCACCTTATATCCAAGCTCTTGCAGCATTTGCATATCGTCTTCCAGCGAAATCCCTGCCGTTGTGAGCATATCGCCGGAGATAGCGGCGTTTGCACCGGAAAGAAAGCAGGAGCGGCCCTTATCTGGTAACAGTCCCCGACCGCCCGCAAGGCGAATCGCCGCAGCGGGCAGTAAGAACCGAAATACAGCCACAATACGCCGCATTTCACGGCAGGATAAATGAGGCTCATTTTCTAACGATGTACCCGGGATGGGATTTAACATGTTTACAGGCACGCTTTTGATGCCTAGTGAACGAAGCGAAAGCCCCAGCTCCACTCTGTCCTCCGGTGTTTCTCCCAATCCCATAAGGCCTCCACTGCAAACTGTCAGACCTGTGCGTTGCGCGGCCTGCAGCACAGCGATTTTATCTTCAAAGCTGTGTGTGGAGCAGATAACAGGGAAATAGCGGCGAGAGGTTTCCAGATTGTTGTGAATCCGGGTTACTCCTGCTTCGTATAGTCTGCGAAGCTGTTCTTCTTTGAGCAGCCCGAGCGACACACATACGGATATACCGGCTTGTTCTTTGATAGCCCGAACACTTTTACAAATCTGGTCGATTTCACTGTCAGTTGATGCCTTTCCGGAGGTGACAATTGAGCAGCGCAAAATACCACGTTTGTCGTTGTGGTTTACCTGTGTCAGAATTTCTTCCGTGCTCAACAAAGGGAAGGATTGAATATTCGTCTGATAGGATACAGACTGCGCACAGTATACGCAATTTTCGGAGCAACGCCCGCTTTTACCGTTAATAACAGCGCAGATGTCAAAAGCGACCCCGCAAAAGTGCTCCCGAATATCATTTGCAGCATGGCACAGCTCATTGAGCGGCGCATCATATAACCACAGCGCTTCCTCTTTCGTGATATTTTCTCCTGACATTACAGCGTTCTTCAATGCGTTTAAAGTGTACATGAATTCTACCTATGCTTTCTAGGGAATAGGACGTGACGATACCACGAGCTTCATCATTTATACCAAGTTCTCCGGCGGTTGTCTACTTATTTTGATGTTTTAGTTTACATATTGAAAAGGAGAAGCCCGTTTCCTTCAGTCTAATGACAAACGCCCCGCTTCACCAAAAAACAGGGCGTTTTCAAATAAAAGACCGTGGTCATTCATGTCGTGTTCATCTGCACTTTTGTTTATTCTCAGTATGGATTCATGAACATCTGTGTCCAATAAAGCGTGCCGCTTGCTGTTTTGGCGACGCCGATGCCGATCTGTGTGTATGCTTGCGAAAGAATATTGGCCCTGTGCCCAGACGAATTCATCCATGAGTTCATGACCTCAGAAGCCGTCTTCTGCCCGTAAGCGATATTCTCTCCCCCTGCGCTGAACTTGAGGCCAAAGCTTTGCATCATATCAAACGGCGAGCCGTATGTGGGCGACGTGTGCGAGAAGTATTTCTTATCGATCATGTCCTGACTCTTAAAGCGTGCCACACGGCTGAGCTCCGTGTTGAGCTTGAGCAAAGGCAGTCCCCTGTTTGAGCGTTCCTTGTTCACCAGCGCAAATACCTGCTGCTCGTGGGCGGCGAGCGACTGCGTGTCGGGTATTGTGATCTTCTGTCCCACATAGATCATGCCAATGTTTGTAATATTGGTATTGGCTTTTTTAAGCTCATCGACGCTGATCTCAAACTTCTTCGCAATCCCCCAGAACGTATCACCTCGTTGTACCGTGTAGCTCACAGACTTTGTGGTCGGGATGGTGAGCTTCTGACCCACGTAAATGAGCGATGCGTTTTTGACAGACGGATTCGCCGCGAGCAGATCGCTCAATGTCACGTTATTGGCATTGGCGATCTTTGTGAGCGTATCGCCGGATTTGACAGTGTATGTGCTCGCCGCGAGCGTCAGCGTGGCCGTCAGTATACATAGCGCCAGTGTGAGAATCACAATTTTTTTTAGCAGTTTTTTCATTTATAGCTCCTTTCATCGATTAACCGCTGCTTTTACGCCTATTTTGCGCCTAAATGCGCGCAAATATTTACAGACCTGCTGACTCGTGCTAAGCTTTGGATAAATGGAGACAAAAATGCAAACGCCGGTATATGTAACATTCAAAGAGAATATACGAAAAAGAATTGAAAGCGGTGAGCTTGCGCCGGGCGACAAGCTGCCCTCAGAGCGCGATCTCGCTCTTGCCCATGGGCTTTCAAGAATGACAGTACGTCAGGCGCTGACCGAGCTGGTCACAGCGGGCGTGCTTTATCGCGAGCAAGGCCGCGGAACGTTCGTGTCCGCACACAAGATGCAGCAGCGCAACATCTCGAGTTTTACTGAGACGGTGCGTCAAAGAGGGCTTAAGCCCGAAACAAAGGTGGTCTCATTCAGTGTTTGTGAACCGCCTGCGGATGTGGCTGATATGCTAAGCATCAAAGGCGAGGTTTACCGCGCGGTGCGCATCCGTTTAGCCGATAATACGCCTGTCGCGGTCGAGGAGATTTTTATTCCCATGCATATATGCCCGGGGCTGCTCAAGAGCGATTTGCTCGGCTCGCTTTACAGCTTGATCACGGATACCTATGGACATAAGATCAGCAGCGCGGACAGCTCCATGTCAGCTCAGCTGCCTGGCCTTAAGATTCAGAATGACCTTAACATCACACGACAAACACCCGTGCTAAAGGTAAACAGCCTTTATTTCGCAGTCAGCGGTATCACGCTGTATTACGAGCGCGCGGCATACCGAACGGATATGTATGAGTACAACATCCGTATTTCCAAACAAAGCGGTGTATAGGATTATATCGCTTGAAGAAGCAGCATATAGCCGGGAATGGTGATGAGTGAAAACAGCGTTGTATAAAAAACGCTCTTTGTCGCGTATATTGTATCCGCGCCGTATAGCTCGGAAAGGATGGCTGTCTGCATAATCGCAGGGAGGCTTATCTGCATGACGAACACATTTCGCATCAATGTTAAATCCCCTGCGGCCTGTGGCGCAAGCAGCGAAATACCGAGCATGCTGACGCCAAAGCATAAAACGGGGATGATCACAAACCGCCCAATCAGCACCCAGGCCATTCCCTTTTCCCATTTCATGCCTGATAAGCCCATGCTGTGTATCATGCAGCCGATAAAAATGAGTGACAAGGGCGTTGTGAGGTTGCCGATGTAGTTGGCGGTCGTCAGCACAAAATCCGGCAGCTTGATTCCCGCAAATATCACCACGAACATAGTGACAATCGTCAATATGGGCGGTTGAACCAGTTTTTTAAGTGCATCGCCCCTGCCAAACTGCTGACTGCGTCCGTTGATCACATCTGCATCACGCTTGATGGCAAAGCTCCCAAGCAGCCAGAACGTCACGCTTCCGGCGAGGTAGTAAAATATGGCGTACGGCATGCCCGGGTCGCCGAAAAGTGCCTGTGCCACGGGAAAGCCGATGAAGCTCGAATTGGAAAACGCAAAAGCCACAACGAAAACACCCCGTCTGTGTACGGGGATTTTTAACAGTCGCGCGAACAGCCGCGCTGCATAGTATGAGGATATCACGGCAAAAAAGATAATTAAAAGCGGCAGCCATGCGTCAATGAGCTGCTGCCGCGTGAAGTTGTGATAAAGGCTGTAAACAATTGTTCCCGGAACCGCCAGATTGATGACGATTTTGGGAAACGCTTTGGCGGTTTCCCTTGAAACCCATTTGCGCCAGGATACAAATATACCCGCTCCCACCAGAGCAAAAATAATGAAAACGGCCTCAAGGGAATCTAGTAGCATGACAAATCCTTAGCTGCAAAAAGCGTTGTAAATGGCACGAATCGCTTTTTCAAAATCCTTTTCATCCACACCCACAATGATGTTGATTTCGCTCGAGCCCTGATCGATCATGCGGATGTTCACTTCGTTCTCGGCCAATGCACTAAACAACCGACCTGCGACACCCACCGTACTGATCATGCCGCGGCCCACCGTCGCGATGAGCGCAAGGCCTTTGAATACCTCCAGTGAATCGGGCTGACAGAGATTATAAACATCGTCCAGCAGCTGAGGCTGCTTGCCCTCTATTTCGCTGTTAGCCAGCACAATACCCAACGTATCGATGCCTGAAGGCATATGCTCAAAAGATATATTGTTCTTTTCCAGCGCCCATAGCATGCGGCGGCCAAAACCCAGCTCCGCGTTCATGTTGGCCTTTTCAACAGCGATAACCGAAAAGCCCTTTTTGCCCGCAATACCCGTGATGATATCCGTATCACCATCGTTCACATTGGGAACGATCATTGTACCCGGATCATCCGGAGCGTTCGTATTTTTAATGTTTATCGGGATATTCGCCTTAAACACGGGGAATATCGCGTCTTCATGCAGCACTGTGGCTCCCATATAGGAAAGCTCTCTTAGCTCCCGATATGTGATCTTCTTGATCACCTTGGGTTTTTCGACAATGCGTGGGTCCGCCATGAGCACACCCGATACATCCGTCCAGTTCTCATACACATCGGCCCGTGCCGATCTTGCCACGATCGCGCCCGTTATGTCTGAGCCGCCGCGCGAAAACGTCTTGATTGTACCGTCCGGCATGCTTCCATAAAAGCCGGGAATCACGGCATTCTTCGAATGGCGAAGCCGCCCGCGCATCACCGTGCGCGTCTTTTCCGATTCGTAAACGCCGTCCATGTTAAAGAATATGGTTTCGGCCGGATCGATAAAATCGAACTCTAAATAATCGGCCATCAATATGCCGTTCAGATACTCGCCGCGGCTTACCGTATAATCCACACCCGCGCCGTTTTTTACATCACAAAATATCGTATCAAGATGCGACTCTATATCCGTGCTGAGCCCAAGCTCATCCCGAAGCGTCACAAACCGCAGCCTGATCTCATCGAACAGGGCGGCACCGTCATCTCCGCAGCTCATAGCCGCATGATACGCATACAAAAGGTCTGTCACCTTCGTATCGTCGCAAGAACGCTTGCCGGGCGCCGAAGGCACGATATAAACGCGCTGGGCATCCGCCTTTATGATCTGTTTAACTTTTTTAAACTGGGCAGCGTCCGCAAGCGAACTGCCGCCAAACTTACATACCTTCATAGAATCAGTCCCGCTTTCGTCCGAAAAATCCACGTCTTGGCTTGCGCGACACACGCGTCTCTTCTTCCATGTCCTCCGGTGCTTCCTCGTATAATTCCGACAGCGCTTCCTCGTCCGGTTCCGACGGCATTTCCTCGTCTTGCTCCACCAGCGCCTCATCCGGTTCCGACGGCACTTCCTCGTCTTGCTCAACCGGTATTTCGATGGTCTCCTGAGGTTCTTGAGTCTCTGTATACTCAGGCTCTAATTCCTCTAGTTCTAATTCCTCTAGTTCTAATTCCTCTGGTTCTTCTTCCTCAGGCGCCTCATCCTCAGCTTCGACAATCAGACGGCATTCGAAATAATAGCGTTTCTCCTCGGCCATGCCCAGTGAAAACGACTTTTTGGGCAGCACACCGTACTCAATGACGTTATCAAAGATATCGTTTTTCTGCATAGGCTCCATAATAAAGCCAAGGCTCGCATGGCTGCGCGCCAGTGCATGAAACTCATCGTCACCGTGAATATAGTCGATACTTGCCTTGGGCAGCTCTTCTGCCAGCATATCCAGCGCCTCTGTCAGCGTTTGGCTCGCTAGCGGATGATTGGGTTTTGTCACCTCAATATGCCCTTTGGACATCTTGGATTCAAACAGTATGGTATGCACACCCTCTTTTTTCTGGGCGCGCGTTCCTCGCGTATACATCATATGGGCTTCCTGACCCGTGCGGTTGAATATCGACACCAGTGTGCGCAGTGCACTGGATACGTCCTGCACGTTAAACATGACGCGATGAATCGGATGAACCGTGATACCCGGGTCATAGAGATTAACCACCTCACAGAGCGCATAGCGAAGCGGGCTCTGCGCGCGTTCCTCCGGCGTCATCAGCCCCTTGCGCCTATCCCAAACCGCCTTGGCTGCAGCCAGCGAATGATTACCGTCGCCCACCGCGAACAGCATATTGTCTCTGCTTTGCGCTTTGAGCCGCGAAAGCGCGTCCTTAACGCCACTCAGCACCGCCGGATCGTCGATAAACCAGCCCTGAACATGGCCTCCGTTTTGCATCAACGGCGTGCTGTATATCTTCGAGAACTTTTCTCTGACCTGATAAACAGGCGCAATCACGGTATCCTTGATATCGTTGATCAGCAGCATGACATGGGGACATTCCAGCACTGCATCCTCACGCAGGCTAATACGAACGGGCAGTCTCTCGGTCACCGTTCTTTCCGTGGCGCGAATCAGAGGCTTTTTGGAGGCATCGATGTCGTACTGCTCAAGATCGACTGCGAGCACCACACCAACGCGTGTGCCATGCGGCGTTTCACGCTCCACCATGACGATGCCCTCAGGCAAGCTCACGAGCACGCCATCCTCAATGTAATCGCGCATTGTCTGTTTGGCATGTGCGATTCTCTCACCGGCATCACCGCTTTTTAGGAAAAGCTCCGGAACGATGATATGATATGAAGAGGGTGACCCGCCAACCGTTCTCGCTGTCTTTATCCAATAATCCTCATTTGAGGTGAATTGATCGCAAGCTATGACCGACCATTTTTGCTTATTCACTTTTTTATCCGGAATAAGTATCTGAGGGAATATAATCCCCAATTGATCTGTGTCCATCCGATCCTCCCTGTTACTTACAAAATAGCATATAGGTCAATATAACACACTTGGATGCTGTATTCAAGATTATTGGCTGTGAAAACATCGGCCCGCAACCCAAGGATCCACGGGATCTGCGCCTTGGTTGCATCACTTGACATTGAATTCCTGCATGAGCATGTGTATACTAAATTTAGTTTGAAAACAGGGGGGCAGTCATATAACAACGAATCAAAGAGTGGCCAAAGCAAGAGAGTTGTTCCTGAGAGGCTATAACTGCGCGCAAGCCGTTGCGGCCGCTTTTGGCGACCTGACCCAATTGGATGAAAACACAGTGCTTAAGATGGCTTCATCGTTCGGCGGCGGCCTGGGACATATGAAAGAGGTCTGCGGTGCGGTCTCGGGCATGGCGCTCATTGCAGGGCTGCTTTACGGCGATATAGACCCTGCCGATAAAGCGACAAAGGACGCCCATTATCAACGCGTTCAGGCGTTTGCGCTTAAGTTCAAAGACGAGTTTGGTTCGCTGATCTGCCGTGATCTGCTCGACCGTGCCGACAAGAACCCAAACAAGGAAGAGCCATACGCGTCGCGCCCGTGCCTTGTGTATGTGGAAAGCGCAACGGAAATACTCGACAGCTGGATTAAGCAGCAATAATCTTATACTTTTTTTATACCCTTCGGAAAATATCAGCGGCTTCTATCTGCGGGTGATGATATCTTTTTCTGTTGGCCGTCACGTTGCCGTATTCGATCGCTTTTGCAGGACACCACTGGATGCACGCCACGCACTGCTCACACGCGTTGCCCCATGCAGGCTTTTTATCCTCCTGAGATATTTTGATATTCTCAGCAGGGCAGACCTTTTCGCAAACCCCGCAGCCCGTGCACGTGTTTGTTGCGACAAAATTAGCGCCCATGCTGCCAAAGCGAGCCAAGCAATCTAGATTCGTCTTCTCCAGACGCGAAGACATCCGGCTGCCTTGCGGAATGCTTGCCAGCCTGCGCGCTTTCACGTCTGCCGAGATGCGCACAACTTTTTTATGTGCACGTTTCATTAATAACTTTTGTATCGCCTGCGGAAATGCTCCATATTTGACGATGTAGTTGCCCGGCATTAGCACGCCATAGGCGGCGCTCAAATGCCCTTCGCTTTCCTCCACAAGCCTCTCAAGCTGCGCAAACGACGTGCCTGAAGACGACGCATATGTCGCAACGCCATAGATGTATCGCGAGCCAAGCGAAAGCGATTGAACAAAACGCTTCACTGCAAGGGGCAGGCACCAATAGTATACCGGAAAGACAAATCCGATGCTCTCGCAGTCAGCGTCCGCCGCCGCCGCAACGTCACCTATCGCTTCAATTCTTGCATCACCCAGCTCTTTTGCCAGTTCCCTGGCCACGGTCAGGCTGTTTCCCGTTCCAGTGAAATAGAAAATGATGTTCTTCATACGAAACTCCTTTATTAACCCTGCTTGGCAAGGCCGTCTAAAATCAATGACACCGTGAATCTCACTTCCTCGAACACCGCTGAGAAAGCTTCGTCCGTTGAGAGCTGGCAATCCACCTTTGCTCTTATCGCATCGTCAACCATCAGCATACTTTGTGCCACCTTGCGGCTCTCGCAGCTTCTTATTTCACCCTTTTCGATACAACATTCGAGAATACCTGACAGATGGGTCACCTCAATCTCGAAAATCTTGCCGTACATGTTGCGAAACAAAGGCGCGATCTTCTGGACGCTGTCTTGACTCAGCTGGCTCAAATTCAAGGAGTACCTGATAAAAGTCAAACGTTCTTCAAAATAGGCCAGTATTTTATCTTTGCAGCTTTTGGCTTGGCCGACGCGCTCTATAATGCCGCTGATAAACGCCTTGGCTTCTGCGTAAATCACTTCGGTATAAATGCTTTCTTTGTTTTTAAAGTAATAATAGAGAGAGGCTTTGTTGAGCCCGACCTGCCTGCCAATATCATCAAGAGTCGTTTTCTCGTAGCCGTATCGGGAAAAGCATTCAGCCGCCGCTTGCAATATTTCTGTTTTCTTATCTATAGTCATACGATCACCTCAAATATTCTAACTATCAAACATTTTATATTATTGTTTGATAGTTTGTCAAATAAAATAGCCGCGTATACGCGGCTATCAGGCTGCCAATAAACCCTGTTTTGTCATTCCGAGCTTGTCGACTACGGTAGTGGACTGGAATCCCATGAAAAGCGCCTTGTAGAAGGAGATTCCTCAATCGCTGATGCTCAATCGGAATGACGTAAGTGACTTTTTTGACACTCCCATAGCCGCGTATACGCGGCTATTTTACATAAACCAAATGAAGTAAGTGATTATTCCGCTCTCCCGCCTAAGTTTTCAGCCAAAAACTCCTCCATCGTGGAATAGAACTTCGTCATATCCTCTTTTGAGTTAAAGCCGTGACCGCTATCGGGGAATAGCAGATACGTGACCGGTACGCCCGCTTTTTCCAGCGCATCCACCATCTGATCCGATTCCTGCTGAGGCACGCGCACGTCGTTGCCGCCCTGCGCGATGAGCATGGGAATCTCCACCTGATCCGCGAAATACAACGGCGAGCGCGATTTCATGAGTTCCTGTTCCGTATCCGGGTCTCCCACGGCACGGATAAGATCCTGATACTCGATGGACCACTTGGCAGGTATCGATTTGACAAAGGTGAGCAGACTTGACGGTCCGAAGGCATCCACCGCGCATTTAAACACATCGGACGAAAACGCGGCGCTGATGAGCGCCTCATATCCGCCGTAAGACGCGCCGTAAATACCCACGCGTTCCTTATCCGTCCACCCTTGGTCTACTGCATAATTCACCGCGTCGAGTATATCCTGATGCATAAGTCCGCCCCACTGCTTGTCTCCCGCATTCATAAGATCCTTGCCGTAACCGGTGGAACCGCGGAAGTTCACCTGCAAAACGGCATAACCGCGGTTGGCGAGCAGCTGCACCTCGTTGCTGTAGCCCCAGCTATCCCGCGCCCATGGACCGCCGTGTACGAGCACCACTGTGGGCAGATTCTTTTTGTCCGAATTCAGCGGGAACGTGACATACCCTTCTATTTTCAGGCCGTCGCTTGCGGTATAAGAGAACGGCTCCATGGTCGCAAATTCGTAATCCTGAAGCTCGGGCCGTGCGTTATAGAGCATCTTAATCTCTTTTGACGCCATATCGTACACATAATAATCCGTTTCCTTGGTATCCGACACATATGCCACAATCCAGTATTCGTCGTTTTCGCTGGAGCCGATGATATCGAAAACGCCGTTGTCTACGGTTTTTAGCACATCGTAATCGTCCTGAAAGCTGTCATCCAGCACATGCCACTCAAGATATGCCCCTTCGGTGGACACGGCTGTCACCCGATCAAGCTCAAGGTCCGTCCACGAGCCGTAAATATCGTAATCAGGATCGTTGAATATGTCGGCTTTCTCCCCGGTATTGACGTCATAAGTGGCCAGCTTGGATGTGTTGCTGCCGGACGAATCGATATAGAGAATGCGAGTATCATCCTGCATGAATCCGACCACACCGCTCGTATCCGCATCCTCATAGTCCCACTGAAAAATCTGCTGCCATTCACTCTCAATAAACTGCGTATTCGTATTGGTTGGGTCTTTTTGAAGCCACACATGATCACCTGCGTTGTCATCGGTACGTGCGACGATGCGCAGCTTGCCCTGATGATCGAACAGATAACCCGTAATATCTCCGGGGTTCTGCATCACCAGGTTTTTTTCGCCTGTCTCATAATTGAGAAGATGCAGATCGAAAAGCGATGTGTCGATATTGAATATGCTAAGATAGATCTCCTTGTCGTTCTCGGGATTATCCGCCACATAATAGCAGTTGCTATCGCCGCCGGGCAATACCGTAGAGGTCTTGCCCGTATACACATTGGAGGTATAAAGGCCATAGTTCTCATCCCCCATATTGTCCACAAACAGCAGCACCGTTTCGCCATCGGGTGCCCAAGAGGCATATGGCACGCCGTACACTTCGTCCGGCCATTTGACCGCGGACTGCTCCCCCGACTTCCAGTTCAGCACCATATAGCTGTCCTCATAGTCGGTCATATGCCGGTAGAGAATCAGACCGCCGTCCGACGATATCTGCGGCGCGGAATATTCAGCATAACCCATGAGCACATCAAGCGGAATCAAATCACTTACATTGTTGTTGTTGGGCAGCGTGGGCAGCTCCCTGCTTTCGCTTTTCGGCCAATCAAAATTCCAGCTGAACTGACAGCCCGTCAGCAAAGCGACTGCTAATAATATAGTAATAAAGATGGTCCATTTCTTTTTGGCCATAAAAGCCTCCTCGTATCGAGACATGATAGTTATTATAACAAACATTATGCGTATCTAAAAAGAAAAATATGTGAATAAAGCGTAATTGAATTCCAACGCTTCCCATGGTATCATGTTCCTGTTATTACTCCCATGCTCAAATATACCAAGATTCGAGCAATATACTCCGACCGGACAAGCCGTCTCCATAATATTATATAAGGAGCAGCAGATATGAAACGGTTATTATTGGTGGTATTGTGTGCTTTTTTGTTTTTAGGGGTTGGATGCCAAAGCCATAGCGAACCGATTATCGTGCTTATCACACCCAAACCGTCTCCCTCTCCCACACCCGTCAAAACAGCATCGCCCGAGACAACGCCCACGCCCACGCCCACGCCTGTGCCTCAGCCTGTACAGGCTTCAATTGTCGTCGCGGGAGACCTGCTCTGTTTAAGCGCACAGCTCTCCGCGGCACGAAGCGGCGGTGAATACAATTTCGATGAATGCTTCGCTTTGATCAAGGACAAGATTTCCGCCGCCGATCTTGCCATCGGCAATCTGGAAACACTTGTGGCAGAGGATTACCCTTTCACACAGCCCAATGCGGATAGCGATGACGCGGCTGACACCGCTGATTCGGAAGCAGCTGACAATACCGCTCCCCCGGCCGACACCACGTCTGCAGCTGACTCTCCTGCAGGTACGGATCCCGCTGCCGCACCGTCGCCCACCAAACGGCCCAATCCGCGCATCAACGCGCCTGAATCATTCCTTTCTGCGCTGACGGGCTGCGGCTTCGACGTGCTCACCACAGCTAACAATCATGTGTACGACTATAAAGCGGATGGCCTCAGAAAAACACTGCAGAAGCTCGACGAACACGGCTTTGCCCACACGGGCGCTTACGCCAAGGAAGCAGACAGAGTACCGCTCGTCATGGACGCAGGCGGTATCAATGTCGCAATTTGTGCGTATACGGACGTCCTCAACAACCGCCTAGGCAGCGACGCATTCATGGTTGACCGCTACGACAAGGATCTTGTGGCGGCGGATATCGCCGCAGCGCGTAAAGCCGGAGCCGACTATGTGATCGTCTGTATTCACTGGGGCGTTGAGCATACGCATACCCCCACAAGGGCACAGCATAAAATGGCGGCGTACATCGCGGAAGCCGGCGCCAACATCATACTCGGTTCCCACCCGCACTGCACGCAGCCCTTCGAAGCAATAGAAACGAATCACGGCAGTGTGCCTGTTCTTTATTCCTTGGGGAACTTTATATCGAGTATGTCAAAGACAATGCATAAGGACGGCGTGCTTGTCAATATCTCGCTCGAAAAAGACGTTGTCAGCGGAGAAACCACGCTCACCTCGCTCACATATACGCCCACCTTCTGCGCCTCGTCATCCGACGCAGGCAGATACGTCATCTATCCCGCCGACTCAGCATCCATCCTGCAAAGCGATATGGCGCCCACATTGAGCGGCTCGCGCGAGCGCACCATCGGGGTGCTCACCGAAAACGCCGCCACAGCGGAGTAAAGCATTGACAGACGGCGTCATTGCGGGTATGCTTGAAGTCGATTTTATTTAAGGAAAGAATGATGAGCCAGAAAAAACAGTTTGAATGTCCCGAGTGCCAGACATCCGGGCAGCATACGATGGAGAAGCGCGTTTGCGTTTCAAAGACACCGCAGCTTAAAGAAGACATATTGAGCGGCGCGTATTTTGAATGGATCTGCCCCGGATGCGACAAGCATTTCTTTGTGGACGATGTCTTTTTGTACAACGACGATGAAAAAAAGTTCATGGTTTATCTGGTGCCGGGCTACGACGAGCAAACGCTGCCTGTACCCACGCTGCTCAAAACAGACAGCGGTTACGACACAGCGTCCAGCACGCTTCGCGTAACGGCAAGCTTCATCGACTTTACCGAAAAGATCAAAATACTTGAAGCGGATCTTAACGACCGTATCATTGAAGCCATAAAGGCGCTGTATGCGTCGGTGCACAGCGACACGTGGTGCGAAACTGTGTACAACATCCTATTTGAAGGCGTCGGTGAAAACGGTGAGCTAAATTTCGATGTGTTCTTAGAGAAGGACGATTTTTCGTTCGGCGTTCCGCGCGACGTTTATGACAAAACGCTCAGCGATTTTTCGTTCCTTTGTGACCAAAAAGAAGGCGAAGCTTTCCTGCTGATCGATCAGAACTGGCTCAACAGCAAGCTTGGCAGTGCAAGCACTTAAATAACGTACCATCCCGTATATTTAGATTGACAGCGTGCACATTCGTTGTTAGAATAATATTCGCACGATTTATCTGGGTGTGGCGCAGCTTGGTAGCGCGCTTGAATGGGGTTCAAGAGGCCGGAAGTTCGAATCTTCTCACCCAGACCAAGTAAAGTCCCATAATCAAAGGGTTGTGGGGCTTTTTCTTTATTGCCCCAAGCGTTCACAAAGCTTTTTTCTAACACCTTTTCTAACAGGGTTCTATCTCTTCTCAGAGACTCGAGGCGAGCTTATCAGCCATACTTTGCTTTCGAGTCACGTCCAAGTGTGAATAGATGTTTGCGGTAATTGTTATATCCGAGTGTCCAAGCCACTCCTGAACATCTTTCAGAGTGAAGCCCATATTAATCAAGATGCTAGCACAGCTATGGCGTAATTCATGAAAACGAATTTTTGGAAGTTTGTTTGCCTTGAGAAGCTTTTGAAACTTCTTGGTCACAAAATCCGGAGAAAATGGATGGCCATCATCCCACTTGAGAATATAATCGTTCTTGGTATATTCTTTTCCGAATTCTTCTCTATTTTTCGCTTCATTCTTCTGTAGTTCAAGCAATAAAGACTGAATATCAGGCACAAGTGGAAAACTACGATAACTTGTTGCGTTTTTCGTTTTGTCCTTTTCTACTGCCTTTGTTACTTTTGACACAGTATGCTTAATTGTGAGTGTCTTGGCAGAGAAATCAACACTATCCCATTTCAAACCAAGGGTTTCACTACGACGCAATCCGTAAACTACAGTCAACTTTATCAGTGGATACAGAGCATCATCTTTCACCGCTTCAAGTAATGCGTTAACTTGTTCAACACTGTAAAAGCTGGATTCGAAGCGGATCATTTGCGGCAACACGACCTGTTCACACGGATTGTTCGGAATCAGCCCATCCCGAACTGCATCTTTCAATGCTTGAAAAAGGATATTTTTATGCAATCGCAAGCTTCTCGGAGATAACCCCCCTTTGCCGTCTTTGCGGCCGTTGAGATGTTTTTCATCGATATAAGCCTGTAAAACCTTTCGGTTAATATCACTCAGCTTTATCCTCTTTGCATCAAAATACGGGAGTATGTGCGTATCCGCCAGACATTGATAACCTTGCATCGTTACAGCATCAACACGAACACTTGATGTTCTCAACCACTGCCTTACAATATCGCTAAAGATAGCATGGTTATCGGTATACCCTTCGAGTGATTCGTATTCTCTCAGCTTTTCACGCAACACCAGCTCTGCACGCTTTTTATTGCCTTTTACAGCAAAGCCTGTCGATATCCATTTTAGCTTCCGCTTCCCTTCGTTGTTGTAAGTATTGATTACTACAAAGTACTTACCGTTTTTAATTTGTAGGCTGCCTGTCATATCTTCTCCTTTCATCCGACAGTTAGATTGCCTACCATTACACACTTTCAGTATAACGAATAGACTCTATAAAATCAATCAAACAGACCTTTGGAATAAGTATCCTTCGGCCTATACGTCTGCTGCTGATAACCTTATTATTGATGAGTTCATAGGCTTTGTTCTTCCCGATTCCAAGGGCTTCAGCAACTTGATTTACTGTTAATACATCTGGGTATGCGGTAAACACGGCTCCACTCCTTCCGACCAGTATATACCATATCCTCGGAGTTAATATTTCTGCCCTTTTTCATAGCATTTTTATTCCGTTTATATATTCTTTTATCGTGTATTCGAGGCGTGTCCCGTCAGACATAAAGTGCATAACCTTATGTATTCGCCGAATGAACGCTGCCCAAACGGCAGGTTGATTGATTTGCTCCCAAACATATTGCTCTAATAAATCCAGATTACTTACAATGTATACCATTTCATAGCACGCCTGTTTATTTTGATAGCGAGCAGGTAATGCCAAAGGATAGCCATCGAGGTAATTGTTCAGGTCTTGAATACGAAAGTTATTTGCATACTCATCAAGCAGTAAAACGCTCTCTCCCATATAACCATCAAAGGGGTGCTTATAATTATTTACAGCATAAACGTTTGAATATCCATAACCGTCCATCACAAAACGTGTTTTTCCCGTCTGCGTAGCTCCGAAAATATAAGTTACGTCCAAATTACGCCATTTGTCGCGGTTTTCCTCTGCTTTTAATGTCTGCCGAACATATTCAATATCACGCAAACCGCGTAAATAATGTGGAAAGTCAAGCAGTATTTCAGCATTGGTCGCACCGTCTTGGATGCGCTCAATTATAGCTGCTTCAATACTTCTAGAGCCTTGACGTTCAACAGGCATTTGTCCCCATTCTTCAAAACTGCCCTCGATCGTGGTTTCTGCCTTGTCTGTGTCTTTCCACTTCCCGCTTTTATTAATATAATTTTGGTTAGCCTGTGATGTTCCGTTCGCACGTTCAAAATGTGCAGATTCAAAGAGATTTTTCAATGTGCTGAACCTAACAGGAGATAAGCAAACAAGGTATATGTGTGTATGCGGCGTTTCTTCCTCACCGATTTCGTCAGCCATGCACCAATAAATTATTGAGTTTAATTTATTTAGTTCCTCTTTTATACGCTCATGGTTAAAACCTTTATCATCAGGATTGTTTATAGTTATTTGCCATTTCCTGCTTTGTGGGTTCTGTGCCAACGGGTATCACCTCGGTTCAACTGAATTTTGCGACGGCGACAAAAGCGACAATGCCATGTAGCAGCCTAAATGCTTGATAAATGCTTGATTTTTGACGTATTGCGACAGATTGCGGTAATACTTGACGCAATCTGTCGCCGCAAGCGGCGCACGGCAGGGGTGGCGGCTCTTGCCTTCGGCATCGCCTCCGCCCCTGCCGCGTTACTCCGCTTTTTGAGGCAGATAGTACGCCTGTACTTCATCGTCGCCGACCACAAATCTGCCTTTCATATTGGGTGGCAATCTTGTTGCTTTATCGTTTCCCAAAACAAGCTGACTTGCCGCCTCGTCCGCAAAGTACGCACACGCCCTCCATAAAAGGTTGTTTTTAACTTGGCCGTCCAGAATATCTGTTGAAGGGCGAATTATACCCATAAGGATATGTACCCCCGCAGCTCTTGAAAGGCGGGCTAATGTCCTCAAACTTTGGTCTATGCTTTCATATGCCTCCTTTTCTTCTTTGGTTTTAGGCTTCACATTTAATACCTCCGCCGCCTCGTCTATGACCAGCAGCCACGGGATAAATCGCAGCTTCCCTAATGTGTTGAATTCTTCAATATTGCTGACGCCCTCTTTTTTAAAGTGATCTAAGCGATTACGTACCTCAATGAGTAAGCTTGTCAGAAACTTTTCAGCTTCCTTTGGCTCTGAAATGATATACGTACCAGACCCATCTTCGAGGTCTATATATTTTTGGCGCTCACGGTCTATTGCTGCGAAGTCTCCGCCTCCTTTGAAATCCAGTATTTGAACATTAAACCTTTTCTTTATCGCTTGGTATATTATGACGCGTAGTATGGCTGTCTTGCCTCCTCCTGTCGCTCCTGCCACTATGCCATGTGCAAGCGAGGCGGCGTCCCAAACGCATTTTCCTTGGTACCCCTGACCAATGACGAATTTTCTCCCGTCCATAATGAAGCTATCGTCCCACTCGATATAATTTGGCAAGTTTTCATCGATCACCAGAATATCTACTTTAGTGATGCTCTCCGGCAGGTTTATAATTTTAAGAATTCGTTTTTCGAAAAACACTTCCAAATCGGATACAATACGTTCCCATCTGTCATAAGGAATCTGGGACTTAAACCTTATTTTTTTAAGATAGCGATTAAGTATAGAAGTGTTTAAGTATTTTGGTATTTTCCCGTTATATGCCTTAAATTCTTTTCGCTCAAAAAACTTTTTAAGCTTGTGTCTTCTAATAACCTCTCCATGTCTTATAATGAGGAACAGCAACGACAACGGAATCCAAAGCCAGCCAAATAGCCACACCAAAACAGGTTCATAAGCCATATACGAAGACGCTATATGCGTCCCTATCCATAACACGCCGCTGCACGAAAGAAATATACCGACATTTTTCAAGGTGCTTGGTCTGCGGAACATTCCCTTGATTGAAAAGCACAATGTTTTTACGATATAGATTACAGCAGAAAGAAGTTTCAGTAGAATAAACATTTTAATCTTCCTCACTTGTTATATTTCTCGCGGCCTCCGCTCTGTTTAAGAGCGGAGGATAAGCGAGAAAGAGTTGTTACTTCGCTGCTTCTCTCTGAACAAACTGAACCAGATTAACATGATTGAATTTGTCGTAGAAGAAATTGGCTTCTTGCCCAACAAACGCAGCGAGCTCTTTTAAAGTCAATGGCTTTCCGAACATTTCCGCAATTATCGAGTATTTGATCTTAAAGCTTTCCGTTCTCAGCCCTGTAGATTTGTCGTTATTGAAGGGCTCGGTGCAATGCAAGACTATATTGTGATAATCGTTTCCTTGATAATTGCCTGACGAATCCGTGACTCCGATGATTTTCATTGACATAGAATCCTCTCCTTTCTATTTCGTTAGCGGTTCATGACGCCGCTTATTTGCGAATTCGCTGTGAACATAGTATAAACGGAGCTTTTCTAACTGTGAACGTTTAGCAATTTCGACGGTGTACGATTCTTGTACACTATTTACGCTTGTTACAAATTATAAATTGTGGTTAAATAGGAAATGAGGTGAAAAAGTATGACAATAAGCGAGAAAAACAAAGCTGATATGAATCGCCTTAAATCAATAATTAAAGAATTAGGTCAAACACAGATTGAATTTGCAGAGAACATAGGACGTGACGAGAAATACATCAGTAAAATTATTTCTGGTAAAAGGCCTATGACACAGGGCGTCGCCGAACAAATAAAGAAGAAATATGGTTATGAAATTGACTATATATTTGGTAAAACCGAAATTAGTAAGGACGCAGCAACGACCATTCTCGAAGATTTTCAAGGCATTTTTTCCGAGATCAGCGTGACTACACAAGGTTATATGAACGATAAGCGGGAAGAAGTCGAAAATAAATTTTTGACGTTATCAATGGATGAGTATCTATATCAATTCTTAATGGATTTTGACCACATTGAATTTCGCAAAGAAAACCATGATATAGACAATAAAGCATACGATACTGAACTTGAACTTGCCAAAAAGGACTATCTAAATAGAAAAGGTACAGGTGAAGTGCGGCAATACATTTTAATCCCAACCATAGAAATGCCATATATTGTGGCAACAGATAGACAGCATAAAAAAGCATGGGGCGAGGTCCAAAAAGTTTTGGATTGGGATTATCAAGTCAATTCGTCACCTGTTAATATGTTTAAATTAGCGAGGTCGCTTGATGAGCAGCCCACAGCTACACGATCAAGAGAAGAAATCGAAGAAAATCAATCACACATAAACAAAAATCAAAAGCCGCCTATTTCTTCACAAGGAGAACAACCCAATGAATAGAGAGTTAGTTCAAACCTATATCAATTCACAGCCGATAAAAGCAGTAGTTGAATTTGATATTGTAAAGGAAAAGGTTAAATACGCAGATCAAATTAAACAGCACCGTATTATAAATAAGCTAAACGGTGATGAGGAATGTGTACGTGCATACATACTTACAAAGCTTGCGAATGAATACGGATATGACTTATCACGCATAGAAATTGAAAGAGAATATACAGCAGGTCGCCCGCACACTCAAACGAGCCGAATTGATGTTTTAGTGAGAGATAAAACTGGTAATGCCTTTTTATTTATTGAACTTAAATCCCCTGATGATTACGCCAAAGAAGATAAAGATAAATTAATTGAAGAACAGCTTTTCAAAGTCGCGGGTAATGAAGAAAAAGAGGGCGGCAAAGTTAAGTATTTGGTTCTATATACGGCAAACGAACAGGGCGACACCCTAACCGATGAATGTATTGTTGTTGATAACGAAAAACACAAAAATTTTAATACTTGGGTTGAAAATGACCGTGAAAGCGTTAACACAATCCCCGCACGTTATGGCAAAGCTCAACGCACTCCGTATATTAAGGCTTCACAAAAGGATTTAAAAAAGAATTTTACTCATGATACATTAGATCGCTTGCGTATTGATTTACATAATGTCCTTTGGGGTGGCGGCGGGACTGATGACAACGAGGTTTTTTCTTCTTTAACAAATTTAATACTTTCAAAGATTCAAGATGAAAGCGAAAAGCAAGATGGAGAAAAATACGATTTTCAATCCTTTGCGTTTGAAAAGGACGGCGATGAACAGTTTGAAACAAATGAACAGCTATTCGACAGAATAAATGCGCTTTATCGCCGTGCCTTAAAACAAAAGTTAAATATTATTGATGATAACGAACTAAAGAAATCCTATGTAATCGACACTAAAAAATTCTCGCTTGCAAAATTAAAATATACCGTCCAAAGTTTAGAGAGCATTTCATTTGTTGATGGTAAAAATAGTTTTAGCGGTAAAGATATTTTGGGCGATTTCTTCGAAGGGATTATTAGGGGCGGATTCAAACAGAGCAAAGGGCAATTTTTTACGCATATAAACATTGTCCGCTTTATGTTGTGGGCAATACAAGCCGACAAATTAGCAATAGACAGGATTAACAAAGATGTCGTTATCCCTTATATGATAGACCCCTCGACAGGAAGCGGAACATTTTTAATCGAGTATATGAAATTCATAACAAAAAATATCAAGTATCGTTTTAGGGATAAGCTCAACACTTCAAGAGATGTTGAGGACAAAATGTCTGAATGGTTTATGCCCGACCACCGTGAGAATCGTTGGGCGGGGAAATATATTTACGGCTCTGAAATCAACTTCAATTTAGGCACTGCAACAAAAGTAAATATGATTTTGCACGGCGACGGTTCAACAAATATTTTTGTTAAGGACGGCTTGTTACCTTTTAGCCATTATGTGAAAGCTGCTGAACCTAATGCGTTAAAGGCTTTTGAAAAGGACAGCCTTTATCTAGATAAGAATGTAAATGGAGCTTTTGACTTAATACTAACCAATCCGCCATTCAGTGTAGAACTTGATAATGATACCAAAAAAAGCGTAACAAAAGATTTTATGTTCGGTGATAAAAAGAATTCTGAAAATCTATTTATTGAGCGTTGGTATCAACTTTTACGTGAAAATGGGCGGTTAGCTGCTGTCTTACCCGAAAGTGTTTTTGACACAACCGAAAACAAATATATTCGCCTTTTCTTATACAAGTATTTTAAAATCAAAGCGGTTGTATCTCTGCCACAGATTGCTTTTCAACCTTTCACGCCTACAAAGACGAGCATATTATTTGCCCAAAAGAAGACAAAAACTGAAATTGATAAATGGAATAAAGCGTGGGCGGAAGCAAGCAATGAATATTCAAAGCTGAAAACGCGAATTGAAAATTTAATTGCTGTATATGCAGAAAATAAGACCAGAAATAAATATCCCTCTATCAAGGACCTGAGTGAAACCGCAGAATTAGAGTTGTTACATAAAATACTGAAAAATCATATTACAGAGCAAGATAACGCCTTAACTCCTGCACAGATTATTGAAAAGTATTTTGATGAACTACAATATTTATGTAAACTCGATAAAGATACAAAAGATATTTTTGGGTTCGTGAATATTTGGTGGGTTTTTGGCGAGGTTGCAAAAACGCTTAATTATGATGTGTTTATGGCCGAAGCAGATAATATAGGCTATAAACGCACAACTCGCGGTGAACGACCAATGCCCAATGATTTATTTAGAACGATACAAGGCGAAATAGCCGTTGATGACGGTATTAAAGAAACTGTTTTAGATTATATGCGTGAAATTTCGTGGGATAAGGAGGAAATGTAGTGCCTCTTAAAGCTTTCAATTCAAACATAATTTATTTCTCTAAAGAAAGATTGCTTAGATGTAATTACAAAACTCTCTCTTTATCCAAAGAATTAGAGACTATAATCAACCACAAATCGAAACACGAAAGAATAAAAGACTACTTTGATATTTTAAGCGGATTTGCATTTAAAAGCGAGGATTATGTCTTAGAGGGGGTATCCTTAGTCAGAATTGGAGATTTAAATGAAGAATTTAATATAGAGGATATGGCTAAATTGCCCGAAGAATTCTTAGATCAATATTCCCAGTATGTGTTAGAACAAGACGATATTTTAGTTTCCTTAACAGGTGATGGCGTCATAAAAACAGCTTTGGTGAATCAAAACGGATTGTTGCTAAATCAACGTGTTGGAGCATTGAGAGCTAAAAGAGAAGTAAATATTAGATTTATTCACTATCTGTTGTCAACTTCAATAGTAAAAAAGCAGTTTTTATGGTTATCAAATGGGAAAGCCCAATTAAATATCAGCCCGTTAGACTTTCTAAGTATAAAAATACCAATTATTGACGTAAATAAACAGGAAAGAGCTCTTATTGAAACCAGTCCTATCGAACAAAAAATCAAAAGCTTAAAATCTAAGATTTTACCTTCTCAAAAGGTTATTGATGAAGTATTCGCACGTGAATTTGGATTTGATTATGCCGAATTTGAACGGCTACACGGAATAAAATCATATATGATCGGCATTGATTCTTTTTCAAACAACCCCGATTTACGGTTTAGTGCTAAATTTCACCGTGAAGCAGGGGAATATGTAATGCATGAATTATGCTGTATAACTAATAAGAAAATCAAGAATTATTTAGTCGAGCCAATATGTCTGGGTGCAAGCATATCACCAAAGGATTATGATGATAACGGCGAATATTATTATTTGTCAATGGCAACGATTAAGAATTGGGGATTTGATAAAGAAAATGCAACCCTAACATCAAATGAATATTCTAACGAGAAAACTAATAAATACGTTAAGAACGGTGATATAATACTTGCTCGTTCAGGTGAGGGAACCATTGGGAAAGTCGCTTTGATTCAAGATGAGGACATTAAAGCCATTTTTGCGGACTTTACAATGCGAATACGCCTAAATAATTACAACCATAGATTTGCTTATTACTATATGAGGACTACGTATTTTCAATATCTTGTTGAAATTTTCAAAAAGGGGTTAGGAAATAACACAAATATATTTCCGATAGTAATTCAAGAGTTTCCTATCCCCGATATATCATCCAAAGAACAGGATCGCATTGTGAAAGAAATTCAAGAAGAAATCAATAAGCAGAACGCTATAAAATCAGAAATTTCTTCGTTGCGGGAACAAATTAACGAGATAATCGAAAGCGTATTAATGTCAAAAAAATAGGCATTAAAATGTATTTTCTTATCGGTATACAACAACGGCGAGTTATTTCTATCCGACTTTTACTTATGATTGGTAATGCTATAATGCCGACTACTATACTGGGCGAATTACACCACCATTAACTATCTAACAGGGAAAGAACGATAGTGTTCACACACGCATTCAATTACGCCGTAACGTAATCTTATGTATGCTCGAACATGCAAATATGAACAATGAACTAATTTAAAGAATAATAGGGAGAACATATAATTGATCTCCCTATTATTTAGTATAATCAATATGTGTATCTTACATTGAATAATGGATCGTTTTGATATCTGAAATACACTATTCTTCTATTAAGGTTCGTCAACTCAACAATTTGCTCTTCAATCTTTGACCCGTCCGGTTGAAGTCCAGAAGTCAACTCTGCATTTAATTGTGATCCGATTGGCATAATTACTGACAATTGAACTGCGCCTCCAGCTTGCACTTCTAGACCATCAAACGGTAAAACCACTTTGAATTCAAAATCGTTTGATGCTGGGATAGGGAATATCTTGTAATCATACGACAATCTAAATAGGTTATTCGTACCTGTTATAGGTTCTAAACTTTGCTTTTTCATCATTGAAAGCATTAGAAACTTTGATGCATCTTCTAAAGTACCGTCAAAGTTTCCTGATAACGCTTGTTCTTTGATATCTTCTGTGCCTTCCAACAATTTTGTTTCTGACATAGGGTACATTAGAAAGTTTGTTGCTTTAAATATGATCTCCGCTGCTGGGTTAGGTGTAACACCAGCAGGAACATACCAATACATTTCTTGTGGTATTGCTTCGCTGGTTTGTAGTAGTGTTTCTACATGAACTACATCGAATTGTCCTCCGTTGAATCTTGAAGTGTTATGAATTACAGCAGTTAAATCTTGCAAAACAATATTTGGCATATAATTACCTTCTTTTTTTAATATCATTATATATCTTACCTTACACCGAGTACCAAAAAGTGGACATTAACAGCGTTATATGTAAGAGTATATAATTTTGATATAGTATTAAACTTCTTTCATTATTTCATAATTATCAATACTATCCTGACGTTCATATGCTTTATCAATATAATAGTTAATATTGATAATAAAGTTGTCCCATCTAACAGCTTTGATGTAACTGGGTTCTCCAGTCCAGATAGTATCATTATTAATACAGGTTCTTTTACTGCCATCTTTCTCATTGAATTTATTCTTCTTAATAATAGTAAAAAGTTTGTTGGTGTAATGCATGGTGCAAGGATTAGAACAACAACTTTTACTTTCTAGATAATATGAGTAGGAATTATTACTATCGGGTAACACAACGGCTATCATAGCATTAGTTTTACTTGTAATTGGATTTCCATTTTTATCTTTGCGGCTAGTTGCTTTAACTGAATATGAGACTTCCCAAGGTATCCATTGATTTCTTTCTGTTTTATTTGTTTCTTTCATATTGGGCGAAATAAAGACTATTGTTAAGGTACTGTCATAGATTCTATCCCTAAGTTTTTGCCAGATTGTTTCGTCACTTAATTTGGATAAATCTTCGCCATCAGATTCTCCCTTGAAAATATGATTTGTTGAATCAAGTTTTGATTCAAATTCATCAACATAATCGCGGACAGTACAATTTTTCCAATAGTGAATATTGTATACATTATCGTCAGCATACTTATAAGACGTAAATATTTTATGCCCCATTTTATTTACCTCCTATTAAAATTGAAAGGATAATAACAATTACTATTAATAATGCAGTCGGAAAGTAAAACCAGAGTTCAGTTGGAGAAAAGAGACTTTGTAAATAACAGGTTTTTTGTGAATAATTTGATTCAGGTTTTGTAAGATCAAAATTAATGTCTTTTACATTTTCTAACGCACTTCTTTTATATAGTATCCGGTATTTTCTTTCAATTTGAAGATAATAAGAATCTAAGCCCCAAAACATAATAGTTGGTATATAAGCAAGAAGGAAGAAAAGCAGATTAGAATTTTTTTCTGATAAAATAAGAATTCCAGATATTAAAGTTATTGTCCAACCTTTTAGGGCAAACGAATTATGTGTCATACGATTAATAATATTTTGAATCATTTCTAGATGTCTTATTTTAGGTTCTAAATTTTCGGAATCCATGTTTCCTCCTTGAAGAAGTTTGAATGAAAGTAATATGTTTAGTTTATTATACCACATACTTCCTAAACTTTTCAACATATTCTAACACCATATCCATTATTATGATATAATGTGAGCGATATTTTGTTGGAGGATAGAAAATGGCGTGCCACGTTTTAAGCGTTGCCCAAAACGATTCAAAATGTTGTTCGTGTGAGTGCCGTTAATCCATAATATATCATATATTGCCTCCATATTTAAGAAAGGCAACATATGCCAATAAATTTCTATTGTTAAAAAACCAGCGTTCCATAATGTTTTATTTGATGTGTAATAGTAGGCTCATCTAACACTTTTCTAACATTTTCTCGTTTTCCGTCCAAAATTGAAACTTCTGCTCTATAGGCTTTCTTTAATTAATTTCTCTTTATACCCCGATTTTACTTGTGCATTCAAGGCTTTTTCCACTAATAGATAAAAGCCTTTGGATACTATTAAAAGATAGCCCCCGTCAATGGGGTTCAAGAGGCCGGAGGTTCGAATCCTCTCACCCAGACCACGTCGAAATGGACTACGCTTCGTTCGCTTTTCGGACGAAGCGTTTCTCTTTATCCGTCCGAAAAGCTCACACGCTCCGTCATTGCTCCTTTTCCACAAAAAGCCGCGTTCGCATCGGCTAAGCGCTTGCAAGCGCGCGCTTTGACGCCGATTTGCTCACTACCACCTTTTTTGCGGTTGCCGCCTTCGGCGGCGATTGAACCCAAATGTGGGATCCGTTTTCATCTCAGTCTTTTTCTTTTTCTCATGCAACCCCAAATTTGGCCACCTCTAATTAAACTACTAATGGATTTATACAACTTCTTATTTGCTTAGTATGAGAGCAGGAGATAACATATATATCTCGAATATGTTATACTAAATCACAATAAAAAAATGGATATAACACTTGCGGTGTTTCTCCGCACATTCTAACTTCAATATAAAAGGAGATAAATTTATATGATCAATATCCCTGAAGTCAAAATGGGCATTGTGGCCGTCAGCCGTGACTGCTTCCCGATTGATCTGTCCATCGAGAGACGCAAAGCTGTCATTGAGGCCTGCCAGAGAAAGAACATTTCAATTATCGAAATTGAAACGACGATTGAAAATGAGCATGATACGATGCGTGCGCTTGAAGAGCTGAAGGAAAAGGGTGTCAACGCGCTTGTTGTGTTTCTTGGTAACTTCGGCCCAGAAGGCCCCGAAACTATGCTGGCGCAGGAGTTTAATGGGCCGTCGATGTTTTGTGCGGCTGCCGAAGAAAATATCGAGGTGCTCTCGAGCCGCCGCGGAGACGCATACTGCGGCATGCTTAATGCCAGCTATAATTTGAAATTACGCAAGGTCAACGCATACATACCCGAAAAACCAGTCGGGACGGCTGAGCAAATCGCAGACTTGATTCAAGAGTTCCTGCCGATCTCACGCGCCATTATTGGCGTCAAGGGTCTCAAAATCATAACATTCGGTCCGCGCCCGTTTGATTTTCTCGCATGCAACGCGCCGATTGCGCCGCTGTTCAAAATCGGTGTCAATGTGCAGGAAAATTCCGAGCTTGATCTGTTTGCGGCCTTTAACAAGCTCAAGGATGATCCGCGTATTCCCGCTGTCGTTGCGGATATGGAAAAGGAGCTCAAAGAGGGCAACTGCATGCCTGGCATACTGCCCAAACTGGCACAGTTTGAGATCACGCTTCTTGACTGGATAGCCGAAAACAGGGGCGCAGCCAAATATGTCGCGCTGGCCAATAAGTGCTGGCCCGCTTTCCAAACGCAGTTCGGGTTCGTGCCGTGCTATGTAAATTCACGCCTGACAGCCAGAGGCATTCCTGTCGCTTGCGAAGTGGATATCTACGGCGCACTCAGCGAGTATATCGGCACATGCGTCACAGGTGCACCTGTGACCCTGCTTGATATCAACAACACGGTGCCTGCCGATATGTATGAACAGTCAATTAAAGGCAAGCTTGGCTATGGCGACAATGAGGTGTTCATGGGTTTCCATTGTGGTAACACCCCAATCTGCCGCTTGAAGAAAGGTACAATGAAATATCAGTTGATTATGCACAGAGGACTTGAGCCGGACAAAGAGCCCGATATCACGCGCGGCACGCTCGAAGGCGATATCGCCCCCGATAAGATCACGTTTTTCCGTCTGCAGGGCAACATCGAATCGCAACTTCAAAGCTATATTGCGGACGGCGAAGTCCTTCCTGTGGACACGCAGTCGTTTGGTGGCATCGGTGTGTTCGGCATTCCCGAAATGGAACGCTTTTATCGCCACGTATTGATTGAGGACGGCTATCCGCATCACGGTGCTGTGGCATTCGGCAACGTGGGACGACAAATATTTGAAGTGATGAAGTCACTCGGCGTTGGGAAGATATCGTTCAACAGACCCAAGGGAAATGACTATCCCACAGAGAATCCATTTATGAAGTAAAGCAGAAACAAAAAGCGCTAAATGGGAGAATCCTGTATGCGGGTGTAAAAGCCGCCGCATGACGACATTCTTGCTGACATTCTCCTTGTGTATTGCATACTTTACTGGGTGGGATGTGAAGGGCGAGTTCATCTTGACCCTTGACATCCCATTCAATCATTTCTATGTTTGCTGCCTTCGGCGGCGCATTCATCCTCATATCAATATCATCATGGGCATATCTCATTGTGGATTTAATATCTCCGTGTCTGAGCCATGACTGAATCTGCAGCCTGCTAAGATGTGTTTGTATTTCATATTGATTTTGTATGAATATGTTGCTAACATGAGGATGAATCAACATCGAAAGGCTTAAACGATATGAATCATGAGATATACAAGAGTATACTAAGCTCTTTATATAGCCATATTGGTATTATTCTTCAGACCCAGATTCAGGATAACGAAGGAGAAAGTACGGCTATCCGTAAACGGCTGTTGGATGCGAATGATCCGCAAGCTGTCACCGCATATCAAAACGGTTGTCCGGCTATGGTACGATCAGACAACATATCGACAGTATGGGAGCCGTACTTTCCTGAAGAACGGCTGATTGTGCTGGGAGGCGGTCATATTGCACTGCCGTTGGTCGATTTCGCATCGAAGACAGGGTTTTCTGTTGTCATCGCCGATGACCGCCCGAGCTTTGCCAACACGCTCCGTTTCCCCTCTGCGCAATCTGTGCTTTGTGAGAGCTTTGAAAAGGTGTTTGAAAGCCTTCAGGTGACAGCGAGCGACTATGTGGTCATCATCACGCGTGGCCATCGTTATGATATGCTTTGTATGGAAAAGCTGCTGCAAGGAACCGAGCCGCACTATACGGGCATGATCGGCTCACGCAGGCGCGTGAATGCGTTAAAGGACGCGATGATTGAACAAGGACATGACAAATATCGTATTAACCGGGTGCATACACCCATTGGTCTGCCTATCGGCGCTGTCACACCGGCGGAAATCGCTGTATCGATATTATCAGAGCTTATTGCATGCAAACGTCTCGGTTCCAAGGGTCATGGCCGCCGCGGCGATATTGATATGCAGGTGCTGCGCACATTGGCTGAGGAAAAGGATGTTCCCAAAGCTGTCGTGACGGTTATCGCTGCGAAGGGCTCGGTACCGCGTGGCCCGGGCGCAAAAATGCTGGTGTATGCCGATCGGCGTATCGTCGGCAGTGTTGGCGGCGGCTGCAGCGAATCCGAGGTGATTCGCCTCGCACAGCAGCTCATCGGCACAGGCAGATATCTGCTGCACACCGTTGATTTAACTGCAGAGATTGCGGAAGAGGAAGGCATGGTTTGTGGCGGCGTCATGCAGGTTCTAATCGAAGATTACTAATCCTGATATTTTTATGTATTTGAAAACAGGCAGCCGGTGTAGAGAATAACTGCCTGTCATTTAATCAGAATACCTAAATATGAGTGCCTTTATGTGTTGCCTCTAAGATCGTCCTCAAAGCTTGTTAAATAAAATATTCAATCGTACGTCCTGGCGTCTGCCTCGTATTCTCGTTAAACAGCAGCACCGCTTCGCGAATATCAATTGGCCCAAGTGTATAGGCACCCTTTTCTTCTTTGTTGAGTATATCGAAAGACACTTTACGGTTCATCTTAGCGGGGGCATCTAAAACCATTTCAATGCCCGGAATTTTAAAAGCCTTTTTTCGAAAGTACGGGTCAAACATACAGATAGAATTTTGGCTCACACCTGTAAACAGCACATAATGCCAGCAGCCATAGTTGAGCCGTACCACCGCAACCCCTCCCTGCTGCAGCCCAGCCACAAGCCTGCTGTTTTGGCTCACAAAAACATCAGATCCCGTAAGGAACTCACCGCGTATCGGAAAGTGTTTTACCTTTCCAAACTGATTGAGCCAGTTACAAAGAAACATCATGGCCATGCCTGATGTACCGCTTTTGCCAAACTCACCCTTCTCGTTGTAGGCGTCTAGGCTGAAAAGGACAATATGCTTAATCACATCTGGCGGTATCTCTTCGCGATTGAAAAGATAGCTGATTGCATTTGTTAAAGTGGTGGGACCGCAATCGAACTCGGACGCCTGATAGCTCAATGGAATTTTCATTCTATCTCCTCGTCTTCAGCAATCATCAGTGAAGCAGCCAGTCTTGCACTTTGAATCAGTTCACCCATCGTCGTGTACTCCTCGCATGTGTGGCACCCATGCATGCCCGACGCTATAACCAGACCGCTGATTCCGTTTTCTGCGAGATAATTGTTGTCGCTGCCGCCCATGGTTTTTACCATATTTGTTTGAAGTCCCATCACCTTGCATACGGTTACAAATCGCTTTGCCACCGGAAAATCCAACGATGTTTCATAGGCTTTGCAGCCTGTCGTGGCGTCGAATAATAACGACGCGCCAAACGCATCCGCACTCACTGAAAACTGCTGTTTGATCGCTTCCACAAGATCAAGAGCTTTTTGATGAGATAAACTGCGCACCTCTCCGCGCACGGTGCATTGATCCGGCACAATGTTCGTTGCGCGGCCCCCGTTTATGATGCCGATATTCAACGTTGTGTTGTCATCAACATGCCCCAGCTTCATTTTGCTGACAGCTTCGGCTGCCGCTGCAATAGCATGAACACCATTCTCGGGCTCAAAGCCCGCATGAGCGGCTTTTCCCGTTATCGCAGCTGTAAAAAGCACAATACTGGGAGCGCTGTATGCGGCTGAGCCGATGTCCCCTGACAAGTCAAGAACATATGCCTGCCTCGATTTTATTTGAGTAAAATCAAATTGAGCAGCACCTCCGCAATATACTTCTTCTGCAATAGTGAACAATACCTCGATGGGCCGATGGCGAATTCCGTTCTTTGTAACAACGCGCAAAGCTTCCAATATCGCTGTGATACCCGATATATCATCTGCGCCGAGCACGGTATCTCCCCCGCTAGTGATGCGGCCGCTATCTGAAATTATCGCGCGTTTCCCCGCCGACGGCTCGACGGTGTCCATATGGGCACAAAACAGCAGCGGTTCACCAAGCGTTTCTTCTCCCTTGAGATAGCCATAAAGGTTGCCGCATCCGTTTTCATGACCAGCTCCCGCCCTATCTTCCGAAATAATAAAGCCCATCTCAATAAGCTGATATTTAATGTATTCGCAAATCTTCTTTTCGCCATAAGATGGGCTGCCTATAGTCACCAGTGCGCAGAACTCATTTTTTAGCCGATCGACGTTGATATCCATACCGTCTCCAATGTCATTATTTATTTCATATATTTTACCTTACTTCCCAGCCAGATGTATAGCTTTCTCTGTTCAGGCAGCATGTCATTTTGATTGTCATGGAAAGTTTGATAAAGCAGGTTAAGATCGTCAAAATGGTCAACGTCGATTTCTTCCGAAATCATGGAAATGGTATGCCCCGAGTTTTCAAGCTGAGTAAACAGCTGTTTTAACGTACTCTCACAGCTATATTCCACACGGCTCCATATGGTTCTTTGAATTCGAATATTGGAGCCAAACAGGTAAAACCCACCGTCCGCGCTTGGCCCAATCACGCAGTTGTCAGGCTTAGAAGATAGCTTGTCAACGGTCTCCAGAATCACTGAAGGCTTGAGCTGCGGGCTGTCTGTCCCAATGAGTATCACTTGCCTATATCGGCTGAACAGCTCTTCAGATATATTGGCGAGGCTTTCCCCCAGCCCATTTTCTCCGGTCCATAACACCGGAAACAATTTTGTGTTTTTCTGTTCGACAGCTTGCTTTTCAGGCATCGCCCAAAATAGATCAATGGTGCTCCCAGAAAGCTCTTTGGCTGTCAGCGCGATTTCTTCGACTGCATCAACACTCATACGATAGAACGTCTGCGCGTTTGTCTGCCCAAAATCCACTGCCAGCCTTGTTTTGACCGGAGATAGCCCCGGAATCTTGGCAAAAATGGCCAATGCTGTTTTCATGATTCGAACCGATAGACGACACCGTTATCAAAAGCAACCGGCTTGGCATTTTGAATAAACTTAATAATCGCTTTACTAAATACAAGCTTGCTTTGCTTCAGATTCGCATTGAGCTCTTCCAAGGATGTCGGAACCGCAGCTACCCCATTCGCATAATCGCTGCCAAAACCAATCAGTTGGTATGGAATTTCAAGTTCACCCGATAATACGATCTCAGGCCCGGCCGTCTGGCTGACTGCGGATACGCCATATTGCGCGAGCGCCGCTATCTCCGCTCTGGAATTAAAACGCGGACCGTTCACATGGCCGTATACTGCCCGATTATAGTATTCAAGGCCAAGGCTTTGAATACTGTCGATGACAAGTTCACGTAAACTGCCCGAAAAAGGCTGGTTAAAAATCAGATGTCCTCTGTCCTTCTCGCCGATACGATGAAATATTGTGCACAGTTCACCGTTTGGCAGCCTGTTCTCAGGAAAAAACAAATCGTCGAATACAAAAAGCTTCGCCAGTGAAAACTCAGGCTGTACCACTCCGGCCACAGTCGTGGCGAGTATCGCAGAAACCCCAAGGCGGCTCAAGGCGGCAATGTTGGCCCGATGATTGATCTGATGCGGGAGTATTTGGTGCCCTTTCCCATGACGGTTAACAAAGTACACCTCAGCTGCCTCGATATGACCCGCTAAAACAGATACTTCGCCAAAGTCAGTTGCGACGATGATCTCATGCTGATCTTCAAGCTCTTGAAAATCATAAAAGAAAGAGCCGCTAATAATCCCGAATTTCATGCATATTCCTCCGATTATTCTTTTTATCCTGCTTTGCCTGCTTGCGCCAAAGAGTCAGATGTTTCACCGTTGTTCTGAGCCACCCATTCTCCTCGTATTTTCTGGCACTCGTCAGAATCTTCATCCCAATTGGCTTTATGCGTACACGATGCCTTCTGTAGTCTCTGATAAGCAGGTGATCCTCGCCGTATTCCGCTTCTTCTGAAAAGCCAGACAGCTTTTTGAAAAGCTCCTCTTTAATAAGAAAAGCCTGATCTCCAAACGGCGTTTTTAAAAATCGGCAGCGAAACCACACACCGATTTCATTAAGCCGCATCAAACGGCAACCCTGTGAAAAAAACTTTAAATCAAAATAATACAACGCCGCTTTATCTTGTTTCATCGTTCGCTGCAGTGTATCTGCCGTCATATCGAGCAGTATGGAATCAGCGTGTAAAAACCACAGGTACTCACCATCCACGTGCTGTGCACCAGTATTGAGGCAGCGTGCCCTTCCTGTTTGCGATTGTATCCATTGCGCTCTGCTTTCAAGCGCCGCGCTAATGAATGTCCTATTAGGCGAACACAAAAGTATCTCCCACTCAGCCGGAAAGTCCGTCAGCTGCTTTTCCAACAACTCATTGAATCGTTCTCCTGGTGCCAAGGGGATGATTACGCTCAGCTTTTTCATTGCTTCACAATGCGCCGGAATAAAGCCAGCGGGTTCTTCTTCTGCGGAAGAGCTTTGCCGCCGCCTTGCGGCAAAAACTCATAGAGATTGCTGTTTATAATCTCGTCGGTTATACGCGCCGCTTCTATCACATAGTTCTCGCACGTGATTTTATGCTCCGCCGAATTCCATTTCACGTTTTTGGTCAGCACACGGCAGCATATCGCCTTCGTTTTTTCCTTAAACCGCTTATGCAGCTCGTTAACCGCCAAATACACCATTCTCTCAGACTCGTAGGTTTTGTTTCGTCCCGCAATCAAACCAAGCGCCATCACAGCGCCTGTCACAGCACCGCAGGCACAGCCGGATTCCCCCAAACCCGAACCAAATCCCGTCGCGATTTTGTAGTTGCTTTCCTCCAGACCCAATCGATACACCTCGTTAAAAGCGCGAAGAACAGCCTCGCTGCAATACAAGCCATTACGAAAATACCTTAAGGACAGGGCCACAGCAGGCGAGAATTCTGAATTATCGTCCTCTTGCACAGTGCGTTTTATGTTATCCTTTTCGGAGTCAAAATCATCAAACAGCCACGTGCTTAAATACCGTTCTCCCGAATCAGGAAACACCGTCAATATCCGTTTGCCTTCGTATTCTGGCCTCTTGGCGACCTGAAGTGCCGCCCACATCGCCGCAGCCGATGAGATACCGACGAGCAGCCCTTCCTTTTTGGAGAGCTCTCTTGCGATCTCTCCGGCATCTTCGTCTTTTACCGTGATGATTTCGTCGATTATGCTCTGATCAAGCACCGATGGAATAAACCCGGCACCGATGCCCTGCAGTTTGTGAGGTGCCGCAATGCCGCCGGATAATACCGCAGACTTAAAAGGCTCCACCGCAATGACTTTTATATTCGGATTATGTTTTTTGAGCACCTGCCCGACCCCGGTCAGCGTACCGCCTGTGCCGACCCCTGCCACAAAAACATCAATGCTGCCGTCGGTATCTCTTAAAATCTCCTGAGCAGTCGTTTGTCTGTGCATCTCGGGATTGCTCAAATTGGCGAACTGCTGCAGAATATATGCGTTTGGTATTGTCTGCGCAAGTTCATTTGCTTTTTCCACAGCGCCATCCATGCCGTCGTACGCTTCCGTCAGAACAACTTCCGCACCCAGCACATGGAGTATCTTTCTTCTTTCAATGCTCATGGTCTCAGGCATTGTGAGTATCAGCTTATAACCTTTTATGGCGCTAACGAAGGCAAGGCCGATGCCGGTGTTGCCGCTTGTGGGTTCAAGCAGCACATCACCGGGCTTTATAATACCTTCCCTTTCCGCGCTTTCGATCATTGAGAACCCAATTCGGTCTTTCACGCTGGAAAGCGGATTGAACATTTCAAGCTTGGCAATGATCTCGGCTTGCGTCGGGTTTATTTTCGTAATTCTGACCAGAGGGGTATTCCCAATCAGTTGTGTCAAATCTTCCGCTATTTTCATAATAGGTCTCCCGCTATTGATTCTTAAAGTTATACCAAGGTGCCTTTACAAGAGCTTCCGCTGCCTGCCACACACGCAAAGCAATGCTGACCAAAGGCAATCCGGTCGGTAATCTCGGCAAAATCGTTGATTTTCCAGACCGAATTTTCATTTGAGCATATCGGCTTATTGAGAGCAATATTAAAATCACAATCAAATAATCGTCCGTCGTAATCAACAGATATCTGACTCTTACACATCACCTTATCAGCCGCCTCGTGATTAAAGGCGGCGCAAAGAAGACTGTTGTAACGGCTGAGCTTTTTGTCGTGCGTGAGCATATGCTCATATCTGCCTATAGGCATGTTTGAAATTGTGTAAAGATTATTAAAAACAATGCCATATCGGTCTTCCAGCGCTTCTTTGTAATCCGCTTGCAGCTTCGTCTGGTCTCCCGGCAAATAATCATCAAGAGGATTGTAAACTAAATGCAGCTTAAGACCACTGCCCTCTTTGCCATACCCTAATGCGTTCAGTTTTACCAGGGCTTCAATGCTTTTTGTATAGACATCGGTTCCTCTTTGCAGGTCGACATTATCTTGTGTATAACAGGGAAGCGATGCACATACCGTGACGCCGTTCTCAGCCAAAATATTTGCCGTGTCTTCTTGGCCCGCTTCGAGCAGTATCGTTAAATTACAGCGGTCAACGATTTCGAGTTCCAGTTCTTTAAGACGCCTGACCAAATACTTAAAATTCGGGTTCAGCTCCGGGGCACCGCCGGTTAAGTCCACCGTCTTTATATTCTGATTGTTTGCAAGCAAATCAATAATGCGGTTGATAATCAACGCCGGCATTTCTTCTTTTATGTCCGGCCCGGCATTCACGTGGCAATGTCGGCATCTTTGATTACACTTTTTTGTGATATTAAGCTGCAATGTGTCTATCGATTTACGGGTTTGGCTCACCTCATGCTTCGCCAGTGTATCTTCAAAGCTGCATGTTTGCAGCAGTAGCTCTCCCAATTCAATCACCCCTGTTTCGTCGTCCCTGTATTGTCTAAAGCGGGCGCTGCGCTGTCCAAAATCTCTGCGCTTTGAGCGCTTTCTGCTTTGGCTTTGCGTTGTTTATATATTGAGCGCAAGATGGATGTCAGACCGAACAGAGCAAACACGATGAGCAGACCGTATACAAAAGTTTTTGCTCCTCCGCCCAGCATTTTTCCCGCATAAGAATAGACGATTGTAGCAGGCAGCTGGCCTATACCGGTCGCGATAAAAAACGGCCAGAATTTGATAGACGTGAGCCCTGCCGCATAGCTCACAATATCAAAAGGCATAAATGGCAGCAGCCTTGCAATCACGATGGATTTAGAACCGTACTTTTCGAAAAAGCCGTCTACTGAAGCCAGTGCACTTTTTCCTGTCAGCTTTGTGACCGCTCTTCTTCCGTAAAGCTTCGCAATGCCAAAGCACGCGGCTGCACCGACCATTGAACTCGTCCATGAGAGCACGGCCCCGCCAACCCATCCGAATATGGCTGCATTCGCAAAGGTGATGAGAAAAGCGGGCAATGGCGCGGCCAGTGATTGAAAAACCATTAAGGCAAACGATATAACAATGGCCAGCACGCCAAAAGAACGTATATATTCTTTGACCGGCTCAGGATCGGCAGACGACAGCACTTTGGCAAACTCAATAATGGCAGATCTGCTATCCGGGACTAAAAAAACCGCCAGCAAAACGGCAGGGATTGCAATCATGATACCGATTTTTAATTTTCTATTCATCTTCTATATCTCCATTCAATGTACCGATTAAGGTATAATTGATATATTTCAAGCTAACTCAGCAAGGTTTCACTCTCCGCGATTTTTACGCTCTTTTTACCCTTGTTAATAAACAGCCACTGAATACCCCCCACCAGACTGTATGCGGATACAGCTATCGCAAACAGCACAGAAACGGTCAATGCAGCTGATGCTGTGAACCCATATGGCTGAAGCAGGAATATATAGGCGCCTTCTCTCATGCCGTATCCGTTTACGCCAACCGGCACCATCGCAAGTACAGAAGACGCGCATGTGATTAAAAACAGATCCGGCAAAGGCGGCAGCGGTTGGTTTAGGCCCGCGATCACAGCCCCCACAACAAAGGCGACAACCGTTTGAAACAACACAGATTCAATCAGGCATATCCCAAGGGCCTTCTTTTTGCTTCTCAGTTCTTTTGCCGATCCGGCAAACCGGGCCCAGCCGCGGCTGAATTTTCCGTCTCTCTTTCTCAGCTGTTTCGGCACCCAGCCCGACATTAAAACGGCTGCGAGCAGCAGCCCCGCCAGCAGCAGCCCGGCGAGCAATACCACTGCGATTCTCGAAGGGCTTTTAGAAAAAGCCGAACTAACCAGCCCGAGCAATGCAAGGGTAATGGTGGCGATCACTCTTTCCATCACCACCGAGGAAGCCGCCGCCGAGGTGTTCTCAGCTTCTTTACCCGCAAGGTATATACGGATGCCGTCTCCGCCGATGCTGGATGGCAAAAAGTTGTTAAAGAAAAGGCCGCAGTTGTAATAAGCTATCAGCCTGCCAAAGCTGATGCTGATTCCCTGTGCTTTGATTAAGGCCCCCCATTTAAGGGCACTGATCAGCACAGAAAGCAGTATCAACATAAAAACCGGGAGCAGCCATACAAGATTGAAATGGGTCAGCGACTTTGCCACCTGATCAATATCCGCGAGCGTAACAGCCAACGCCAACAGCCCCAGGGAAATGACGATCCGCAATACCGTCCAAACTTTCTTCTTGCTCATTTTGACTGCTCCCAATTTAAAGTTAATGTTAGTACACTATCAATTCATCAAGAATTGTGCTGTCGATTTCCTGACCGGTTCCGACCCAGCCGCTGAAGCTCACGTTATAATTGCGCACCTTTGTAAACCCGGCGGCTTGCAGTATGATAGCAGCGAAACCAGAACGTATACCGCCCGTGCAATAAGTAATGATTTCATCATCAGCTGTGTAGCCTAGCGCTTCCACTCTCGCTCTGATCTGAGCAGGTGTCAGCAGCGTTCCATCAGCATTATAAAAATCTTTAAACCAGATGTGTTTGGAACTCGGAATGCGGCCATTTGTCTTCTCACCATAATTCTTAAGGCCTGCATATTCCGCATCTTCTCTCGTATCCAGCAGCTTCAAGGTGTCCAGATTCGCTGCAAGATAATCCGTTTCGGCAATGAGATTCTCATTGGGACTGGCTTTGGGCCCTGTGACCGTTGTGATTTTTGTGGCTTCCGTGGAAACTTCACCACCGGCATCCTGCCACGCTTTGATGCCGCCATTGAGAATAAACGTGTTTGTCAAACCAAAAACACGGAAGGTCCAAAGCTGACGGCCTTCTTCGCCTCGGCCCGCCTGTGTATCGGTGTAAATCACGACCGGCTTTGTACCGTCGATTCCCAAATCACCGAATATCTTGGAAAGCTCATCATACGATTTGATATGCGCCCAATCGCCGCTCGCCTGATCGACGCTCACGTTAGACCATTCCTGCCATGTGGCACGAACCGCATTCGGTAAGTGGCCCTTATCGTAAGCTTCCTGTGCGCGGGCATCCAGCACGATCACATTGTCGTATTCTTTCTGAAGCTTTTCCACCGAGTATACATAAGAATCAAAGAGTTCCTGATCGCTGTCTTTTTCTGTGACATCAGTCGGGGCAGGAAGAACCTCGGAATTGTTGTCTCCCGTTCTGATGGTTCTTGTTGTTTCGGCAGGCGATGCCGATTCGGTCTCAGTTGCTGTTTCGCTGGCCGAAGCCGATTCCGTTACAGCTGCCGTTTCAGTGGCTGATTCCGTGATTTGCGACGCAACAGGCGCTGCGCACGCTGCAAAAGTGGAAGCCACAAGCACAAATACCAATAACAAAGCGACTATTTTTAAATTTTTCATTTTGAATTCTCCTTTTAATTTTCTTTGTTTGCTTTATTAATTTTTCAGGTATTTATGCTTCGACATCGACACGTCAAAATGGCTGCACTTGCAGAGAATGAGGTGTCTAGAATGTGTCTCATATGAAAATCTCCTTTCGCTTCCGACTGAAAACCTTATTCATATATGTTTTGTATGAAATAGATGGTAACACATACCCTTTCTTACGTCAATCATTATTTTATATCTTTCCTATATTTTTTATATGTATTAGAGTCTGCAATGATGATTCTTTTCAGATTAGAATTAAAAAAGGACTGCTCTTTTTTTGAACAGCCCAAAGTCATATCACTTGGAAGTAAAAAATATTATTCCTTAACACTCTTTTTCGTTTTTGCTTATACAATACTGCCGTTGATAATTTCAGCTGCAGCAGGATTGCCCATCTCCGCCGCACGTTGGTTCTCTACCTGTAAAAAAGCTTCTGAGAATGGCTGCTGCACAGCCGACTCCGGCATGAACCTCCACAGCTGCAAATGAGCAGTTCTGCATACACGCCCCGCACTCCATGCACCTGTCTTTATAAGCAATCCGGGCTTTGCCTTTCTCCATTTCAAATACCCCATGCGGGCACACATCTGTACACATCCCGCATCCCGTGCATTTGTTTTCATCGAGCGTCAGTGTTGTCACGTTTTTTAAATAATGGTGTCTCATTGTTTTCCCTCCCGTCAGGCTGCCAGCGTTAAAATATCGTTGGCGATTAATGCGAGTATCCCCAGCCCGCCTGCAATGACCATAGCGGGTAAACCTGCTCTCATTTCCTTATTAACGCCGGACGGGCTTGTGTATGTGCTGCTGCCCGTAAAATTCATGGCGATGAAGGCCGAAATAGATGGCACGATCAACACATACGCCGCCGCCTTGAGCCAGCCGTAACTGGGCATTCCCGGCAGACCGTTCAGGAAACCCACACCGATTGCCCACAGCAGGCCGAGCAGGAACCCTTTGAACGCAAAGGCCCTTCCCGGTATCCACGGCAACAGCAAAGGCACAATAACACAGGCGATCAATATCGCACCCAGGTACGTATATAGGTCAATAAGATTGAAGTGCCCGAAGCCAATGACATTAAGTATAAAGAACACACCAAATACGATGATCGTGGGTTTGACAGCCGCCACCAGTTCAATGGGGGCCAGCACCAGCCTGTCTTTTGCAGTGAAGTTGACCTGTCTCATCTTTTCCGTCGCCTGCATTCCGTTCGCAAGAAACGCCTTAATGTCCTGCGCGCGCACAGGCCCGTAGATGACTCTGAAGCCCGATCCTTTTTTCACGATATGCGCACTCACTCCCGTGGCGCCAAGCTGCGGCACGATGAGCGTGCGATGTGTGACGATGCTGTTAAGCTTTGTTTCGGCAATCCTATGGATCAGCTCTTGCGTTCCGAAAGTCCCTTTACCCGCTGCGCACCAAACATTGACGCCTTTGGTATCGAGTACAAGCACCCAAGCGTTCAGACCGTCCAGCTGCTCACGCTCGCGGTCAAACGTGATCTTTTTGTTGGCTGTGACGAGTACCGGGGAATCCGCATTCGGTGTGCCCACGCAATACAGCCTGGGAGCAACTGTGTAGTCCATGCGCGATGACGACCATCGAGCCTTCCAAGAGCCCAGCTTGTCTGCCCATTCCAGCTTTGTGGATACCTGTGGAATCTTTCCCGCCGGTGTGTTGACATAGCCGCTTATCCAATGCTCAGCATGGCAGCCGCAGGAAGACGTTTCCCCGCCGCAGTTGCATTCGGATTTCTCGGCAGCGGCCTCTGAGCCGCATGTACAAGGCCGCGCTTCCTGACATTTCGGTTCTAAATCTATCTTAATGCTATCTTGCATGTCATTTGTGTTTTCCGTCTTTCCTGCGCAGCTTTCTTCTTGATTTGCCATTTAAGATTCCTCCGATCATAGCATCACTGACACTTATTGCTCGCAGCGCCGTTGCAGCTGCCTTCGATGTCGATAGCGCCGCATAACAGCTCGAGACTTTCAACCACCATCTCACGTTTTTCCGGAGGTATATCTGACAGGATTTTTTCGAAGTACACCGCCATTTCTTCTTCGACTACCGCGTAAAGCTTTTTCCCCTCGCTGGTGAGGCAAATTCGTATGTATCTGCGGTCGTTCTCATCTGCTTCCCGCCGCGCCAGCTTTCCCTTCACCAGCTTATCAACTGTACGGCTCATTGTGCTCGTATCCAAATCGAGCATTGCCGCCAGTTCTATAAGCGAAAGGCTTTCCGCCCGGCCGATTTCCACCAGTGCGTGGCACTGGGCTAAGCTCGCCAATCCACAGCAGGAAAAGCGGTTCTGATCCAATATGCCTAATTTTCTTTCCAGATGCCGTATGGACTCTTGCAGTCTGGCTGAATTACTTGTATTCATTCGTATACTCCTCCAGCTGCATTGTACCATGCATCAATTGTATTATGCAAGTGTTGTCTTTATCAACTGTTTGTCCTTTTAACAGACTCATTAACTCAAAGATCGATTGAGGTGTAAAATCGGCCTGCTTCATGCGAGCAATGTGTTTTTCTTATGACTCGGCGTCTATGACCTCTTCCGTTATGACTTTATCGGCTTTGTGTTTTCTGAAGAATACGATAAACACTAGCCCAATCAATATTGCAGGCACTATCATGGCCAGTAGTGCATTGCTGTATGCATACGCATTGCTGTTGATAAGCACAGGGCTAAGCTGCACCGGTGTTAGAGTAAAGAAATTTACCAACAGGCCAATTAACACGTTTGCCAGCGCACCGGATATATAGGTGGTCATGGTGAACATACCAAACCCTACGCCACTTTCCTTTGCAGAAAGTGTATGGGATACACTGTTATTCAGAGCAGTCTGCAGAAACACCTGAGCCACACAGAAAAATACCATTAGTAAAGCTGTAAAGATCATAGACCAGCCGCAGCTCACGGACATAATAATGAGCAAAATAATAATGGGTATGACCGATATCTTAACCATAAAGGCATTGCCTTTTTTGTCTATCAGCCGGCCCCCGGTACGTGCCATCAAAGCCGCGATGACCGTTCCGGGAAAAATGACAAGGCTGATCGCCGCCGCGTCCGCTGCTTGTATATCGGCTAACATAAGCGGCAGTATGAACGGTATGCCAAAACAGAGTATGCCGAACATGACCGTAATAACCAAAAGAATGGAAAACTGTTTGTTTGCAAATATGGATAGCTGCAGGAATGGCTGCGTTGAGCGGCGCATCCAAAATATCATTGCAACGATCAGCAAGGCCGTTACCAAGACCATCCATATGTTCAATAGCGTAAACGTAAGCATTAGTGAAGCCACGGCGAGCAGCAGCAGAACCCCCCCGAACCAATCTATACGCGTTTCCGGGTGGAGCGGCAAGGCCTCTCCGCGAAGGTTATGACGAAATACGGGCAGCACAAAGAGTACGATAAGCGGCAGCACGAACAGCCACCGCCATCCTAAAAACGTCGTGATGACGCCGGACACAAGCGCACCCAATAACCCGCCTAACGCCATACCTGCAGCAACGAGACCTAACGCCTGACCACGTTTTTTTGCGGGGAACAAACGATAGGGTATTAGCTGACCCATTGTCGGCATAACAGAGGAACCTACCGCCTGAATGAGCCGGCTAATGATCAACAAAGTAAAGTTTTGGGTAACAAGGCCAATAATCGATCCGATGCATAGTGTCAAAAGGCCGAAAGTGATCAGCGTGGATATTTTGAATTTTTCGGTGAGTTTACCGTATGTCAGTGTGCCTACTGCAAAAATAGTTAAGTAGGCAGTGCCAATCCAGCTGCCCTGAAGCATCGATAGCCCCAGATCCGATATAATGGTCGGTAGCGCAACATTGAAGACAGTACCATTCATTACGGTGATTATAAGAGTTAGTACAAGAACGTACAGAATACGTTTGTTTGCTTTCTCGTTTACAAGGACATTTTCGTTCACAGTTGTATCATTCATCAAATTAACCTTTCTGTCGCTTCGTCAGGAACACTAAAATTCTTACTGCCGAATTTTTAAACCTATATTTTTTGTTTCTTTGTATTTCGCCTGTGCATTTTTCGCAGCCTTGCCGCAAAAATATGCAAATTGTTCGATCTCTTCTGTTGAAAATCCGTCAAGCAAAATCTCTTTCCACTCCTTGGCAACGCACTTGATTTCGCAATGTACGCGCCGGCCGTCATCTGTCAAACAGATGTTGTTTTTACGCCGATCATCAGGATTAGTCGTTCGTATCAGATATCCGAACTGTTCTAAGCGTGCTAATGATTTTGTAATAGTCGCCTTATCCAACATCATATAGTTTGCGATCATTTCTTGGGTCACATCTGTATGTGTATCAAGATAGTCCAGCACCATAAAATCGCCCCCGTGCACAGATATGCTCCTAAGCCTATCCGATATGTAGATAAAGCCATAACGTTGCATGGCCCAGACGTCCTTCATAACCATTCCCTTGTACCTCATATGATATTTACAACCAATCCGTGACAATTAGTTGCCAGGGAAACTATTCTATTCGAGTTTATTATCATTGTCAATTGTTTTATGATTCCGTCCTTGCCTTCTCATATATAAAAAAGCGGTCTTTAGACCGTTCCAGAGTGTCAAAAAAGTTACTTATGTCATTCCGATTGAGCGTAAGATCTGAATTGGACTTGTCAAGAAAAGTGCACATTGATGATTGCAGGGCTATTAATACCGATTGGGAGCCGCAGCGGAAAAAAAAGACGGCACAGCTTGTTGCCGTGCCGCCGATATTTGGCCAATGAATAGGGACTAAATGCCCGCCTTAACTTCTTCGAACTCTCTTAGTATTTCTTCAGAGGGCTTTTTGGTCAGAAGCGAAACGACGACGATGCAGATGCAGGAGAACACAAAGGCGGGGAACAAGCAGTAGATACCGAAAACGCCGCCGAGCGGATTGAGCAGCAGTTTCCAGACAAAAACCATGCCGCCGCCGCCGATCATACCCGCGATGGCGCCCGCGTGGTTGATACGCTTCCATAACAGGCAGAACAGCATCAGCGGGCCGAAAGTGGCGCCGAAGCCTGCCCATGCGAAGGATACCAGCGTAAATATGACGCTATGCTCGTCCAGCGCGATGACGACGGCGATGAGCGCGATGACAACAAGCGTGATACGCGAGACAAGCATTACGTTTTTCTCGGAGGCTTTCTTATGGAACAAGCCCTGATAAATGTTCTTGGCAAAGGCCGAAGCCGCGATCAGCATATAAGAGTCTGACGAGCTGATGGTGGCGGCGAGTATACCCGCCATGGTGAAGCCGGCCAAAAGCGCGGGGAGCAGATTGGTAGACATCAGTATAAAGATGCTTTCCGCCTGGCTGGCGGTGGTCAGTGCAGTAGGGAAAAGCATGCGCCCAATCAACCCGATAAAAACAGCGGCAACCAGCGAGATCACGCACCATACCGTGGCGATGCGGCGCGATTTTGTCAGCTCATTTTCTTTGCGGATCGCCATAAAACGCAGGAGCACCTGCGGCATGCCAAAGTAACCAAGGCCCCATGACAACGTGGAAATGATGGTCAGCCAGCCGTAAGGTGCCGCATCGCCGAAAACAGGCGCGCCGTTGGCCACCTGCTGAACGCCGTCTACCACAGTGGGTGTGGCGATGCCGAACAAGTCGAAGAACCCGGGCATGTTCTGGGCGTTGCTGATCACGGCACTGACGCCGCCCGCGGCATTGGTACCCAGCACGAGTATGAGCACAAGCGCGCAGATCATGATGATCGCTTGCATAAAGTCGGACGCGCTCTCGGCGAGAAAGCCGCCGACGACGGTATAGATGAGGACGAAGAGTGCACCCACGATCATCATGAGGATGTAGGGAGCGCCGAAGAGCGTGGAGAACAGTTTGCCGCAGGTAACGAGGCAGCTGGCAGCGTACACGCAGAAGAAGACCAATATGAAAATGGCGCATATGGTCATGATGATCTTTTTCTTTTCTTTGAAACGGTTTGAGAAAAAGTCCGGAATGGTAATGGCGTTGCCGCTCTTTACACTGTAGCGGCGAAGCCTTTTGGCGACGATCAGCCAGTTGATATACGTGCCGATCGCGAGGCCGATTGCTGTCCACATCGCATCAGCCAGGCCGCACCAGTAGGCCACGCCGGGCAGGCCCATCAGCAGCCAGCCGCTCATGTCCGACGCTTCCGCGCTCATGGCCGCGACCCACGGGCCGAGCGAGCGTCCGCCTAAGAAGTAGGCTTCAGAGTTTTTGTTGGCGCGCTTCGCGAAGAACAGGCCGATCACGAAGACGGTGGCCATGTAGATACACATGGCGATGAGAATTTGTATTGTGTTGGAATCCAAAATATATTTCCTCCTGTCGTGTATTATGGCGGGCGTGATATAAAAAAAAGTCATGAGGTGCATGAACATTAATACTTCACAGAAAGTTTACAATATTGGTCATCATAATGCAATAACTATATGCAGGAAATCATTCATAAATGAATAACATGTACCAGAAGGTCATTCTAATCTGTAAGAAGGGCAGAATATTGATTGGGCGCATACATTAAGCTTATCCGCCTCAGCTATATTAACAGTAACGATCGGGCGTATCTGTAAAAAAATCTCCTATTGAGATTGTATGAAGCTTTTCATATTTATCGGTATTCCCATTTTGTTCCGTCTCATATATAATTAGTATTATTTATATAATGGAGTAATTTTTATGAAAAAAATATTTGTTATTATCATTCTATGTTTGACCCTGTTGCTTGGTGCTTGCAGCGGTGCGCCGGCTGATAAAAACGCTTCCGCAACCCCCACACCCACGCCTTCATCTCTTCCGATAGGCGCTCCGGATCAGCCCCAGTCGTCCGATGCCCCCGCACCCTCAGCGGCGCCTGCCCAAAGCAAAAGCAAGCTTTACGACCCCAGCATTTTTATCATTGAGGTCTCCGGCGAATGGCAGGATGAAATTGCGCCCGAATACTATGCCAACTATGAGTGTGATCTCTACCTGCATAAAATTGACGCAAATGACAATCGCGCAGTTGCCGGCAGCTATCAGGGTGTCTTTTGGATGAAAACAACACTCGATACCTCGGGCTATATTTCTGACATGCTCAGCGATGTACCTTTCGATCTCTCATTAGACGCGGGCGGTGAAGCGGTGAGTGACAATCTCGGCATTTCGCTCAATACCACAGACGACAAAGCGTGGACAAATTACAGTATTCTTGATGAAGCTGGGAATTCGCTGCCGCTCACTCAGGATACGCCTGTCGGAAAAGGCAGCTTTGTCGTAGTCAGCAAATCCGTTTATCTGGAAGCACACGGAAAAGGCGCACAGGGAGAAACCGTGGACTATTCGAATGCCGGCGGCGGTGACCTAATTGATGTAAATTATGTCATTCACGTCGAGCCCGACAATATGGAATCAAGCGGAAAGCGCAAAGTCGTTATCTCGCTAAGTGGCGAAGGCTTCAATGTCACATTAAATGGCACAATGCGCCGTATCCCGGGCTATCCGGAGGATGTTTCAGACTATTTGAACTCGCAGGAATACCAGAGCGCTGCTCAGGGCCACTTGCAAGAGTAGCTATCAGCTTTTAAACTGCTATGGCAGCTTATGTGCCGAGCTTCTGCGGCGGGTGTTCTCCAAATATGTCCATCACACAATCTGGACACCCAACAGTTGGGCGATACCCGCCGCTTGAAACATGTTGATCTTTGCCCCATGCAGTTCTTTATATGTCTCCGATAGCAAAATGCCTTCAATAGAGCAGTCTGATAAATCAATACCCTTTAAGGGCGTTTTAAAAAAATCAACACGTGACAGGTTCACGTTATGCAGCTTTATAACCTTGAATTTTGCCTCAGACATAAAAGCCTCTTTAAAATCACAATCACACAATACGCAATTCATCCACGTTGTTTTTACACAGTTGGCATACTGAAACAAACTCCCTTCCAACTGAGCTTCTTTGAAATAAGACTGTCTAAAATCACTTCCGACAGCTTTGCAGTTTATCATGTTTGTACTCTTCCAATATGAATGTGCGAATATACAGTTTGAGATATCACAGTTTTCAAAATTGACATTAATAAAATTAACTTGGGTAAAGTCACAAGCCACAAATCTGCACTTTATAAAACGAACCTGTTCGAAATTAATCTTTGAGATATCAATGTCTGTGATTGTTTCATTGTCAAAGAACACTTCTTTTATAGAGGACTCATTTGTTTTCGCGTCCTTTATGATATCTTCAAGCATATGTTTTACCTCAAAATCAGGTTTATAAATCGCTGACTATATGATATAAAGAATCACACTTGATAGCAAGCACATGGCTCTTAAGTTTACATGATTATGCAACAGTATTATAATGAAAATTAGAAACTGGCTTTTGCGAGGAATATATGGAGCAATATTCTCTGCGTTTTCACAGGATGCATCCGGATAAGATACCGGTATGTTTCACTTGGGACGACAACTTTTCACGGCATATAGAATACATTGCGCCTGCTTTTTTAAAGAGGAATATGCGGTGCACCTTTTATATCAATCCCGGAGAAGACGGTTTTGAGCAAACGCACCTGCCGGGATATCTGGCTTTGTCCAAGCAAGCTTTCGAAATTGGAAGCCACGGATATCTCCATGAAAATCTTTGCGATCTTTCATATGCAGCCTCAGTTGATATCGTGAAGAGCGCGATTGCAAGCATTCAAAGGCTTTTTCAGCTTTACCCCACGACGTTCGCTTTCCCCTACCACGATCATAACGAGGAAACGCTCCGCCTGGTCAGATCGCATCATCTGGAGACGCGAAACACGCTTGCCCATTCCAAGCGCATCGGCATCAAAACGAACATCCCCCTCGAAGATATGCTTTGCGCGGTGAACGAGGCCGTCGAAGAAAAACACTCTCTGGTCTTTTCGGGCCATTCTGTCATCTTAAGCCCGGCGGAAGTGACAGACAACCAGCTCAAAGACCAAACAGGCTACAATCCTATTTTACTGGATGATCTGACTCGCCTTTTGGATTTCATACTAACGAAGAATGATTATGTTGAAGTTTTGACGTTTGAACAGGCGGCGCTTAAAGAATATGTCCTCCGGCACTGCGAGTTCACCGGGGATTCATTCACCATCACACAAAAGCAATTGGACTCGCTCAAGCCGTTTCACATAGATATTGATAGACTCAGTCAATTGATATAGCAGAGGGCATTAAATAAAGCGGCCGATATGATTATCTGATCTGTGCATTTACATGAAAGCATTTTTTGAATGCAAAGCTGGAAGAAGCGGCATCATAATATAACATATAAGGAGGAAGAAGAGACCAATAATTTCGTCTTCTCCCAGCTTCACAATTGCTTACACTCATATATAAACACCAGATGCCAGTCTGACACTCTTTTTCTTTACAGATGCCAAATTTCTTTTGCATATTGCTTAACCGTCCTATCGGACGAAAATTTTCCAGCAGATGCCACGTTCATCAAACACTTGCGCCCAAAGGCGAGCCTGTCGCTGTAATCACGGTTCACTCGAAGCTTGGCTTCGATGTACGGCAAGAGGTCAAGCAGCAGGAAATAATGATCCGGCCTGTGCCAACAGGTGCCTATAAGAATCGCATCGTACAGCTCCTGGAAATAACCGCAGCCGTCGTCACTCAGCGTACCGTTAACAAGTGCGTCCAGCACGCGCTTGATTCTTGGGTTGCTTTCGTATATCGCCTTGGGATCGTGTTGACTCCGCTCACGCTCAATATCGTCCACTCTTGCGCCGAAGATATAATTGTTGTCTTCTCCTGCCTGCTCCACGATCTCTATATTGGCGCCATCATATGTGCCCAGCGTCACGGCGCCGCTCAGCATCAGCTTCATGTTGCCCGTACCGCTCGCCTCAGTGCCCGCTGTGGATATTTGCTCGGACACATCAGCCGCCGGGATAATTGCCTCGGCATATGAACAGTTGTAATTTTGCACGAACACCACACGCAATCTGTCATTTGTCTGCTCGTCGGCGTTCACCAGCCTTGCGATCTCGTTAATCAGCTTGATAATTGCCTTGGCTCTGAAATAACCGGGCGCCGCTTTGGCGCCAAATATAAACACGGTCGGATTAAATTCCTTGAGAGTGCCGTCTTTGAGCGCGAAGTAAATATCGAGTATAGAAAACGCGTTAAGCAATTGGCGTTTGTACTCATGCAGCCGCTTCACCTGCACATCAAAAATGAATTCGGGCGGGATCTCCACACCCTCACGCTCTGCGATGAGCGCGGCAAGCTGACGTTTCTTCGTCAGCTTTACGCTGTTGAAGGCATGCACCAGCTCATCACTCAGGCTTTCTTTCAGCCTTTCTAGTTCTCCAAGGTTCTTGAGAAACCCACTGCCGATTCGCCCTTCAATAAGCGCGGTGAGCTCAGGGTTGCACAGCCCGAGCCAGCGCCTTTGCGTCACTCCATTGGTCTTGTTCTGAAAGCTTTGCGGATATAGCGCGTACCAGTCTTTAAAAACATCGTGCTTGAGTATCTCGGTGTGAATTTGCGCCACGCCATTCACATATGTGGACATATACACCGCGAGCCGTGCCATATGCACGGTATCGCAGTCGATGATACGCATGCCGCAGGCTTTTTCTTCCGGCACACCCGCCTCTTGAAGCGCCATGCGGAGTTTTTCGTTGATTTGTACGATGATCGCCGCAATTTGCGGAATCACTTGGTTCATCAAAGACATCGGCCATTTCTCGAGTGCCTCGCCCATTACCGTGTGGTTGGTAAATGCAAACGTCTTTTGCGCTGTATTGAACGCATCATCAAAGCTCAGGCCTTCCTTCATAAGCAAACGAATGAGCTCAGGAATGGAAACAGTCGGGTGTGTGTCATTAAGCTGTACCGCACAGTGCGCCGCAAAGCCCGAAAAATTGCTGCCGTGGATTCGTTTATACCGCGCGAGTATATCCTGAAGGGACGCACTCGAAAGAAAATACTGCTGCTTAAGACGAAGTTTCTTGCCGGCGTCGTCGTTGTCGTTGGGGTACAGCACGCGCGAAATATCTTCCGCTTCGTTTTTGTCCCGCACCGCCTGCGCATAGTTATGATTGTTAAACGCCGTAAAATCAAGCTCCTGCATCGCTTCGCTCTGCCACAGCCGCAGTGTGCTTATATGGCTCGTCCCGTAGCCGAAAACCGGCATATCATACGGCACGGCACACACCTTTTGGTCCGCAAACGCAACAATCACGGCTCTGTCGTCTCGGCGACAGCTCCACGGATCGCCGCCGCTCTGCCAGTCGTCAGCGACTTCGTACTGCATACCCTCGACAAAAAGCTGCTTGAACAATCCGAATTTATACCGGATGCCGTAGCCATCCAGTGCAATATTGTGCGTCGCGGCGCTATCGAGAAAGCATGCGGCCAGCCTGCCAAGGCCGCCGTTGCCAAGAGCTGCATCCTCAATGTCTTCCAGGCTTGCCAGGTCCACGCCAAGCGCTGCGAGCCTCTCGCGGACTTCATCCAGCACGCCAAGGCAGTAAAGGTTGTTATAAACCATTCTTCCTGTCAAAAACTCAGCGGAAAAGTAATAAGCGCGGCGCGTCTCATTATGAGACTGCTTGCTCTTTATCCAATCTTGGCAAATTTCAGCCATAACCGCCGCAGACAGCGCATTATGCAGCTGTTTGGCGCTTGCGTGCTTTATATCAATCTGATAAGCGCATTTTAAGTTCTCTTCGGTTTTGTTAATTATCTGCTTGCTGTCAATCATGAATGGGGTAAGTCTCCTCATCTTCCATACTTTTTATTTAGACACAGTATCTCGTCTTTAAGCACTTCTGTCAACTGCTCCGGCAGCATGCGCCATTTCCAGTTCAGCCCCACCGTGCCCGGTGTATTCATCCTCGCATCGCTGCCCAGTCTTAAAAAATCCTGCATCGGGACGATGGCGGTATCCGCAACGCTGCCAAAAGACGCTTCAATCAGCGCACCGCAAATATCCTGGCCATCGCCGATTTTAAGATAGTCAACTGCGAGCCGCCGCCGGGCTTCAGTGGCCTTGCTCCACCAACCCATGGCAGTATCGTTATCGTGCGTGCCCGTATACAGTACGGTGTTATGTGTGAGATTATGCGGCAGATGCATGTTTTTCATGTCTGAATCAAACGCGAAGAGCAGCACCTTCATGCCGGGATAGCCGCAGGCTCTTAGCAGCCGTTTCACCTTGGGGGTGACCACCCCTAAATCCTCCGCCACGATTGACATGGACGGAATCTCGCGGCAAAGGACTTCGAAGAACCCCCGTCCGGGGCCGTTTCGCCATTTGCCGTATCTCGCGGTCGGCGCGTCCGCCGGAATCGTATAGTAGTTGGCGAAACCAATAAAATGATCGATACGCATGATATCGTAGTAATCAAACATCGCGCGCATGCGGCGTATCCACCATTCATACCCTGTTTTTTTGTGCATCTGCCAGTCATAGATCGGGTTGCCCCAAAGCTGGCCGTCTTGCGTAAAGTAATCCGGCGGCACACCGGCCACGCACATAGGCCGCCTTTGCTCGTTGAGCACAAACAAGTGCGGCTCGGCCCAGGTGTCTGCCGAATCCATCGCCACATATATTGGCATGTCGCCGAAAATCTCAATACCGTTTTTATTTGCGTATTCCTTAAGCGCATACCATTGCTTAAAAAAGAGATATTGCACAAACGAATGAAACGCGATCTCCTCGCTGAGCTCGGCGGCATACCTGCCCATCGCGTCAGGCTGACGAAAACGAATCGCGTCATCGGGCCATTCGCTCCAGGCCTTGCCGCCAAACTTGTCTTTGAGTGCAGAGAAAAACGCATAATCAAATAGCCACGGCGTTTTGTTTACAAAGTCGTCCACGTTGTTTTTTAAACCGGCATACGAGCGTTTAAAAGCGGCTCGCAGTACCGCATGGCGCGTATAATAAAGATACTCGTAATCGATATACTGTCTGTCTTTGTCAGGATCGAGATGACCGTAGTCGGCTTGACTCAATATACCGTCATTTTTGAGCATATCAAGGTCGATAAAATACGGATTGCCCGCAAATGTAGAAAAGCTCTGATAGGGAGAATCTCCATAGCTCGTCGGCCCAATGGGCAGCACCTGCCATATCTTTGTGCCGGTTGCTGCCATGAAATCGACGAATTTATATGCTTCCTGCCCTAATGTGCCAATGCCGTAAGGAGAGGGCAGAGAAGAAATGTGCATCAATATGCCGCTGCGCTGCATACCAAACCTCCTGCTGCTGTACTAGCCTTTTACCGCGCCAGCGACAACACCTTTTATAATATACTTCTGACAAGAAAGGTAAAAAACGATAATCGGGATGATTGCGAGGGTCAGCATCGCCATCATTGCGCCCATATCGATAGACCCATATCCACCCTTTAGGTATTGAATCACGATCGGAATGGTTCTGTGGTCACTGTCGAGCAGCAAGTACGGAAGAAGATAATCGTTCCATATCCACATTGTGTTCAAAATAGCGACCGTGACCGCTGTGGGACGCAATATTGGGAAAACCACCTTAAAGAATGTGCGGATCGGGCCGCAGCCGTCAATCAGAGCCGCTTCCTCTATATCAACAGGTATCGACTTGACAAATCCACTGAACATAAACGTGGACAGTCCCGCGCCAAAACCCAGATAAATTACGATTATACCGAAAGGGTTATCGAGATGCAGCATGTTTGCAAACTTGGACATAGTAAACATGACCATCTGAAACGGGACGATCATGGAAAACACCAGCACATAGTAAATCACTTTCGTGTAAGTCTTCTTGACTCTCGTGATGTACCAGCCGGTCATGGAAGTAAACAGCACAATCGCGATTACGGAGAATACCGTGATGAACAGCGACCATCCAAACGCGTTGAAAAAGCCTGTTTTTTCAATGCCGCTTATATAGTTATCAAAACCAACCAACGTGCCTTCGGCAGACGAGGGTAATGAAAACGGTTCGGAGCTGATAAACAGCTTGCCTTTAAACGAGTTCATCACCACAAAGCCGATCGGCAGCAAGAATACGACGGCAATCACGCCGATGAGTAAAGACGCTATCGAACGATTGAAATCCTTTTTTCTTATATGATTCATTGCTCAACCTCCTTGCGTCTCGTGATCAGCAGCTGTATGAGCGACAGCGCGCCAACCACAATGAAGAACACAACTGCCTTGGCCTGGCCGACGCCTTCCCAGCCGTTGCGTGTATAGAATGTATTGAAGATATCCAGCGCCACCATCGCCGTTTGTTTGGACGGGGCTCCTGCCGTGAGCGCAAGGTTTTGGTCAAACAGTTTGAATGAATTGGTGAGCGTCAAAAATGTGCAGATCGTGACAGCGGGCATCACCATGGGTATCGTGACATTTCTTAATACTCCCCACTTTCCCGCCCCGTCAACTCTTGCGGCGTCGATCAGATCGCCGGGGATATTCTGTATACCTGCCACGTAAATGATCATCATATAGCCGATGAGCTGCCAGTTCATGAGTATCACGAGGCCCCAAAACCCATACTCAGGGCTATATGTCAGCGTCACACCGAAAAGGGCGAGTATGCCGTTCAATATTACTTGCCAGATGTATCCGAGCACGATACCGCCGATCAGATTGGGCGTAAAAAAAGCGGTCCGAAAAGCGTTGGTTCCCTTAAGGCCGCGCGTCAGCAATAAAGCAAGACCAAACCCCAAGACGTTAATAGTAATGATGGATACAATCGTAAATTTTGTCGTAAACCAAAGGGCGTTCAAAAACTCATCGTTGGCAGTGAACGCTTTAACGTAGTTTGCAACGCCGACCCACTGAACGCTTGTGACCGTTGTGAATTTTGTAAATGACAGGTACACACCCATAATAAACGGGATAACAAACGCGATCACAAAGGCAATGAGGGTTGGCAATGCAAAGACAGCGAAGTATTTCGAGAGCGTTTTTTGCATATCGTAATCCCTTCTTTACCACCCCAAAAAGCTAAGCCTTCCAGGGACCCCAAGTATACATGCTGCCCCGCCGTCACAGCGGAGCAGCACATCATTTCTTAATCGTTAAATCAGCCGTTCACATTGGCCCATTCAGCGGCCCATGTATCCTTCACAAGCTGTGTCACTTCGTCCCAGGTCTTTGTGCCATTTGCGTACTCAAGCAGAGCAGCACCGAAGGTGTTCTTGAACTCCTGCGACGGGAACGCTGCGAACGTCCACGGTACCGTCTTTACGCCGTCTTTTGACATCCAGGCGAGCACTTCTTTGGCAAGCGGATCAGATGGCTTTTCATCATCACTGAACGTATTGAAGGGCGCAATGAATCCGAGCTTATCTTTCACAAATCCTTTGCCTGTGTCGCTGGAGAACAGCCATACGAGGAAGTCGAGAGACGCCTGCTGTTTCTCAGCTGAAGCCTGGCTATTGATGCAGAAAAAGTTTTCTGTACCGATGCAAAGGCCCTGGTTTTCTTCACCCGCCATGCTCGTGTAAATCGGCAGGAACTTGATATCTTCGTCGGCCACGGTGTTGCCTTCGACGCCGAGTATCTGCGAAGCACCCCAGTTGCCGTTCTGAACCATCGCGCATTTGCCGAGCGCAAATTCCGCCATGGAGTCGTTCACGGAGATGTTGCCGACCATCGCTTTTTCCGAAACGGAATCGTTCAGGTACAAATCAAATATATTTTTGAAGTTGTCACTGTATTTAAATTCGATGGTATCTGCAGCAAGTCCTGCCAGAATCGTGCTGTCGTACTCGGTATTTTCCACGAATTCATAGTACATCGGCACATTGGCAAGGTGTGTCTGCCAGCGCCAGTCTTCACCAGTCAGCAATGATGTCGATGCAAAAACGCCTTCAATACCAAGGTCGTCCTTTTTGGCCTGCATATCTTCCACCACAGCCTTGAGGGTCGCATAATTGTTGATTTCGTCCATCGACTTAGCCACAGCGCCGTCCAGCGCGAAGTATTTGTTCATAATGGCATTGTTGTAGATAATGCCATAGCCTTCAACCGCATAAGGAATGCCAAACACGCCGTCTCCGCTGGTCACCGCGAGGCTTTGGTCGGACAGCATATTATAAAGCTCAGAGCCGGAAAGATCCATGCAGTAGTCCTTCCATGTCTGATAGCCGACAGGCCCGTTAATCTGGAAGATTGTCGGGGCATCCGTTTTTGCGATTTCACTCTTCAAAGTGGCTTCATACGTACCGGCCGCAGCGGTTTCTACCTTGACTTTCACACCGGTTTCTTCTTCATAAGCCGCAGCAATCTCAGTATACACATCTGCGATTTCCGGTTTGAAGTTTAAGAAATAGATTTCAGTGCCAGCCGCCGGAGCGGGATCACTTTCAATTGTTTGCGCGGATTCCGTTAGTGCAGGCTCGGAACTTTGAGCATCATCAGCAGTAGGTGAAGAGCATGCTGCAAAAGCTGCCACACACATGAGAATGACAAGAAGGAGCGATAGGGTTTTCTTCATTAATTCCACCTCTTTCAAATTATTGTTTTCATTGTACGGGAAAGGCCGTACAAACTAATAATCAAGTCTACGCAGAGAGTTTCCCCGCCGCAGTGTGGTGCCGAGCACAATGTGACGGCTGTCTGCGCTGCCCTCAATGAGGTCAATGAGCAGACCAGCGCTCTCTTTGGCGATCTCATCGGCTGGCTGTTCAAGAGTGGTGAGTGTGGGTGTGGTGTAATTGGATATTTCAAGACCGTCAATAGAAATGAGTGAGCAGTCGTCAGGTACGTTTCGACCATGATCAGCCAGCGCTTTGATGGCGGCAATCGCCATGGCATCAGCGATGGCAAACACAGCTGTAAATTCTTTGCCGCTTTGTATCAGACGCTCCATGCCCTCATACGCATCCGGCATGTTGAAGCTGTTTGTGCATACCACGAGTGACATATCCAGCGGCAGACCGCACTCTTCAAGCGCCTGCATATATCCCGAAAAGCGCAGCTCACTAATAGACTTATCGTCTGTTCGCGCCACCAGCGTCGCAATACGCCTGTGTCCGTTTTCGTATAGCCGTTTAACCGCCCCATATGCTTCTTCCTTATCATTAATAGCCACAGACGAGTAAGACATCGGATCAAGGCTGCCAAAGGTATTGGTGTAGGTGCAGCATACAAATGGAATGCTCAAAAGCTCAGTCTCTTCGGGGGAATAATTAAACCGTCCCCCGAGAAGCAGAACACCGCGTAGGCGTTTTTCCTTCGCGATCATTGCCGCTGTTTTGATTTCATCGTCATCGCTGCCGATCTGATGCAGTATCATCGAATAACCGCGTTGATAGATTTCCTGTTCAACACCTTTGATGATACGCGTAAAAAACGGGTTGGATATGCCGCGAATAACAAGCGCAATGGAGTCGGAGCTTGTACGTACAAGATTCCTGGCACTGTTGTTGGGAATGTATCCATTCTTCCGAATAACCTCCATCACACGTTTGCGCATATCATCGCTGACGTCCTGATGGTCGTTAAGCACACGCGACACGGTACTGACGCTGACATTGCACAATCTTGCAATGTCCTTAATTGTTTGCTCTTTCAACTCAGTTTCCCTTTCAGACATATTAACCGAGATCAAATCGGAAGCGTTTCCGATCACATTTCCGGAAACGTTACCGGTAACGTTTCCAGCCATCCGTTGATTATGATATTACTACCCCGCCGTCTTTAAGTCAATAAAATTATTTCACAGCCATTATACGTGCTACGCTTTATTGTCGATTCCAAATTTTTAAGAATATTAATAAAATCCAAAATAACGGGCAATGTTTGCATGGATTTGCTTGACGTTTCCTTGATATAATGGTATTTATTAAGCTATATAGTTTCAATATAATCAATATAAATATCATTTGCCATCTAGCTTAACCAATATATATGAGTTATTACGGGGAGATGTTCTGCATGCGTATCTTAATCGCCGATGACAGCCTGACGTGCCGTCTTATTCTATCTGCCGCGCTCAAAGATAACAGCTATGATGTGCTGGAAACAGCCGATGGTCTCGATGCTTGGATGGAGCTTAGCAAGCCCGACGCGCCTCAGATCGCTATTCTCGACTGGATAATGCCGAAGCTAGACGGGCTTGAGCTTATTCAAAAGATACGCGCCAGCCGAACCGACCGTCCGCCATATATCATCATGCTTACCGGCAAGAGTGAAAAGAAGGACATTATCGTAGGTCTTAATGCCGGCGCAAACGATTATCTTATTAAGCCCTTTGACACCAGCGAACTGCATGCCAGGGTAGAGGTTGGCCGCCGTATGATCGAGCTGCAGGATGCGCTGATAAAGAGCAAGGAAAAACTGGCCTATCAGGCCACCCACGATCCCCTTACAGGTCTGCTCAATCGTCGCGCGATTCTTGACCGGCTTGGCGATGAATTTTCGATTGCGAGTCGCAGAAACCACATGCTCTGCGTGGGTATTTGTGATATCGACCATTTTAAGCACATTAATGATACATTCGGCCATCAAACCGGTGATGATATTCTTTGCAAGCTATCAAAAATTTTGGAACAGGTGACCGGCGATTGTGATCACATTGGACGCATCGGCGGAGAAGAGTTCCTGATCATTTCATCTACAGATTCGGAAAGCGATCTTTGTTCACGGTTTGAAAGATACAGACGGCAGATTGCCGACGCCGGTCTTATGACACGCGCTGGCGCATTATCTGTATCGGTCAGCATCGGTGTGGCGAGCTGCTCAGGAAAGAATACCGTTGATGAACTGCTTGCCGCAGCCGATGCCGCGCTTTACGACGCAAAAAAACAAGGCAGAAATTGTGTTCAGTATACACGGCTCAGTTAAGCCTCATGCTTTAACAAATGACTTGCCCAGCCATACCGCGAGAACACACAGCACCACACTGAGCACGATATAGATGAGACCAAGGGCTGTTTTCCCTCCGCTGAACAGCTGTGATGTTTCCAAAGCAAAAGTTGAAAATGTGGTAAATCCGCCGCAGACCCCAACCTTTAAGAATAATAAGACATGGGGATTAAGACCGCTGTGCTTTTCTGTTAGCCCCACGATAATGCCTATTGCCAAAGCACCCGCGATATTGATCAACATTGTCATAAGCGGAAAGCTTGCCTTATCCGACAGATGGATAAGCCCCAGAAGATAACGTAAGACCGAACCTACAAATCCACCAAGACCTATCCATAAACAGTTGATCATGTATGCTCATCCCTTCACAATCAGAAATCAGAAAAAGCTTATACAATCTGATGGATAATGTCAATATCAGCACCATATTGCCGTCTTATCTGATAGAAATGACAGGTTAATGTCTCTTTCTCACTCTCACAATCCAAATAGACACACCTGACATTAGCGCCGTCAAAAGCCCCAACACGATAATGAGGGTCTCTGAGTGATCATCCAGCAAAAATGAACGGTTGGCAAGGCTGATGGGTTCGCCGTATATGGTTTGAGCATTCATGCTATCGGTTGCAGCAGGCACCGCCTTGCTTTCCATCGTCACCATTTCGCCAGCTTCAAACCCAAGCTCTGTTTCACGTTCATTGGGATCATCGCTGTTATCCGTTGACATGCTATCTATCTCTTGTGTACCGGCGTTTTTATCCAAGGCTGCTACAGGACGATACTGTGCTCTTACTGTCAGATCTGAAGTAACCTTATCAAATGATGCATCCCAACCGGTGAACGCATATCCTTCACGATTCGGATGTGCCGGTGCAATCGCGGAAGCGTTCCAGTTCACATTCTGGACGCTTAGCTCGCCGCCGTCTTCGTCTACAAATCTGACGGTATAGCTGTTGATTTCATACCGTGCAGTGACTGTGATGTTATCCGATATACTGTCCAGCGATGCATCCCAGCCGATAAATGTATATCCTTCTTTATCGGGCGCATTCGGCGGCGTGGCACTGCCGCCTGCGCATACCCCGTCTGTATCGATTACCCGCCCCATATCGTCAACGAACGTCACCGTAAAGCCGTCCTTTATATAGCTCGCCGCAGCATTGATATTCTCCCTTACATTTATAAGGCTGTCGGCCTCGCTGGTATCGCTGCCCGAGAGCACCCACCCATCAAACGCATAGCCCATCACAACCGGCGCTGCTTCCAGCACAGCCGCACTGCCCCAATTCACCGTCTGCGGCAGACCGATCGGCGTGATGCCGTCCTGTTCATAGAACGCCACGGTATACTGACGGATATCCCAATTTGCATACAACGTGATATCTTTTGCAGGCATGGTGTCCGTCTCAAAGCGCCACCGACTCCCCTCACCGATAAACCAGCCTGCAAAATCATGGCCGTCACGCGTTGGCTTATCGGGTTCCAAGACGGGATGCCCAAACTCAACAGATTTATTTTCAGCGACACCGTTGGCTTGAAATGACACCACATAGCTGTTTGTTTCAAATACCGCCGTATAATCAGTCGCTTCGGCAATCTGCTTTTCGTCAATCTGCGTCTTGCTCAATGTCTGTGTTCCGTCGGTCCATCCCGCAAACGTATACCCCTCTTTTATCGGATCGTCCGGCGCTGTTGCATACTTGCCATGCTCCACCTGCTGTGCCTCGCCGATTCGGTTGCCCTCATCATCAAGGAAACATACGTCATATTCTTTGGCATCAAACACCGCTGTGTATTCAACAGGGTTTGTCACTTCCAAGCTCCCGATCTGCGCGCCGCTCAGCGGTATGCCCGTTCCGTTGCTCCATCCTGCAAACGTATGCCCCTCTTTTGTCGGATCATCCGGCGCGGTTGCATGATTGCCATGCTCTACTATTTGCGTATCGCCGACCTGTATGCCATTGACATCAAAGAAACATACGTCATATTCTTTGGCATCAAACACGGCTGTATATTCAACAGGGTTTGTCACTTCCAAGCTCTCGATCTGCGCGCCGCTCAGCAGTGTACCCTCTCCGTTACTCCATCCCGCAAACGTATGCCCCTCTTTTGTCGGATCATCCGGCGCGGTTGCATAATTGCCATGCTCTACTATTTGCGTATCGCCGACCTGTATGCCATTGACATCAAAGAAACGTACATCATACGTGCTTGTCCATTTCGCGTAGAAGGTGACGTTACCTTTAACAGTGTATGGGAAGACCACTTTTTCACTCGTGCATAAAGCATCCGTATACCAGCCGCCGAACTCGTAAAAATCCTGCGTAGGAGTTGGCATGGATATAGAATCGCCAAAGCTTTTCATCTCAGTAAGCGCAGATGTGCCGTCTTGAAGATCAAAGGTAATCACATAACCAAAGGAGGCATACTTAGGGGTGAAATATCTGTTACTCGAAACAATAACAACTGAATTATCCATCAGCTGGTTCGTCTCGTTGTCTATCCAACCTACAAAATACCAGCCAGATATATTCGCCTGGGGTTTAGTATCCATTAAATCAATAGATTCATTACCGCCCACTACGAAGCTTCTTCCGGTCACTTCAGTAATATTTTCAAGGGTACCAAAGTTGTTATTAGAAATGTAAACCTTGCAATATCGTATAATTGCTGCATTTGACGTTATCGGTGTCATAATAAATGTAAGCAAAACCAACAGGAGCATAACGATCTTTTTCATCTTCTTCCCCTTCGTCTTCAAAGATTCATCACAAAATGCCCCTAAAAAATAAAAAACAGCCAAAGACAAAGGTCTTGCAGCCGAACGATCATATTCTTGCCGAACTTAGATTTCGAGCTTTGCGTCCCCGTTTTTCATACGGGTTTGCCAACTTGGCCGACAATCAAAATATCTCGTAATAAAAGGCTTATCCCTCATGAGACAGCCCGTGTTACCTTTGTTGTCATACTCATCCGTCTATAAACATTTGGCCGAATGCTTTGATAAAAGATTGTCGTATTATATATATTTTTGTATATAATACCTTATCATTTATTCTTTGTCAAAATAAAAAACCGGGCCGTGAGAACTCATCGGCCCGATTCTAGGTCTGCTAATGTTTAGTTTGCCTCAGCTCTGTCTTTTCTTCTTTTGTAGATAATAAACCATATGATACCCGCTGCCGCAAGTATAACAAGTATCCACCACCATGGGAATACGGACGATTGAGCCTGAGGAATGCTTTCATCCTCCAATGTGGTCGTACCATCGTCCGACGTGCCAGGTATCGGTTCATCCGTCAATGTCTGATCGCCGTTTTGTTGATTGGCGGGGGCATTTTGATTGCCGTCATTTTGCGTATTTCCACCGTTCTGTGTGCCGCCATTTTGTGTATCGTCGTCATCATCCGCATCAGCTGCGGCAACAGCATTACGCCGGAATTGAGCCGTGACAACCAGATCGCCTGTCACCGCATTAAACGCTGTGTCCCAACCAGTGAACGTATAGCCTGTCCGGGTCGGATTCGCCGGCGCTGTTGCTGCGGTATTCCAGTTCACCGTTTGCACGCTGAGCTCGTCCCCATTGTAGTTCACAAATCTCACTGTATAGGTGTTGATCGCATACTGCGCCGTCACCGTCATGTTGCCGGTGACATTGTCAAACGATGTATCCCATCCAATAAATCTGTATCCCTCTCTTACCGGCGGAACCGGCGCCACAGCACCTTCGCCGTAGAGCACGCCAGCTGTGCCGATGACTTGACCCTGATAGTCCACAAACGTCACTGTATAACCGTTTCTTATGTAGCTTGCAACAGCTTTTATGTTCTCTTTTACATTGGTGAGGCTGTCTGTGACACTGGCATCGCTGCCTGTCAGCACCCATTGATCGAAGGCAGAGCCTACGACTGCCGGCGCTGTTTCAAACAGCGCGGCGCTTCCCCAGTTCACCGTCTGTGGTAAGCCAATCGGCGTCACACCATCCTGCTGGTAGAAAGTGACCGAGTATGTCTTAATCGCATATTGTGCCGTCACTGTTATGTCGCCCGTCACCGCGTCAAACGTCTTGTCCCAACCTGTGAAGTTGTATCCTTCACGTACAGGAGCGGCAGGCGCTGTTGCTGCATTACCGTACACAACCTGTTTGGTGTCGAGTACCGTTCCGTCAAAGTCTTTAAACGTCACAGTCAGAATCAACTCGTCAACAGTCAGCGTACCCGGATTAAACGAAATGTCGTAGTTTCCGGATATCAGCCCACTAGGCATGATGCTATATGTGCCCACAGCACTGCCAATGGCATAGGGGCTGTCAAATGTCAACGAGCCGCCCAAATCTGTTTCATCATCGCCGGGGACAAAACCGCTGTAGTTCACCGAATATGCCGGTGGCGCATCATTGAATGTGACAGTTTCATTATTCGCAGTCACCGTAAGGGGAGCCTTTGATATCTTCACTGTAGCCGAATCCACAAAGGAAGCCGCGCCGGAGCGCTCTACCTTCACAAACACCGTTACCCCGGCAGTCACATTTGTGAATTCCGGTTTGGTTCCGCTATATGTCATGCCGCCGTCCGTGCTGTAGGTCACCGTGGCGTCGGTCAGATCGCCCATTACCTCTACGCTGTGCGGGTTACCGTCGTATGCCTTATCGTATCCCGACACGGTAATACCGCCGACTTTCCATTTCGCATAGAGCTTTACTTCGGCGCCATCTGTTGCTGTCAGGTTCTTCACTGCCTGTGTATTTGAATAGACCACCGAGCCATCGGAGCTTTCTGCCCAGCCAACAAATTCACAGCCTACCTTATAAAATATATTTGCTGCCAACGCCTGCTCGACATCGTAAGTATAGCCGCTTGGGATCATTGAGCCTATGCCGCCGTTCGCATCATAAGCGACATTATAGTGAATCGGTGTCCAGTTGGCTGTATAAGTTCTGTCTCCGCTCGAATTTTTGGGTATTGTGACAGAGGAAGTGAGGCCGGAAAGCCCTGTGCCTGTCCATCCAGCAAATATATACCCGGTCTTCGAGGGGTTATTGAGCGTAAACGTATTATCAAAATATGTATAGCCTGAGCGATTGGAGCTGACCGTACCGCCGTTTAAATCATAGGTAATCTTATAATCAGCCACCTTAAAGTACGCTTTGAACCAGTTGGAATCGCCGATAGTGACAATGGGCGAAACGACCTTGCCATCTCCGCTCCACAAATAGCCATACTCTTTCCAGCAGTCCAGCGTATATCCCGCATCCGGCGTCGGCTGCGCGTCATTGAGGTTAACCTCCTCACCTCTGGCGCGATGGCCGTCCAAGTCGTTCATTAAGCGACCATTGGGTCCAGCTGACGTATAGAGATATTCTCTGTCCCCGAACACCGCGGTAAACGAACGGTCACCTGTTAATGTGAATGTGCTGCTGTCAACATAATCATTGGTGGCATCATCACGCCAGCCGATAAATTTGCAGGTCATATTCGCATTTGGCTTGGCGTCATCCAGATTGATGGTGGAATTGATATCATGCGTTCCTGCCACTACTTTTTTGCTGTCCAGTTTACCCGGGCCGTCCACATTCAATGTGATATTATAGGTCTTTATAAACGTCGCGGTCACGTCCTTGTTGCCGTCCATCGACATTGTAATCGGATTGCTCGTACTGGAAGCGCTTCCCGACCAGCTGCCAAACCGCCAGCCGCTGGCAGGATTGGCTGTCAGCTTCACGTTTCTGCCCTGCCAGTAATCGGCTATATCAGGGTCTTTGCTTACCGTGCCCTCACCCAATGTATTGACATTCAGCGTATATGTGGGCAAGGCTCTGAAATTCGCCGTAACCGATTTATTGCTGTTCGTTGCCACCGTTATCGTCTTGGCGGAGTCTGTAACATCACCAGTCCAGCCAGTGAACTCCCAGCCGGGATCCGCATTCGCTGTGAGTGTCACCTGATCGTTTTGACGATACAACGATTTGTCAGGGCTTTTGCTGATCGAACCATTGCCGGATACGTTTGTAGAAAGTGAATAGCAGCTCTTATAATCAAAATTTGCTTTGGCCGTAAATTTGGAGCCAACTGTAAAACCTAAATCGTATTTATAGGAAAAAGATAAGTCAGGACTATTTGCGTCTGAAAGACTGCTGACCAAATATGCATTATCAAACGTCCAGCCGACAAACTCATATTCAGGTCCCGGCTGTGCTTGGAAATGCCAAGTATCCCCATCATTAAATTTGCTGTCATCTTCTGACTGATAAATCTTTCCCATGCTCGAATCGCCGGTTTTTACAATGATTTTATCATCATAAGTAAACAAGCCACCCTTCCAATCATGGCTATGCTTATCCTTTGCCCCCGAATGGGCCAGCGCCGTTACCGGCATCAGCGCAAGGATCATCAGCACCGCTAATATGACCGACAATACTCTCTTTTTCATCTTTCGTTCCTCCATCCAACAAACGTTTTTCGATTCTTCGCCGATAAAAAAATCGGCTGCGCAAAAGTTTCACCTTTGGCAGCCGAACCATCGTTTCCCCTTAAGGAATTAGACTTCTAAGCTTTGCGTCCCCGGCTTTCGCACGGGTTTGCCCTTATCATACGACTATTCAGTTTTATATCCATCTGTTATGTGTTTTCACATAACAGCATGTATCACATTGTCTCAGCCAAAATAAAAATCGGCTGCAAAGGGAATTCCCTTGGCAGCCGAACGATCATATCCTCACCATGGATTTAGATTCCGGGCTTTGCGTCCCCGGCTTTCGCACGGGTTTGCCTATCCATTATCCACTCATTCAAACAGCCGGTTCATAATGCTTGTCAGAAAGAGAGACAGCCCTATTGTTGTCATCGTTATTGTGTGTCCCGCAAAACGGGTTGTTTGCTCTGATAATAGTTTGAATGTTAGATTAAGTTATTCAATTTTGTATTATTATAATATGAAACATATATTGTGTCAATTATTTATTTTTTTTGTATAAAAAAAGGAGACGGACAGGGTCTCCCCGTCCGCCTTTTTAGTCGAAACCTAACGCTTATACTGCATCGCCTGTGCTTTTATGCTTTCTCGCCTGAGCAGCAATAATCCAAACGATGGCGCCGATGAGTGCAGCCGCCGCCACGATCCACCACCACGGGAAAGCTTGCGAATCGTCATACGTTTTGGGAACGCCTTCATCATCTATACTTACGTTCTGCTTATACTGCGCGGTTACGGTCAGATCACTCGTGATGCTGGCAAACGCTTTATCCCAGCCCGTGAAAGTATAGCCTGTGCGTGTCGGGCTAGCAGGCGCAATTGCCGCTGAGTTCCAGTTCACCGTCTGAACACTCAGCTCTTTTCCGTCAAAGTCCACAAACTTCACCGTATATTTGTTGATCGCATACTGCGCCGTCACCGTGAGGTCGCTTGTGACTTTATCAAAAGCTTTATCCCAGCGCGCGAACGTAAAGCCCGTAAATGTCGGGCTGGCAGGCGCTGCCGCAGCCGCACCCCAATTCACCTTCTGCACGCTCAGCTCTCTGCCGTCGAAGTCCACAAACTTCACCGTATATGTATTGATCGCGTACTGCGCCGTCACCGTCAAATTGCTCGTCACATTGTCAAACGCCTTATCCCAGCCTGTAAATGTGTAACCCTCTCTTGCGGGCGTTTTTTCAGGCGCTTCAGCCGCTTCACCATACAGAACGCCGTCCGTTCCAAGCACCGTACCATTATAGTCAAGGAACGTCACAGTATAGCCGTTCTTTATGTAGCTGGCCACTGCGTCAATTTTCTCTTTCACATGGACGAGGCTGGTACTTTCCGTGTCATCGTATCCCTTCAGTATCCACTTATCAAACGCAAAACCTGTGATGCTGGGTGCGTCCACCATTTGTGCCGCAGCATTCCAGTTAACCTTTTGCTGATCGATCACTGTTGTACCATCCTGTTCATAGAAGGTCACATCGAACTGTTTGATAGCCCATACGGCATACAAATGTACAGTTGCTCCATCTGCATCTGTGAGGTTCTTAACACTTTCACCATCAGTATACTCGGCACTAGAGCCTTCCGCAGATGTCGCCCAGCCTGCAAAAGTATGCCCGGCCTTATAATAACCGTTGGCTGTAAGGTTTGATTCAATGTCATATGTGTGACTGCTGTCAGCCGTCACTCCGCCATCGCCGCCATTTATATTGTATTTAACAATGTAATCATTTGCCTCCCACTTGGCAATAAGAGTCAAGTTTTTATCGACCTTATCTAAACCAAATCTCCAGACCTGGCCGCAATGATTATCATACCATCCGACAAACGTATACCCTGTCTTTGTTGGATTCGCCGGTTTAATCACCTTGCCGCCGTGAGACACAGTTTGGCTATCAACGGGCGAACCGCCTTGCGAGTCAAACGCCACCGTGTGCACTTCGATCCATCTGGCATAAAGAGTTATATCGCCCTTGACTGGATACTGATCGAAATTCCACGGCTGATATGTATTCTTTGATATTTTAAAAAGCCAGCAATCAAAGACATATCCCTCTTTCGACGGATTCGCCGGTTTTGTCACCTTGCCGCCGTCGGGCACAGTTTGGCTATCAACTGATGATCCGCCTTTTGAATCAAATGTAACCGTATGCTGCTCAATCCAGCGCGCATAAAGCGTGATATTATCCGTAACTGTATTGGTGCTAAAATCCCAGTCTATCTTCTGAAAGCCTTGCTTATAATACCATCCATCAAATACATACCCCGCCTTGGTCGGGTCTGTCGGCTTGGTCACCTTGCCGCCGTCAGCAGTAAATTGAGGAGATACCGGTGTGCCACCTTCTGAGTCAAACGTGACTTTATTCAATTCGGTCCATCTGGCGCAAAGCGTGATATCCTCATTGACCGTATTGGTGCTAAAATTCCAGTCTATCTGCTGACCGCAGTGGCTATAATACCATCCATCAAATACATACCCTGTTTTGGTCGGATCAGTCGGTTTGGTCACTTTGCCGCCATCAGGCACAGTCTGACTATCAACTGATGATCCGCCTTTTGAATCAAAAGTCACCGTATGCTGCTCAATCCAGCGCGCATAAAGCTTGATATCACCTTTGACTTGATTATCAAAGTTCCAGTCTATCTTTTGATTGCCTTGCTTATAATAATACCATCCGTCAAACACATACCCTGTTCTGGTGGGGTCTGCCGGTTTGGTTGCCTTGCCGCCGTCAGGCACAGTCTGGCTGGCGACTTGGCTGCCGCCCGTTGAATTAAACGACACCGTATGCTGCTCAATCCAGCGCGCATAAAGCGTGATATTATCCGTAACTGTATTGGTGCTAAAATCCCAGTCTATCTTCTGAAAGCCTTGCTTATAATACCATCCGCTAAACGCATAACCCGTCTTGGTCGGATCAGCCGGCTTGGTTACCTTGCCGCCGTCAGCAATAAATTGAGGAGATACCGGTGTGCCACCTTCTGAGTCAAACGTGACTTTATTCAATTCGGTCCATTTGGCGCATAGCGTAATATTTTTCGTCACCGTATTATTTTCAAAATCCCACAGAGTGTCGCCGTTATACCAGCCCGCAAACTCAGACCCCGTCTTGGTTGGGTCTGTCGGCTTGGTCACCTTGCCGCCGTCAGGTACATTCTGCTTAGGTACGACCGAGCCGCCCATTGAATTAAAGTTCACTTCATAAAGAACAAGTTTAAGCCATTGAGGATGGATTCTGTAGTTAATGCACTCATTTGTAGTGATTGTACGCGGATTCGTCTCGAGCGCGCCGCCTTTGTTTTCGACGTGTCTCCAATATTTCCAACCTTGATCTGCAACAAAGTCAATTTGTAATATCCAGCCTGCGTGATAATCGTAAGTAGCTTCGTCATCGTCGCTAAGCAGTTTTGGATTGGGATCAGACGATCCAGGCTCGTAATAAGACACCTTTATATCGCCATGATCACCGCCTTGTCCTTGTCCGTTTGCGCCATGATGCGTAACCGTAAATTTTTCCGTCGGAGGAGCTGGAGGCTTAGAATTCACCGTTATGTCAGCGTCCATCACTTCATTCTCAGCAAACACTGTTGTCGGCACCAAGGCAATAACCATCAGCATTGCAATTAAAAAAGCAATTAATTTCTTTTTCATTTCTTTTCTTCCTTTCTTTTTTGCGGCTAAAATAAAAAAGCCGCACCTAGCTTCTGCGGCGGCCGAACGGTCGTTGCGCAACAGCGCGTTAGACTTCAGGCTTTGCGTCCCCGGCTTTCGCACAGGTTTGCTTTTCTCGGCTGGCTTGCCTATCAATAGAATTGATCAGGGTGGTCTTGCCATTCAGATACGCTCCTCCAATTTTTCTCCCCAACAACGAAGGCCCTTGCCCTCTACCCCAACCAAATAACCGATTTCTCGGCAACTGTTAGCCTTTTTCTATACCTAAAACCATTCTAACATTGCGCCAACTAGCGTCAATTTCTATTATTGCTAATTTCTGTCGATTTATTTGTCCTTTTTTGGCTGAGAATATCATTTTAAAAAAACACACATGTTCGCTGTTATTCGGCCATATAAATATGTAAGAAAGATGCCGGAGGAAAGAATGGAAAGCATCCAAAGATCGGTCATGATGCTAAAGTCGGACAGCGCTGCGCACATGGATCAGAAAAACCAAGCTGTCTTAAAATTGCAATCTTCTAAGGAAGGTCTCGTGGTTGATTTATCTGCGCCTTCTCTTCCCTCACAGGATTTCGGGCTCTATCTTTTCGACAAAGACAAGAATGACCGTTTTGCGGGTGAAATCAAAAAAGGTCAGCTACAAACAACGATATCGGCCATGCCACTTCATTCAGTAATCGGCGCCGCCGTGATCGAACGCGATACACTTATCTTTTATCTCAAATCTACCGGTCCGCATTGGACGGATATTGCCGCACGCTTTAAATTTGCGCATGCAGCCCCGCCGCCTGCACCGAAAATGACTGAACAGGCGCCTAAAATAATCACGCCGCAGCCTGAAGCGCCGCCCATGAATGAACCGCCCATGAATGAACCGCCCATGAATGAGCAGGAAATTATGGAACCCAGCGAAAGGGAAGAACAAGCAGAGCCGGAGCCATCCGATATTCCCGGCGTCTGCGATACCTGCCCGCATGTGATCCGTCAGGACAGAATAAACCCGTTTCCCTCCGCTTTTCCGAACAGCGAATGGGTGAAAATATCCTACCCCGGGCCTACCGGCTGGTGGCATTATATTTCTGGAAAAATACGCAGCGGCGATACCGTCATCGCCAAAGTACTGGGCGTTCCCGGTGAATACGGCATGGCCCCCCCCATATGGCTTGAAGGCTTCGGTACTTACATGCGCTGCGCCACACCAGATGCCGGTGGATACTGGCTTATGTTTCAGGATGCAGAGACAGGAGAGGTTCTGGACATGGGTCTATCTCCACGTGGTGGGTGAGCACCTCCGAATATGAGAAGCAGTACCGCCTTTTGTAGCCATGCTCTTTGACAAGTACAGTAAACACTTCAGGATAAAGCCCGTCGATAATGCCGCCGAGCTCAATACCCCCGCGCCGCCCATACCGTGTCCGAAGCGTCACACGCACACCTTTGCTGCTGCGCATCTGCTGTCTGATCGCATCGAGGCTGTCGTTCATTTTCTTCGCACCGCCTTTATATTATGATTAGGAAGCACTGATTAATCCGGTATACTGCATTGCCGGAAGATTTGACCAGAGCCTCCTTGGGATAGTCCTATCATTCCCATTTTTTATTAACATTATCCTTGATGATGTTCGGCGCTCCTTTTTTTGAATATTTCCTAATTAATTTGTGCATAATATTGCGTCTTGATCATAGCAATATGTGCGTATGCCCATTATCATTCCCCGTCGTTCTTGCATAATTGTTATATTGAACGAATAAAACTTATCCCACTTATCCACATGGTTGTCCACAACATGTGAAAAAACGAGCATGAGAGACTATCCGCATGATCATAACTTTCCTGCAAAATTTGAAAAATGTATAAAGAAAATATTTTGTCGATTCTTGTAGCCTCTATGTCATGCATATTTATACACTGCTGATTTTTTTACATACCAGACTTAAAATATGACGGTTTAAGAACCTGCTTTTTTAAAAGTATATACACCAAGAATGTGTTATAATAGACATGTATCTTATCAGGCGAAAATTTCGGATTATTACAGTTGGTATATGATGATAGAGTATGAAATTGTTGTGGCCGGGCATATCTGTCTCGATTTGAGCCCCGCTTTTGATTCCACCCAGCCGCAAAGCGTCAGCACGCTTTTCCGGCCCGGACGGCTCATCAATACGAGCGGCATGACGGTATCCACCGGAGGGGCGGTATCCAATACGGGTTTTGCCATGTCGAAAATGGGAATTCGCGTGCTTCCCATGGCAAAAATCGGTGATGATCCGTTTGGCAGACTCATATCCGATATTTCGAACACTGAAACCGGAAGCGCGATTCACCTACAGCCAGGCGTTCAGACATCTTACTCCATCGTGCTGTCCCCGCCCGGTATCGACCGCATCATTCTTCATGATCCGGCAGGAAATAATGCATTCACGTCAGATGATATTGATTATCGCTCAATTAAAAGCGCGTCATTCTTCCACTTCGGGTACCCGCCGCTCATGAAAAGAATGTACGAAAACGATGGGGCTGAACTGGCACGCATGTTCTCTCGCGCGAAGCTGCAGGGTGCCGTGACCTCTTTGGATATGGCTTTGCCGGACGCGGCCAGTGAATCGGGCCGGGTCAACTGGTTGTCGATTCTGGAAAAGACATTACCTTTCGTGGATCTTTTTTTGCCCAGTGTTGAGGAAGCGCTTTTCATGCTCGACCGTGCCGAATATGACAGGATAGCAAGCCGTCTCTCGGGCGATGAGTTCACACAGCATTTAGATTTCGGAAAAATCCGAGAGCTGGGCACAAAGATACTCAGCTTAGGGTCCAAACTTGCGCTCATAAAATGCGGCGCACACGGTATCTATTTGCGAACTGCCGGGGAAAGCCGCATGGCTCAGATCGGCAAAGAGCGTTGGGCAAACAGAGAATTGTTTCAGCCGACCTATCGTGTGGAAAACTTCAAGTCAGCACTTGGCGGCGGCGATACCACCATCGCAGGCTTTATCTCTGCGATGATACGCGGTTTTGCCTTGGAGGACTGTGCACGAACCGCATGTCTTTGCGGCGCCCTTTGCTGCACAACGTATGACGCCATCAGCGCCATCCGCCCAATTGAACAGATAAGCGAACTAAAGGAGAAAGGGCTCAATGCCACGCAGCTCCCATCGGGATACTTACGCTACAGTGAAAAGGAAAGGTTGTTCTTATAATGAGTATAAAGGAAAAGCTAAGGTCTACACTCGATCGCATACGTAATCCGGAGCGGGATGAAAACGAAAAGGCGTTTATGAACGACCTCGGGTTTAAACGGCTGCTGTTTTTTGTTCCATTTCTTATCGCAGCTTTGATATTCTTTCTTCTGTCGTTGAAATAACAGGCATATGCCCTTTATTTGCACTGTAAAATATGTTATAATGTATCATATCGCTTAAATGGGTGGTGTAGACATGGATGTAAGTGAATCCTTGGAAATGTATCTGGAAGCAATTCTTGAGCTGGAGGCAAAAAACAGCGTGGTGCGATCAGTGGATATCGCACGCTTTTTGGGTGTCACCAAGCCCAGCGTCAACCGAGCGATGAGCAACTTAAAAAAAGAAGGGTATATCAATCAGGAGCCCTACGGTGATATCGCGTTCACGGAAAAAGGACGCAGCAAAGCCAACTCGATTCACGAGCTTCATCACGTAATCACTGATTTTCTGATTAAATCACTGGGCATTGATGTCGCGGTCGCTGAAGCCGATGCCTGTCGCATGGAGCATGTGATTTCGTCGGAAACCGTTAAGGCCATAAAAGCCTATTTGAGATCACAGCCGTAAAAGCTTATTCGTACATCTCAAGGCTCTGCTGGCAATCGTTGCAGTACCCGCTGTTCATGTCGTAGCAATTCTGGCACATGTATGCGTTGCAGCCCCTGCAGTTTTGCATCGAGCGAGATTCCATAGTTTTTTTACAGCCTGAGCAGTTCATGTTAGACATATACTATCCGCCTTTCATTTTGCTGCTTATTAGTATCTGCATCAATTGCACTTTCATACTTTTGTTTTTCATAATTCATCATTCACAGTGATTCACAGCAATTTAGACAAATTATTAGTTGTCAGTGCGAATCAACGATGGTATAATCATTCGATGTAGCGTCTTTCTTGCTCTGCACGTTTTGATGCAGGGCCAACATCCGGCTGCAGGAAACCTGTGTCGGAGAGTCCAAAAGGGAGGTAGAAAATGAATAAGTACGAAAGCATGTATATTTTGAAGCCAGACTTAGACGAGGAATCGCGCAAAGCGCTGATCGAGAAATTCTCCGCACTCGTCACGGACAACGGCGGACAAATTGAGAAAGTCGACGAGTGGGGGCAAAGAAAGCTCGCATACGAAATCGACTACATCAAAGAAGGTTACTATGTGCTCATGACTTTTGAAGCACCATCTGAGTTGCCTTTAGAGCTTGAACGTAATTACAACATCAGCGACAGTGTACTAAGATATAATGTGATAAGACTGTAAAGGCGGTTTGTATTATGAACAGAGCCATATTAATCGGAAATTTAACAAAAGACCCGGAGCTTCGGACAACACCACAGGGCATTTCTGTATGCACGTTCACCGTCGCGGTCAACAGAGGTTTTGGTGACAAAAAAGATGTTGACTATATCCCCATCGTCACATGGCGAGGGCTTGCGGACAACTGCGGAAGATTTTTGGCCAAGGGACGCAAAGTTGGTGTGTCCGGACGAATACAAACAAGAAGCTACGACGCTAACAACGGTGAGAGACGCTATGTAACCGAAATCGTAGCTGACGATGTGGAATTCTTAACGCCCAAGGGCGAGGGCGGCAGCCGTTTGGCCGATGTTCCTCCGCCGCCGGACGATGCGGGGCTTTTCGGCGATGAGCCGGACGATTTTGAGCCTCTGGATGATGAACAGATGCCTTTTTGACAAAAACATAAGGAGGAGTCATGATGAACGACGATAGGTCACAGAAAAAAATGCGGCGCGGCAAGCCCCGGCGCAAGATTTGTGCGTTTTGTGCGGATAAATCAAAAAGCATTGATTATAAAGACACAATGAAACTCAAACGCTTTTTAACAGAGCGCGGCAAGATACAGCCGAGACGGACATCCGGCGTTTGCGCGAAGCACCAAAGAGAGCTCGCGATGGCGATCAAGCGTGCCCGTATGATGGCGCTGCTGCCGTATTCGCAGGACTAGACGATAAGCAAAAGAGCGGCCGACAAAAGCCGCTCTTTTTTGTATGCAGAATTCAGACTTCTTTTCTTCGGTATATTCCGTGGGAGACCAAGAATGACACGATGCCGAAAACAACGATGACAACAGGCGACAATAACAGTGCCCGTCTGATTGTCTGTTCATCCGGCACAACCTCATTGCCCGTTTGCGCCATCACGAAGAAAGCGGCAGTGGGTATCGCAATTATTGCTAAAATGATCACGCGGGAGCGCTCCACGCCGTATTTATAAACAAGCGGCAGCAGAATGCTGATGAAAATCATGCCGATGGCGAGTAATGCGTAAGCGGTCACAAGCATTTCTGTAAAGTTGGGAATGTTTTTGATCAGGCCGTTAATCCATCCTATAAGCAGCGCGAGCAGACTGCCAACTAACCCAAGCAAAAGCGACAGCACATATTTACTCATCACCACGTCTTTTGCGGCAACCGGCAGCGTCTGTACGTAGACATCCCAGCCCGACTGGCGGTCATAGGCAAACGAGGTCACAGATGTGATTGCAAACATGAGCACGATCATGCCCGCAAACAAATTCGAATTATCCATCATAAATGTCAGCATGACATAGAACGCCGAAATCAATAGCACAGTTTTTCCGTACTTCCTCAGATTATAAAAATCCTTTAAAATGAGTCCCTTCATGATGCGTCACTCCTTACATAAAACAGCATGATATCTTCAATGTGCGCCGAGTCAATGGTAAATCCCGAATACTTGCGCCTCATCCTATCCATATCTTTGACAAGCAGCTCATGACCAAACTGACCCTTTCGCTGCCCCTCGATGTCTGCAGCATCGATACGTGCATAGTCACTGTGGCCGCATTTGAGTATTCCATAGCCGTATTTCAAGTCGTCCGCGGATTCCGAGAATACGATACGGCCGTTTTGTATCAGCGTCACATAATCCGCGACCTTCTCCAGATCGCTGATGATATGCGTGGACAAGAATATCGAACGCTGCTCATCCTGTATGATGTCAAGAAATATATCTAAGATTTCACTGCGCACCACAGGGTCTAGTCCGGTTGTCGCTTCATCGAGCAACAGCACGCGCGGCCTGTGAGCAAGCGCCACCGACAGCGACAGCTTTGTTTTCATTCCCTTAGACATCTGTTTAATGGTGTTTTTACCCGATACCGAAAAACGCTTCATGTACGCTTTGAACAGATCGTCATCCCAGTCTTGATATATGTGCCGCATCACAGAGGAGATATCTTCGGGACGCATGTTCTCATGGAAATGGCTTTCGTCCAGCACTACGCCAATCTGTTGCTTGATCTGCCGCTCCTGCCGAATATTGTCCATTCCCAGCACACTCACGGTACCGCTGTCTTTCCTTATCATGTTCAGCATCAGTTTGATCGTGGTCGTTTTGCCTGCGCCGTTTTCACCGATAAACCCCATGATGCTGCCCTTGGGCAGGCTGAAGCTCACATCCTTAAGCGCAAAGCCGCCATAATCCTTACATAGCTTTTCGACTTGCAGAACATTTTCCAATGCTCATTCCTCCTTAAACAAAAGTGTCAATATGTCCGACAGCTCAGATAGCGTAATGCCGCTGCTTTTGGCGATTTCCACGGCCTTTTGCAGATGACCCTCCGCCATGCGAAGCTGTTCTTCTCTTATGAATTCAATATTTCTGCCCGCCACGAAGCTGCCCTTGCCCATCACGGTCTCGATGAAACCGTCACGCTCCAAATCCTCGTAGGCGCGCTTGGTGGTAATCACGCTGATGCGCAGCTCCTTGGCAAGCAGCCGCATAGACGGCAGCGCGTCTCCTTCCTTTAGCGTCCCATTTAAGATCAGATTCTTAATCTGCGATGTGATCTGTTCATATATCGGCTTTTGGCTCGCGTTGCTGATAATGATGTCCAACGGCATCCCCCTTTTTCGCATACTGTATATATACTTTATATACAATATAGCGCCCTTTTATGCATGTGTCAAATTTTTTTGCATAAAAAAACCGCCGGAATTCCAGCGGTTCGCATTTGAATGATTATTATTTTCGATCGGCTAATGCGCTGCAAATGGCTTCTCCGAGCTTCGCCGCCTCGGCGAGCTCCTTTTCGTCTGGCCGCAGCTTGGCGCTGCATGTGCCCACCACATCGGCGCCGAGCGCACGCAGACGCTCGCTCAAAAACTTGATGGATTCCCCGCTCCACCCAAAGGAGCCAAACGCCGCCGCTACCTTTCCTTTGACGATCAGCACAGACACAGAGGTCAGCACATCCCAGACAGGCTTTAAGGCATCGCGGTTAACCGTTGGCGAACCGATAACAAACGCGTCCGCGGCATGAATCTTGGCCGCGCATTCGGCGCCATCCGCTTCGGACACATCCTCCAGCTCCACGTCATGGCCGCCTTCACCAACCACCTGCGCGATGCGCTCCGCGAGTTGTCGCGTAAAGCCGTAGCACGATACATAGCCGATATAAACCTTTTTGGGATCGTTGACATTGAGAATGTCAGACGCCCATTGCTCATATCGATCCACTGCGGCCCAGGGGTCTTTACGCAGCACCGGCCCGTGTGACGGCCCAATCACATCGATATGCAGCGCGCGCGTTTTTTTCACCGCGTCCAGCACATGCGATTTGAACGGCCCCATGATCACATCGAAATAATACTTTTGCGACTCCGCCATCTGTTCGGATAGCGGTGTTAGGTCGTCAAACACGCTTTCCGCAGAGAAATGAAACCCGAACACGTCGCCCGAAAGCAGTACGGCGTCTTCAGTGATATACGTAAACATCGAATCCGGCCAGTGCAGGAACGGCACAGAAATGAACTTGAGCGTTTTGCCGCCCAGTTCGATCGTATCCCCGTCCTCCACAATCTTGCACTCGAACTTTTCGTTAAGAATGTTGCGCAGAAATACACTGGCGGGCTTAGAACATACCACCATCGCGTTCGGGGCATTTTTGAGCAGTTTTAAGAGCCCGCCGGAATGGTCGGGCTCGGTGTGGTTGCAGATGATATAGTCGATTGACGATACATCACACGCACCTGAAATCTTTTCGATATGCTCGTCTGAAAAGCCGTCCTTTACCGTATCGATAACGGCAATTTTCTCGTTACCTTTAACAAGGTAACTGTTATAGGATGTGCCCCACTGCGTATGCATAATCACATCAAACACGCGCAAGGCGGGATTTTGGACACCCACCCAGTACACACCCTTGGTTATCTCTACAGGCAGCATATCTTTCTCCCTGTGTTAAGCTTCTTCAAACATATCCTTGGACGCGCCGCAAAGCGGGCATACCCATTCGCCGGGAACGTCTTCCCAGGCTGTGCCGGGAGCCACTCCGTTATCCGGATCACCGACTTCAGGATCATAAACATAACCGCAAACTGAACATTCATACTTTTTCATACGCATCTTACCTCACTTTATTTATTTTGAAAATATGCATTCAGGTTTGATACCAGTTCATCAGCATCGATACCATGAACGGCACCGGCTTCTTCAAGGCTCTCTCCCGCGGATGCCGGACAACCAATGCAATGCATGCCGGCTTCCATGAGTACCTTAGCGCAGCCGGGATCGATTGAAAGCACCTCGGCAATGGTCATATCTTTTGTAATCTGTGTCATATGTTTACCTCATTTAAAAATAAATTTAAGTGTTTCTGATCATCTTTTGCCCGCATTTGGAGCACTTTATAGACACCTTGCCTTTTCCTCTGGGCACCCTTAACTTTTGCGAGCACTTGGGGCATTTAAAAATCTTGTACAGCTTTCGCTGTTGGCCCTTTGCTTTACTCCTATAATACCACGATTTAATTTTATTAACCAGATTCATGAAGAATAAATTCTCTTTTTGCCGCTGTGAAATGTTACGTGAAAACATACGCAGTATCGCAAGCCCTGTGATCGCGAACGTTATGATAAACATATAGCCCCAAGGCACAAAGCTTAACAGAAGCGAAAAAATGATAAGCGCAAAGGACAGCTGATCGGGGCCGTTGCGGCCGATAAACATTCTGTTAAACATGAAGTAAAAAACACCACCTTAATTTGTCTTGTCAGGTGCCGAAAGTGACGATCAGCTCCGGCGTTCTGACCTCCTCGTAATAACTGATAAACGAGCGCACATCGTCGATACCGTCCGGCAGCATGATGCCGCTTCTGCCGATATCCTCGCTCATGTGTACATCTCCCCCCGCAATCACCATCACATCGTGCTCGTAAGCAAACTGCAGTGATAGCTTGTTGCGGCTTTTGTTTCTGATCTGCGCGTTGACGATCTCAATGCCGTCGTAGAACTCAGGATTCTCCGGCGACAACCCAAAGCGGAAAGGGTGCGCCTGGAACATAAGAAACCCGTTTTCGTGCATAAGCCGGTAAATATCCTCGATGGGCTGCTTGTAGAACGGACCCGCGTCCATCAAAAACGATTCATCCGGCCCGTACACCAAAAACTCGTACGGTGAGCCCTCCGGCTGTACCTCCAGCCCAAGAAACACCTTGAGCCCCACCTGGCTGCCCCGCCGTTTCGCCGCGCGGTAACCCGTCAAATACCGGCCCACCTTTTCACGCCACGAAAGATTCTCCATACCCGGCTTCTCAAAGAAGCGCGAATAGAAGTGATCCGTGATAAACGTGCCTGCGTATCCGGCGGCCTTTATGCCGTCCACCACCTCCGGCGCCGTGAGTATACCGCAGGGGCTCGTCTCGGCTGTGTGGCAGTGGGTTTCAAACTGGTAAAGCTTCATTTGCTGCCTCGGTATTATCATACTAAAAAGATGCGTCTAAAATATAAACAAAACAGCGTTTTCACATATTGTTTACATCTCATAATGATAGCAAGAGAGCCTCACTGCCGTCAACAAAGTCATTGAAATGTTCGTCAATTGAAAGCAACATGCTCCATCTCATTAAAAATCGTATATCAAAAACCTTCACTCACATCGAAAAAGCTATCGTTCATCGCTTTTTTTTTACAGTTATTCTAAATAAGTTGTACGGATTCAGTCTATTTTATCCATATCTCGGAGATGATCAATAAAATCATAGGCATAATGACGCTCAGTAAAAATCAAGCCGCATCCGGCGTTTGTCCGAATGCGGCTTCCTTGATATATTCGGTTTAAGCGGTCGCGCCTGTAAACTGACTGTTGTACAAATCGGCATAAAAACCGTTCTTATCCATCAGCTGCTGGTGCGTGCCCTGCTCAATGATCTTGCCCTCGTTCATCACGAGTATCGTAGACGCGTTGCGGATCGTGGACAAACGATGCGCGATCACGAAATTGGTGCGGCCCTTCATCAGCGCGATCATGGCGTTTTGGATGTACGCCTCTGTGCGCGTATCCACGTTGCTTGTCGCTTCGTCGAGTATCAGCACGGCAGGGTCGGCCAGCAGTGCACGGGCGATGGTTAACAGCTGCTTTTGGCCCGAGCTGATATTGGACGCTTCTTCGTTCAATACCGTATCGTAGCCGTCCGGCAACGTGCGAATAAAATGATCCGCATGCGCCATCTTCGCGGCCGTCAGAACTTCCTCTTCCGTCGCGCCCTCGCGGCCGTAAGCGATGTTGTCGCGGATTGTGCCGCCGAACAGCCATGTGTCTTGCAGCACCATGCCAAAGCGCTGCCTTAACGTTTCTCGCGGCATTTCTCTGATATCCATGCCATCCACGCTGATGCGTCCCTCGTCGATTTCATAAAAGCGCATGAGCAGATTGACAAGCGTTGTTTTACCAGCGCCTGTCGGGCCCACGATGGCCACCACGTCGCCGGGGTTTACCTCCAAGTTCATATCCTTAATCACCGCCTTGCCCGGCTCATAGCCAAAGCTCACATGAGAGAACGTCACAGCGCCGCGTGCCTTGGGCACCTCACCAATCAGCTTGTCGGGTGACATTTCGGGCTCGTCGAGCACCTCGAACACACGCTCCGCCGCCGCGATGGTCGATTGCATAACGTTCGCGATCTGCGCCACCTGCGTGATCGGCTGTGTAAACTGGCGTGAATACTGGATAAACGCCTGCACATCGCCAATGGATATCTGGCCGTTGATCACGAGAACACCGCCAATGACGCATACGAACACGTAGGATATGTTACTCAAAAAGTTTATCAACGGCATCATGATGCCTGAGAGGAATTGTGCCTTCCAACCCACGCCATAAAGGCGTTCGTTGATGGCTCCAAATTTCGCTTCGCTCTCCGCTTCCTTGCCGAAGGCCTTTACGACGGCATGTGCGGAATACATTTCCTCCACATGGCCATTTATATGCCCCAGCTCCACCTGTTGTCCCTTAAAATACTTCTGCGATTTTTTGATCACGGCTTTTGTCACAATAAAACTCAGCGGCAACACCACCAAAGAGACCAGCGTGATAATCCATGATATCGTAAACATCATGATGATGATACCGATCAGCGTCGTGACCGCAGATATGATCTGTGTCAGACCCTGCTGCAGCGACGTCGACACGGTATCGATATCGTTTGTGACGCGCGAGAGAATCTCGCCATGCGTTCGTCCGTCGAAATACTTAAGCGGCAGCTTTGCCAGCTTGTTTTCCACCTCGCGCCGCATATCATAAACAATCGTCTGCGACGTTTTGGCCATCACAAACTGCAAAATGAAGCTGAACAGCGAACTGGCCAGATACAAAGCGATCACCGTTAAAATGATGGCGCCGATCTTACCGAAGTCAATTTTGAGATCGGCTGCCTCTTTAAGCTCCTTGGCTGCCTGCATGACCACGGCGGCTTGCTCCTTGTCGGGCGAGCTCATCGCGGCGCCCACCGCCTGCTCCATCGTGATCGTGCCGTCATTTAGCTGCGCTTCAATCTCGTCCGGCAGTGCATCCTTTAGATTGCTGTAAGCCTGTGACTGCGAAGATAACGGCTTAAATAGCTCCGTGGTGGCATTACCCAACACCTTAGGCCCGAATATCGCAAACACCGTACCCCCGATCGCCATCACGATCACAATGATGAGCGCCGCTTTGTGACAAGCCAAATAGCTTAGCAAACGGCGAAAACCGGTCTTAAAATCCTTTGCCTTTTCCATCGGCATGCCATGCCCCATCGGGCCGCCGCCCATATGTCTACCACCGCGGCCTTTTCCCATTTTTATATGATTCTGTTTATCGTTACTCATGCAAGTTCCTCCACCGACAGCTGCGATTCCACGATTTCCCTGTATGTGCCGCAGCTTTGCATCAGTTCCCGGTGTGTGCCCTGGCCGACGAGCCGGCCTTCATCGAGCACAAGTATGTTATCGGCATTCATCACGGTGCTCACGCGCTGAGCCACAATGAATACGCTGGCCTGCGTCACTTCAGATGCGAGGGCCTGGCGCAGCTTTGCGTCCGTTTTAAAATCCAGCGCTGAAAAACTGTCGTCAAAAATATACACCTCAGGCTTTCTGACCAACGCACGAGCGATGGAAAGCCGCTGCTTTTGTCCCCCAGAGAAATTCGTGCCGTCCTGCGACACCTCAGCGTCAATACCGCCCTCAAGCGTCGTCACAAACTCCTGCGCCTGCGCGATGGAAAGCGCCTTGTTCATCTCTTCTTCTGTGGCCTCCGTGCTGCCAAAACGCAGGTTATCGGCAATCGTCCCGCTCACAAGGCTGGCCTTTTGCGGCACAAAACCGATTTTTTTGCGTAGCTCGGCCTGCGGATAGTCACGTACATCCACGCCATCCACAAGCAGTTGCCCTTCGGTGACGTCATAAAAGCGCGGTATCAGCTTAATCAGCGTCGATTTGCCCGAGCCTGTGCCGCCGATGATGGCCGTAGTCTGACCCGGCTTTGATACAAAGCTGATGTTTGAAAGCACCGGGTCCTTGGCGCCCTGATAGCAAAAGCTCACGTTGCGGAATTCCACATGACCGCGAAGCGCTGCTTCGGGCGCGGCCTTGGCCTTATCGGTAATGGAGGGCTTCATATCGAGCACCTCATTGATGCGGTCGGCAGAAGCGGCCGCACGCGGCAGCATCACAAACATCATCGTCGCCATGATAACGGCAAACATGATCTGCATCACATACTGCTGGAACGCCATCAGCTGACCCACCTGCACATCACCGGTATCCACCCGCACCGCGCCGAACCAGATGACCGCAATGGTTGAAAGGTTAAGCACCATCATAATGGCCGGAAACATGGCCGCCATCCAACGATACACCTTGATTGACGTATCCGTTAAATCTCTGTTCACTTCGTCAAAACGGTTTTGCTCATGGCTCGTTTTGTTAAAGGCGCGGATCACGCGCATGCCTGTCAGACCCTCACGCAGCACAAGGTTGACCCTGTCTACTTTCTTTTGCAGGGATTTGAACAGCGGCAATGCGTTTTTGACCACAATGAGTATAAACAGCGACAGCGCGGCCACCGCAGCGACGATGATCCATGAAAGGCCGGTGCCTTCCCTGACCGCCATGATGATGCCGCCCACGCACATGATAGGCGCCGTCAGCAGCATGGAGAGGATCATCACCATCGCGTTTTGTATCTGTGTCACGTCGTTGGTCGAGCGCGTAATAAGCGAGGCCGTCCCGATTTTGTCAAACTCATTCATCGAGTAATTCGTGACCGACTTGAATATATCGGCGCGCAGATCACGCGAAAACCCAACCGCCACTTTTGAACTGTAAAGACGCGCGAGCACGGTAGAAACGGTGACCACAAGCGAAAACCCAAGCATAACAAGCCCCGTTTCTATAATCATGCCGATATCTTTGCCCACGATGCCCTTATCAACGATGTCTGACATCAAATCGGGCAGATAAAGCTGGCTGATAGATTGTGCCGCCGTCAGCAGCACAACAAGAATGGCCGGCCATTTATAAGGCCGGATATATCTGAATAACTTTTTCATACATTGTCCTTCCCTGACTCTTTGCTCAAAACCCATATCATCTGATCCAGCATCCAATCAAAATACGCTTCATCCTTTTCGGCCGAGCCATCCATAAACAACTCTTTCACGAGGCTTCCCATTATATTTGTCATGAAAAACTTCATCGCCATTTTGGGATCAACGCTTAAAGTCCCTGAGCTCCTCATCGCGTTGAAATATGCAAGCAGGTTGTTTTTCATATGATGCTCTTTGTTTCTCATATCCTTTTCCGGAACCGAATCTCTGATCTTATCACGCATGATCATGCGCAGCATGGGGGCATTTTTCTTAAATGTGTCCCGCATTTCGTAAGCGATATGCTTTAAGTCCCGCTCCAAATCATATGTGACGCCGTTTCTCAAATATTCCTCGATGGTGTACGGATGCAGGCAGCTATGCAGGGTTTCATCAAACAACGCCCTCTTGGTTGAAAAATGCCGGAACAGCGTCACTTCGCTAATGGCTGCCAACGCGGCAATTTCCTTGGTTGTGGCTGCGGCAAAACCCTTTTGTTCAAACAGTTCACGCGCGGCCGCAAGAATATTGCTTCGCGTGTCTTTCATCTGTTCTCCTCCTTTTTGTTTCAAATTGCAAACTTTTTTAAGTAAGTACTTACTTAAGTCTTGCCCAAGATACGCCTATGAACTGATTTTGTCAATCATGCTGATTTCATTGTTCACAGTTATTTCAAACTCTGTTTTCCTGATTGCTGCCGGTTTTGCAGATACGAACGGTTGCGGCTTTGTGTGCAAAACACTATAATAGGAAGCATGAAAAACCGTTTAATACCCGGTATTGTGCTGATACTAACGAGCATTTTCTTCTTTAGCGCATGCACACCTGTGGAAAAAACAAGCGAAAGCTTTGCGCTTGATACGATATGCACGCAGCAGGTGAGAGGTGCCAAGGCTGATGCGGCGATCAACGCCGTTAATGAGATGCTCACGCGAATCACGCGGGAGCTGTCAGTGAACGAAGGGTCATATTACTATGCGATCAACGAAGGCGCACAGCAGCCCGTCGAAGTAAGCACCGAAGCGGCAGCGTTGGTATCCGAGGCTCTGCGCATTGCGGGCGAGACAGGCGGCGCATTCGACCCGACCATCGGCCCCGTTTCAAGGCTGTGGAACATTTCTGAAGAACCGCGCGTGCCGTCGGCAGATGAAATCGCCGCCGCACTGCCCCTTGTGAACTATAAGGATGTAACAGTGGAAGAAAACACCGTGACTCTCGCAAAAAGCGGCATGCTGCTGGATCTTGGCGGCATTGCCAAAGGGCTCGCGGCAGATCTCGCCATACAGATATACGAGCAATACGGCATTGACAGCGCGATCGTGAACCTCGGGGGCAATGTCTATGTGTATGGAGAACGGGAAGGCGGCGGCGCTTACCGCATCGGCCTTCGTGATCCGCTGGGCGCTCAAAGCCACTATGCAGCGGTTATTTCGGTGCAAAACACATCGGTCGTCACATCCGGCGTTTACGAGCGTTTTTTTGAAAGCGGCGGAAAAACGTATCATCATTTGTTCGATCCCAAAACGGGTTATCCCACTGACAACGCTCTTCTCGCCGTCACCGTGGTCTGCAAGAGCAGCACAGAGGCAGACGCGCTGTCTACCGCGCTATTCGTGATGGGGCTTAAAAAAGGACTTGCCTTTGCGGAGCAAAGGGATGGGGTTGAAGCCGTATTTTTTACCGAAGATAAGGAGATTTACGTCACAAGCGGACTGGAGGCTAACGTAGAAATCACCAATGAAGCATATACTCTCAAAAGCTGATGTCATACTATTTATTTTAATCATTGCGGTGGCCTTTGCGGGCATCTTCTGGATGGCGGGCGCGGGCGATGCGCAATCAGCCGTCATTCGCGTAAACGGAAAAATCGTCAAAGAGGTTGGGCTGGATGTCGATCAATCGTTCTGGGTGGGCGACGTGCGGTTCGAAGTCAAAGACAGGGAGATCGCGTTTATCGAATCCGATTGCCCGGGGCAGGAATGCGTCCATGCGGGTTGGCTTCACTCACCCGGCAGCAGCATGGCCTGCCTGCCCAATAAAGTATCCGTTACGCTGACGGGCGAGAGCGAGGTGGACGTCATTGCAGAATAAGCTGTCCGCCCGAAATATTGCGCTGCTAAGCGCTCTGCTTGCCATATCGCTGGTACTCTCCGTGGTGGAGAGCATGCTGGGCGCGCTTGTCCCGCTGCCCATACCCGGCGTGAAGCTGGGGCTCGCCAACATCATATCGATGTTTCTGCTGAGCTATTTTTCTCTGCCCGCCGCACTCACCTTAGGGTTATTGCGTTCGTTTGTCGCGTCGCTTTTCACGGGCGGCTTTGGCATGTTTCTTTACTCGGCGCCCGGCGTTATTTTCAGCGTTCTTGCGATGTTTGCCGCGATAAAAACGCTCAAGGCGTTGTCCATCGTCGGCATATCCATGATTGGTGCGTGCATACACAATTTTATGCAGGTCTGCGTCGCCGTGCTGACAACAGGTGAGTCGCGGCTTTTCTATTATGCATTTATACTGCTTATCGTGGGCGCTGTATCGGGCACGATCACCGGCGCGGTGGCACGCGCGGTTTTTCCCAGAGCAGCAAACGCATTAAAGCTGCAAACACGCAAATAATAATTGAACGGAGGTTCCAAGCATGTTCAATTTTGCGAATTATTATGTGGACTGGACGATGCTGCTCATCATCCCCGGCATCATCGTGGCCATGTGGGCACAATCCAAGGTGAATCGCGCTTATCAGCTATATTCCAAAATCCCCGTGAGGAGCGGCGTCACGGGGCGGGAAGCTGCTGCGCGCATACTCGCCGCGAACGGGCTTTATGATGTTCAGGTTGTCCCCACAGGCGGCAGGCTGTCCGATCATTATAGCCCGAACAAAAAAACGCTGAATCTGTCCGAAGCCAACTTTTCCGACAGTTCGGTGGCTGCCGTAGCCGTGGCCGCGCACGAATCCGGCCATGCCATTCAGCACGGCACCGGCTACTTCCCGCTGCATCTTCGCAGCCTTATTGCACCCGTCGTAAGCATTGCGTCCTATATGCTCTGGCCGATACTTATACTCGGACTCATGATGGGTTTTCGTGACACGATCTCTATCGCCGTTTATATCTTTCTCGCCATTTTCGTCTTTCAGTTGATCACACTGCCCGTGGAATTTAACGCCTCACGGCGTGCGCTCGTGGCGCTTCAGTCACAAAATGTGCTGACAGACGAGGAACAATACGGTGCGAAAAAGATGCTTGAAGCTGCCGCGCTCACATACGTCGCAGCGACGCTTGTGGCACTGCTCAACGTGCTGCGTTTTTCCATGCTTTCGCGGCGCAGGTAGAAGCGCTGTAATGGGTTCACGGCTATTTTTAAGTGCTGGGAGAGAATTTAAACAGCTCCTTTCTTATTCCCAAATTAATCAGTGTTTATCTTAAATTTTGTGTTGTTAATTGTCAAAGTTAACACTATAATGGAACTAAACATGTTCGAAACTAACGAAACTGTTATCACAAAGACGGACAAACATATCATCCATGAAAAATATCTGTCCAGCCACCATTGCCCCAACCTTGATATGTTTATTCGCCGAAGTAATGACATGATATAAACGGGTTAGCCGTATTATAATTCTTGAGGAGGAATTTATGAACAACGTAGACGTACTGTCTGTCAACACCATTCGCATACTGGCTGTTGAAGGCGTGCAGAAAGCAAACAGCGGACATCCGGGGCTGCCCCTTGGCGCCGCACCCATGGCGTACGCGCTTTGGGCGAAGCATTTGAAACACAACCCCAAAAACCCGAGCTGGGCGGACAGAGACCGGTTCGTGCTCTCCGCAGGTCACGGCTCTATGCTGCTTTACTCATTGCTGCATACCTTTGGCTATGAGGAAGCGACCATTGAGGAACTCAAAAACTTCCGTCAATTGGGATCAAAAACGGCGGGGCATCCCGAATTCGGCCACATCGCGGGCATCGAAACCACAACCGGCCCCTTAGGTCAGGGTATTGCCAACGCCGTGGGTATGGCGATGGCCGAGGCGCATCTCGCAGCCATGTTCAACAAAGACGGATACAACGTGGTTGACCACTATACATACACGCTGTCGGGCGACGGCTGCCTCATGGAAGGCGTTGCTTCCGAAGCCTGCTCGCTCGCGGGCACTTTAAAGCTCGGCAAGCTGATTCTGCTTTATGACAGAAACAAGATCACCATCGAAGGCGAAACGGATTTCGCGTTTGACGAGGATGTCGCCAAGCGCTTTGACGCGTACGGCTGGCAGGTGATTCATGTCGATAACGGCAACGAAGATGTGGACGGTATTGCGGACGCCATTGCGGCTGCAAAGGCGGAAACGGATAAGCCCTCCATCATCATCATCAAAACGGATATCGGATACGGTTGCCCCGCTGTGCAGGGCAGCGCCTCGTGCCATGGTTCACCGCTCGGCGACGACAACATCGTGTTGTTAAAGGAAACGCTGGGCTGGCCGTATAAGGAAAGCTTCTATGTGCCGGACGAAGTGAAAGCCGAAACCGAGAAGCGTCAGCTCTCGTACACACAGGCGGAAGAGCAGTGGAACAAGATGTTCGACGAATACTGCAAAAAGTTCCCCGATATGGCCGCGCTTTGGAACAAGTGCTTCGGCCCGGCGGACGCAAGCGTTCTTACCGACAAATCGCTTTATGAGTTTGAAAAACCGCTGGCCACGCGTCAGTCTTCCGGAATCATGCTTAACAGACTGGCTGAAAAGCTTCCGGGCTTGTTTGGCGGCAGCGCCGACCTTGGCCCCTCCAACAATTCGGTTATCAAGGGTAAGCCTTATTTCGCGCCCGACTGCCGCGAGGGTGTCAATATTCATTTCGGCATCCGCGAATTCGCGATGGCCGCCATTGCCAACGGCCTTGCGCTGCACGGCGGCGTGATCCCGTATGTGGCGACGTTCTTCGTGTTCACAGACTACCTAAAGAACGCGGTGCGCATGTCCGCTTTGATGGGGCTGCCCGTGATCTACGTGATGACGCACGACAGCATCGGCGTGGGCGAAGACGGCCCGACACATCAGCCCATCGAACAGCTGGCCTGCATGCGCGCCACACCCAACACATATATGTGGCGTCCCGCCGATTCCAAGGAAACGGCTGCGGCCTACATCTCCGCGCTTCAGGTCAGCGGCCCGTCCGTGATCGCGCTCTCTCGCCAGACATTACCGCTCTTTGAAGAGACAGGCGAAGCCGCGCTCAAGGGCGCATATGTGCTCAAAGACTTCGGCGCTGACCCGTCGGTGATACTCATCGGCACCGGCAGCGAGGTGGAGCTTTGCTACAAAGCGGGTCAGAAGCTGTTTGACGAAGGCATCAATGCGCGTGTGGTTTCCATGCCTTGCGTGGATCTGTTCGAAGAGCAGGACGAAGCGTACAAGCAAAGCGTGCTGCCCGATGCGCTCGACAAGCGCGTGGTTGTGGAAGCGGCCGCATCGTTCGGCTGGCATAAATACGCGGGCAAGGGTGAGATCATCGCACTGGACCACTTCGGCGCGTCTGCCCCTGCGCCCAAGCTGTATGAAGCCTTCGGCCTGACTGTGGACAACATCGCTCAGAAGGCCATCGAAGTGCTGGGCAAATAATACGATAAAGACATGAAAGCCTTCGGCAATCGCCGAAGGCTTTTTGCTTTAGCGAAAATCAAACTGGTTAAAGCGAGTATGATAATGTATATCAGCCATGTTGACTGATTATACATACCTATGACTCTCCAAAGCTTGCGCTTCCATTTCCCACTTCCGATTTATCTTTTTCTATGATATCACACATTCTGAGTGAGAATTTGTTCATTGGTTTATCCCTGCTTTGCGCTCCGCCGATTCCACCGTCTGCTCGATCAGCTTGGCAATAGTGACCGGCCCTACGCCGCCCGGCACTGGCGTATACGCGCTGGATTTGCCTGCCGCGTTTTCGAGGTCGATATCGCCCACGTTGCCCTCGTTGTAGCCCGCGTCCACCAGCACCGCGCCTTCCTTTACCCAATCCGCTTGGATGAACTTGGCGCGTCCCACCGCCGCCACCACGATATCGGCGCGTCTGATAATTTCGGGCAGATTCTTCGTTCTGGAATGACAGATCGTCACGGTGGCATCCGCATTGAGGAGCAGCATCGCGACCGGCTTGCCGAGTATCGGGCTTCGCCCGACCACAACCACCTCTTTGCCCGCCAGCTCGATATTGTAGCGCGAAAGCAGCGCCATAATGGAAAGCGGCGTCGCGGATTTGAAGGCGCTTAGCTTCATCGTCATCGCGCCGAAGCTGCTCGTGTTGACGCCGTCCGTATCCTTGTCCATCGCGATGGCATTGAAGCACCTTTGCTCATCGATCTGATCCGGCACCGGATGCTGAAGCAATATGCCGCACACTTTTTCATCCGCATTAAGCTCTTCAATCTTTGCAAGCAGCTGCTCCGTTGTCGTACTGCCCGGCAGCTCCACACGCAATGAATTAATGCCCACGCGACTGCACGCGTTGCCCTTCATGCGTACATACGTCACAGATGCGGGGTTTTCGCCCACAAGAATCGTCGCGAGCACCGGTACGCTGTCCGTCCTCTCGATGATTCTTTTCACTCGTACAGTCAAGCCTGCCTCAATTTCTTTGGCCAGTATTCTTCCGTCCATGATGAATGGTTCTTTCATTTCACTCCTCCGATATATTGAAATATTCGCGCATTAAAAAACCGCTGAGCAGATCGCTTTGCCCAGGCGGCCGACATGTCATACACCATACTCCCCTGTGGTTATCCACTTCCGCCAGTCGTATGGTTTTTGCTACGAAAAGTATATCTGTAAACCTGCTCAGAGTCAACGAAAAGAAAGAACGGCGCAATCAGCGCCGCTTCGAGTGTCCCCATTGAATGGGGTGTGTTAGGAGGTAAGTATGACTGCTTGCTATTTGCGTACGTGCTGCCGCACGCAGAGTGCACATAAACCGTTTTCACCTTCCACCATGCATTGGGCATGCCAGCCCAATGCTCTTGACTATATTCATATCAGAAAAAAACCAAGAAAACAAACGATGCTCAGGCCAAAAAAACCGAGCATGATGAAGGTAGACGGCCCACATTCAATTTGTTACGCTTTTATGACATATTTAATATTTTTGTAATATTTATAGGACGGGCTTTTTATTGGGAGTCAGACCGATGGCGTTCAAAAAAGCTCTTAGCTTTTTTAAATCTTCGTCGTAAACGCTTTTCAATGCCCTGTTGTATATGATGCTTGCCGGATGGTAAAGGGGAAAAAGCAGAAACTTATGCGAGAGCGCGTGCGCGGCTGTGGGCACGGCGTGGCGCTCACCGATCGTCGCATTGATGCTGTGGAGCGCTTTAAGCGGCACATTGCCAAGCGTCACCACCACGCGCGGCGCCACCGCCTCAACTTCGCGCTGCAAATATGGCAGCATGGCAGCAAGCTCCTCCTTTCCTGGCGGACGGTTAGACAGCGTGCCCTTATCGCTTACCTTATACGGCCTGAATTTCACCACGTTTGTGATATAGATATCCTCTCTGCGCAATGCCAGCACAAAAAGAAACTCATCCAAGTTCTTGCCCGCCTTGCCGACGAATGTGCGCGAAAGCCGTGTTTCCTCGGCACCTGGCGCTTCACCGACCAGCATCACAGCGGCATTCTCATTGCCTTCGCCGTAAACCATGTCGCTTTCGGTTTTGCCGAAAGCGCGGGCGGCGGCTAAAATATCGGCGTTGATATCTTCAAGCTTCATTTTGTCCCCCAACTATCTCGTTATACTTGGCCCTTATTGCCAAGAGATCCTTGTATGCATCTTTTTTTAACAGCTCGTTTCTAAGCAGGGCGGCCGGATGGTAAGTCGGCATAATGTAAAAGCTCTTAACCTCGTGCCATACACCGCGGTCCCGCGAAATCCGTATATCCTGCCCCAGTATATATTTGGCGGAAATACGCCCAAGACACACGATGATACTTGGCTTGATCAGCGCCACCTGCGCCCTCAAATAGCCGATGCAAGCCGCCGCTTCATCCGGTTCCGGATCGCGGTTGCCCGGAGGACGGCATTTTAATACGTTGGCGATGTACACATCGTTACGCGAGAGTTCGATGCTCGCAAGCATTCTATCCAGCAGCTGGCCCGCGCGGCCCACGAACGGGCGCCCCAGTTCATCCTCGTCGCGTCCCGGCCCTTCACCGATGAACATGATGCGCGCATGGACATTGCCCTCGCCGAACACTGTATTTTTACGCGAAGCGCTAAGGCCGCACATTTGGCAATGCGCCACGTCTTCTTGAATTTGCGAAAAGCTTGTGTACATGCACTGATTATACCCCAATCGCAAACGCATCTCAAGCCATAAGACCCCTTATCGAACAAGCGGCACCATGCGCAAGAAGAACAAACTAGCAAACGTAAATTTTTTTGGATTTCTTATATTGCGGTATGTTTTTTAATAATAATCGTTTATAATATAAAAAATGGTGATATCATATTTATACATACTTTTATTATTCGTGGTGGAATATATCTGAAAGGTGTCTTTGTATTGGAATCAATCATTAATGCCATTATCAATAGCATACCTGATTTCGAAATCCGTGATCTCATCGATATCCTTCTTTTAGCTGTTGTGATTTATTGGCTATTAAAGCTGACTTCCAAAACACGCGCCATGCAGGTGCTAAAAGGGCTCGGTATCATTCTGCTCGCCACTTGGGTCACAGATTTTCTGAATCTGCCAGGAACCAAATGGTTGCTTAATTATGTTTTGAACTCGGGTGCCATGGTCATTGTGATCATATTCCACCCTGAGATTCGGCGCGCGCTTGCGCGCATCGGCCGAGGGCAGATTGATTTGTCGCCCTCGCAGTCGGGCAACGCGCAGGAAAACGTGGAAAATATATTAAAAGCGGTATTAAGTCTCTCCAAAAAGCGAGTCGGTGCACTTATCGTTTTTGAGCGCAAAACAGGCCTTAAAGACGTGATTGAAAGCGGCACGCGCATTAACGCCGTGATATCGTCGGAGCTGCTGGAAAACCTGTTCTTCACGAATTCGCCTCTGCACGACGGCGCGGTGATTATGCGCGAAGATGTGATAGAAGCAGCGGGCTGCTTCCTGCCACTCAGCGACAACAAACAGATCGGTCAGGAGCTGGGAACCCGGCACCGCGCGGCGCTGGGCGTCTCGGAGGTGTCGGACAGTGTGACGCTCGTCGTTTCGGAAGAAACAGGCGTGATCTCGGTGGCGCAGGACGGCACACTGATCCGCTATCTTGATTCCAAAGCCATACGCGATCTGCTGGAAGATATGTATATGATCAACAAACAGCCGCAAAAATTCAGAGGTCTTCGGATCATACGAAAAGGACGTGAAAACCATGAAGACCGTGTTTAAAGCGATATGGAACGTCCTTAAAGGCAATCTCGTGCTCAAAATCATGGCTCTGCTTTTCGCCGTGATATTGTGGAGCTATGTGCTGGCTGAAGAAAACCCGTACCGGACACGCGTTATTCCTGATGTCCCTGTGCGTTATGAAAAGTATGATCAGCTCACCGATAAAAAGCTTGAAATATCCAAAAGCTTATCCGAACCGCTTGGTTACGTAAGCGTTAAGGTGAGAGTCAAGCAAAGTGAGCTTAAGAACTTAAAGAAAGAGAATATCGACGCGTACGTGGATCTGTCGGTCATCAATGAAGCCGGTGATCACCCGCTTAAAATTGAGGCTAAACCTAAGAATTTCAGCGGAGAGGTGCTGGAGATAAGCCCCTCCACGCGCGCGTTACACGTAGACAAATTCAAGTCCAAACCGGTTCCCGTTGCTGTCAATACCATTGGCAGTGTGCCGAGTGGCTACCACGCGAGCGCGCCTGTCGTTGCGCCGACAACAGTGGAGATTAAGGGCGCACAAACGGATGTGCAAAAGGTCGCAAGCGCTGTCTGCAACGTGGATCTGACAGGCTTAACCGAAGGCTTCAGCAAGAACATGGAGTTCGAGCTCTTGGACTATGAAGGCAATATCATTGACAAGAATCTGTTTGATGATCTGCCCTCCGTGATCGTCACATTGGACGTGCAGCACATGAAGACGGTGCCCATTGACGTGGCAGGATCAATTACAGGACAAGACGAGGTGGCAACCGGTTATGAGGTGGCGGACATCACATGCGTGCCGGAAACGGTGCAAATCACGGGAAGTGCGTCCGCACTGGCCGAAATCGACAAAATCGGTCTTGTGCCGTACAGTATAAGCGGCAAAAGCGCGAGCGAAGCCGTGGCATTAGATTATGCTCCAGGGATAGAAGGCGTGACTGTGCTGACCACTGAGAAGGCGCAAATTTACATCACCATTCGTGAGATCACTCACTCCAAAACCTACAACGATGTTAGTTTGGAGGCGAAAAATCTTACAAAAGGACTGCGCATCCAGTACAGCCAGCCCAAGGTGGACGTCACGGTGTTGGCGGGCATTTCCAAGGTCTCCAAACTGAGAAGATCGGATATCGTGCCGTTTGTGGATCTCGAAGGGCTCAAAGCGGGCACCTACAGCCTTAATGTACTGTTTGAAATTCCCGAAGGTTTCCTAGCGGAAAACTTCACCTCCAGTGCAGGCACGGTGACGGTGAAGATATACTAGATTGACTTTTGCGGTATAATACTGAGGGGGCGGCTTTGCACCGTCCCCTTTTTACACTGAAAGGATAGAAAATGGCGATCTTACTGTCCGGCATCAGCCTGCCTCTTGGCACCGGCGACGCCGAGACCATACAGGCTGCGGCATCGGTGCTCTGTGTACCGGTGTCGGAAATCGCAAGCCTCAGGGTTAAAAAACAGGCCATTGACGCGAGGCGGAGCCAGCTGCGTCTTGTGCTTACAGTGCTTGTCGACCTGCATGACAGTGAGCGCCAGAAGGCGCTCGAAAGCGTTCACGGCGGCGTTTACCCCTACCGCGAGCCGGACATCACCTATGGCGAAAAGCCCATTGGCCGTCCTGTGGTGATTGGAGCAGGGCCCTGCGGGTTGTTCGCAGCGCTGGAGCTTAGCAAACACGGCTATGCCCCGCTGCTGATTGAGCGCGGGCGCGATATCGCGGCGCGTTCCGACGATGTGGAGCGGCTGCGAGAAAAAGGCGATCTTGATCCCGAGAGCAACGTCTGCTTCGGTGCGGGCGGCGCGGGCGCGTTTTCGGACGGAAAGCTCACCACGCGCATCAAAGACCCGCGCAGCGAATACGTGCTGCAAACGCTTGTGGATTGCGGCGCACCTGCTGAGATACTCACCGATGCCAAGCCGCACACAGGCACCGAGCATATCCGCACGGCGGTATCGGGCATACTGAAAAAAATCATCAGCCTTGGCGGTGAAGTCAGCTTTGAGAGCCGCCTGTCGGATATCTTCGTGGAAGGCGATGCAATTTTCGGTGTCGCTTATATCAAGAACGGCATCAAGCATACCGTCGATACACGCGCGGTGTCGTTATGCATAGGCCACAGCGCACGCGATACCTATCAGATGCTGCTGCAAAAGGGTGTGTTGATAACTCCCAAACCGTTCGCGGTCGGCGTGCGCATTGAGCATCCCAGGCCGTTCATCGATCATGCACAGTACGGACAGGCTTGCGGCCATCCGATGCTGGGCGCAGCAGAATATCACCTTGCATCCAAATCAGGGGGACGCGGCGTGTATACATTTTGCATGTGCCCGGGTGGTGAGGTCGTCTGTTCGTCCACCGAGCCAGGCGGCGTAGCGGTCAACGGCATGAGCTATTATGCGCGAGACGCTGAGAATTCCAACAGCGCTGTGGTGGTGGGCGTGTCCCCCGCCGATTTTGAAAGCAGCCCCTTGGGAGGTGTTGCGTTCCAGCAGCGATTGGAGCGTGCGGCTTACGCGCTTGCAGACGGACAAGGAGCGCCCGCGCAAACGCTGCGCGATTTTTTTGACGGCAATGCTTCAAAACAGTTTGGCACCGTGAACCCCTCATACCGTCCGCATGCGGTTCCCTCCGATCTTCACGGCTGTCTGCCGGGCTTCGTTACGGATGCGCTCAAAGAGGGTGTAAGCGATTTTAACCGCAAGCTCAAGGGCTTTTCGATGCCTGACGCGGTACTCACAGGCGTGGAGACGCGCACATCATCTCCCGTACGTCTGCCTCGCGGTACCGATTTTCAGGCGGAAAACTTAAGCGGCCTCTTTCCCGCTGGCGAGGGCGCGGGATACGCAGGCGGCATTGTGTCCGCCGCGGTAGACGGCATCAAAAGCGCGCAAACCATGATGAGCCTGTATGCGCACCCGCAAAGATAAAGGAGACAATATGAAAAAAATCACTGTACTGTTCGGAAATTACGGCAGCGGCAAGACAGAGCTGTCTTTGAATCTGGCGCTGAATCTCGCCAAGGAGCATTCTGATGTGTCGCTTATCGACCTTGACATCGTGAACCCGTATTTTCGTTCCTCGGAGCACACCGCTATGCTCAAAGAAAAGGGCATCCGTGTGATCTCGCCTGTGTACGCCAACACCGGTGTGGATCTGCCCTCGCTGCCGCCAGACATATATATGGCATTCCAGGGCGGCTATGCCGTGTTCGACTGCGGCGGCGACCCTGTGGGCGCAACAGCACTCGGCAGCTTAAAAGCGCAGTTCGATGCGGCGCGCGATAATGCAGAGGTGCTGTTCGTGATCAACACAAACCGGCCTTTCCAGAGTGATGCGCAGCAGCTGACCGAAAGCATTAGCCGCATACAGCACAGCGCGCGGCTGAGCGCCGACGGCCTTGTGCTAAACACCAACCTTGGCAGCGGCTCTTCCGGAAACGAGCTGGAAGAAGGACTGACCATCGTGCAGGAGCTCTCCGAGCTTACCGGCATACCAATCAGATACGTCAGCGGCACAAAGCAGGCGCTCGATAATTTTGATGCGCTGCACGCCGATTTCCCGGCTGAGCGCATAGAGCTTAAAATCTTCACACGGCCCGAATGGCTGTAACACTTGCATTCGAGCCAATATAAACTATAATAGAATCGGTTTGCAAATTGGGGAAACGGAGAGGTCACCATATGAACGTTTACGGCAATATCCTAAACACGATAGGCAACACACCGCTGGTGAGAATCAATAAGCTTATCAATAAACCCGGCGTGCAAATTTACGCTAAAAACGAGGGAACCAACCCAACAGGCAGCATTAAAGACCGCATCGCGCTTAAAATGATCGAGCAGGCCGAAGCGGAAGGCACGCTTCATTCGGGAAAAACTATCATCGAGCCGACATCGGGCAACACGGGCATCGCACTCGCGATGATCGGCGCGGTGAAGGGCTATGAAGTGGAAATCGTGATGAGCAGCGCGGTATCCGAAGAACGCCAGAAGATGATCCGTGCGTTTGGCAGCAAGGTGATTCTCACCGCGGCGGACGAAGGCACCGACGGCGCCATCCGAAAGGCGCGCGCTCTGGTCGCGGAGAACCCTGACAAATATTTTATGCCCGACCAGTTCACCAACCGTTACAACAAGATCGCGCACTATTCGACCACAGCCGAAGAAATGATCCGCGACACCGAGGGGCGCATCACGCATTTTGTGTCCGCCCTTGGTACATCGGGCACGCTGATGGGCACGGCCAAGCGTCTAAAGGAGCTTAACCCCGATATCCGCATCGTAGAAGCGCATCCGGTGCGCGGCCATTATATACAGGGGCTCAAAAACATGAGTGAGGCCATCGTCCCGGATATCTATGACCCGTCCATCATCGACATCTCCATCATGATTGATTCGGAGGAGTCTTTCGACATGGTGCGCCGCATCGTCAGAGAAGAGGGCATCTTCTGCGGCATGTCGTCTGGTGCGGCGATGCTTGCGGCCTTAAAGGTGGCGGAGCAGATCGACAAGGGTGTGATCGTCTGCATATTCCCCGACCGCGGCGAAAAGTATTTAAGCACGCCGTTGTTTTAGTATACTGCAAAATGAATAGAGCGGTTTTTGCCGCTCTTTCAGAGTGTCAAAAAAGTTACTTATGTCATTCCGATTGAACGTCAGCGATTGACTACGAAGTGGATTGGAATCCCCTTCTGCAAAGCATTTATCATGGGTTCCTCGACAAGCTCGGAATGACAAAACAGGGCTAATCGTCAAACTGAAAGAGCGCTTTTGCCGCTCTTTATTTGTACTTCCCCGCTTCTTCAACTTCTAGCTAACACGAGACTGAACAAACGAATCCCCTGATCGCCTCGATCAGCGTATCCATCTGCTCGTCCGTCCCCATCGTGATGCGCAGATAATTATAGATACGCGGCTTATCAAAATGACGCACATAAATGCTCTGTTCCGCAAGATGCGTTTTAAGCGATGCTGCGCTGACTTGCGGATGAGACGCAAACACGAAATTTGCCTTGGAAGGCAGAACGACAAAACCAAGCTCGCTGAGACGCTGTGTCGTGCGCTCACGCGTCGCTATCACCTTGGCACTCATGGCCGCGCAGTATGCTGTGTCTCTTAAGGCTGCCGCCGCCGCATCCTGCGCAATCATATCCAGCGGATACGAATTGAAGCTGTCCTTGATGCGCACAAGACCGTCTATCAAATGCGGCTGACCCAGCGCAAACGCCACACGCAGACCCGCCAGCGCATGCGATTTTGACATGGTGGAGACCACAAGCAGATTCGTATATTTGGGTATCAGCGAAGCCACGCTGCCCGCTCCGAACGACGCGTACGCTTCATCCACGATCACCACATGCTCGCTGTTTCGCTGCAATATCCGCTCCACCTCAGCAAGGCTCAGCGCCATGCCTGTGGGCGCATTGGGGTTGGCGAGCACCACACCATCTCCGATAAGCTCGTCCACCGACACGGTGAAATCATCCCGCAGCGGCACAGTCTTGTAGCTGATGCCGTAAAGATCCGCCCAAACGGGATAGAAGCTGTAGGTGATATCGGGAAACACGATATTCCCGTCAAAAAACGCCTGAAATGCAAGCCCCAGCACCTCGTCCGAGCCGTTGCCGCAAAACACGTGATCTTCGTTCAAGCCGTACACCTCGGCCACGGCGCTTTTCAAGGCACCGCCGTCCGGCTTTGGATAAAGGCGAAGCCTTTCACCGCCGAAGCTTTTCAGCACCTTTAGCGCTTCGGGAGAAGGCGGATACGGGTTTTCGTTGGTGTTGAGCTTGATGATGCCGCTGCCCTGCGGCTGCTCGCCCGCCTGATACGGCGTAATCGAAGCGGCTCTGCGGCTTAAAAACTGTTCCACTGCAAACCTCCATGAGAAACCTTGATTTATTCGCTGCGTTACGCTTATCATATTAACATAACAGCTTAAAAATATTAACAGTTTTATTGACATGTGATAAAATGAGCCCATGAACAGATGCAGCTGGGCGTGCGGCAGCGATGAGCTGATGCGCGATTATCACGACAACGAATTCGGAAAAAGAAAAAACAGCGACAACGCGCTGTTTGAGAAGCTGTGCCTCGAATGCTTTCAGGCGGGGCTTTCCTGGCGTACCGTGCTTTATAAGCGCGAGGCGTTTCGCCGTGCGTTCCACGGCTTTAACCCCAGTCAGGTTGCCCGTATGACGCCAAGTGACGCGGACGATCTCATGCAGGACAGCCACATCATCCGCAACCGCCGCAAGATTGACGCGGCCATCCATAACGCGCAGCTGCACGTTATCCAATTTCCGAATGAAGGCAGCTTCACCGCATACGTCTATGGCTTTTCAGACGGCGATGCGCTCTGCCATGATCTCAAAAAACGCGGCTACCGTTTCTTAGGCCCCACAATATGCGATTCGTTCCTTGGCAGCGTAGGTGCTACCCAAGGCCATGAACCCGGCTGCGACCTTTTTAAGGGTTAATATCCCTTCCCCATGAAAAACTCGGCCATATCCTGCGCCATCTGTATGCGCTCTGGTGTATCTTTTATTGTGCTTAAGCGTTTTGCAAGCTCCGGTGATGAAAACGATACGCCGATAAATACACATGGCAGCGCGTCAATGAAATCCGCGTCCAGCGCGTCGGAATACACATGAGCCTCCGTGACTTTACCGTCCTGAAGCGAGAAATAAAAGTCCACACAGCCCCACGGAAAACGTATGCCCGTTTCAATATCAAAGTTGGGTGAGCACCCAAGCTTCCATTCCCACGACGCGTTGCGCTGCTCAATCGCAGTTATGGCGCCTTTATCTTGAATCTCATATGGCTGAAGCGGACCGTAAATTTTCTCAAAGCTTTCGTATAGCGCATCCTTCATCTTCCCGACCGTGATTTCAGGATTGCGTTCCTTCAGGTTGCAGACGCGCGCGCGCACCGATTCCACACCTTTCGAGATGATTTTGTCCTGAGACACCGAAAGATAACGCGCAAGCCGTGTCATGTCGGCATCAATGAGTATCGTGCCGTGATGGAATGCGCTTGACTTCTTGTAGCAAAACGCGTTACCGGAAAACTTCGCGCCTTCCGACAGAATATCGTTGCGGCCTGAGAACTGCGCCTCTACGCCCAGCGAACGCACGGCCCCCAATATCACGCTGAGCTGCCGCTTAAGATCATAGTCATTTCTGTCTACGATAAATGAAAAATTGAGGTTTCCCATGTCGTGAAACACGGCGCCGCCGCCCGATATACGCCGGGCGAGCTTGCCGCCCTCGCCTTCGAGCAAGGCATGGCGGCATTCCTTCCACGCGTTCTGATTTTTGCCGATCACCACGGTATTTTTGTTCTGATACAAATACAGCACGCACGTCTCAGGCGGAAGGTTGAGCAGAATATGCTCCTCCAGCGCGAGGTTATACCACGGGCATACCGAATCCGACATATGAAAATAAAAGTTCTTGAGCATCGCAGAAATCTCTCTCTTTGGATTAATGCCACTATACCATAATGACCGCCCTCCTGCCATAATGTTTTCCGGCAACTGTCTGGTATTTTTTATATGGATAATGCAGGAACAAAGCATACTTCCAACGAATATAGAATATGTTGCCTTATTTTAGGTGATCAGCATAATATCATATGCAGCTTGATATAGGAGGAAATCATGTATCACATAAAACGTATTGCCTGTATTCTGGCCTTCGCGGCAGCCGCTGTGCTGTTGGTCGCAATCATTGTATCCGTCATCACATATGAAGGCGGCTTCTCACCCTTAAACTCGTTTTTTAACGAGCTTGGGCTGTTCTCGGGCGGATATTTTGCGGCATCCTTCTCACTGCTTTTTAATCTGTCGCTGATTCTCTTCGGCCTGATTTTCGGCGCGCTGATGGTCATTGACGGCCTTGAAAAAGCGACGATACAGTCCACCGCGCTTGGCTTCTTCGGCGCACTGACCGGCGTTCTCGCGATGGCGCAGGGCATATTCACGCTCAACATTTCACAGTATCACTATATCGCCTCCGCCGCTTTTTGCATCTCTGTGTTCGTGCTATGCGCGCTCTATGTGATATTTTCATTGCTTGAACGCAGCCGTAAACGCATTGCGGAGTTGATTGTGGCGGGATGCGCGGGCGCCGCAAGCGCTGTATACGCCTGGTATATCCTCTCGGGCGGCATGTCCAGGTTTTTTGTGGAGGATGCTTCGCTCACAAGCCGCGCCGGCATATCCCCGTTTGCTCTCGTCGGCTGGGCGGCGATGGTGCTGTTTATGGCGTTTGTCGTACTGCATGCGGCAGCGCTGCTGGGCAGCAGAAAAAGAGCAATAAAAGACGTAAGCAAAAGCGCAGACGACTATGGTTTTTAATTAAACGCATAAAAAGCGCGCGGTATTAACACTGTGCGCTTTTTTATGTGTACGAAACGGATAAATAACGCTTTGGGTCGCAGGAAAATAAGCAGACATCGACAACCAGGCGAGAAGTGTTATTCTTCTGTGTTATCGAACCAGAATCTCTTATCAGGATGAAACGTCTTTTCTTTTAGGTTGATATAAAGCTCCTCAAGCGCCGCGTATAATGCCACGACTATAATAACCCAGCCTACTTTTATATCGCTGATGAGATAGGTAAGCGGCAGCAAAAGAAAAAGCAGCAGCCCCGCCGCCTTGTTGGCCCAGGTGTGCGGCACGCCGAATATTTTATACTTAAGGTATACCGCAAGCATACTGATAAGCCTTATCGCGGTGATCACAACGATCCATGGTAAAAAATATGTGATCACGCCTTTTTCAAACAGCTTGAATACAATGACGCCTATCATGAGCAGATCGGCAGCAGAATCCAGCTTCGCGCCAAGAGCACTCTGCAATTTGCACTTTCGCGCAATCATGCCGTCCAGCAAATCAGTGAAGCCGCACAATGCATAAAGTCCCAGAAAGAGGCCTGTTTCCATTGGAAGCAGCAGGCAAAGGGACAGCGGTATGCGAAAAAGTGTGACAATATTTGCAGCGTGCCTTTTCATGACGATCCTTTCAAAACATCCCTGAAGTGAGTATAACACAGCATCATGCATTCCTTATATTGAATTAACGTATATTTTCACTTTTGGTATAATAATCAGGCGTGCTGGCGCGGCAATTCATTTTTATTCATCTGAATATGGTGCATGGCTAAAATTTTTTATGCAGAATGAATATTTGTTGAATAAACAGCACAAATATTATATAATAACAAGCAAATTAATTTTAAAACTGGGGGAACCTATAATGAAAGCATTGAAGACAATCGCCTCGCTGGTATTGGTATTATGCGTGGTATTTGCATTTGCAGCATGTGCGCCGCAAGCATCAGACGAACCTGCCGCGTCCGAGTCACCTGCCGCGACTGAAGCACCTGCTGATGAATCAGCCGAAGCTTCTGAACCCGCCGAAGAAACCGACGCTGTCGGCGGCACATTGAAAATGGCGACTAACGCTCAATTCCCGCCGTATGAATTCTACGAGGGACAGGAAATCGTGGGTATCGACGCCGAGATCGCAAAGCTCATCGCCGATAAGCTGGGTATGGAGTTGGTGATTGAAGACATGGAATTCGATTCCGTCCTCTTAGCTGTTCCTAGCGGTAAGGCTGATATTGGCATGGCAGGTCTGACTGTTGATGAGACAAGACTTGTATCTATGGATTTCTCTACACCCTACGCAACAGGCAAACAGGTCATCATTGTGCCTGAGGGTTCTGAAATCGCATCTCCGGACGATCTCAAAGGCAAAAAGATTGGCGTCCAGCTTTCCACAACAGGCGACATCTACTGCTCCGATGAATTCGGCGAAGAGGCAATGGATCGCTACAGCAAGGGTGCAGACGCCGTCGTGGCGCTGACTCAGGGCAAGGTTGATGCCGTTGTTATCGATAACGAACCCGCAAAGGTGTTTGTGGCAGAAAACGAAGGCTTGAAGATTCTTGAAACCGAATATGCTGTTGAAGATTACGCCATCGCGATCGCCAAAGGCAACACGTCGCTGCTTAACAAGATCAACGCGGCACTGGCCGAGCTCACAGCATCGGGCGATATTCAGACGATTATTGACAAGTACATCTCTGCCCAATAAGAACATATCTGTGGACGAATTTATCCGCAGAACCTTTTAAGGCAGAGCGGAATTTGCACAATTGGGCTGCCACATTTGGCAGCCCTTTATCTTATTTGAGGAGGCTGTGATATGTCTGAATGGTGGGCAGACGTTGTAAAGAAATTTACCAACAACTTTATTACCGACGACCGATGGCGCTACATCTGGGATGGATTGGGTACAACGCTGCTTGTGACCTTTTTTGCGGTGCTGCTGGGTATCACACTGGGATTTATCGTATCCATTATTCGCTCGACGCACGACAAAACGGGTAAATTTAAAATTGCCAACGCCATCTGCAAGGTGTATTTAACCGTGATCCGCGGAACGCCGGTGCTGGTTCAGTTGATGATTATCTACTTTGTGATATTTGCCACAGCGGATGTCAGCAAAACTGTTGTCGCCATCATCGCCTTCGGTATCAACTCGGGCGCTTACGTGGCAGAAATATTCCGCAGCGGTATCATGTCCATCGACTCAGGCCAGTTCGAAGCGGGACGCAGCCTCGGCTTCAACTACACACAAACGATGTGGCATATTGTGATGCCCCAGGCGTTTAAAAATGTTGTGCCCCCGCTCGCTAACGAATTCATCGTGCTCTTAAAGGAAACGTCCATCTCAGGCTTTATCGGGCTGCAGGATCTCACAAGAGGCGGCGATATAATCAAAGGCCGGACTTTCGACGCATTTATGCCGCTCATCGCAGTGGCGCTGATATATCTTGCAATTGTCATGCTGCTTTCGCGCGGCGTCACATTGCTGGAAAGGAGACTAAGACGCAGTGATCACTGATGATGTATTGATTCGGGTGGAAGGTCTTGAAAAGCACTTTGGCAAACTCGTGGCGCTGGACGGCATCACCACACAAATCGTGAAGGGTGAGGTCACGGTGGTGGTCGGCCCTTCGGGTTCCGGCAAATCCACATTCCTTCGCTGTTTGAATCTTCTCGAGGTGCCCACGGGCGGGCGCATATTTTTCGAAGGCGTCAATATCACCGATCCCAAGGTGGACATCAACATTCACCGTCAAAAGATGGGCATGGTGTTTCAGCAGTTCAATCTGTTCCCTCATATGAAGGTGCTCAAAAACATGACGCTCGCGCCCACGAAGCTGCTGAAGCTCTCACAGGAGGAAGCCGAAGAGCGTGCTATGACACTGTTAAAGCGCGTGGGCCTTGCGGACCGCGCTGATGCTTATCCATCGCAGCTTTCCGGCGGCCAAAAGCAGCGCATCGCGATTGTACGGGCGCTGTGCATGAACCCCGACGTGATGCTGTTTGACGAACCCACATCCGCGCTCGATCCTGAGATGGTCGGCGAGGTGCTGGACGTCATGAAATCTCTCGCGGTCGGCGGCATGACCATGGTGGTCGTCACGCATGAGATGGGTTTCGCGCGCGAGGTCGGCACACGCGTGATATTCATGGACGAGGGTAAGATCGTGGAAGAAAACAACCCCAAGGAGTTGTTCGATCATCCACAGAGCGATCGCTTAAGAAGCTTCCTTGCCAAGGTTTTGTAACTCATTTGAAATTTCAACCCCGCTTTCGGCGGGGTTTTTCGTAATCAGGAGGAAAAACGATGTCATCCTATTTTTATAAAAAAATCGATGCTTTCACATCGGAGTATTCCCTTGGAAATCCGGCCGCCTGCCTTTACCTGAAGCATGGCCGCTCGCTGACCGATACGCAGATGCTGGGCGTGGCCAAACAGCACAAGGGCTTTGTTTCGGAGGTCGTCTTTTGCACGCAAGCAGAAGAAAATATTGAGCTTATCTACTACTCCTCAGAATGCGAAGTGGATTTTTGCGGCCATGGCACGATCGCCTGCATGCACAGCCTTATTAAAGACACGCCGTTTTTACTGTCTCAAAGCGAGCTCACCATCAATACGCGTAGGAAGGGCGCGCTTACGGTATATAATCGTATCGCCGAGGATAATGCCGTGTTCATCTCGGCTCCGGAGCCCGTTTTCATAGGCACAGGTTTGACCAATCAGGCGGTGGCTGAAAATCTGGGGCTCAAAGAGAACCAGTTGGCATCCAAATATCCGCTGGATGTGATCGATGCGGGGCTAAAAACGCTGATTGTGCCCGTTAAGTCACTCGCGGATGAAATCAGTATCTATCCGGATGAGCCGCAGTTAAAAGCGTTCTGTGAAACAAATGATATCGACATCATACTGGTCTTCTCGATGCAGACGCAAGACAGCAGTGCTCACGCGCATACGCGCGTTTTCGCGCCGCGATTCGGTTATCTCGAAGACCCTGCCACAGGCTCAGGCAACAGCGCCTTTGGCCATTATATGAGAAAATATGGACTCTGGAACGGTGATGCCATCGATATCGAACAGGGTGGGAACAACCGCGTATTCAACACCGTTAAGCTCAAGATACAGGAAGGTCAGCTGCTTTTTGGCGGCAGCGCCACCGTTCGCATCGAAGGGCAATATTTTATATAAGTCAACACTGAATAGAAACCCGAATAAATCTTAAGGCTTCATTCACTAGAAATTGAATAAAGCCTTTTTTGTATTCAACATATCTCATAAATTTCCTTTATCCCTTTACAAACGTAACAGTGTTATGTTACACTACTATTGCAATAGGAGGAACACTCATGGAAGAAGAATTGATATCCAAAAAAGAACTGCTGGAGCGTACGGACATTTCCTATGGCCAGCTTTACCGCTGGAAGCGCAAGGGGCTGATTCCTGAGGATTGGTTCATCCGCAAATCCACATATACCGGGCAGGAAACCTTTTTCCCAAGAAGCAAGGTGCTTGCTCGCATAGAGAAGATCAAAAATCTAAAGGAAGACGTATCACTTGACGATATCGCTGATGTGTTCTCCCCATCGCCTGACGATGTGGCCTTAACCCCCGATGAGCTAAAACAAAAAGGCCTCATATCGGCTGATGTGCTGAACATATTTTTAAAAGACCACGGCGAAGGCGCTCTGGATTTTAACGAGATACGGATGGCCTATATATTCAGCAACCTGCTCATGTCGGGACATGTGAGCCTTGATGAAGGACGGCTCGTGCTGGAGCTGCTGCGTACAAGTCTGCTGCGCTTTGGCAGCGCGAGCTTTGACGCGATGCTCACGCGCAAGCTCGGCGTGTTCTGCTGCTTCGCCGTCCCGTCGGGGGCTGAAGTCATTCTCGATAAGGATATGCGATTGGTCAGCAAAATCAGCATACCGGCTGTCACAGAAGAATTAAAATTGAAATTGATTTAGGAGGAATATAGATGAGCAATTCAGAATTGGCTGATCTTCAGATCAGCGGCTTTGGCAGTGTGCCGGGCGGAAAGTATAAATCCGTCAAAATCCTCGGACGCGGAAAAATCACAGGAGATGTGGAATGCGGTGATTTCGTGATTAACGGCTCCGGCGAGGTCATCGGTAAAATGACATGCAAGCAGATGATTGTCAACGGCTCAGGTCAAATGGAGGGCGATGTTCATACAGACGTATTAAAGGTTCGGGGCGCTGCCGATTTCAGCGGCAGGGTTGAGGCGAACGATATTTCTATCTCCGGCTCTGCGACGGCCAAAAGCGGACTGGATACACAGGTCATCAAGATCAGCGGCGGGGCCAAAATCAAAGGCAATGTCAATGCGGAACAGTTCAGCTCTACCGGCCGTTTCGAGATCGACGGGCTGCTCAACGCCGAAAATGTGGATGTGCATCTGGATTGGAGCACGAGCAAAGCCACAGAGATCGGCGGCGAAGCAATCACCGTGATGTCCGGCACAAAAGGCTTTAGTTTGATATCCATCGTGACGCTGGGCACACACAACCCGCGGCTCGAAGCCAATCTGATAGAGGGAGAAAGGATCATACTTGAGAATACCTATGCCAAGGTCGTGCGCGGCAGCCATATCACGATCGGTGACGGGTGTGATATCGCTCTTGTGGAATATAAGGGCTCCTATCATAAATCCGGCAGTGCCAAGGTGGGCGAAGAAAAGAAGGTCTAAAAAACGGCCTGCATTTTTATCGCAAACCGTTAAGAGTGTCAAAAAAGTTACTTATGTCATTCCGATTGAGCGTAAGCGATTGACTAGGAAGTGGATTGGAATCCCCTTCTACAAAGCACCTTTCATGGGATTCCAGTCCACTACCGTAGTCGACAGGCTCGGAATGACAAAACAGGGTTTATCGACAGACTGAATGGCCTGCATTTTTATCGCAGACCATTCAGTGTTTAATTCGCAGCAGTATGCGTGGTATCCATCTGCTGCTGTATTTTTTTGCGGCTCTTTATTCCCGCGATCTTCTCGCAAATACGATCCGCCGATCTGTCACAGCAGGTCAATGACCCGCCTCACTTCGTCAATCCAGCCTTGGATGATACGCGAATTTTCTTCGAGCTTGCCCGCATCCTTTTCAAAACCCTGCATCAGCTTAAGCTGGTGTTCATAGTAACCGAGAAGCCGAATAAACAGATCTTTCTTCTGTGCCAGCGCTGCCGTTTCATTATTTTCCGCGAGCGGCAGCGTGCTTTCCAGCACAAACTTAAACTCATCCGCAGCCAGCCTCACCTGTTTTTTAAAGTCGCGCAGCACCCACTGGCGCTCAAACACGTTTCTGCCGAGCCAACCCTGATATTGCTCCTGGAATGTGCGAACGACATCCGCAACGAGAGGAATTAGCTTCTGCAAGCCTGCATCCGATATCTCAGCCGGCCCTTGTGTCTGTTCTTGTTGAATCAAATCTGCACTGAGCAGCACCTGAATGGAGCTGATCTCCTGCCCGTTGTAGTCTTGAGCCTTTGCCACAGCCATCGCGAACCCAACGCCCGCGTATTCCGCATCAAGGATGTGCTTGGCGTTCATCTCATAGAAGGCATCGAGCGTCATGTTCATCCGAGCAGCCACCAGCCGGATGGCGTCTTGCGCCGTCTGTGTTCTCACAAGCCCCGGCCCTATGCTGAAAACGTTTATATCCGTGTCTTCCAGCTCTGCCGCAAGCGTGTTACAGACCTCGACCTGCGCAGTCTTGAACGTCTCATAGGCGCCCATAAACGGCGCCGCCCCTGACGACGGCACAAAAACGATCGTGCCCTGATTTCTCTTTTTCATGTCCGGCAGGAACTTTTGAACGAGCATGACCGGCCCACGCAGATTGACTGCGTAGCTTTGGTCCCATGCGGTGATGCTCACATCGTCCACAGCGCCGAGCGGCGCAATCGTCGCATTGTTAAAGACCACATCCACAAAACCGAAGCGCTCTTTGAGGTTGTGGTAAAGCGTCTCCACCTGTTTGTCGTCCGCAATATCGATTGGATAAGCCAACACTCTATCTTCACCCAGTTCTCCGTTGATACACTGCGCGGCTGCGCCGGCCTTTTGTGCGTCGATTTCCGCAATCACCACGTTCGCGCCCATCCAGGCAAGCGCCCGCGAGGCTTCGAAACCGATGCCGCCGCCGGCCCCCGTTATCAATACCGTTTTGCCGTTCAGGCAGCCTTTAAAGTCTGTTGCTTTCTCTATCAGCATATCATGATCTCGCTTCTTTTTTTGTTTATTATACCATGTATGCCAAGTATAACAAAAGTTAAAGTCCGCAGATGTCCACCAGCTTTGCAAAAATATCCGTGTTGTCGTATGAACCGCTAAAGCTCTGCGCATCCGCGCCATACGCAAATACAGGCACAAGGCCGCCCGTATGGGCGTACGATGTCCATCCGATACCCGCTTTGTTATTAAGAATATGCGTCAGCGTGACGGTAAGCGGTTCATATCCGCCATAAAGAAGCTTTGATTCGTCTTTGCCGGATTTGCGATTTCCCAGCGACTCGGAAAGCGCCGATGCCAGCTTTTCATATTCATACGCACTCAGCACCCGACCCGCATTCTGCGTCAGCGCCGCATCCGGATCATCCGGCGCAACGAGTCCGAAGCTTTCCTTAATCACAAGCAGCACGTCGCTCATCATGAGCTGCGGATCGGCCTTTTTCATTTCGGAAAAAGCCGTGTTAAACGCGCTGTACGAGAGCGTCTGTCCTTCCAGTATCGAAAAATTCGTGTCGTAATCCGTTGCCGCATAACCAAGCGCCATGCCGCCCGTTTCGTGGTCTGCCGTTACGACAATCAGCGTTTCGCCGGGATGCGCATCCGCAAATTCAAGCGCCTCTCCGACGGCATCCTCGAGCACCAGCGTTTCTGCGATAGCCGTCATCGCATCGTTGGCATGGCAGGCCCAATCGATCATACCCGATTCACAGACCATGAAAAACCCGTTTTCGTTGTCCAGCACGTCGATACCCTTGCTCACAAAATCCGCCAGCGACAGGTCATCGCCTGCTGCATCCAGCGAGTATGGCATGGCGCCAGAATTTTGCAGCTCAGGGCTGACCGCGTACACTCTGCCCGAATTACTGCCGAGCGCCATGATCTCTTCCTTTGTGTCAGCGATGGTATAGCCATTTTGCTTAAGGACATCAAACGCGTCTTCCTCGTCTCCATCGTCACCGGCCGGATCAACGAGCGATCCGCCGCCGAAATAGTCAAAACCGCTCAACGCCATCTGCATCGCGATGTCATAATAGTCGCTTCTTGAAGGCACGTGCGCGTAAAACGCTGCCGGTGTCGCATTGTTGATGGACACAGTGGACACGATGCCGATTTTTCTGCCATCCTCTTTGAGCATCTCCGCGATATTCTTTGGCCGCGTTTCTTTATCGGCCGCAAGACCCAGCACGCCGCTCTTTGTTTTGATTCCACAGGAGAGTGCGGTGCCCGCAGAAGCGGAATCAGGGCAAAACGATGTCGTGTCATACGTGGTTGCCATGCCTGTTACGGGGAACTGCGTGAAGCTAAGCTTACCGATGTCCAGTTCCTCTTGCGAAATGCTGCCTTTATAAATCTGCGCAGCGTTCACCTGCGCAAATGACATGCCGTCACCGATAAACAAAAATACATACTTGGGCGTTTTGTTTGAGACTTCTTTCGTATGTGCAGGCTTGCCAATCTCCTGCACAGCGGGTTCACTCACGCTCGGTTGCTCTTCGGGCGCTGCAGGCGCTTCAGGCGCTTCAGGTGCTCCGCAAGCAGCAAAAAACAAGAATATCAAACAGCATAAAACAGCGAACGCAGACTTAAGACAAGATCTCATGATACCCTCCTCATCATTCCTTGTCATTATCATATATGTAAACGAGGGAATTTGTAAATCATTTGGAATATAAAAATCGTATTGATAGGGAGATGGCAGGCCACACAAATGAGTAATATGGGGATTCTTTTGCGCAGCCTGGACGGAAACTGGCAGCTTTTTGACCTTAGGCCTTGGCAGAACCCGACTTTTCAGCCATGCCGTCATTTAGGGAGATGGCAGGCCACATAAAGGGCAATATGGGGATTGTTTTATGTGGCCTGCGCAGGAAAATAGCATTTTTTCATCCCTTGGCCTTTGCCGCAATTAACCACGGCGCTTAGGGAGATGGCGGGCCACACAACATAGAGACCGCTAAGTTTGTGTGACCCGCGCAGGAAACATTTATTGTAACACCGCGCCCCTGCAATGCGCGTCATGTATAAGACGTTTGAGAAGTGCCAAAGTGCTATCAAAAAATAAAATTTTTTTATTTTTTTTGAGAATTTCTTTTTTGACTATTAAATTTACGGCCTTTGCGTTCCATTATTGTAAGTTTTTATATTTTTTCGGCGGAAAATCTTTAACAATGCTTCTTCTCTTATTCGATATATTTTTATATCTCCGGCATGACGCACTATCTTGCCGCGTATGATGTGTACTGATGGTCGTGTATATAAACCAATCACAGGAGGGACAGGATGACGTGCAAGCATTGCGGTGCAAATAACGGCGATAATTCGGTATCTTGCGATATCTGCGGCTATATTCTTGACACATCTGAAAATGACGGGCAAGATGCTGCAAAATTAGCTGGTCAGCCGCAGAATTCCGAGACGCCGGAGGCTGACGAGGAAAACAATCCCGTTGGTTCTGAACAGCACGCGGCGCCCTCCGTGTTTATTTACTGCATGCAGTGCGGCAGCGCCAATACGCCGGATATACGTTTCTGTCAATTCTGCGGCGCGCCGCGGCAGGCTGTGCGGCGTTCTGAGCCGGCTGCGGCGCAGCCCAAAAAGACAAGGCTTGCGCTCCTGTGCGGCATCATTGCCGCGGCTGTGGTGATCATTGCGGCCTTCCTGCTTTTGGCGGGCTCTTCTTCAGCTCTCCCGATTGCGTGCTACTACAAAACCGGCGCGATTTATGCTTCGAATCTTATCACCCTTGATACATATCAGATATCAGACGATTCAGGTTCTTTGGAAGACAGTTATGTGCTCAGTGCCTACACGTTCACAAGCCCCGACGGCCGGTATCTTTTTTATCCCGAAGGCGATACGATATACCGCCGCGATCTGACGGCAGACCCCAATAATAAGAACACAACCATAAAGATAGACAGTGATATCGGATATTTTTTCGAGGTCACACCGGACAACAAAGCCGTTTATATCAAGCAGTCTAACGATGGCCTTTATATATGCGACGGGGACGACAGGGAAAAAGTGGCTCTCGACGCGACCTCTTGCACCATGAACAAAGACGGCACCAAGCTTATCTATACGAATCAGAACTCCGACATATTCTTTCTGGATATACAAACTCTTTCGGAAGAGAAAATCGCCTCGGATGCTAGTCTGCTTTGCGTATCCGATGATTTTTCTGCTGTCTGCTATCAAAAAAACGGCAGTCTTTACGAGCAGATTATCGGCAAAGACAAAGAGAAAATCGCTTCTGAGCTATCCTTATTTATTGCGCGCATGGATGACGGCACGCTTTACTACACCAAGTCGAATACGGAAACAATTGCGCTTGCCGATTACCTGAATGATGATATGCTTGAAGCCGACGCCGCGATCAGCGAGCCAAGCATCGCCGATTTTCAGACGCAGGAGCCGTACACCAATTGGTGGGGCGATATCTCATATGAAACAGTGACGGATTACGACGCGTATGACGCCGCCAACAGCGCCTACAACGACAAGCTCCTACGTGATGGGCTTAGGGCACAGGCCTCAGAGCAAACCATGGATTTCACCCATGAAACGCTTTACACGTATAAAGACGGCGAGGAAACAGCCCTCACAGACGACTTTGCATATACGCTCGTCACGACAGATAGCGGCCTGCTGATCTACAAGAAAACGACATTCGCACCGCCCGAAAAAGTCAACCTTTCTGAAGTCAGCGATATCTCCTCGGTCACCGGGCTGCTTGGCCATTATCAAAGCGAAGACAACGCCGTGTATGCCGTCTTAAACGGCACGGAAACGCTGCTCGTCGAAGAGGAACCTTCAACATTTGCGGTTGACGGGACCTTCTTCTATTCGGAAGATGACAAAAAGCTTTATTTTCTGGATAACTATGACCCAGCGGAGTCGTGCGGTACGCTCAAGTCTATCGTGATAAGCGATCATGTATTCTCGCCGCCTCAGATTATCGATGAGGATGTATCGACCTGCACCTTTGATCCAAACGCAAATACGCTGCTCTATTTCAAGGAGCTGCAAAACGGCTGCGGCGATCTTTACATGAACGGTACGCATATTGACAGCGATGTGAGCCTGAATGGCATGCTGCTGAGTAAAAACGCCGATACCCTCTATTATATGACAGATATAAGCACAGACGGCTTAAACGCCACACTGATGAAATGGAGCAAAGCGGATAAAGAGCGCGTCGCTTACGACGTCACACAAGCCGTGATGACAGGCGATAGGCTCATTTATCTTGCGGACTTTTCCGCCTCAAACCACAGCGGCGACCTCTACCAGTACACGGGTACAGAACCAAAGCTCATTGATGACGATGTGTCTTATCTTTTCGATACGGAGCGGTACGCACGAAAACCCGTGATCTATTTCATGGATTTCGATTACTGTTTCCTTGACGCGGACGAGGAACAAAACAACAGACAATCGCAGAAAGTTGACATCTTAAGGCGTTAAACTTATTATGTAAACACATGATATCTATGACAAGAGCCGCGGCTTGAGCCACCAATCAGACCCACGGCATATCATAAAAAGCACAAAGGATAACAAAAATGAGACAACTTAAGTTTTTCGCCCTGCTGATCACACTTTTGCTGCTGCTTGGCGCATGCGGACAAGCCGTGGACAGCGGCGCATCGGCATCAAACAGCATCGAGCCGTCTCCCTCGGCCTCGCCCAGTCAGCCATCACCGTCTGTGACACCATCGTCTACGCCGATTGCCACCACGCCGCCTGATATATCGGAGTCCTCGCCTTCGCCCTCGCCCTCACCCACGGTGACGCCGGAACCGACACTGGAGCCCACAGCCGAGCCCACGGAAAAGCCAGCCAAGGCGTCTAACGCCGCAGGCACGCCGCTTTCGGGCATTGTGATCGGTCTTGACCCGGGTCATCAGGCGCACAGCAATTCAGATCAGGAGCCTGCCGCGCCCGGCTCCGGCGAGACAAAAAAGAAGGTCTCCTCGGGCACACAGGGGCGTTTTACGGATGTCGCCGAATATGAGGTGAATCTGAAGGTGGGACTAAAACTTAAAAAGATACTCACCGACCTTGGCGCCACAGTCGTGATGTCGCGGGAATCGCACGATGTGGATATATCCAACAGCGAGCGGGCTATCATGATGAATGAGGCTGATGCCGCCCTTGTGGTACGGCTGCACTGCAACGGCTCGGACAACAGCGACAAGCACGGCGCGGTCGTGCTGATTCCCTCAAACGATTGCACAGCCGCCATCAACGACGCAAGCAAGAAAGCGGGCAAATGCATCGTCAAGGCGTTTGCCGATGCGACGGGCGCCAAGGATTTGGGTCTTCAGCCCCGCAGCGACCAGACTGGCTTCAACTGGAGCACCGTTCCCGTTTGCAATGTCGAAATGGGTTACATGACCAATGAAAAAGAGGACAATCTGCTGGTGAAAGACGACTATCAGGATCAATGCGCTCATGGCATCGCCAACGGCATCGTCGATTATTTCAGCTAACGAGCGACAATGCAGATTTTATTTTTGAACGTCAATTTCGCTCTCCTTCGCCATTTCGGCCATACTGGGTACCATTCGAACACTGAAAGAAAAGGAGGAAGAATAAAACTAATGGAAATAATCAGGCATAATGGTCAAAGCGCGGCCGTCATTGATGCGTCAGAGAGAATCAATAGTGCACAAGAGATGCTCGATCAAATGGCGTCGGCTCATTATCTGAGCGGCAGCGATGCGATGGTGGTTTATAAGGAGAGTCTGGGAGAGAGTTTCTTTGATCTTAAAACAGGTTTTGCGGGCGAAGTGCTGCAAAAGTTCTCGAACTATCGTATGCGACTCGCTATCGTGGGCGACTTCAGCGTTTACAAAAGCAAGGCCCTGCGCGATTTCATATACGAATCCAACAAGGGCCGCCTTGTATTTTTTAAGAGCAGCCTTGAGGCGGCGCTGAACGCTTTGGCAGATGTGATGAATTAATAGTTAATGTTACCGTGCTTTTCATCCGATATTAAATAATGGTAGTATTTAATAGTGGGGTTCATCGAGATGGAAGCGCAAAAAAAGATTCTCAAAGCCGTGGAAGACTTAAACGCGAGACTGAAAACGGAAGAAAAAGCGTTCGAACAAGCCCAGCAGAATAAAAAGCAGATGCAGGATGAGAGAGAAGCGCTGTCCGCACAGCTTGCTATGGCTGACCGAAGACAAGGTTTAGATATTCGAAAAAGACTCACCGCGCTCGACAAGTGTTTTCGATTCCAATGCGAGCTGGAGGAAAGGCACCGCTCTCAAATCGATCAAATCAAAATTGAACAGAAAAAGATCAACGAGAACTTCTCATCCCTTATAAATATGGAGTCGTCAGACGGACTGACAAATGCGCTGTTTTCAACTCTCTATCATATGGACAAGCAGCGCATCACCGAAAATGCCGCCTCATATCCTTCCATTTCCATTCATAGGTTGGTGATAGCTGCCGCCAAGCTGACGCCCAAAGGCAAAGAGCGCTTTTCCCGCCGTGTGAAGCTAAATGGTATCGCCAAAGCGAAAACGAAAATTGTTGCGCCCGCCTCAAGCCAAAAGGCCGCATGCTATAAAACAACTGTCAATTTGATTCTGGAAGACGGAACTGAAACGATGGTTTGGCACGACGAATGCTTCGATGCGTTGTACATCAAGGACAAGCGCACAAGCGACAAGCTGAATGTGGACGCCGATGGATATGGCACCCGTCTGCATATGGACACCTTGTTGGATACTGTATTGAGAGCGGATGAACTGCCGAGATCTATTAAAGATAAAATTGAGCTGCCCTCACAAATTCTTGAGTATCACATCATAGAAAAAGCAATTCTGCCCGACTCTGCGATCCATATTGAAGGAGAAGTTTATATCAATCACACCCAAAATAGCACCTCCCGTCACAAGGACGTTTTGCATGTGCGCGGCGTGTTTGATAGTGCGCATACACCCATCGTCACCACACAAACGGAAATAAAAAAACCGCGCAGCCGACGGCTTGCGGTTTCCATTATCACCGGCGCTGTATTTCTCATCTTCGCCGTGATCATCCTTGTATCTGGCTTAACTTAATCCTCCATCAGCACGCGAAGCATCCTCTCGGGATTTTCCAGGAAGCTGCGCGTAATCTGATAGTGCTCCGTCTGTTTGTAGCCGATCGGCTGCAGGCCGTCGTCGCTGAGCAGCAATATTTGCGCGTCCGGATACGCCATGAGTATGGGCGAATGCGTCGCAATTATGAACTGCGACTGCTTTTGGACAAGGTTGTGCATGCGGGCCAGCAGCGTCATTTGACGCGAGGGCGAAAGCGCGGCCTCCGGCTCGTCAAGCAGATACAAGCCATTGCCCCTAAAGCGATTCAGCATCAGCGAAAGAAAGCTTTCGCCGTGGGACTGCGCATGCAGCGATTTGCTGCCGTAAGAATCCAAGAAAGGGTCTGCCGGATCACCTGCAAGACGATCCACCTCAGACGCCACATTATAAAAGCTTTCGGCGCGCAGAAAAAAATCGTCCTTGGGACGCTTCACGCCCCTGACCAGCCGTAAAAGCTCATAAAGCCCCGAATGCGTCTCCACAGAACGAAAGTTGAAGTTTCGCGAGCCGCCTTCGGGGTTAAAACCAAAGCTCACGGCAATGGCCTCGAGCAGCGTCGATTTACCCGAGCCGTTTTCCCCCACGAGAAACGTCACAGGCTTTTGCAGCGGCAGCGTTTGCAGCGCAGCAATAGCCGGAATAGCGTTTAAATACGCATCTCGCTCACTGATTGGCTCTTGTGTTTTGATAACGGCATTGATGTACATGAGAGCATTTTATACCCCTCTATGAAGATATGCAAACACAGGCACAGCCTATTTTCTCTTCGTACCAAAGCATTATGCAATTTAATGAGGTTGTAAACACGCACCTATAGCAAGTTTACATGATGATTAACCTGCGGCGGTATCCGCATGCATTCCGAATAAGCAGTCAGCATCGCGTATTGTTCCCAAACACCGGTGAGGCTGACCCATCTTTTCACCAGCTGCTTGCCGCTGACGCGCCAATCCTTTTCGATATCTGCGTGGCATTTTTGTCCGAGCCCTTTGCGCTCATGGTGACAAAACCGGCATTCAAGCGGCGAAAATCCCGAGCCGAAAAGCTCGCACAGGCCGTTCTTTAAAAACGTACAGCCGCGCCCCCAGAATTCCTGCAAAGCAAATCCGCCTTCGCAGCCTTTGAAAGCGGGCGAAAGCACACCGAAAGACAGATCGGGCGCCATTTCCAGCATCATGCGGGGTGCGTATCCCGCAGCAATGGCTTTCTGTGCCTCTTGAACCGTCCACCAACCGGGGCGCATGCAATATGCCACACAGGTTTCACAGCTGCATGGCGGCGACGGTGGATATTTTTCCTCCAAACCGCGCTTCTTTTTCACAATAGGCACCTCGGCTTTCATGAGTTCTATTCCTTCATGAGTCCGCAAAAGAAGTTAATCGTTTTAATCATATATTTGACAACGCTGTGCTCATCCGCCAGGCCATTATCCGCCATGAAGTACTCCTTCGTCAGCGCAATGGAGACATAGTTGTATTGTTCAGCAAAAAGCCGCGCATTCACCTTTTTGACCATTTTTTTATCGATCATTCTTTGAATCAGGCGTTCATAGTAATCCGAGGCCTCTTTCACCATATGCTCATAATACATATGCGCCGCCTTCTCGTCTTTATACTTCTCATTGTTGATGATCATGGCTATGTTTTTGAGCAGCGCACTCACGTGGCTGCCAAAATACAAGAGTATGTTTTTAAATATTTCTTCCGGCTGCATGATGATAAGCATCGCGTCTAAATCTTGAACAGACGGTCGGCATTTAGGCGCTCCCTCAGCAAAAATATCATACAGAGCATCCAATATGGCGGTTTTGCTTGGAAAGTGGTTATACAGCGAGCTTTCTTTGATACCCACCGCCGAGGCAATTGTATGCACCGAAACGCTGTCAAAGCCCTTATGCGCAAAAAGCGCTGCCGCCTCTTCGAGTATTTTGTTGGTTGTCTCAATCCCTTTTTTCCTCTTCCCCTGCGTTGTTTTCTCCATGATGTCATCTCCTTTACACCGAATTATACTACCTATTGATAGCTTTGTAAATATTTATACTAGTGTTTATTAGTTTTATGTGCAATGATAAATAAAAAAAGCGCCGGGTCAACCCAGTGCTCTTTTCCTTGTGATAATGATTTTGTTAATTGAGTTGTTTTGTTTTTTTTCTTGTCGATATGATCGCAAGCACGCTGGTCGCGATGCCAAAAATCACCGAGACTATCCCCAACGTTGAGTGGAAACCGATCCCTTCGGCATCCGCACCGCTAGCTCTAATCCATAGCCCGCAGATGAGCTGGCAGGTGAGCAGAGCAATGGTCAACCATGCTATAATCTTTAAAGTTCTTCTCACGTTATCTCTCCTTTGCTTAACCAACCGCGATGATCGCGAGCACCGATGTGGCAAGGCCCGTCAGCACGTTCCAGATACCCAAACGGGCATGAAACTTTTTGCTTCCCTCGTCGGCTCCCTTAGACTTTATCCACAGTCCGCAAATAAGCTGGCAGAGCAGCAGAAGCATCGTCAATGAAGCCATAATAATGGTTACAATATTCATCTTTCTCTCTCCTTTTAGTCTTTTATATAATTTTCTACAATGATATCGATAAAACGGTCCCTCTGCTTTTTATCCTTCATATTAAGGCCTGTGAATTTGAAGAATTCATCATGCCTGAGCAGCCCGAGACTTGTCGTAGCGATGATATCAAGAGCCATCACACGAAGCGAAGTCTCGTCCTTCTTATCCATATAGATCTCCCGAAGAAGCGGCAGCAGATAATTAGCGGCGCTTAATTCGCCTTGCATCAGTTCGTATTGCGCACCGATTCGCATCTGCTTTTCATGCCGTTCGCCAATATCCCCCATTGCCTTGAGCATGGCCTTTAAGTTCTCAACGGGCGACTCGGATTTGGAAGATTCCCGCATCGCACTGATTACCTCAAGCATATACTCCCCGATCGCCGCATAGAGCAGGTTTTCGCGCGTCTGAAAGTGATAATTAATGAGCCCCACACCCACCCCGGCGCGGCCTGCAATCTCGCGTATGGTAATCTTGTCGCTGTCTTTGGTCTCATCCATCAGCGTTATCGCCGCCTTTAATATCCTTTGCTTGGCGTCACTATCCGACATGGTCATCCTCCTATTACGCATTAATTTATTGATCGCATTCTGAACATGTTCAATATACGCGCAAACATGAGCCATGTCAATACTTTTTTCTTAATTTACCTGTTGTCTTTTAAAGGTTAGCTGAATATTATATACACCGAACATATATTCGATGTGTTAGAAAAGTACCGGGCCGCAGGGAGTCCAACTTAGAGAAACAAGTCATCTTTTGACCGACTCTCTTCCAGAGGAAACAAAAGTAAAGACCGCACCAAAGGATAAAACCTTTTGATGAGGTCTTGCTGTTATATGAGACTTATCCACTGCTCGTATGCCCCATTCTGGAGAAACACCTATGAAAGCTCTACCATCTCAAGGCTAAAACCGAAGAGTCTATCCGACTTTTCGGACCTGAGCACTACCTGTTTGCTATATACATATTACTTGAACACCGAACCATCCGTTATGCCGGAAAACCACACCTTATCGGAGGAAGCACTGGCGTTGAACACAAGGGTATCATCGACCATGTCAAATACGTAGGTATAATACCCATCGTCTGTCATCAACGCGAGCCGATCGCCATCAATTTCATAAGTTCCATTTCCGATATAACTGCTGATAGGCGAAAAGGTAAAGGTAAAAGTCCCATCATCATGAAGAGCAACTCTAGCGGTCTTCATAATGTCCTCCTCGTTGAAGCTGTATACACGGGTACCCACTCCCTGCAATTGCAGGAGTATCCATGTTGCCGGATACCGTTTTTCAAGTTCCTCATGTGTATATTGCGTCTGCATGCTTTCTGCATTGGCCCGGAACAGATTAAACCAGTCCTGCCCAGTGCTGACGGTTCTATCGATTATAAGCACTTCGCCCCAGCCTGACATAACATCCTGACAGGCAATCGCCATGATATGGCCTCGAAGGCCGGTCTGATCCTCCTTCAAGAACTCCGTGAAACAATAGCGCAGGGTGTGCGCGCCATAGCTCACCATTGTGTCATACTCGGATTGATGCGCTGTGATATAGTCGCTAGGTACCGATGATTCTAGCGGAGATGAGGTAATCGTATATAGCAGGCGGGAGATTTCGTCATAAATACTGCCGCTTTCCTTCATGATTGCTAATGCCTTTTTTTCGCATTCCTGCGACAGTTCGGCCACATACACCTGATGATTTAATGCCTCTTTAGCAGCGTCCTTTGGGAACTTGCTTTCGATATCCGGAGCATAGTCGCTGCCGTCCCTGGGTTCCCAATATTCGGTCAGTGTGTAAATTCCGTTTGCATCCGCACCGAAGGTAAGTGCCGTCGGGATATAGCTACCTTCTGCGGTTTCAAGTCCATTCCCAAGCGTGCTGTATCGTTCATATCCTGCATAATAGATCAGGGCATAGACCGTTACAGTCGCTTTGTTTTCGCTACTACCGACGGCAGGTGCACCGCTCATTACTTTCTTGTCAAGTATGACATGACTCTCCACGCAGATGAGTCCGGCTGAGCGGTCGCTCATGCAATGCTCCAAAACAGCAGCGGATATGGATGCTTCCAGCAGATCATCGTTATGTGTGCTGATAAAAGCAGCCACATCCTCTGTTCGAATGTCGATGGCATCCTCCGGCTCGGTACTGGTGAGCAGTCTTATATACATTGGTTCAATGTCGGGATTGCCTCCGCCTATACAAAGCGAGAACAAAGGGTTGATCTCATAAACACGGATATAAAGGCCGGAGCCGGTTTCCACATAAGAAAACTGCTCAAAATCTTTCCACGAGAGATCTTCGCCTTTTTGAGAAAGCATAATCACATCGTTAAGAGACAACCTGACTTTATTACCGGGCGCTTCAGCCCTGCTGCCCCCGGCACAGATGTTGCTGAGGTATCTTGAAAAATCGTCATTCTGAATGCGGTAATATTCTCCCTGATACATTAAACCTACATGAGTGCCGTCGCTGTTGTAGCTTGCAATCATGAATTGCTCCATGCCCTGCGCTTTTATTGACAGTGAATATATAGGCGTAGACTCGCCATAATCATTATTTTTTCCGTCAACCTCTAAATCACGCAGACGGTCTTTTAGTTCACCAAACTCTGCGTCACTCAAATTGTACGATGTCGGCTCGTTTGGTCTCATATCCAACGCATTTGCCCAAGTTATCTGGATTGTATCGAAAGAGATGGGAGCCTTCTTCGGATTTGTCAGGAAGCATACAGCTATGACGATGCAGGTGACAACAGCCACGACGATAAGCCAGAACGCAGGCTTTTTATAATTCAGCACGTTTCTCACCCTCTCTTTCACGCCAACCTCTCCAAAAGCAAGCGGACAGGCAGCAATCATCCGTCGCGGTACACTACATGAAAGCAGCGCATCCGAATAATCCGCCCGTTGATCCGCACCCAATTCTTTTATCACTCTCTCATCACAGGCAAGCTCAATATCCCAGCAGAGAAGAATGTACGCCGCCCACAATACAGGATTGAACCAGTGCAAAGCAAGCAGTAAAAAACCAAATGGCTTGATCCAGTGGTCGCGCCGCTTGATGTGGGTTTTCTCATGGGCAATCACATGAGCGGCATCTTTTTCTTCTACATTGAATGGCAAATAGATACGAGGGCGCATTATGCCGAGCACGAAGGGTGATGCAACATTTTCACTCTGATAGATATGATCCCGAAGCAACACGGCAGTCTTTACCCGCCTGCTCAGACGCAGGTAACTGATAACCGTGTAGATAAGCATGGCGGCGATACCGACAGTCCAAACGACAGCCGCTATGGGAATCCATATTTGCAGCGGACTTGCGCTGCCCGCAGGATTAGGGGTAAAGGACTCAGTAATGATCGGATTAACCACGCTGTTTAATATCGGGATACCGCTATGGATTGATGGCTCCTGCGAGTAAATAATCTCCGGGCTGATTGTTTCCGCACTGGGGATCAGGCTCAGGATGCTTTCGATGGAAAAGGGCAAAATGAGCCGGATACCGACGATTCCCCACAGAACAGGATTCAGCCATTTTGGTGCCTTTTTTAGTAATAATCTTAGAATGACCACAACAAGCGCAAGCCAGCTTGCGGATATACTCATGTTTAAAAATTTCAAGAATATATCAGCCATTGTGATCCTCCTTCCTGTATCGGTCAATCATTTTCTGTACTTCATCGATCTCCTTATCTGAAATCCGCTGGTGCTTTGTAAATGCGGTGATAAAGGCCGGAAGCGAACCCTCAAATTTCTTTTCTACAAGCTCGTCGATCTCCGCAGCCTGCACTTCACCCTTTGAAACCAACGAAGATACGATTGTGTTTTCATTTTTCAGAATGCCACGTTCGGAAAGTCGTTTGATGACCGTATATGTGGTGGTGGGCTTCCAGTCAAGCTGCTCTTTACACAGCTTCACAAGCTCGCCGCTTCCAATAGGCTCATGCTCCCACAGAATAAGACAAAAGCGATATTCACTCTCAAATACTTTCGGTGTTTCCATATTGGCCGCCCCTTTCTCTAATGCAATAGAGTCTAACTCATTAGAGTCAGAATGTCAATAGAGCTTATGGAAAAATTCGTTTACCACGGATTCAATCATCGTTTCCGAACATGTTCATAGAATTGTGAACATGCGACATGTCAATACTTTTTTAATAATTTACCTGTTGTCTTTTTAAGATAAGCTGAATATAATATATACGAACATATGTTCGAGGTATAGGTAATGAAACAACGTGTCATTTTGCATTCGGATATGAATAATTTTTACGCGAGCGTGGAGTGCGTGCATCGGCTTGACACAAGGGGAAAACCCGTGGCGGTCGGCGGCGATGAAGAACTGCGCCATGGTATTGTGCTTGCCAAAAACAATATCGCCAAGGCTGCGGGCATACGTACAGGCGAAGCGCTCTGGCAAGCGCGCGAGAAATGCCCCGGACTTGTGGTGCTGCCCCCGAATTACCCGCTATATTTGCGTTACGCCAAGCTTGCGCGGCAGATCTATGCAGACTACACATCGCAGATCGAGCCGTTCGGGCTTGATGAAGCGTGGCTGGACGTAAGCGGCGAAGACGGCGTGCGTGTCGCCAATGAGATACGCAGCCGCATCAAGCGCGAGCTGGGCGTGACGGCTTCGGTGGGTGTCAGCTACAACAAGATATTCGCCAAGCTGGGTTCAGACATCAAAAAGCCGGACGCCACAACACTGATCAGCCAGAGCAACTTCAAGTCCGTCGCATGGCCGCTGCCCGTGGAAGAGCTGCTGTATGTCGGCCGCGCGACGAAGCTTAAGCTGCATCGTATTGGCGTTACGACCATAGGGGACTTAGCCGCCACCCCCGCGTCGCTGCTGCACGGTCTGTTCGGCAAGGTGGGAGACGTGCTTTTTACGTTTGCGAACGGCCTTGACGACTCGCCCGTGATGCAGATGGACGAGGAATCGCTGATTAAATCTGTCGGCAACAGCACCACCACCCCGCGGGATTTAACCTGCAACGAGGACGTCAAGCTCACGCTGTTTGTGCTGTGCGAAAGCGTCTGCGCCCGCATGCGCGAGCACGGGTTCTTGGGCCGCACCGTGGCCATATCGATACGCGACAACGAGCTTTTCCGTTTCGAGCGCCAATGCAAGCTGGATCGCCCGTCGCACATATCCCGCGAGATCGCGGATGCAGCGATGCGGCTTTTCGCAGAAAACTACAGCTGGCCGCGGCCCATCCGCAGCATTGGCGTGCGCTGCACCGATCTTGTGCCAACAAGTATGCCACTTCAGCTTTCGGTGTTCAGCGATGAGCAGGAGCGCCAAAAACAAGAGGCGCTGGACAGAACTGTGGAGGAATTAAGGCGGCGTTTCGGGCACTTTTGCATACAGCGCGCCTGCATGCTGGCCGACAAGCCGCTGGGCGGCATCAATCCCAAGGGCGATCATATCATTCACCCTGTGGGCTTTTTCAAGGATGGTATGGTAAAATGATAGAAAGACGATACGAGAATAAAAACAAGGTCTATGTGAAGGTGGAAGTGCTTTTCTACCCCGACGGACGGCTCGAGCCCGTCGCGTTCTGGTGGGAAAACGCACGGCGGTACAGCATCGACCGTGTGCTGGAGGTTTGCCGCGCGGCCAGCCTCAAGGCGGGCGGTGTCGGTATTCGCTACACGTGCGTGGTACGCGGACATCAGACGTTTCTGTTTTTTGAGGAAGACCGCTGGTTCATGGAAAGAAGGGGGGCTTAAAACATGTGCGGACGTTATCTGGTCGTCACCGAGGGTGAGATACTCGAATACCGTGAAATTATCAACGAGGTCAACGAGCGATATAAGGACACGCCGGCGCTTAATGCGTTGGCCGCCGGTGAAGTGTTCCCGACCAACATCGCGCCCGTTCTGGTGCCGGATCAAGACAGACCCCACCCCTATCTCATGAAATGGGGCTTCCCCAAATGGCAGGGCAGCGGTGTTATCATCAACGCGCGTAGCGAGACGGCGCTGGATAAGAAGATGTTCCGGCTGCCGCTCATGAAACGGCGCTGCGCGATCCCTTCCGCGGGCTTTTTTGAATGGCGGCAGGAACAGGACAAGAAGGTCAAATACCTGTTTCGCATGCCCGATACAAAGATGCTCTACATGGCAGGCTTTGCCGATACGTTCGGCGGCACCGATTCGTATGTGATATTAACCACGCAGGCCAACGAGTGGATGGCGCCTTATCACAACCGCATGCCGCTCATCTTAACACCGGACAACGTGAACAACTGGCTTTACGATCTTCCCTTCGCGCTGGACTATTTGCACGCGCCCTGCGAGGCGCAGCTTATCGCGGCTGGCGTCTAAACGATCGATATCCCTGTTTGTTCACCTTTTTCATAATCAGGTGCTATCTGTCTATATCCGGCGTCACGTTTGAGCAAGCCATGAAATAGGATCACGTCATCCTAAGCAAAAATCCTGCGGAAATGAGAATCTGCGCGGCAATATAGGTGATCATCACTTTTAAGTTTCCGTTTTTCGTTTCACCCCTAAATATCTCAAATGACAGAATGGTGTCGGAAAACAGGAACAAAAGCGTGCCTGCAAAAAGACATACAGCGCCCGCAGAAAGGTCTGTCAGCATACCGGCAGCCGCCGCTGCGCTCAGTGTACTCAGCAAAATCATATAAAACAGAGAGCCGCCCCACAGCTTTTTGGGCAGAAACGACATAAGCTTTTTAAACGTCATCGTGACACCTGCGCCATATACAACGATAAGCAGTGCGATCATCCAAAGCTCGGGTGCAGGGGTGATCATAAGCATCTGCAAGATATAGAACACATGGCCCGCCGAAAAGGCGGCGAGCCCCAAGGGGAAGCCGACGGGGTGATGATGATCGATCAAGCATGCATCTCCCACGCAGCCGAAAAGAAGGGCAGCCATCACATACCAAGGCACAGGCTCGTCTCCTGCGCTGTGCCAAAAAAAGAAAAAGCACAGCGCGAGCAGCGGCATGAGAAATACCTTTGTCACACGCCGCAATCCCTCTTGCTGCTTCGTGATCGCAAAGATATGCAAGTTGACATCGACGACAAACACACCACCCGCAACCACAGCGCAAGCACTTATCATAACGACATCTCTCTTAAATTATTGAGTTAAATATCTAATTGGTTGATTACACCAATATTGTATGCGTGCACGATATGAAAAATCAAGCATTGCGCTTATGCAGATAAAAAAGAAAACCCCTTGTTATTTAGCAAGGAGCCCCTTTGTTATCATCGCTTAATTAATTAAAGTCAACAAAAATCTTGTTCAACTCTTTTTCATAGTTAACGTCCCAATCGGGCACCTTGATGGAGAACATCGTGCACAACGCCTCAATATCCGCTTTTGCCTGCAAATTCGCCGCCTTAAGTTCATCCGTCGATTTGATGGAGGTGAGCCTGTTTACCTCGTCTACCGTCTTGTTATACAGCGCCCATATTTCATCGCCGTATTTTCTGTAGTTGGCCGGATTGGGCACTTCGTCAAACGTCGCGATCTGATAGCCCTTGTTGATCGTCTCAATTGCGATCATTGACATCGCTGTATCAGATGCAGATGGTGATGCTGCAGGCGAAGATGCAGGCGAAGATGCAGGCGTCTCCGTCGGTGCCGGTGTCTCTGTCGGCATCGGATCCACAGGCGGTGGCGTCGGTGCCGCTGGTGTCGGTGCCGCTGGTGTCGGTGTCGGCACCGGTGTCGGCGTCGGATAAGGCGGCAGGGCCGCATCCGCGTCCAGTATCGCCTTCACCTGATTCAAAACAGGCTTTGCCTTTTTCTGAATATCCTTTGCCTGCATGTTTTCCCATAGTCTGGTTGCTGCGCTTGCAGCATAGTCCTTATACTCGGGCACATCCACCCCGTAAACCTTTTTAATCAGCTCCACGCGCGCTTTCTGATCGGTGACAACAAAGTTCCAGCCAAACAGCCCATAATAATAACGGCCACCCATCGAATACATACTTATATCTTCCGGGCTGATGTTTTTGTAAGCATATGCGGCAAGCCCCGCAGTTTGAGCAAGCGTTGTGTTGGTATACAGATTACCGTCAAACGCTTCCAGTAAATCCGGTATCGTTGCAATTAAATTCGTATCCTTGAGTTTTTCAAATATCGCGACCAGCATCCGCTTCTGGCGGTCGACACGATTAAGATCGCCAGAGGCTCCGCCACTGAGTATATCCTTAGGCTTTCTCACGCGCAGATAATCGAGCACTGCCTGTCCGTTCATATGCTGGGGGCCCGCTTTGTAATAACGCCCCATCATTTTGAAATCGATATCCAAGTCAAAGTCCACACCGCCGATGGCCTCGACGAGCCCTTTCACGGCGTTCATATCCACGGCATAATAGTACTGCACAGGTATGTCACCCAGCATCCATGAGGCCGCTTCGCATACCTTTTGAAACCCTTCGGGGGTCGGCCAGCCGCCGCCGCAGTCTATCGACGCATTGAGCTTGTATATGCCGTCCACACCGGGGATCTTCGCATAAGTGTCACGGGGCAGTGAGATCATGCTGACTTCATTCGTATCGGTATTGACAGACAGTACGAGCATCACGTCCGAATGAAAAGCGCTCTTTCCGCTCCAATCATCCCGCTCCACAGCGTGATCCACACCGATCAGCATGATGTTAACGATGTTATCCAGCAGACCGAAATCCGCATTTGCGGCAAGCGCTTCATACGGATCAATCGTCGGAGTGGGTTCTTCCGGCCCTTCGGAACCATCCGGCGCTTGCGTGGCTGCCGGTTTGGGTGTCACCTGCTGAGAGATTTTATCAAACTGACCCATTGGATTTGCCCATATCGAATAGGCATAAGAGCCAAAGCCGATTATCACAGCCATAACCGCCGCCACGACAGACACGATCACTTTTTTCTTGTTGCTCCACGGTTTTCTTGGCTTCTTCGTCCCATCGTTCGATTTTTTCTTCCATGGCCATATAAAGCCCTTTTTGGATGCAGTTTCAATTGTCCGGGATTTGTTATCAGACAGCTCAGCGCTATCGCCCGCTGCTTGCGACTCGTGGGGCGTATTTCTTAGGATGTTATCGCTGCTTTGCGCATTAATAGATTGGTTGTCTGCCCCGTTGTTCTTTTTTTCGCTCATTGCTGTTACTCCTAATATTTACACGCTCTCAAAAGCGCTGAAAGTTCAATTTTAAACCCGGCTGCAAGTCACTGTATATGCAGTATAGCATAGCAGACCCTTACCGGATCATCCGAAGTGTATTGCAGTTTTGCGTTTACTACGCTTGTCATTATATCTTCTCTTTTCACGACAAGCAACCCCTTACGAAATTATTTACAATTTCGTCCACATTAGTTATTCATGAAACACGTCATATCTCCAATTTCGTCCACATTAGTTATTCATGAAACACGTCATATCTCCAATGACTAGACGAAGCGTCAACGCGAATTGTTCCCGAATTTGGTCACATTTTATGATAGACAATCAAAGATCACTAATCACATTTTTAATCTTAACACATGAATATGCTTGAAAATATATTTGCTTTTATTAACATGGCTGTATAAGGTTAATATATGGCAGGGTTTATATTGTATTGGTTAAACCGTTGTGATATGACTCTTGTCCGCCGGCGGCTTTGATTTTCTGTGCAAGGAATCAAAAAGCCTTTCCGTAATTCGGACAAGACCTCTGCGTCAATTTTGTATTGATTTATTATAAGAAATGTAGCATGAACGAGGATTATTTTGAACTGTGCCGGTGCACAAATATACGAAACGTCTCTCTTAAGGATTTGCCTCAAAAAATGAGCAAGAATGGTCAAAAACAGATCGAATCACTATGATATAATCCTTTTTTAAGGAAAAATGTTTTCAAGTATCATGGGTATTCGTGTTAGTGCGGAGGATTAAATCGTTGTATACGGTAAAGACGATCATAAATATCACCAAGGTTATTCGGTATATTGAAGAGCATCTCAACGAGAAGCTGGATTTAGATATGATCGCGAATGCCGTTCACTATTCCAAATACCATTTACACCGGTTGTTTTCCAGTACATTGGGCTTAACGATTCATGATTATGTGCAGCGGCGCCAGCTTACAGAGGCTGCCAAGCTGCTGGTCTTTTCGGATCAACCCATACTCAATATTGCGCTGCTGTCAGGGTACGATAGTCAGCAGTCCTTCACAGCCGCTTTCAAAGCCATGTACAAGCAATCCCCTCATCAATTTAGAGAAAACGAGGTGTTCTACCCCTTGCAGTCTGAATATAAATTTGACGACCCATCTCAAACATCAGCCAAGCAGTATACACCGGATGATATTGAGTTTGCAAAAGCCGCCGATATTCCGGCCTGGATGGATCTGGTACGGCTTGTGATAGACGGCTTCCCCTGTCTCGATGAAAGCGAATATACGACAACGCTGAAAATGGCAATTAAACAAAAGCGTGCGCTCATCATGAAGGCTGGCTCTGTCGCATTGGGCATCATGATGATCTCATATGATACGGCCAGTATCGACTTTTTAGGTGTTCATCCTCTTTATAGGAAGCAGGGCATTACCCGGCTGTTTTTAAGCAAGGCCATGGATGAACTGCTCAAGAATAAACAAATCAGCATCACCACCTTTCGCGAGGGCGACAGAGCCGATACGGGCTACAGAAAAGCTTTGAAAGAGCTCGGTTTCGCAGAAGCAGAGCTCTTAACCGAATTCGGCTATCCCACACAAAAATTTATCCTCTATTCAAAGCCCAAGGATGATGAAGAAGATGACCATATACAAACCTTATAGCAGGGTTTGAGCTTGTCGAAAAACCTACAGTTTTCCGCCAGTTTTCCGGTTTTGCTTGTTCCCCATAGATTCGAAACTGCGCAAAACCGCAAAGTGTGGGCTACGTGGGCACAGCCCGTCTTGCCCACGAATTATACATAAAGACTTTTTTGACAGTCTCAAACCCAATAAAAGGGTTTTTGCGACAAGCAGAAAGGAAGATCATTAATGGCAGTCAGTTTTCCAGATGAAACCCACTATCTTGAAAAAGTTAAAGTCAAACTAAAAAACGCGCTGATGTATTCGAATGAGTCGATCCAAGGATATGAAGCTGATTATAGGGAATCCAAACGCTATCTCGCCCATTACCGTCATGAAATTGACCCCAAAGAGATATTTTCCAACGAGCTTTCCATTAAACAGATTGAAACGCTTGGCAATTTCGCAGTCAACACCCGAGACAAGATTATCAAGCTGATGGATTCTCCCTACTTCGCACGCATCGATTTTTGCTTCGACGATGAAGATGATACCCAGATTTTTTATATTGGCCCGTTTTCTTTTGAAGAGGACCAAAAAATGCTCATCTATGATTGGCGCGCCCCCGTATCCAACATGTTCTATGATTACGAGCTCGGCAAGGCAGCATACGACGCACCGATTGGCCGAATCGAAGGTCAGTTGACCCGTAAACGGCAATTTAAAATCCGGCACGGTCAAATGGAATATGCATTGGAAAGCGCGATCAATATTCAGGACGACGTGCTTCAGCGCGAGCTCAGCCATACGTCGGACGAAAAAATGAAAACGATAATAGCCACGATCCAGAAGGAGCAGAACAGCATCATCCGGAACGCAAAAGCCGATACACTGATCATTCAGGGTGTGGCAGGCTCCGGTAAAACATCCATCGCGCTGCACAGAATTGCCTTCTTGCTGTACCGATATCGGGAGCAATTGTCCGCCAACAACGTCGTCATCATATCTCCCAATAAGGTGTTTGCTGATTATATTTCGGGCGTGCTGCCCGAGCTTGGCGAAGAGCCCGTTTGGGAAATGAGCTTTGCTGATATTGCTCTCATTCAGCTTAACGGCGTTATGGGCTTCGAGGCGGAGATGGATCCCCACGAAAAAAACGATGAGAAATGGGCAAAAAGGGTTCGCTTTAAGTCCTCTGCTGAGTTTGTTACCATCATGGATGATTACCTTCGTGATGCGGCGGTTGCCTTTTTCGAACCCGCAGATTTTATATTTGGACGTTTCGTCATCTTCAAACAGTGGATCATGGATCGCTACCTTGCATATGAGGGTTTGCCCGTTAAGAAGCGGCTTGAAGAAACTGCAGCGGATATACTGGACCGACTGGAAACAGACAACGTCCGTGGCGATGAATTGCCCGCTAAAAGAACAATAATCAAAGAATTGACCGCCCGATTCAAGATCAAAAATACCATGGCACTGTATCGGGACTTCTATCAAAAAATCAATGCGCCGGATATGCTTGTCCGGCCCGATAAAAGAACCTTAGAATGGGCGGATGTTTACCCGTTTCTTTATTTTCACGCCGCGTTTGAGGGCTTAAAGGTCAATCAGATAGCAAAGCATTTGGTTATCGATGAAATGCAGGATTATACGCCCGTCCAATACGCTGTGATAAACAGGCTCTTTTCATGCAAGAAAACCATACTTGGAGATATCGGACAAACGGTGAACCCGTATCATTCGTTTTCGCTGGACGATTTAAAAAAGCTGTATGATCGGTCAGAAACCGTGACACTCAACAAAAGCTATCGGTCGACCTATGAAATCATGACCTTTGCAAAAGAGATACTCAACGTCTCGGCTTTGGAAGCGATAGAACGTCATGGCGACAAGCCTGAAATCATCCGTTGCAGCAGCCCTGAAGAAGAGCTCAAAATAATAGAAAAGAAATGTGATGCCTTTCACAACAGCAGTTTTGTGACGCTGGGTATCATCCTTAAAACACACGCCGAAGCGAACGCCATGTATCAGGCTCTGCGCGAGACATATGACGTGAATTTGCTGACGCCCGACAGCGAAGCATTCTCAAACGGCATATCAGTGACATCGGTGCGTATGTCAAAAGGATTGGAATTCGACGAAGTCATTATCCCTTCGGCCAATCACGAGACGTATTGCACCGACAGCGACCGTCACCTGCTCTACATTGGCTGCACCCGGGCGATGCACCGGCTGTCTCTGATCTATAGCGGGGATCGCACCAAATTGATCAAAGGCGTTGTATAGAACATGCTTAAACGCGTCATCACCGTCTGCGTGCTTTGAGTATGCGCCGCCATAAATAGCCGCCGATACCCAGCTCATGGCGCAAACGTTTTTCCAGCTCATCACTGAACGCACACAGGCTTTTAACGTCCTCATTTGTGGGCTCTTTATGACCAAAGCGCATACGGATCACTGGCTCGCAAACGGTTGACACGGCTTGCCCTCCCAGATGCGCATCAACACGCTGCGCCCAGCTCCCGATGGTGTCTGACGGGTGCTGGCTGACGCCGAGAAACGCGCTCTGTCGGACAACCTTGGCGTAACAGGCGCTTAATCTGTCGCCCGCATGCGGATATTTGCGGCACAGTCTTAAGTAATAACCTTGAGAGCTTCTGAGCAGTATGAGAAAACGGATAATAATGAAGAGCACAAGCGCGGCCGCGATGCAAAGCAGCGCGAAAAGCAGGATTTTTAACGCACGAGACATTTCGCCTGAATTTACGGGCATTGCGTCCGTGTCGGTATTCATTGTGGGCGGAGGCGTAAACGCGGGCTGTGTGTAATGGCCTGGATTTGCAGGACGCTCGCTTACCACTGCATTTTCGTCAAAGTTCCAGCCTGCCGGATCAAAGGTGACCCAGCCGATACCTTGGAAATAGACTTCAGTCCACGCATGCGCCGTGGCGTTGGTGGCCACATACGAATCACTCGCGTCGGACAGCGGGTTTTTCTTAAGACCGAAACCGATCACGTAGCGTGCGGGTAGATCGACGCAGCGCGACAGCACAGTCATGGCGCTCGCAAAGTATACACAGTAGCCTTGCTTCTTTTCCAGGAAGGCAGCGACGAAATCCTCACCTTGGGGCGGGCTGCCCGGTGTCAGCGTGTAAACGCAGTTGTCTGACAGCCAGTTTTCAATCGCCAGCGCTGTTTCATACGGCGTTTCACACCCTTCAGTGATTTGCCGAGCTGTTTCCCACACCGATTCCGGCAGTGTTTCAGGAAGCTGCAGATACTCAGCTTTGATGCCGTCCCAAGACGGGTCGGCGCTTTGAGCGGTCAGCTTTTCCAGTTCAAGCAAGTTGTCATGAAAGCCGTCCGCGTCTCTGTCGAAAACAGCAGTGTTCAGCGTGTATTGAAAAGACCGCAGCGGCTTTAGTGTAAACAGCTCGGATTGATTGTTAAAATAGATATCAGCCGTATCCAGCTTGTCGCTTTTTATTGTCCGAACGTGTCCCGCGGCAAATATCGTGCGCCCCTGCAAAGAGCCGGTTATGCTGAGCTCAAGTGGCGTGGTCATGCTGTCATATAGCTCTTTTATACGGCGATCCCCCTCTGGCTTGTTTATGCCGAACACCTCGTTGCGTTTATTTTGCCATAATAGGCTTATGTAGCGAAACCGCTGCCGGGAAAATGAATCATACCACCTCGTGCCGTCATACGTGTCGTAAACGGCACCGGTCAGTCGCACGGGCGTATCGGTCGTGACTTTTAGCACCGTTTCATTATTCACGATCACATCTCCGCCCAGCTTGCTTTCTAACGGCGAAAACCCGGTAAGGCCCATATTGAACGAACTGTCCGTGGGCGATTTGCCTTGCCCGCTCCCCATATAATCGCTTATGTCCTGCACGGCATTGACAAGCGGCTTGCACTGCCAGTCTCCGTCCTTTTCGGGCGCAAAAGCAAAAGCAAGCAAGATCAGAACCGGCATGAGAATGATCGCAGACACCGAAAGCATGGCGCTGGATATATGGCTGTCGTCCCTGCTGATTTTGTTTCCGCGCATCTTGGCTAATGCCACAAACACCACAAAAAGCAGCATGATCAGCACGGGCCACAAAGCTTCCGATTTGCTTAAAACAGTCCATAAAAGCAGTCCAAGTGCCGCAGGCGCAAGAAGCGGGAAAAAGAACAACTTGCGAAAGTAGATAAACGCGAGGCCGGCAACGGGCAGCGCATACGCGAGACGAACAATAATCAAACTGCCATTTTGCGAATACGGCGCGGTGTCCGGGTATGACGCGGCGCACCAGCGAAAAAATCCGGCTATATACGAGAGAACCTCTTCATTTACGTCAAGCAGCGAGGAGACGGCCACGGCCAATAAGGCGGCAGCGCCCAGAAACGACGGCAGTATCCACCACTTGCGCGTAAACAGCACGATAAGCACGAGATCGGCCAGCATAAGCAGCAGACATTCGCCATAGCCGATATGCATATGAAGCGCCGGAAACAAAGCTGTACAAACGGCAGTGCCGAGCAGCAAGCTGCAAAACACATCTGCAAAGATATCGGCAAATCTTGAATTGAAAAATTTCATCGCTATTCCTCGCTAAAACAAACCACTGAGACTTGCTGCGGCATCGCAGCCGGGCAGCACGCTCAGCGTATGGATGCGCCCAAAGCTGCTTCGGCCGCCCACCAGCACCACCGTGACTGCTGTTCGCGCGGCAAACGTGCGGTCTAGAATCCCGGCGAGTTGCGGGGTGAGCTCATGGGTTAATATAAACAGCGACTGCGCTTTGGCAGCCTCGACATAAGTCTTTTGTATGGTTGCCGCAAGGTGGGTCTGCTGTTCAAACGGCAGAATGGCAAGATGCCTTCGAAGCGCATCGAAGCCGGACATGGATTCGCATTCGATTGAAGAGACGATGCCGGTGCTGTTTTGTACACTGACCGCGCGATTTTTTGAGAGACTGTAAAGCGCGATGCAGGCGGCACTCTCGCAGACGGTATCCGCGTAAACAAGCGCCTCCTCACCGGTAAGCCCATAAAGCCCCGTATCGACGAGCAGCATGATATGCTCACGTTCCGGATACTCATATTGCTTGACAAACAGCTTACCAAGCTGCGCGGATTTCTTCCAATTGATGCGCCGCAGCGCATCGCCGTCATGATAAAGCCGCGCACCCGATACGCTATCCCCTTGCTCTGCGTGTTTCAAGTAAGCCGCGCTAAACAGCTTTGTGTCTGCAATATCCCCCGATACGGAGCTTGGCATCTGCGCTTTGGGCAGCACAACAAGCTCCGCCATGCGGTAATAAGACAGCCGCCTCATATCAAACGGAATTGTGATAAGGCCGAAAATATCGGTGATCTTCATCTTTGTCATACCAACGCCGAAGCGTCCCCTGTACGGTGAGTGAACGGGTATTTGAAAGGTCTGCCCCGAAAAAGGCGCAAGACTGAATATGAGGCTTGAATTATCACCCGGTGATACGACGCTGACATGCACTTCGATGAGCGACAACGGAACCGGCCGCTCGTTGACGATTTCCAGATGCAGCAGCGTGTCATCGCCCTTGACGCAAACTTTGTCGGACAGCTCCTGCTTGTATGAAAAAGAATAAAATGTCCATAGATTGATCACGATCATCGTAATCACGACAAGCAGCTGTGTGAAAAAAACGATGTAATAAATTCGAAGGCCGGTGTACATGCCCGCGATCAGGCAAGCGGCCATGACGGTGTAGTACACCCATCTTAGCGCTTTCATGATACGCCGGGCACTCTGATGGATTGCAGGATCACCTGAATCAGATCCTCGGGCGTGTCGTTTTCCTGCGCAGCTTGCAAACTGATCACAATACGGTGAGCCAGCACAGGCAACGCCATAAACTGCACATCATCGGGCAGTGTGTAATTCCTTCCCTGCAGCATGGCACGCGCCATCGCGGCGTTCATGAGCGCGAGCGAGCCTCGCGGGCTGACGCCCAGCGTGATGCGGCTGCTCGAGCGGGTGGCTTCAGCGATGGAGACGATGTAATCCATCACCGGCTGTGCGCAAATCACCTCTGCATGGCACTCGCGCAGCTGCATAATATCTTCTGCACTTGCCACCGACTGGATGTGATTAAGCGGTTTTTGGCCTTTGTTGCGCGCCAATATATCCAGCTCCTCGTCTCTATTCGGATAGCCCAGCGCGATCTTAAACAAAAATCGATCCAGCTGAGCCTCAGGCAGCGGATAAGTGCCCACATGCTCAATGGGATTCTGCGTCGCCAGCACAATAAAGGGCTGAGGAACAGGATAACTCTCTCCGTCGATTGTGACCTGCGCTTCCTGCATCACCTCAAGCAGGCTGGACTGTGTTTTGGGGCTTGTGCGGTTGATTTCATCGGCAAGCACAACCTGCGCCATGACGCCGCCGAATATGACGTCTCTTTCCCCCGTTTTGATATTGAATGCCGTGTAACCCGTCACATCCGACGGCAGCACATCCGGGGTAAACTGAATACGGCGGAAGGAACAGCTCAGTGACCGCGCCAGCGCAGACACAAGCGTGGTTTTGCCTAGCCCCGGCACGTCCTCAATGAGGACATGCCCGCCGCATATAAGAGCGGCCAATACCATATCGATGATGTTTTCCTTGCCCACGATAACTTTGCCAATGTTGCTTTTGATTCGCCCAATGAGTTCAAGCTTGGATTGAATGTGATCCATAACGCCACCGTCCTTATGATATAAGCTATATGTGAAATGGTTTAATATTTATATATTATACCATTAACTAACACGATAAAGCTATATTATGTATTTTATATGAAAAAAGGATTGAAAATCACAGTGAACTCGTGTGGTGCCATTGTTTTTAAGATTATTAAGCTCCTTTTATATTGACAAACTGTCATTTTCACCAGAATCGGAGCGATCATAGAGACTTTGATTTTTGTACATAGCTGCTGACCGAGAAAGAAATGGAGCTGTTTGCAGCGATACTGCATTCAGCTCCATTTTATTACCTGTTGTATTTGAAAGACCGTTGCTGTTGGTTTAGACGATTTGATCCGACGTACACCACTTTTTATTTCTGCTGAAAAAACTGCACACTAAGGCCATTCGGATCTTTAATACAGAAAAATTTAAAACGCGGCGTTTCAAACGGTCCGCTGTGTACAGAAATGCTTTTGCTTTTTACCGTATCCAGCATGGTATCCACAGAATCGACAGCAAAACCAATAGATATGGATTCACCGAAATTAACTGTGTCATTGTTGCTGTTCGCCATAAGCTCAACCACTGTTTCGTTGTCACTGCCGTTGCCCATAAAAGCAATTTCCATTCCGGGCCCCGCAGGAAAACGCTGCAGCACCTGAAGCCCCGCCAGATCGGAATAAAAAGCGATCGATTCATCCAAATCTTTTACATCGATTGTTGTCCATAAGAATTTCATGTTAATCTTCCTCCGTTTTCGTGTTTAAAATTGTTTTATGGAATTATGATAATACAAGGTCTATAATGTTAATAGATGCGAAATTATACTAGTATAAATTGTAATAGACAGGATTGATGATGGTTTGAATATTGAAGAGCATCGATACAAAGAACTCGCTGATTTTTTAAAAACACGCAGAGCAAAAGTTCTGCCAACGCAGGTTGGCCTCTCATCGTCAACTCGTCGGCGCACCCTAGGCCTAAGAAGAGAGGAAGTCGCGCAGTTGGCTGGTGTGAGTATCACTTGGTATACATGGCTTGAGCAAGGCAGAACCATTCATGTGTCAGCGCAAGTTTTAGAAAGTCTGTCTAGAGTTTTATTGCTGAATACACAAGAACGCATTCATCTATACCTTTTGGCCAATCAACCGCTTCCGGCCGATATACCGGGCTGCCAAGGAACGGTAAGCCCTATACTTCAGCATGTTTTGGATAGTCTGATGCTGTGTCCGGCTCTTATGACGGATCAGCGGTGGAACGTTGTTGGCTGGAACAATGCAGCAGGCGTGGTTCTTGGCGATTTTGGCAATATGAACGCGCGTCAGCGGAATATCGTTTGGGCTATGTTCACAGACAAAAGATATAAACAGTTATTTGTCGATTGGGATCTGCATGCTAAAGGTTTGCTGGGTCGGTTTCGTTCGACCTGTGGGCAGTATATTGAAGATCCTTGGCTTGTTCAGTTTATTGACGATCTAAAAATGCAAAGCACAGAATTCCGTTTATGGTGGCCTTTACATGAAATCGAAAGCAATAGTGAAAAATACAAGCAATTGAACCATCCTTCTGCAGGATTATTGGATTTTGAAGTGAGTAATTTTGATGTGTCTGATAATTCCGGTTTAAAAATGATCGTACATACGCCGTTATCAGGAACGGATACTGCTGCCAAAATGAAGCTGTTATTGGATGAGCAATAGCATCGCCTTCCGTCATCTCGTCATTATAATATTAGTTATCAATCTTAGCCACTTGAAAATCTGGCTTTTGTTGCCTTACAACTCAATCGGAGCCGCTCAAGGTCACTTCATCGGCGTCCAAGTCGGCTTGATTATAAAAAACATGCATAAACGTGGTGTAGACCATTCGGAAATACAGCTTCCCTCCCACAGCGCTGCCGTAACGGATTTTAAGCTCATTAAGCATCGGAGTGGGATCGCCGCTCAGCTTTCGTTCGGGAATTCCGGTAAAATCGAAGGTGACAGTGTCCTTCGTCTTGTCTGTTTTCGTTGGCTCAGAAGTAAACGATCTAAGCTCTCCTGCCGTGTATCCGAGAAGCTGACGCAGCACGCTGTCTTTTCTCAGCAGCTCCAAAGCCGCTTCCTTTTTACCGACTCGAAGCTTTCCGCCTGTCAGATAATATTCTAGTACCATTTTCATTCCGGCTTTCTGTGTATGATGCGTCAGTTTCCTTGCTACTCAAACGCGACGCTGTAGCCAAAGGCAGATGGTTGTTTCCCACCTTTGGTTAGCACCCAAAGCACCTTTTGGTTTGCATGCTCGGGCGCGGTGCCATCGCCGTCTGTGAAGATGACAACCAAGGGCACCTTTAAGCTATCGGCAAGCGCAAAGACGGGTTTAAAATCTGTACCGCCGTTTTTCTCGCGCTTTCTCACGTGCCGATATTCCCCGGCCGGCATCGGCTTGGTGCATTCTGTATCAAATTCGGTTACAAGAATCTGCGCATTGGTGATGCGGTTTACCGCCATCAGCTCATTAAAAAAAGTTTGCAGCTGGTCGTTGGAAATGGAACCGCTTTCATCCAACGCGATCAAAACACGCAGCCCCACGCTTCGCTTGGTGCCGGGATAACTGTCATAACGGCGAGATTCGCGTTTATAGGTTGCGCGTGCTTGCATACGCCCTCGCCCCGTTAAGAACCGTTTAAACATGGTTTTCCAGTCGATCTGAGCCTTCTCGAATACCGTATCGAGCTCACCAATCAGCGCCTGCGGTACCTCGCCGCCCGGTCGCGCTTCGTCGATCAAATCACGAAGCTTGCTCTTGAGCGCCTGCTCATTCATCTGCGAGACGTCTTCTTCATTCTGCAAATCGGCTTCCATCAGGCTTCCGTTGCTGCAGCGAAGAGTAGCCATAGCCTCGCGCTGTATCAAGCTGACTCTGTCATCAAGCAGCCTGAGAAGCTGCGCATAATAGCTTTCGGCGCTTTTACAGCGCTCCAGCTTGTGATGGATTTCCCGTTCGATTTTTTCAGTGGTGACTGCATTTGGCGTCAGCATTTCGAGCGGCAGATGATCGTTGGCCGCCATGTCGCAGCAAACCGCCCAAAGCAATGGGTCACGCTCGCCGCGACGCAGGGCATGCAGCAGCAGCAGGTGCAGCAGCTCATGGAGCAATGCCCCTACGGCCTGCGCATCACTGAGACCTTCGTACCATTCTTTGTTATATTTAAGCACAGGCGAGGGAAATAATGTCATTTCAGTCTTGCCCACCGTTTGACTTTCACGAATAGAAATGGAGGCGGCAAGCGATCCGTAAAAAGGCTGGCTGATAAGCAGCTTCATCACCGCATCCTGTATACGCATGATCGTCCCCCCCGATTGTATTCTTTCATATCAAGATAAAAGATTCAGTATCTGATCGGAAAGCGCCTCAAAAACACTTGTTTTCTGCGCCACTTCCAAAAACAGCTCTGACTTTTCACCTGCCAGCGTTTTAAAGAACAGCAGCTGAAATTCCTCGGGCAGCACATCGAGCATTTTGTTGATATTTATGCATTGCACATCGCTTCCATCAAGCAGCGAGACAGTCTTTTTCAGCACAAGGCTCAAGAGATCCAACCTGCCGCCTTGAACCAGCTGTTCAAACTGTGTGCGCACTGCTTCATAATCCATGAGCAGTTTATCGGCGGAGGGAATCACATATTCGCGATTTTTGAGATAGCCAAAGAACGATGCCGCCGCTTCCGGCCCGAGAATACCTGAGATCAGCTCCTGCATCAGCTTTTGAGGCAGCGAGCAGTTGTTTAAAAGCTGCTGTACCCGCGTCCATCCGCGCGGTGTGGGAGACTTCGCCGTGGCGGTGCTGTCGGCGGCTTTTTTCACGCGCAGCAGCATATCCGGGCAGGCGGTGAGGTAAGCAAGCACATCGTCACAAGCGTCGTTTTGCAGCGAATAGGCAACGTAATCCTCAAGATTCGCTGTAATTTCTATCGTCGTAAAGCGGTCGAGCATGGCGTCGTCCAGCGAATTCACCGCGTAATTCATGGTATCAGGATTCATTGTCACGCCAATTTTCCAGCCAGGGGAGAGGCTGTGGCCGTTAATTTTTCGTTCCAACAACAAAGGGTATAGCACCGAAACGGTGTCGGTCGGCACGCGGTTGATTTCTTCAAGCACGAGCAACCCGTTCTCAGGAAAAAGCCCTTCCTGCACAGCGTTGCAGGTGGGCAGAAACTGAGGCGCCAAATAGCGGGTGATGCCTTTTTCCCTGTCTTTATCCGGCAATCCCATAAAATCCGGGCCTTCCATCGCCGCGGCATAAAGCCCCATATAGCCAATGCCCAGTTCACACGCACATTGCTGAAAAGCGGAGGTTTTGCCCACGCCGCGCTCGCTGACCAGCGCTGTGACGCAATCGGTGTTTCTATACAGCTCCATAATACAATGCTTTGCTTCGCTGATCCTCATACAGCATCAATACCCTTTCTTTCCCATCTTGCTTATTGAGATAAATATATCTTCATTCATTGAAGATGGTTGCCTTTATGCTTGTTATTCAAGCTATTGTTAAAATATTGTATCACGAAACATCGCCTTATAACACATTTTTTGCATAGCGCTTATATGGTTATCTGCTAGCGCATGCGCCCCGCTTCGATCACGTCCCAGCGTCCCTGCGCATTCTGCCAACGCTTGTAGAGCAATCTGGCGATGAGCGTATTTGGTACCATTCGTCCAAGCAAACGCAATATGCCGTTAACACAGCCCGGAATATAGACGCGCTTTCCTCTCAGCGCCGCAGAAATTGTTTTGCGTGCCACATCACCCAAGTCGTTCGTGGTCAAATCTCCCCATATGCCCTGGGCCGCGATGCCCAGCAGCGCTTCACGCGTGGTAAGCAACCCTCCCGGGCACAGCGCCAGCACATTGACCTTTTCGTGCTTGAGCTCTTGTGCAAGCGCGATTGAGAAATCCAGCAGAAAGCGCTTGGACGCGGCATAGGTGGCTTTGAGCGGTATCGGATACTGTGAAGCCATGCTGGACACGATCACGATCGTAAAGCGTTCCTCCCTGCGCCTTCTTGAGAGCGCTGCGTGCGTCACCTTGAGTGTCGCTTCAATGTTCACCTGCACGATGCGCGTTAAGTTCGCGCTGGGCTGCGAGAGAAAGCCGCCCTCGTAATCAATGCCCGCAACGTTAAGCAGCATATCAAGGCCGATTTGTTCATCGTCGATGAACTTAAAGAATGCCCCTAGCTCATCGTCGTTGGTCAGATCGCACGCCTTGGTTATGACCGTTACCTCAAACTGGCGCTCGATCCCCTGCTTGATCTGCAAAAGCGGCGCATCCGCAATATCCGTGAGCAGCAGGTCATACCCGCGCCGCGCGCACTCCACTGCCATCGCGCGGCCAAGGCCGCCGCTTGCCCCTGTTACCAATACCATCATTGTATAATATCACCTCCGTCAAAACGGATGCCACAGAGCTGTTCGCTAAGCTCAAAAAGCCTCTTCGCATCCTGTTCATTGTCCGCATGCTTGTCATAATTTGCGGGCTTGCACGCGTGATAGTAAAGCCAATATGGCGCGGGCATCTGACTGCACAGATACGCGTAAGTCTGCGCCGCATATTCTGGCGAGTCACCATGCTTCTTACGGAGCGACCAAAACGCACTCACGATACCAGCCGTCTGTTTATTGCCGATGTTGGTGTTCACAAGCCCCGGGTCCACCACGAATGCCTTCACGCCGCTGTCCTCAAACCGCCGGTTGATTTCCTTGGCAAACAGCATATTGCAAAGCTTCGATTGCTTATAGGCCTTAAGACAGCCGTAATGCTTTGATAACATGACGTCGTTCCAGTGGATACGTGTTTTCTTATGCGAGTTGCTGCCCGTGAATATGACGCGGCCTTTCGCTTTTTTGAGGATATCCCAAAGCCGGTATGTGAGCAGGAAACCTGCCAGATGATTGAGCGCGAATTGCAGCTCGTAGCCGTCCGCCGTTGTGGTATATCCGCTGCGCACACCGCCCGCGTTATTGATCAGTGCATCGAGGCTGCCGTCCGGCGCCAGAAGTGTTTGTATCTGTTCAGCCACGGCGTTCACGTCCATCTGTGACGAAAGGTCGCCCTGCACAAAAGTGATGTCCGCATTCGGCACAGTTGCAAGCAGCTCGGTTTGTGCCTTCTTGCATGTATCAAGCGTTCGCCCCACGCCGATGACCCGCGCACCCGATGCCGCGAGCGCTTTGGCCGCCGCAAAGCCGATTCCGGAGGTGGCGCCCGTTATCACAATTGTCTTCATTTACCTGTTTCCTCCTGATATATGTCACAAACTTCCTGGGGCATGTAAATCGTCAGTATCAGCTCGTAGGGCTGGGGAAATACACCGAGGAACGTTGATGGGAAAGGCGTTTCGGTCACGGTCAGCACGCCGTTTTCCACGCGCACATCCACCACATCGTTCATGTCAATCGGGTTTGGCAGCCAAGCCTTTGCATATGCCGTCACATGCGCCTTTTCGGACGGTATAATGTTGATCTGCGCAGCTGCCATATCCAGCTTAAGCTCACTGAACGTCTCCTCCACCGCATATTCCTTTGCGGCTTCGTGCGACATGAGATGCCCCGTACCCACGATAAACCCCATCATGATCGCAGTTCCGCCGATGCCGATGACTAATAATAAAACAAGCACCTTTGTTGTCTTTTTCATAAAGCAGCCTCCTTTTCCATGCGCATCACGCGCCGCGCAAGCAGCGGCATGCGCCCAAGGCTCAGTCTCCATAGCTTCGTGCTGCCCTTAAGCATCAGCAGCCCTCCGGCCGCGAAAGTGAGCGCCGCAAACAACGCAAGTGCGGCATAGGAGATATAAGACACGCCGATCTCTACAGCGACGAGCACAAAGCACCCGAGGCCTATCAGCACCAGCCCTGCCGACACGGCAAAAAGGCTCACCAGCACAGTCAAACATACGAAGTACAAGCAGCCAACCAGTATGCCGCCGCCCGCCTTGTAGCTCAGCGCCGCACCGATCATGCGGGTCGTGTCACCAAGGCCTTTGGACTTATGCGCTGCATTCGCCGTGCTTTGCATCACGTGCATTTTGGCAAGCTGCACAGGATCTCCCAGCGCGGCCGCCACCTCCTGTTCGGTTTTACCCGCTTCCAGACCCGCATCAAAGTGCTCACGGTAATCGTCTAGAATATCCTGCTTTTCCTGCGCACTCATATGCTTGAGTGAGCGCGTCAGCGTTTTTAAAAACTCATCCATTGTCGTCCTCCATGATTTGCTTCACGCTGTTCACAAAATCCGTCCACTCCAGGCGCAGCTCGGCCTGTGCCTCCTTGCCCTTTTCAGTCAACGTGTAATATTTGCGCGGCGGCCCGCCTGACACGGCAGAAATGTATGTGTCGCATAATCCATCGCTTTTGAGCTTGCGCAGCAGCGGATACAGCGTTCCCTCCGCAATCTCAATGCGTGAGGATATCCGTTCTGCCAGCTCGTATCCATACGTGTCCTTCTTGTTGAGCAAGGTGAGCACGCATAGCTCCAAAACGCCTTTTTTGAATTGTGCGTTCATGAGCCCTCCCTCTTCGTCTTTATCTAGTACTATATTATATTCAGTAGTTGAGCTAACTATACCAAAGACTACTGAATAATGCAATATAGTTTTTCACAAATTTTTTGTAAAACGAATAGTTTAAATTAAGCATTTATGCTTTAAGGTGGTGAAAGAATATATGAATGATAACTGCCTGAAACTCCTGATGTTGCTTAGTTGCTTTGGGGGCGGACCATTTTCAAATTTTGATAATTGCGGATGCAATCCTTGCGGGTCATGCAATACCTGTGGGTCATGCAATACCTGCGGGCCATGCCACCCATGCGGCTCATGCAATACCTGTGGGCCATGCCACCCATGCGGCTCATGCAATACCTGTGGGCCGTTCAACTCTTGCGGGTCTTGCGGCTGCCAATGCTGCGGCGGTCCGGTGGAATGCGGGCCTTTCACCTGCCAATGCTGCGGCGCTCCTTGCGGCAGCACATGGGGCTTCCTCGGCTTTGGCCACGGCAAGAGCAAATGCGGTTGCAGTCTTTGGGGGAATGCAGGCTTCAATTGCTGCGGCCACACCGGCGGCCGGTTTTTCGGATGCTGAAACGACAATACTTTGACACAACGAGAGGGAGCTTCCCTCTTTTGTGTGTTGCACAGGAAATGACAGCCTTACAATCTGTATTAAGCTCGGAAGGAAAAAATAGAGTTTATCAACACGCTGATGCGCGCCATGGCGCGCGCCAGACTGTCCTTATCATTTCTTCTTTGTTTCCTTAATTCGCACATATTGATGCGCATTGTTGGGGCTGCTTGTCGAGCGCTTCTCCAATTCAAACTGTTTTAGCGACTTAATAAATGGGGTGAGCTTGGAAAAGCCGTAGTTTCGCGTATCAAAATCGGGATAGCGCTTGTTGAGCACTTTACCCACCTGCCCTAAGTATGCCCATCCTTCGTCATCATCGGAAATCTCCGTGATAATGACCTTGAGCGCTTCGATAATCTCTTCCTTAGTAGCCATGCCTTCTTTGGGAGACGTTTTGCCGTTGCCGCCGAGCGGCGCTTCCTTAACAGGCGGCGCAGGCGGCGTAAGCACCTCAAGATATTTAAAAATCTCACAGGCCGATATAAATGCAGTCGGCGTTTTCTTCTCGCCCATACCGATCACAAACATGCCGGATTCTCGCAGACGCGCAGCGAGGCGCGTAAAGTCGCTGTCGCTGGAAACGATGCAAAATGCCTCTACGTTGCCCGAATATAATATATCCATCGCATCGATAATAAGTGCGGCATCCGTCGCGTTCTTGCCCGTGGTATAGCTGTATTGCTGTATCGGCGTGATCGAGTTGGTCAACAGCACGCTTTTCCACGACGCAAGCTGCGGCTTTGTCCAATCGCCGTATATGCGCTTGTATGTGGGTGTGCCGTGATTGGATATCTCATCGAGCACCGCCTTTATGTATTTATCCGATACGTTGTCCGCGTCTATAAGCACCGCAATTCGTTTGTCTGTCTCCATGCATGTCCTCTATTCATCCATATTTAATGCTTATTATAACTCGAATGGCGGCTGCCAACAAGTGGTACAGTCAGATTCGCTTCCAACGTTCAGCCCAACAAGAATACTAAACCAACCGCCAATATCGAAAATGAAGCCATTTCCAATATAGACAATAACTTATTGACAATATAATAGCAAACGAATACAATAAAAATGAACTAGACCACTTGGTCTATACCGTATAGTCCAACAGAGGTGTGCGATGGATAAAAAGGTGTGTATCATTACAGGAGCCAATTCGGGTATCGGTAAACAAGCAGCCATTCAGATTGCCAACGAAGGTGCGCATGTGATTATCGCGTGCCGCAGCGAAAAGAGAGGGCGAGAGGCGCTGGCAGATATACAAACCAAGATAAGCGGCGGCACAGCCGAGCTCATGCTCTTGGACATGGCGTCCCAGCGCTCGATTCGCACATTTACGGACGAGATCATCCGTAAATTTTCTAAAATTGACGTTCTGATTCATAACGCGGCGGACTTCAACATCGCGAGAAAACAAGCACAATATTCGCCCGAAGGCATCGAAACCGTGTGGGCCACGAACCATGTCGGCCCCGCGCTGCTGACTGACCTGCTGATGGCTTCGCTTAAACGAGGCGACAACGGGCGTATCATCACCGTCTCTTCCAAGGGGCTTTTGGTTAAGCCCGGCACCAAGGTCAATATTGCTGACCCTGAATTTAAAAAGAGTAAATACAGTGTAACGAGCGCGTATTATCAATCCAAGCGCGCACAGGAGATGTATACGCTTTGGCTTGCACAGCAGCTTAAAGACACGTCAGTGACCGCGAACTGCATCCGCGTGACGGCTGTCAAAATCGATATCAGCCGATATCCCAACCTGTCCGCATTTTCGCGCTTCATGTATTCGATTAAAAGCAAGCAGTCCATCACCCCTCAAAGGATGGCTCGCACGTATACATTCCTTGCCCTCTCAGACGACGTGAATGGCATCAGCGGCAAGTGCTTTGACGAAAACAACACACAGGTCAAGATGAACACCTACACAACAGACCCTGCCAATATCGAAGCGGTCATGGCGCTCACAAAGCAATACATCAGGCAGCCTTACGGAGGTGTTAATGGATAACCAATTTGTTCGTCCGCAAAAAGAGATCGCGAAAAACCCGCTTGATGATATGCCGGCTCTTTTTGACGCGGCGCTGACAGAGTTCGCCGCGAAGCCGTTTGGCAGTGCATCGCTGAATGATATCATTAAAACAAGCGGTATCAGCAAGGGCAGCTTTTACCACAAGTTCAAGGATAAAATGGATTTGTACCTCTGTGTGATGGATGTGATATCCAGACAAAAAGCGGCCTTTACCAAGGATCTACCGCCGAAATTGCCAAACGATTTCTTTGAACAGCTGTGTCTGCTGTTCCGGCAGGGTCTAAAATTTTCGCAATTGGAACCGCGCTATTATGCGTTTTGGCGGTTGCATTTAGCAGAGGGCGCCGAAGTGAAGGACGCCGTCAACCGCGCGTTCCCAAACCGCCGTAGCGGCCCTCTGGATGCGCTGATCGAAAATGCCATTGAAGATGGACAGTTCAGCAAGGCTTTTCCGGTGCCGTTTGTTTCCGGCATCATCAATCTGCTTGTCGGTCATATCGATACGCTTATTCACCCCAATATGAGCCAAGATGATATTCTCATGCTTGCCAACAGCCTTGTGAACTTGCTCAAAAGCGGGCTACAAGCGGCTCAATAGTCTATTCGGATTTGCCTGCCTTTTTAGATTCCTTGAACGCGCGTTCCTCTTCCTGATTGCGTTTATCCGCTGCCGCCCGTTCTTCCTTGTCCAAAATCAGATCCGCCGGTACCGCATGTTTTGTATTGATGACGAACAGCACGACTGCACCCAGCACGAATAATATTGATATAAACTGAGACGTGGAGAGTACACCGACGCCTCCGCGCACGTCATTTCTGAAGAACTCTATCACAAAGCGCCCAACACCATAGAGAAGCAGGTAGAGCGCGCCCACATTGCCCTTTATCTTGGATTTTCTTGCGTACAGCACCAAGACAAGTGCAATTAAAAAATCGCCCGCCGACGAGATAAGCTGGGTTGGCAGCAGCGGAATACCCGCGGGAGCTAAGCTGCCCTCCGGAAATATGACGCCCAAAAAGGTGCTTTCACAGCCATAGCAGCAGCCGGCAAGAAAACAGCCGAGCCTTCCAAAGCCCTGAGCCGCTGCCACAGCCGGTATCGCAAGATCGAAATAGCTCATAAAGCTGATTTTCTTGATACGGCAATATATCATGGCTGCAACAACACCGCCGATTATCCCTCCGTAGACCACAAAACCATCCGAGCCGAGCACCGACAGCGGATGAGTAAAAAAAGCCTTGTATTCGACGATGACGTAAAGCAGCTTGGCACCCAAAAAGCCAAAGATCATCGCCAAAAGACCGAAGTCTATGATCGCGTTCTTTCTAAGCCCGTAAGCCTTTGCTCTTATATAGCTCATGGCTATTGCGAAAGCAAATCCAATGGCTATCATAACCCCATAACCGTGTATCGTCACACTCCCGATTGAAAAAAGATCGTTATACATATTTTCCCCTATTCTATATAGCTTAAAACAACGATATCACGTTTGCCGGCCAAACTCAATACATAGACCCAGCTTCAGAAGAGCGTTCAAATATGTTTGCATATCGCCTGCCATGGGGTCCGTCTTGTATAAAACAAACCATACAAAAAGCCTCCCGCCATTGCACGACAGGAGACTTTTTGCTTATTTCTTGAGGAGTTATTCTATAGGGAAGCACTGATTCATTCAGTACTTCCTTAGAAATACACGCGTTCTGTAAGTTCGGGGCAAACAAACACCTTAACCAAATCCTGTTGTTCTCTGATTTTTTTAAGCGCCGTTTCCAGCTCACTAAGCGGCACAGCCATCGAGAACATCGGTTTGGGATCGATGATACCGTATTTGAGCAGCGTAATGGCTTCGCCCCAGTTATCGCCGATACCTGCGCACGATCCGCTGACCTTCTTCTCGCCCAAAACAAATTCGTACGGCTCCAGCGCAGCGGTTCTGCCCTGAGGCGCAATACCGAACGCTTCGACTTTACCGCCGCGGCGCAGCATCTTGAACGCCTGCTCATATGTCGCCGGAGACCCGACAGCCTCGATTACAAAATCCACACCGATGCCGCCGGTTATTCTCTTGACTTCCGCGACAGGATCATCCACTTCGCGGATATTGATCGTGATGTCAGCACCCATTTTCTTTGCCGTTTCCAGACGCTTTGCGTCGTCGCCGATCACAATCACAGGCGCGCAGGCTCTGGCCTTGGCCAGTGAAGCGTGCAATATGCCAAGCCCGCAGCCGATCACCGCAACGGATGAGCCGATGGGTGCGTCCATACGCTGAGCCGCATGGATCACAGCTGTTAACGGCTCTACAAAGGCCGCCGTGTAATCATCCATCTCATCGGGCAGGTGGTAGCAGTTCTTCCAAGGCGCTTTGACATATTCCGCGAAACCGCCGTCTGTGTGTATGCCAAGCTGTGTGAATGTCTCGCATAGCAGTCCATCGCCTTTGCGGCAGAAATAGCAGGTATCGCATGTCAGACAGATATCCACCGCCACGCGGTCGCCCACCTTTAAGCCTTTGGCGTTTTTGCCAACCTTCGCGATCTCGCCCCAAAATTCGTGTCCCGTGATCATCGGCAGCTTATCCGCAGCGTAGTTGCCCGTATAGATGCTCCAGTCGCTGCCGCATATACCGCACACCTTCACTTTAACCAGCACTTCATCATCATCGATCGAAGGCACGGGAATCTCTGTATACTCCATCTGGTAAGGCGCCTTGACAACTTGAGCTTTCATCATTTCAGCCATGCTTTGCCTCCTTATATTATTCTCTTGGATTGTTAAATATCTTGTCGCGTCTGCCTTCATAGGGCGCTTTGATGATCAGCGGCTTCAAGAAGGGAGCCACTTTCTCCACACCGTCGCCAACACTCATCGTGACATCTTCGTGCTCATAGCTCAGCACGTAATCATAGCCGACCATCGCGAGTTCTGTGATTACCTTCTTCCACTGCACGCTGCCCCAGCCGGGTATGCGGAACCGGAAAGCGCGATCCAGACGCTGCCAGTCACCTTGCATCAGTATCCCGCCGCGCTGGATGTTGTGTTCAACGATCTCGCCGTCTTTGGCATGCACATGGAATATGCGATCACCCAGCTCGTCGATAAAGTTCTCGACCTTGAGGCCAAGGTAAACGAGGTTGGCCGGATCAAGATTGAAGCCAAAGCTTTCATGCCCGCCCAGCAGCTCAACCGCACGTTTGGCTGTGTGGATGTCATAAACCATGTTGTTGGGATGCGGCTCAACGGCAAACTTCACACCGTATTCCTTGAACCTATCCATAATGGGTGTGAAGACTTCCACAAACTCGCGCTCCATCTTCTCCCAGCCGTCCGCAGACGGGAACGGAAAGTAACGGCCCCAGTTGGTCACTCCCGTGAAGCCGTTGACCACAGGCACTTCAAGCGCGTTGGCGGCCTGCGCCGTTTTGAGCAGGTTCTCTATGCCGTACTTTACCTTTTCTTCTTTTGTTCCGGGACAAAGCTTGTCCGTATCTTCTGTGTGCGGCCCCAAAATCAACAGTGAATCTGCGTGGTTGGAAAGGCCGGAAATCTCAACGCCATACCCTTTGAGCATATTTTTCAGCTCATTGGCACGTCCAGGCTTAACGATCTCGTCACAGTTAAACTGATCGCAACCGCTGTAAGCGGGGATTTCCATCATCTCGTAGCCATGTTCAACCATGATCTTGGCGACTTCTTCAAGCGAAAGATGCGCGTAGTTCGCCGCAAAAAAACCTAATTTCATAAACTCATCTCCTTTTTTATTATGTATGCATTGTTCGAAGAGGCCCGAACTCTTTTCTCGTCTTCACGAGCACTTCAGTGTAGTGCTTATTATATGTACAACAGCCGATTTCTTTCTGTCTGATCAGCAGCTCCAGACAATTATCGCAAATCGTGCACCATTTGATCTCTTTTTCCCGGCCTTCACGCAGCTTTAAGGGCAAATACGGATCCGCGAAGGACTGACGTCCCAGAGCAAGCATATCTACCTTGCCCTCTTCGATGAATTTTGAGCCATAGAAGAACATCGAATTTCTGTCCTGCTCCGTCGCCAGACAGCCGTTTTTGCCGTTTCTGAACACAGAATAGTTTGAACCGATGATGGCCGCGCTTTTTGCCGCTTTTTTGAACTCTTTGGCCCATGTGGGATGCAGGTATGCAAAGTACGGGGCGTGCCTGTCGGCCTGAGTCACTGCCACTGTGATAGACGGGCTGCCACCGGACTGCACAAAATACTGAGCGCCGCGTTCTTCCAGCCCGCGAACAAGGTCGAGCGGTTCTGTCAAGTCGATGATCGGAGAGTCCGGCCCTTCCGTACCGAATCCGCCAGGGAAGCCTTCCCACGCGGATATCTTGGAACCGATCAGGAAGTTCGGATCGTTGATTTCTTTATTGATTCTCTCGTAAAGGTCAAATGCGAACTGTCTTCTGTTCTCCCACGAACCGCCGTATTTCCATTTGCGGTCGTTGTATGGACGCAGTATCTGTGAACCCAAATACCCGTGGCAGAGCTTTAAGTCGATACCATCGGCACCCGCATCGTAAGCAATCCGCGCCGCCAGCACAAACTGATCCATGATTCTGTCCACTTCTTTTTCCGTAAGCACATCGCCGCCAAAACCGGGAAGCGGCTTGACCGTGACCCTTCGGGAAAATCCGGGGTTGCTGAGCTCACCGGAATGCGTAAGCTGGAAAACGAACAACGTATCGGGATTGAGCTTCTTTAAATCTCCCACGAATTTTTCAATATACTTGGCGTTCTTTGGCATGATCGCAAGCTGATTTAAACGGCTTCTGCTCTCGTCGGTCACCGTGATGGCTTCCAGCGTCACCATTCCGGCTTCGCCCTTGAACAGATTGGAATAGCGCTCAATTGTGAGTTCCGACGGATTACCGTTGTCATCCGCATCGGTGCATTCCATAGCCTGAATAAAAAATCTGTTTTTGCTGACCCTGTTGCCTATTTTAATTGGGCTGAGCAGCACGTCTCTGTAACGTTCCATAAAGCATTCCTTCTTTCCTGAGTCGTTCATACCCGCATGGTGTTTATAGGAGCTGACGGTATGAATATTGATTGTTTATGCATGAATTCATGCGTTTCATGGTGCTGAAGACAAATAAAAAGGCATAAAAGTCTTTATTCGTCTTCATGCCTTTTATCATAATTTAATTTTTTGAACGTGTCAATTACTTTTTATCTATTACTTCACAGCTTCGTTGAGCCTGCATGCCGCTTCACCAAGAGCTTCTTTTGCCGTCTTCCTTTTCTCAAGTGCCGCATGCACCGCATCGGCAATGATATTCTCGAGCACCGCTTCAGACACACCCTCGCCTTTGGAATTTTTGGGCATGCTACGCCTTTTTGTGCAGGCAAACGCATGCGGCAGCGTGCGATACCATGGATACAGCTTATAAAGCTCGCTGCTTTCAAATATGGAACGGTAAGGAATGATGCGGCCGAGCATGGCATTTGGCATCATAAGCGATTCGCTGGCTGTCCATTTTGCAAACTCAAACGCTTCCCTTTTGTGCCGGGAATGCGGATTGATTGCCAGCGACCATCCGCCAAGCACGCTGACTCTGCCGGGCAGCAGCGCGCAGCCGACCTTGCCGACAACAGACGATATACTTCTGTCCTCCAGCACCGTGGCATGGTCTGAGTACATCGCCATAAGCGCGGCTTCACCGCGCGAGAACCTCTCCACCTGTTCATCCCACCACTGAGAGGGCGATTCCGGGCTGGCATAGTTAAAGCCTTCTACATAGCCATTCAGCGCTTTGATGCATTGTTCACTGTCTATCACGGTTTTCCCTTTTTCAAACACGCTGCCTCCCGCCGCCCACGCCCTTGGGAGATACTCGCACACAGCGCCCGATGAATGTCTTGCCCCTAAGGTCGTGCCATAGAGCGTTTCCGAGTCGGGATTGTACTTGCGCGTAAAGAATTTTGCAACGCGGTTATACTCATCCCATGTCGTGGGCACGCGCAGCTCCTCACGGTTCATCTCAAAATAGAGCCGCTTGTTTTTCAGCTGTTCAAACAGATCCTTGCGATAAAACATCATCTGAACCGTGAAGCTGAACGGCAGTGCAAACAAGGAATCCTGAAATAAGCAATGCTCGCGCAGCACATCATCCGAAAACATCTCGGTCAGAGATTGGCGGTCGGGATAATATTCGGACAGATCCTGCATATATCCACCGAGAGAAAGTTCCTTCATCCATGCAAGGTCCAACGAGAACACATCGTAATCTCCGGTCGGTATGCCGCGCTGAATTTCCCGCAGCAGATCGCTGTAGGGCACTTGATTCAATTCAATATCAATGCCGGTACTGCGGTTAAAGTCGGCAATCAGTGACCGTATCGTATGGCTGGCCGGAGAATCCTGCGTCAGAATGCGGATTTTTCTGCTGACCCCGATATCGTAACACCTCGCCGCCGCAAAGCCTGTGCTCAGCTCGCAAGGTACTGATATGCTTCTTCCACCCCGCAGATCCTCCGTCCGGATAATCTCCTCTAACAAATCAAAGGCTCTTCGCGCCATCTGTGTATAGGGCAGCAGAAGTATGTTGTCCTTCTCACCTTTCGCCTTTGTCCAGTCCTGCGCATCCAGCGTGATGACAACGGGTTTTGCGGTTTGTGTTTTGGCTGCCACCGCCAGCGCGCATTCCACACCCTCACTGAGCATCCGGTCCGTTGTATAAATGACCTGCGGGGGGGCTTCCAGCTCCATCAGCCGGATGGCGGCACGCATCGCACTTTCCTTGTTGCTGTTCACCGTTTCAATATATTTTGTCTCAATATTGTTCTTCATTTTGCGCATGGCGCTGAAATACGCATCCACACAGTCCGTTTCAAAGGAATACTCCTGAGGTCCTGCCACAATCGCGATGCGGTTATATCCATCATCGACTTGCTTTTGAGTGTTTTCCACAATGGCCGCACGCACATCCATGCTCACATTGTTCATCTCATAACCAGACACTTTTCGATGGATAAAGACGATAGGCAGCCCCCCGTCAATCAGACGCGAAAAAAAGGCCTTGTTGCTTGGCTGGCATGTCAGCAGTATCACGCCGTCCGCCCCCATCATATGTGCCCGTTCCAGCAGCTCGCATTCACGGTCAGGGATGTCTGAACACACGCGCAGATAGGCGGCATATCCTTTTTCCGACGCACGCCGGTCAATTTCCTCGAACAGCTTGGCATACGCCGGGTTCAATATATCGGGCAATATCACTTCGATGCGCCCCGTGCGGTTCGTTTTCAAGTTCCTCGCCATCACATTTGGCTTATAGCCAAGTTCGGCCATCGCTTGCTCCACACGCTTGATCTTCTCGCTGCTGACCGATTTTGACCCGTTCAATACATTGGAAACCGTGCCGTGGGACACCTTCGCGAGCCTTGCAACATCCTTCATGGTTGCCATTCGCTACACCCCTATTCTATTGAAATTGTTGATCACAATTGATTATTATTGATTAACACCATCATACCAATGCCAAAATATTTCAGCAAGCTTTTCTTTTGCATATGATAAAAAAATGTTGCAATTTGTTCGAGATGCATTTATCATTGCATTTGGAACGTATCAATTTAAATTAGGGAGGCTTTCAAATGACAGCAAAGGATGCCGCAAGGCTTATTGATATCAGTGCCGTGAGAACTCATCATGGCCTAAAAGACATAGAGCAAGTTGTTAAGATCGCCAAAGAATATCGCTTTATCAACGTGCATTCATTGCCCTCGTGGACGAAAACAGTCAGTGAAATGCTCAAAGACGACCCCGATATCCGGGTGGGCGCACCGGTCGGTTTTCCCGGCGGCGGCCACACGACCAAGGTCAAGATGTTGGAAGCCCAGCAGCTTATTGAAGACGGTGTTGAGGAAATGGATATCGTGATGAATGTGGGAAAGTTCAAAAACGGCGAGCTTCAATACGTCACAGACGAATTAAAGCAGATCATCGCGCTTGCGCCTGAACATGTGCTCACAAAAGTCATCATTGAGCTAAATTGCATTGACGACAGCGAGCTTCAGGATATCTGCAGCGTTGTGATAGACAGCGGCGCTGATTTCCTAAAAACAGGTACCGGCTGGGTGCCTGGCGATGCCAATGTGGCACGCATTGCAAAAATCAAAGAATACACACGCGGTAAAATTCAGATTAAAGCCGCAGGCGGCATACGGACACGCGACGAGTTCGACGCACTTTTGGCACTCGGCGTAGAGCGGTTCGGCATCAACACGGCCTCGGCATTGGCTATCGTAGAGAGCTTCAAATAGGAGAACATCATGCACAATACGGATATGATCATCGCTTATGACTTGGGCACAGGCGGTATTAAAGCATCACTTTTTGACTTATACGGACATTCTTTCGGTGACACGTTCAGCCAATACGATGTGGTCTACACAGGAAGTGATTTTCATGAGCAGTCGCCCGATGTCTGGTTTGAGGGCATTTGCAGCACCACAAAGCTACTGCTTGAAAAGAGCGGAACCGATCCCAAAAGCATCGTGGCGCTATCCATATCCGGGCACTCGCTGGGTGTCGTACCAGTAGACAAGGACGGAAGGCTGCTGCGCAGTATGACGCCCATTTGGAGCGATACGCGCGCCAAACAGCAGACAAGAGCGTTCTTTGAAAAAATTCCGTATAGCGAATGGTACCTGAAAACGGGCAACGGCTTCCCTGCCGAATGTTATTCGGTATTCAAAATCATGTGGTACCGTGACAACGAACCGGAGCTTTATCAAAACGCCCATATGATACTTGGCTCAAAGGACTACTGCAATCTGCGTCTGACAGGCAAAATGTGCACGGATCATTCTTACGCATCGGGCAGCGGTGTGTACGATCTTAAGAAACGATGCTACGACGAGGAATACATCAAAGCGTCCGGCATTCGCCGCGAGCTGCTTCCCGAGCTTTTGCATTCTCACGATGTGGTCGGCAGCTTAACACCCGAGGCCGCTGCTCAGCTTGGTCTGACGACGGATGTCAAGGTGGTCGCAGGCGGCGTGGACAACTCATGCATGGCGCTGGGCGCAAGAGGCATCGAAAACGGACGCGCCTACATCTCGCTCGGGTCGTCCTCCTGGATTGCGGTAATCAGCGATACGCCGCTTGTGGACGAACAGAAAAAACCGTTTGTGTTTGCACACGTCATCGATGGCATGTACGCGTCGGCCACGAGCATATTCTCGGCCGGTTCCAGCTTCCGCTGGGTGCGCGATACATTTTTCTTCGACCTCATGCGCAAAGAACGCCATGGCGAAATTGCCGACGCCTATGTCGCAATGAATGAGCTTGCGGCGCTTTCACCCATTGGCGCAAACAATCTGCAGTTCAACCCCAGCTTGGCAGGCGGTGCCATGATCGAGCAAAGCTCAAACATTGTCGGCGCATTCGTGGGTTTGCAGCTCTCGCACAACAGAAACGATATTGTGCGCGCCGCACTTGAAGGCATCACCTACAACCTTTGGTATGCCATGACAGTGCTGCAAAGCTGCGGCGTGTCTATCGATGAGCTGCTAATGGTGGGCGGCGGCGCAAAAAGCCCGTTCTGGCGGCAGATGTTTGCGGACATCTTCGGTATGAATATGGTAAAAACCTGCGTGGATCAGAACGCGGCTTCGCTCGGCGCGGCAGCGCTTGCGGCCTACGGCCTTGGCTGCTGGACAGACTATACGCCCATCGACAAGGCACATGAGCTTCGCAGCATCGAAAAGCCGGACCCTGCCAAAACAGAGCAATATCGCAGTCATTATGAGCTTTCGCGTCATATTGCGGGCTGGCTTTGCAAGACGGGCGACATGATTTCAAAAGGATGGTAACAGCAATGAAAATTCATCAGATCGATCACATCGCCATCAACACGGTCAATATCGACGAATCGGTTAAGTTTTACTCTGAGGTTTTGGGCTTTCAAGAGCTCAAGCGCGTGCCTAACGGAGACAATACGCTGGTCTATATGAAAATTAGTGATACCAGCACGATAGAGCTTTTTGACCATGAAAAGCAAATTGATTACAGTGAACATCCCGAAAACGCCTCGGGAACCGCCCATATTGCATTAAGCGTGACTGATATTAACGAGTGGAATGAGCATCTCATCCGACACAACGTTGTTTTTACGCTGCCGCTGTGCGCGCTTGAACATTTAGGCAAAAATGTCCTTCTGTTTAAAGATCCGAACGGTGTGGTCATCGAGCTCAGCGAAGATCTTTAATTCACTTATTTAAACGCCCTTACGAAAAAGAAAACTTCTGTTTAATTCTTATGAGAGGAACGAAAGAAGAGCGATGTCAAGATTAGTAGAGATGAAAAAAATCTCAAAGGGCTTCTACGGTGTCGAAGTGCTGTCAAAAGTGGATTTTTTCATTGACCGCGGTGAGGTTGTTGCTCTTTGCGGTGAAAACGGCGCAGGAAAGTCGACGTTGATGAAGATTTTGCCGGCGGTTTATAAGCAGGATGAAGGCGATATATATCTTGACGGAGAGCATCTGCCTTCCCAGCTTATGACGCTGGATCTCCAGCACGGGCGCGATGACAGCAATCGAACAGCAGAACCGCACGGACATCCAGCTAATCACAGGCATGGGCGGCACAGTCACAGCCTTGAATGAAATCAAAGCGGACAACACCATCCACAAAGCCACAGCGTCTTACTTCCCCAGAATCGGTGCACAGGCTGTTGAAGTCATCAGAGAATTCTTAACAACAGGCAACATTGAGAAAGACAACGTGAAAGAATCCACGCTGATCACAAAAGACAATGTGGACAGCTTCTTAGAGTATGCATATCAATAAGAAAAAAGCCTCTACCGGACAACTTTGATAAATTATCCAAGCAAGAGGCTATAAGAAAAATTAGGAACTGGCGCCGCATCTGCGGCGTCAGTTTTATATTACCATAATATAACTGAATATGTATATAATTTTTAGTTACATACTACAAAGCCCAGCAGGAGGATTAAAAGCAGCTTTCAGTTAAGAGCCGGTATCTGAACCATAAAGTATTGACCATTTACATTTTATTCATTTACAAGCTTTTTTCGAATTTTTGTGTGTCATAGATGATTTTCGGCATTAATCAGGACCACCGGCTTAGTCGGTGGTATGCTCATTTTACTGGCATGCGCTTGCAAGCGCATCGAATAGTCTGCCGTCTGCACCCGTTTTCTCAGGCTGCCGTAGGGCCTTATTTCTTGCCTTTGTTCGTCGGCTTATCATATCCTGGATATCGTAATTTTTAATAATATTAAATTGAATAGTGGAAATCATATTGATAAAGGATGGGATTGCCATGGAATTTCTTATTGTTATATTAACCTCTGTTGGCTCAGTGATTGCACTGTTTATATTGACCAAGATTATGGGGAATAAGCAGATGTCTCAGCTAAGTATGTTTGATTATATAGTCGGAATCTCAATAGGTTCAATAGCCGCAGAAATGGCTACAGAACTTGAAGAGTTTGAAAAGCCTTTAATTGCAATGATTGTTTATACCTTATTAGCGTTGCTTATTTCATTAGCCAATTATAAGTCTATTAAACTTCGGCGAATTCTAACCGGGACATCATTGATTCTTTATGAGAATGGTAAATTATATGAAGCCAATTTAAAGAAGGCAAGAATTGATGTTAACGAGTTTTTAACTCAATGCAGAAGTAAGGGTTTCTTTAATATTGCCAATTTACAAACAGTAATTCTAGAGCCAAATGGTAATATAAGTATATTACCGCTATCTACAGAACGGTCCGTTACTCCAAAAGACCTGAATATTACCCCTCCAGAAGAGAAACCAGTTATTGACATCATTATTGATGGGCAAATTATGATCAATAATTTAAAGTATACCGGCAATAATGAAAATTGGTTATACAAGCAGTTGCACGCTCAAGGTGTGGATAACATATCTGAAATCTTTTTAGCAACCTGTGATAATGAAAACAATCTAAGCGTTTATAAAAGAATTAAGAAAAAAATGACCAGAGATATCTTTGAATGAATTGCAACTCTTAGATATCCTTCAATATTATTCTCCATTTCCATTGCCTATATCGATAAAATAGTTAGCTCCATAGCTTAACAAATATCGCTAACCTGCCCGCATCCAACAAGCGCGGCAAGAAAGATGCCTTCACTGCACCCGATGTTGTCGCACATATGGAGGGCCTCCCCCACACACGTATCGGTCACAGTATCCGGCTAGTGTTAGGTACGGGTACCAGCTCCCAGGTGCTTCACTGTTTTAAGGCATTTTTGACAATTCTACTGTGTCTGACTATCCATTCGCCTTACGGAACAATTCTCTCAATCTGCTCAACTCTTCTTCGTCCTAGCTGTGCCAGTTCGTCGCTTATCGCGGACAGTGTCATTTAAACACCCTATTTTCCACGTTTCAACTGATTTTATCTCTGTACTGTGTTGCCTAAACTATTCAGTCGTACAGTATAAAAAAGGGCTGCCGACGTATATCCGCCGACAGCCACTGCTGAAGAAGTCCTTATGCAAAATGTTACATTATCGAAATTTACTTTCCTTTACCAGTATCATCTGCAAATCGACCAGCGCATTCTAGTTGATGCTGTCCTCATGATCGGCAGTCTGTTAGCGCTCCTTCTGTGTGGACATATTAAGCAGCACCGCGACGATGACCAAGGCGCCCCTTACGACGAGCTGCCAGTATGAGCTGATGCCCATTATCGTCATGCCGTTAAGTATAACACCGAGGAACAGTATACCGATAAGCGTTCCGGTAACTTTTCCAACGCCTCCCGAAAGGCTCGCACCGCCTATAATGATAGACGATATCGCTGTCATCTCTCCGTTCGTTCCGACCGAGGGCGTTCCCGCCATTATTTGCGAAGATACCATGAGTCCAGAAAGAGCTGCGAGGAATCCGGTTATTCCAAACGAGATGCTGCGTATGCGTTTTACGTTAACGCCTGACAGTCGGGCGCTTTCAACGTTGCCTCCAACCGCGTATACGCTTCGGCCAAACGCAGTATAATTTAGCAGGAAAAATATCAAGACGAACACTATAACGAGTATCAATGCCTGGAACGGAAATACACCTCCGATGAAGCCCGCTCCGAGATATCCGAACCACTGGGGATAGCTCGCGATCGGAAAGCCTCCCGTCAAGAGATACGCGAAGCCGCTCAGCATCGTTAACAGTCCAAGCGTCGTGATAAACGAGGGAACCGAAAAGCTGTTCCTCATCCACGCTGTAAACAGTCCTATAAGCACACCCGCTATCAGCACGGCGATAGAAGATATAATAATCGCAGGCAATACTTCCATGCCGCCTCTTGTAAACTGTTGCACCAGCCAGGCCGAGAAACAGCCGGAGAATGCGACAGCCGATCCGACTGACAGATCTATTTCCCCTGAGATTATGACAAGCGTCATGCCAAGAGCGATTATACCGTTCATTGATGAGGTCCTCAAAACCGTCATCATGTTCTGCCATGTTAAAAAGTTACTGTTCGCGAACGATAAAAAGATGAACAATGCGATAAGCACGCCTATAAGCACGTTGCGCTTGACAAAAGCCTGAAAACTTTTTGTTTTAACATTTACGTTTCCCATTTTACTCCCCCATGCACTTAGTATATAGTTCTTCTACGGTCACTTCCGACGGAAGCAACTCGCCCCTGATCATACCGTCGCTCATTATCAATACCCTATGACATGTCTGTATCAGTTCCTCCAACTCGGATGACACGATTATCGACGCAATGCCATGCCTGCTCTGCTCCCAGACGATGTCAAATATCTGCTGCTTTGCGTTGACGTCTATGCCCTTTGAAGGTTCGTCTAAAAGAATCACTTTTGGATCCGTATTGAGCCAGTTGCCTACGACCACCTTCTGCTGGTTACCGCCCGAAAGAGACGATACGGGAACTTCAGCATTGGCTATCTTTATCTGCAGGCCGTCAACCTGTTTGTCGACCAGCGAGCGCTCTTTTTTCTTTGAAAACACGCCGTTGCTGCAGACCTTTTTCAGGCTCGCCAAAACGAGGTTTTCGCGTACTGAATGTATCTGTATGAGCCCTTCTTCTTTTCTGTTTTCCGACGTCATCGCAAGGCCCGCCTGCTTTCCGGCATTCGGAGAGCCCTTTTTCAGCGGCTTGTTCGAAACCAGCACTTTGCCCGAATCATATTTATCAGAACCGAATATCGCGCGAAGCAGCTCTGAACGGCCAGAACCCAACAGCCCCGCTATGCCAAGCACCTCGCCTTTTCTTAGCTTAAAGCTGACGTCGCAAAAAGCATCTTTTCGAGTAAGTCCTTCAACTTCAAGCACGACTTCGTCCTGACACTTAAGCTCTTCAGGTATGGACTTAGTCTCAATATCGCCAAACATCATTTTGATGACTTGTTCTTTTGTTAAATCAGCCAACTCCTCACGTCCGATGAATTTGCCGTCGCGCAACACAGTAACAGTATCCGCAATACTCCAAAGCTCCTGAAGCTTGTGGGTTATGTATAAAATGATAACCCCCTTTTCCTTCAGCGCACGGACAAGCTTAAAGAGCATCTCTGTCTCATGCTGTGCTAGCGCAGATGTTGGTTCATCCAACAACAGGACATGGGGATTGTTAGACATGGCCTTTGCAATCTCAATAAGCTGGCGCTGCCAGATATTAAGCGAGCTGACCTTCACCTTTGGAGATATGTTTATCTCCAGTTCCTCTAAGAGCTTCGCCGCGTCCTGGTTTGCTTTATTATAATCGATGAAAGGGCCCTTTTTGGGCAGTCTTCCGAAAAATATGTTTTCAGCTATGGAGAGTCCTGGTATCAGAGATAATTCCTGATAGACCGTCGCGATGCCTTTATCAAAAGCATCCTGGGGATTCTTAAGCACCAGTTTCTTTCCGTCAAGCAATATTTCTCCGGAAGTCGGCGGCTGCGCCCCTGCTATAATCTTAATCAAAGTACTTTTCCCCGAGCCGTTCTTGCCAAGGAAAGCATGGACTTTTCCGGCTTCAAACTTGACTGAAAAATCATCCAGCGCAACAGTTCCCGGGAAGACTTTCGTTACGTTTTTTATTTCAAGCAGTTTTTCCACTTCTTCCTCCTCAAATCTATAAGAAGAATGGAAGGGGTCGCGAGCCGCAACCCCTTCGATATCCTAATTAATTTGATCAGCCTTCGCTAAGTCCTGCCAAAAGCTCCTGGATATAAGTCTTAGCGCCTTCGGGGTCGTTCCTCGTTAGCGGTATACCGGGGAGCTTGACGCCCGTCTCAAATTCCTGACCCATCATCGAAAGGCAGAGGTTCTTCATCGAAGTCTCACCAAGTGCGATAGGATCCTGGCCGCCGAGAGCCTGAAGGATGTTGTCAGGATCAAGCAGCATGTTTACGAGCTGTTCGCTGATGTCAATACCAAATACCGGTATGGATTTTCCAGCATTTTTAACAGCCATAACCGTGCCAACCGTGCCGCCTTCGTTAGCGCAGAAGATCAGGTCGAGGTCGGGGTTAGCGTTCATCACTTCCGCAGCAGTATTAACAGCCACATCCGCGTCCCAAGCGTCAACGTCCTGAACGATTTCGATCAGATCCTGCGTCTTGGAAAGGAAGCCGTTTGTTCTCTGAGCGCTCATCTCCGGAAGAAGAGCCGTGAACTGAATGATAGCGGTCTTGGGCTTTCTGTCCGGGAAGTTCTCTTTGATGTACTCAGCAGCGTACTCGCCGACGATCTCGCCGATGTTGTACTGATCCATCTCGGCATAGCCAGTCTGCCATTCATAGTCCATATTCATATTAGCACAGTAGATGCTAATACCATTCTTTGCAGCATTCTCAAGCGCCGCAGCCGAGCCTGTCAGGCTAACAGGGAATATGCAGATGCCGTTTACGCCGCCAGTTGCATACTGGTTAATCAGCTCAACTTCTTTGTCAAGTTCTCCGCCGCTATGTCCTTCAAGAACTGTTGCGCCGAAGCTCTCAGCCGTTTTCTTCATGGTTATTTGGAGCATTCTCTGGAACTGGTCCTCGATAAGCACGACCGCAGCTATTTTCTTGCCGCTCAGATCTTCGAGCTGTGCTGAGTCTTCAGACGGCTCTACCGCAGCAGACTGTTCCGCAGACTGTTCCGCAGGCTGTTCTGCCGGTTTCTCAGAAACCGTAGTCGGAGCTGCTCCGCAGCCGGCAAATGCCATAAGCACTGCTAGCACGAGACTGATAACTACTAAAAGCTTTTTTCTCATTTCTTCCTCCTAAATTTTTGTGACTGGCACGTATTAGTACCATAATTAGCATAGCTTTTTGTATCGGTTGTTGTAAATCAAGGCGATTTGTTTTTTGTTTAAGATATTTGTCTGATGCCCCGATTTTAAAAAGCGCAATACGATCAGGTAGCAGTCTTTTCCTTTTCCTGATTCGGTTGACCGTTCCATGCGGAGAGCCCGCCGTCAACGGGTATATTCACGCCGCAAAGGTGAACCGCCTGATCAGAGGCAAGGTATACAATAACGTTAGCGCACCATTCCGGTTCGCAAAGCGCTCTGGCCGGCATGTTCTTCCTGAAGCTTTCCAAAACGGCTTCGGAAGCGCCTGTCAAGAACATAGGGGTCTTTACCGCCGACGGAGAGATTACGTTGACCCTGACGCCCTGCATCGAGTAATCCATCGCAACGGCTTTTGACATCGCTATTACTGCTCCTTTAGTGGCACAGTACAAAGACATGTTGTAGTCTCCGCCTATTCCGGATACAGATGATACGTTGATGATAGCGCCCTTCTTCTTTGCAAGCATCTGAGGGCCGAACGCTTTCATCGTGTGGAACGTGCCGCGCACGTTTACGTCAAACTGAAAGTCGTAATCCTCTTCAGGCGCGTTTTCGATCTGTCCCACGCGGAAAACGCCGGCGCAGTTTGCAAGCACATCGGCTCCGCCCTGCTCGGCGACCATTTTAGCAAACGCCGCAACGTCATCCCATTTGGCAACGTCCGCCGCCTTCATAAAGAGCCTACCTTCCGCTCCGGCAGAGAGCTCGTCAAAGGTTTCTTTAAGAGTATCCTCTTTCCAGTCGGTCATAAAAACCTTGTCTCCAAGCGCCAAAAAAGCTTTGGCTGTCGATTTGCCAACGCCGCTGGCAGCCCCTGTTATAACAATATTTCTGCTCATTTTTGTCCTCCCTTTGTATCATTTTTTAAATCAATTGCGTGTTCTATTACTTGTGTTTTTATTAAGATTACGATTGTTAACTAGCTTTGTAAACGTACAGTATTTGTATTTTGTTTGTCATATTCGCTTGTTTTATCTTGGCTGTGTTATAGGCCCTTAAAACATCTTTATCTTTATTGACAATGATTCCTTTGTGATATATTTTGTTTTAATGCTAAATAATAATGCTTGGATTATGATCACGGGGCTTTCAAAAGTAATGAAGATAAACGCGTTTCGCTTTAGATTGTTTTTATATATAACGCTGGCAATACTGGTACCGGTACTTTTCTTTGGAATACTGCTTTTCTCATCGACTCAGAATACTCTTAAAGAGAACACCTCAGGAAATATTCAGGATACACTGGTGGCCAATTTCGAGAACATCGAGTCGAAATTTGGAGTGATGGACAACGCAAGCAACGAACTTAGGGTTGCGCTTGCAAAAATACCAAATATTATTGACCCTGCGCATGATTTAACTAAATCTGATCTTTTTGAGGCGGCGCAATACCCTATGACCGTATACAGTTCGCTTATTGTGGACACCTATAGTATCGCAGGATTCAACCACTTCTATTTGTATTTTCCATACCGTTCCCTCCTTCTTGTTTCTAGGATGTCGACGTTTGATGGTGTCAACCCAAATGTACTCGACTGTCACTATCTTCCTGAAGACAAATGGGGTGTTTCTACTCCCTATGAAAACGTAATCAGCAACCCTGCTATGGGGCAGACCATGAACCAAAAAAATATATCTAAGAATCTTATCATACAAGATACAGAGGGTAACGAGCTTATACTCACAACAAACGTCAAGGAACGATATATAAATGAGCTTCTTATTTCAGGCTTACATATAAAACCGTCGTACGCGGTCATAATGGATAACCATGGAGGTCTCATATCATCGATGTCTGACGAGGAAATTGGGCAGTCTCTCCCGCAGTATAGGGATATACTTTCCGCAATCGGCAATCAGCAGGGAGCAGGGCAAATCGAAATACTTATAAACGGCAAGCCGCACCTGCTCAACTGGGTGTATTCCCAAAGCAACGAATGGTATTATGTGATAGCCACGGGCACAGGATTTTTAGCAGAGGATATGAACAAAATACTCGGCACGCTTCTCATAATCGTTTTGGGCCTCGTGGTGTTATCTTACGTCATAACGGTCGTTCTTGCGAATTCTATGGCTAAGCCTTTAAAACAGCTCTCAACAGCAATGACCGAGATTAAAAACAGGAATTTTAATGTCAAGCTGCCTATAAAGCCAAACGCTGAATTCGGCGCCATATATGCGGGCTTTAATGAAATGGCCTCCGAGATCTGTTCTCTTGTGAACGACGTTTCAAAAGAACAGAGCAGGAAGACCGTTGCCACTATACAGATGCTGCAGACCGAGATCAATCCTCATATGCTTTACAACTCTCTTGAGTCTCTTTACAGCATAGCGAAGCTAAACAAGCAAGACGAGATTGCCAGCCTTGTTATGGCGTTATCTCGTTTCTTCAGGATCGCACTTTCGGGAGGCAAGCATACTGTGCCCTTCCGCGAAGCGTTTGAACTTGCCAATCAATATATAACGGTTCAAAATATTAGGCTCAATTACAAGATTTCTTTTACATATGATATCCCTCAGCAGATATACGGCCTGTTCGTGCCTAAATTTTTGCTGCAGCCGGTAATAGAGAATTCAATACTTCACGGCTTCCAGAATAAACGCGACGAGTGGCGCATCAATATTACCGCAAAAGAAGAGGGGGATCTAATAACGATCATCGTTCGCGATAACGGCATTGGCATACATGAAACCGCCCTCGAAAAGCTGAACCGACGCATGAATGACTTTGATTTTGAAGACAATACTGTAAGCAAAGGATATGCGCTCCGAAATCTTAATTATCAGATTAAGCTAAAGTATGGCGAGTCGTCTGGAATTCGGCTTAACAGCCTTTACGGTGAATATACAGAGGCTGTTATACGTTTGCATACTACTGATAAAACGCCGAAACACCGGAATTGAGGACGACCTGTTTGGAGGAATTGCAATGTACAAGCTGTTAATAGTTGACGACGAGCCCTGGCTTCGAAAAAGGCTTCTGCTCACCATCGATTGGCAGAGCATGGGAATAACCGAGCTCTTTGAGGCTGAAGACGGGGCGAAAGCATTCAACCTTGCGGTCAAGCATGAGCCGGACATTATCATAACGGATATCGAGATGCCGGAGCTTTCGGGCATAGACTTGATGCAGACTCTCAACGAGAGCGCACTGTTTCCGCAGCTAATACTCATAAGCGGCTACAACGAATTTGAATATGCACGCAGCGCGGTCAAATACGGAGCGGTCGACTATCTTTTGAAGCCTGTCGCCGAAGAAGAGTTAAAGCAGACCGTCATAAAATGTATCGCTACGCTCGAGCAAAACAGATACAATAAAGAAATACGCGATCTGCTTGCCGATTCCTCCAGTCTGCTTCGTGAGAAGATCTACGTCGATCTTCTGCAGGGCAAACTTGATTTCAATAAAGTTCCTGCGGCGCGTTTAAACGAACTTGGAGTGACTTTTTTGTCAAGCTCAGCGATGTGTATAATCGCCCATTCACATCCTGCCAGTCATACTCTTTCAGAAAACGACGTTGAAGAAACGCTCGTTAACTTGAGCATCAATAAAATTATTAAAGGGCTCCTTGCTTCTAGTTTCGGCGAGGTCCTCGACTTTTGGGTCGACGATGTTAACGTCTACCTTGTTTTCAGCGATCTGTCTGCAGACGAGTTTAAAGCTGCCGCAGCAAAGGCTCTGAGCGACGCTCAAAAGCAGATAAGCGAACTGCACTCTGAGCGCATCGCTTACGGCACAGGCTCGATTGCCCAGAACCTTGCCGAGCTATCCGCTTCATACCAAAAAGCAAAGTACAGTATCAATCTTTGCCGCTCAAAGCAGCATGCGGCATATGGCGAAGAAGCGGAAACTAAAATAAACGATTTTCAGATAGTTTACGATGAATACAATCTTAAGTCTTTGATTGCGAGCGTCAAGAATGGAGATACCGACGAGGCTTCGAAGCTTCTTACGGAGCTTATCAACGAGTTTCTGAGCCAGTCGGCAGGAGCACCTTCATCGCTTCAAATAAAACTGATGTACATCAACGTGCTAAACAGCCTGTTTAAAGGCTGCCTGCCTTTCCTGCCTGTATCGGAAGACATAATAAAAATCTGTGTTGATTATATAGACGAGTCCGCATCCTTCCATACCACCGACAAGATGCACTCCCAACTGCAAAGCCTGCTGTCCGTACTCACCCAGCAGTATCATGACTTCTTCGGAACAAAGCGCCATTGGCTGATTGACAAAATAATAGAATACATTAATGAAAACTATGCTTCTTCGCTATCGATGCGGGACGTCGCGGCAAATTTTTATCTGAACCCGTCTTATTTCTGCAAGTTGTTTAAGGAGGAGATCGGCGTTACGTTCACGACTTATCTTATGAGCAAACGCGTTGAGAACGCGAAACGCCTGATGTCCGAAAGCTCCATGAAGCTATACGACGTCGCTTCCGCCGTGGGGTACACAAACGTACAGTATTTTTCGACAGTGTTCAAAGAGATAGAGGGCATCACTCCCTCTCAGTTCCGCTCCGGAATAAGCAACTAGATATTCGGAACAAAGCTTTATATTTTGAAGAAATGGATTAAAAATTAAAATGACAATAACGGATTCGCAAAAAAAGAAAACGTCCGCGCCTCGCAATATCAAAACCTTCCTTCTGGTGTTTGTTATGTTAGCGGTTTTATTGACCGCCGTCATTGTGCTGCTGGCAACAGGGGTCTTTCAGGAGAACGTTCGGCGCGGCAACACCATCGGCAACAACGGAAATTTTGGTATAACCGTTAATACCGGAGACGAGATATACTATTCGAGTACAGGCATATGGCGATATAACGCCGGGAGCCAAGATGATAAAATAAGCGATGACGAAGCGTTCTACCTTAATTATCATGACGGCTGGATATATTACTCAAACCTCAGCGACAACGGCAAGCTTTATCGTGTACGCACCGACGGTTCGGGTAAAGAAGCGATGAGCGATATGCGCACAGAATCCATCGATATAGTCGGCGATACTGTTTATTACGCGACTACCGTGCTTGGCGGCGAAGAGGAAACCCCAGCCATCGGGATTTACGGCTTAGGGCCTGAGGGCGATCAGACTAAGATTATTACAGTCAATGCCGAGCATATATCGGTTTTGGGCGACAATATCTATTTCGTCGACAAGGGTAACGGGTATAAACTTTGCTATGTCAAAAAAGACGGCACTGGCTTGACCGTCGTAACTGATGAGTTTATTCATGCATACGACGTCTCTGACGATTGGATCTACTGCACGGGTCGTGAGTCAATATATAAGATGCGCAAAGACGGATCCTCAAAAACTCTTCTCTCGAATACAGGCGCAACCTCGCTCCTCGTTGTCGGAGATACTATCTATTATAACTATCTTAGCGTTATCGAACAGGAAGACGGCTCATCAGCCTTTATGAGTATGCAAACTGACGGAACAGGAGCCAAAAAGCTGCTTAACTCCGGCCTGCTGGCTGTAAATTATTTTGACAGCAACATTCTGCTTTGCGCACCCTATACGGCTTCACCGACGCTTATTAAATACGATATCGCAACAGGAAGCTTAGATGAGTTAAAGCAGGATTGAACACGTTGAAGATCTATAATTTTCGGAGCAGGGCACAAAGCTTATGGGGCGGCTCTTTAAATAATACCCATTTTGTGTTATATTAGGGCTTGTCAAAACATATTTCAGACGAGTGCATAGAGTTGATAAAAGGATTAATGCTTATTTCGAAAACATAATTGAGCCAAAAAACGAGCAAGTATCACGCGAAATACACACAATAAAAAAAGCGCCAATTTAAGGCGCTTTTCTGGTGCGAGGAAGGGGACTTGAACCCCTACGGTATATACCACACGCCCCTCAAACGTGCGCGTCTGCCGGTTCCGCCACCCTCGCATATTTTTTGTCGCAAATGTGATTATAACATATAGAAGCCAAAAGTCAAGGCGCATTTTACTGTGATTCTCTACGTTGTCAAATGATCTGTTACACTTTTGACAAAGTAATCCCTCCAGTACTGGAGGGGCGATTTTCGCCCCAGAATCAGCAGCGGAAAGTTGTTATCCCACCTCTGATATCGTCGCAATTGC
>JAEWBO010000038.1 GCA_023391105.1 Bacillota bacterium
CCGACCCCCCCACCAACCCCGACCCCCCCGCCAACCCCGACACCAACCCCAACGCCGACACCAACGCCAACGCCGACACCAACGCCTGCATCGACATCAACAGCCAAGCCAACGCCATCGGCGACACCGGCACCTACGGCAACGCCGACAGCGACTGCAACAGCTGCATCTACGCCGGCTGTGTCAAGCGCTCCGACACCGACCGTGGGAGATGGCATGACGATTGCGCCCGCAGTGATTCAACAGGACGAAGAGACAGGCGTGATTGTGGTAGAAATAGACGTTGAAGCGTTGCCTGAAGGAACAGAGGCCATACAACTGCCGAATGGTGAAGTTGTCAATGTTGCAGACGCCAGTAACGGGAAAATCCGAATTGAAATTAGCGAGGATGAGCTGAATGAGGACGGTCAGCTGCTCATCACTGTTCTCGGCATTGAAGAAACAGCTTTGGGCACGTATAGCGTGCCTGTCATGGACAAGGACGGTAAGCTGTTGATACCGGATACAGGGTATGGTGTTAACGGCGTAGCCGTCTGGCTTTGGATACTGATCGGCATTGCAATTCTCGCTGTGGGCTCATTCACCGTGTTCATTATATTGAAAAAGAAGCAGGTTGTATAAAAGATAACGGTATATAGGTGCGCAAGGGCGATCGGTTTATTAGACAAGGAATAAAGGGAATTGCGCCTCAATTGCGAATATTGCAGAGACTTACATCTGGCTATGAAAAGGGACTTAAATTGTTAGGTTCCTTTTTTTAGTATCGATTTATAACAGCATTTTTACTTAGGCGTTATCAGGTGAAATATGGGCATACATATACCAATATAAAGAATTATACCTTGCATGATTTTCCAAACAAATGATATCATTTGAGTATAACAAATCATATAAAAATGGGAGGCGGCCGACCATGAAAGATTTCCCCGATTTTATGAAAAATGATAAGAACCGCGTGCCCGGCAGCGCGCAAAACACACAGGATATTGAAGGATATTATTATGAGGGACAGGGAGGCGGTCAGATGGCTTTCTGGACCTGCTTTTCCGACAGAGAGTCAAAAAAACACAGGCATGATTTTGACGAATACACGGTGATCGTATCGGGTCAGTACACGGCTTGCTTTGAAGATGAAGAGATTGTCCTTAACCCGGGAGATGAGCTGTTCATTCCGGCAGGAACGCTGCAGTGGGGCAGATGCGTTGCCGGCACAAGGTCGATTCATGCCTTCGGCGGAAAAAGAATAAAAACAGATGAATGATAAAATGTGAGGTTTTCTATATGAGAAGATGCGGGCTGGACTGGCTCAGAATTTTTGTTGTGTTTCTGTTGTTCCCGTTCCACACCGCAAGGGTGTTTGATTGGTGGGAGCCAAACTATGTGAAGGATGTCCCAAATGCGTTTTCCACATGGCTTGTCGCTGGTATCGGATTCTGGTTTATGGCACTGCTTTTTGTGATTGCGGGGTTCTCGACGTTTCACGCGCTGCAAAAACGCACAGTCAAAGAATATATAAAGGAGCGCGTGCTGCGCCTGCTTGTGCCGCTGCTTTTTGGTATTGTTCTGATCGTGCCGGTGCAGGGTTATTTCGCCAGCCTGCGGCACGAGGGTTTTGCGGGAAGCTACATACAGTTCCTTGCTCGGTATTTTGTCGATTTCCATGATCTTTCGGGCTACACCGGCGGCTTTACCCCTGCGCATCTGTGGTTCATACTGTATCTGTTTGTGATCAGCATGTGTTTGCTGCCGCTGATGCGTCGTCTGCGCGCGCCCGGTGAAGGACACACGGTAAAGGCGTGGGTGCTGCTGCTCGCGTTTATACCGATGACGGCTGCGGAGGCGCTGCCAGCCATAGGCGGTAAAAACCCTTTCTTTTACGCATTGCTGTTCATGTTTGGATTCTTAATCGCACGTTCAGATGATGTGATGGATAAGGTGCGCCGCATGCGCTTTTGGACGCTGGCTGCGGCAATCGTGCTTTCGCCTGTGTATCTTGTGCTCGCCAGCTCGCTCGGCTGGCCGGGCGGGATCAATCTGCTGGGAGGCGGTATCGCGATGCTGCGCAACCTTTGTGTCTGGCTCACGATACTTGCTTTGATGGGGCTTGCGGATACATACCTCAATAAGCCGACACCTGTCCTGGCCTATTTTAACTGCGCGTCATATCCTGTCTACGTGCTGCATCAATCCGTGATGATGATTTTAGCATACTATATTGTCTCGACCGGCCTTTCACCTGCTGCAAAATTTTTTGCAATTATGCTCGGAACACTGGCAGCGTGCCTTGCGCTCTATGAGGCGTTTCGACGCTTTGCGCCCACGCGGTTTATTCTCGGCATCAAAAAACAAGCAGTGCCGGTAAAGAAGCAGTCATAATATTAAATTTGGGAGGGAAAATGGGATGAGCAAGGCGCAGGATATCGTGAAAAGGATGACCAATGACGAAAAAGCGCTGCTATTGTCCGGCGAAGATTTTTGGCATCTTGTCGCGTTCGAAAAATACGGCTTGCCTCGCATTATGGTGGCGGACGGGCCGCACGGCCTTCGCAAACAGCCGGAAAAGGAAGATCAGCTGGGACAAAACGGAAGCGTTCCGGCGACGTGCTTTCCTCCCGCATGCACAACCGCATGCTCGTTTGATGAAGAGCTGATATACAAGATGGGCGAAGCCTTGGCTGAAGAATGCCACGATCAGGGCATTTCGGTGCTGCTGGGGCCCGGCGCAAACCATAAGCGCAGTCCGCTTTGCGGCAGGAACTTTGAATACTTCTCGGAAGACCCTGTTCTCACGGGCGCAATGGCGGCGTCGTTCGTGAAGGGTGTGCAAAGCAAGAACATCGGCACAAGCCTGAAGCATTTCGCCTGCAACAGCCAAGAATGCGCGCGCTTTTTGTCGGACAGCATTGTGGATGAGCGGGCGCTGCGCGAAATCTATCTGAAAGCTTATGAAACGGTCGTGAAGCAAAGCCAGCCCTGGACAATAATGACCGCTTACAATAGAATTAACGGCACCTACTGCTCCGAAAACAAGTGGCTGATGGAGGATGTGGCAAGAGGCGAGTGGGGCTTTGAAGGCATGTTTGTCACCGACTGGGGCGCGATGTATGACCCGGTTGAATCGTATAGAAACGGGCAGGAGCTGGAGATGCCGGGCAGCTGCAACGGCACAGACAAGCTCGTGCTGGCCGCGGTCGAAAACGGACAGCTCTCGCAGCAGACGCTGGATGAGCATGCAGTACGCGTCGTTGAGCTGATATTAAAGAGCGCTAAAGCCAAGAAGCAAAAGGTAACCTGCGACATGGCAGCGCACTTAAAGCTGGCTCAGCATATTGCGGAGGAATCGGCTGTACTGCTCAAAAACGACGGATTGCTCCCATATAAGCCGAACGGCAAATTTGCTGTGATCGGCAGCATGGCAAAGTATCCCCGGTATCAGGGCGCTGGCAGCAGCAAGATAAACCCGTATGAGCTGGATAACGCGTACGACGCGTTTGCGGCGCTCGGTCTCGATTTTGATTACGCAAACGGCTGCAAGCGCTATGCGACGGAGCCGGACGATGCGCTGATCTGTGAGGCGGTGAACACGGCAAAGGACAAAGAAATCGTATTTGTGTTTGCCGGTCTGCCGGACAGCTACGAATCCGAAGGCTACGACCGCGACACACTGGATTTGCCGCCCGCTCACAACAGGCTGATTGAAGCTGTGGCAGCTGTCAATAATAATGTGGTGGTGGTTCTCCAATGCGGTAGCGCGGTTGAGATGCCATGGAAGGACAAGGTGAAGGCGATACTGCTCACATACCTCGGCGGCTGTCAGGGAGGCAAAGCGGCGGTGAATCTGCTGCTCGGGATTGCAAATCCTTCGGGCAAGCTTGCGGAAACATTTCCGCTGAAGCTCTCAGACACACCCTGCTATAAGCATTTCGCGAACGACAAGTTTGTCGCGCAGTATAGGGAGAGCATATTCACAGGCTACCGTTACTATGATACTGCTCAAAAAGAGGTGCTTTTCCCGTTTGGCCATGGCCTTAGTTACACGACGTTTGTGTATTCTGATCTGAAGCTAAGCCGTCATCGCATGTCCGACACTGAGGCATTGATTGCCACATTTAAGGTCAAAAACTGCGGAGAGATCGCAGGCAAAGAAACGGTTCAGCTATATGTCTCGCATAAGAATCCATCCGTGTTCAAGGCGGCCAAGGAATTAAAAGCATTCAGAAAAATTGCGCTGGCGGCGGGAGAAGAGAAAGAAGTGTCGTTTGAGATGGAAGCCAATGCGCTGAGCTATTACAACGTTCGCATCCATAACTGGCATGTGGAAAGCGGTGACTATGAGATACTTGTCGGTGCGTCCGGTACGGACATACGGCTGAGTGCGGCGGTACATATCACCTCAGCAACCGAATGCGAAATGCCTGACTATCGCGTCATCGCGCCGTCATACTATTCGTTGCCGCATACAGACGGGATACTGGATTTGCCGGAAAATGAGTTTTTGGCATTGGTGGGCAAACCACTTCCCAAGAAACGGGCGGTGAGGCCGTTTCATCTCAATTCGCCTGTGTTCGAGCTGCGAACAACATTGTTCGGTAAGATCTTTGTTTTCTTTGCGAAAAGGATCGGAGTAAAGACGTTGGTGATCAGTGAGGGTGATGATGTGAAGAAGTTGATGGAAGCCACGATTATGGATATGCCGCTGCGTGCCATCGGCATGTCCGGAAGCTTTACGAGGGATCATATCGATGGGCTTGCCGAGATGCTTAACGGCCATCTGATAAAGGGGCTTAAGCTCTTATTAAGGAAACAAAAGTGATTGTTTTTAGTCAATCAGCACTTGAAAAGTATAATAGCAGTAAATTAACAGCCTTTAGGGAGGACGAAATGAAAAACGATATCGGTGTGATCGGCCTTGCGGTGATGGGAGAAAACCTCGTGCTGAATATGGAAAGCAAAGGGTTTTCGGTCAGCGTATACAACAGAACAACGCAGAAGGTGACCGTATTCATTGAAAGCCGCGCAAGAGGTAAACGCATCAAGGGTACATATTCGCTCGGTGAGTTGGTCGCAACACTGGCAGCACCGCGCAAGGTCATGCTTATGGTCAAGGCAGGGCAGGCGGTGGACGATTATATTGACAGACTTGTTCCGCTGCTTGATGAGGGCGATATCATCATTGACGGCGGCAATTCGCGTTTAATCGATACCATACGGCGGACAGAATATGTGCAAAGCAAGGGGCTGCTGTATGTCGGCACCGGCGTAAGCGGCGGCGAGGAGGGCGCGTTTAAAGGGCCGTCCATGATGCCGGGCGGGTCTCCCGCGGCATGGCCGCATGTGAAGCCCATATTTCAGTCGATATGCGCCAAGGTGGAAGACGGCACTCCCTGCTGTGATTGGGTGGGAGAAACGGGCGCGGGTCATTTTGTTAAGATGGTGCACAATGGTATCGAGTATGGCGATATGCAGCTGATCTGCGAGGTGTATCAGCTTATGCGCGATATGCTTGGCATGGGTGCGGAGGAGATGCATGAGGTGTTCAGGGCATGGAACGAGACGGATCTGAACAGCTATCTGATTGAAATCACAGCCGATATTTTGGCGTTTAAGGACGGGGACGGACTGCCGCTGGTCGATAAGATACTTGACAGCGCGGGGCAGAAGGGTACCGGCAAGTGGACGGCAATGGAGGCGCTCAATGAAGGCGTGCCGTTGAATCTGATTGGTGAGGCGGTTTTTGCACGCTGCCTTTCTGCGATGAAGGACGAGCGCGTCGCAGCCGCGCGCGCATATGATTTGAAAAGACCCAGCTACAAAGGTGATAAGCAGGGGATGGTGGAAGACTTGAGAAAAGCGCTTTACGCGTCCAAAATCATCTCATACGCGCAAGGGTTTGCGCTGATGCGCGCGGCGTCTACGACCTATAACTGGCATTTGAATTATGGCGGCATTGCGCTGATGTGGCGCGGCGGGTGCATTATCCGAAGCGCCTTCCTTAATAAAATAAAGGAAGCTTTTGATCTCAATCCAAGTCTTGCAAACTTGCTTTTGGATCCATATTTTAAAACGACGATTGAGCAGCTTTTGCCCGCCTGGCGTAACGTGGCGGCAGAGGCGATCCGGCACGGCGTACCTGCGCCTGCGCTTTGCGCGGCACTGAATGGCTTCGATGGCTGCACATGCGAAGCTTTGCCTGCCAACCTGCTTCAGGCCCAGCGAGATTACTTCGGCGCGCATATGTATGAGCGCATCGATGCGCCGAGAGGCACGTTTTTTCACACCAACTGGACGGGCGAGGGCGGCGATACGGCGGCAACAACATATGAAGTGTAAAGTAAAGAGCTTTGAATAATATGTAAATAATTTTTTTCTTTGGCCGCAGGTGTTGAACTGAAAGGCAAATGGTGCTAAAATACCGTTAGCACTCGGGGCACAAGAGTGCTAATAAAAAACATTGATAAAGGAGACGGTGAGAATGTCAAAAAAGCAGTTTAAAGCCGAATCAAAACAGCTGCTGAATCTCATGATTCACTCAATCTATACGCACAAAGAGATATTTTTAAGGGAACTGATTTCCAACGCCAGCGATGCCATCGACAAAATCTATTACAAGGCATTGACGGACGAATCCATAAGTTTTAACAGCGCGGATTATTACATAAAGCTGATACCCAATAAAACGAGCAGAACGCTGCGCATTATCGATGCGGGTATCGGCATGACCAAGGAGGAGCTGGAAAGCAATCTTGGCACCATCGCCAAGAGCGGCTCATTAAACTTCAAGAAAGAAAACGAGATCAAGGACGGTTATGATATCATCGGCCAGTTCGGCGTGGGCTTTTATTCCGCGTTTATGGTGGCAGACAAGGTGACCGTGGTCAGCCGGGCATTGGGCAGCGACGAAGGCTATAAATGGGAGTCCGAAGGGGTCAGCGGCTATACCATAGAGCCCTGCGCCAAAGAGAGCGTGGGAACGGAAATCATCCTGCACATCAAAGACAACGCCGACGATGAAAGCTACGACGAGTTTTTGGAGGAATACCGTCTTCGTTCGCTTGTGAAGAAATACTCCGATTTTATCCGCTATCCCATCAAAATGGATATGCAGCAGAGCCGCCTTAAGGAGGGCACAAAGGACGAGTATGAAACCGTCGTGGAAGAGCAGGTGCTTAACAGCATGGTGCCCATTTGGCGCAAAAACAAAGCTGAGCTTACAGATGAAGACTACGAGCAGTTCTATTCGGAGAAGCATTTTGGGTTTGACAAGCCTGTATCGCATTTGCATATCAAAACCGAGGGCACGGTGCGATACAACGCGATTCTTTTCATACCTGAAAAGACGCCGTATGATTTTTACACCAAGGATTTCGAAAAGGGGCTGGAGCTATACGCAAGCGGCGTGCTTATCATGAACAAATGCCCGGATCTGCTGCCGGATTATTTCAGCTTTGTGCGCGGTATGGTGGAATCAGACGATCTGTCGCTCAACATCTCAAGAGAGCTTCTGCAGCACAACCGCCAGCTTAAGCTGATCGCCAAGAATATCAAAAACAAAATCAAATCTGAGCTGGAAGGTCTGCTTAAGAACGACCGCGAGAAGTATGAGGCGTTTTATCAGTCTTTCGGCAGACAATTAAAGTTCGGTACGTACAACAGCTTCGGCGCGGACAAGGAAGACCTGCAGGACCTGTTGATGTTCTACTCATCGTCTGAGAAAAAGCTGGTCACGCTCGCCGAATACGTGGATCGCATGAAGGAAGACCAGAAGTTCATCTACTATGCGGCCGGTGAATCCGTGGAACGCATCGACAAAATGCCGCAGACCGAGATGGTACTCGACAAAGGCTTTGAGATTCTGTATCTCACCGAGGACGTGGACGAATTTGCGGTTCAGGTGCTCATGAATTACAAGGAGAAGGAATTCAAGTCTGTATCGGCTAGCGATGTGGACATTGAGACGGAAGAGGAAAAGAAGGAGACTCAGACCCAGGCACAAGACGATAAGGCGCTCTTTGATAAGATGAAGGAACTGCTCGGCGACAAGATCAAGGATATCCGTTTATCCAAGCGGCTCAAATCGCATCCTGTGTGCCTTATAAGCGAAGGTCATGTGTCCATCGAAATGGAAAAGATACTAAAGTCGATGCCGGGTAATCAGAACATCACGGCGGAAAAAGTGCTGGAGCTCAACCCCGGTCACGATGTGTACAGTGCACTCAAAGACGCGTTTGAGCACGATGAAGAAAAATTCAAGCTCTTTACAGACCTGTTGTATAATCAGGCGCTGCTGATGGAGGGCTTAAGCGTGGAAGACCCGCTCTCGTTCAGCAACAACATCTGCAAGCTGATGGCGTAAGGAAAGGGAGCAACCAATGCGTTTGTTTATCGGCGTGAAGACGGGCTGCGAAGACCACCTGTCAGCACTGCAGCAAGAGCTAAAAGAACTTGGCAGCGGCAATTTCACAAGCAGGGCAAACCTGCATATGACGCTCAAATTCTTAGGTGAGGTGTCTGAAGACAGGATCGACGGCATTTGTGAAGCGATAACCGAAACGCAAAAAGGAACCTTGAAGCTGACCAGTGAAGGTTTGCAGGTTTTCGGCAGAGATATCATATCGGTAAAGGTGGGCGGGGAGCGAGATAAGCTGTCCGCCCTGTATGACAGCCTGGAAACGGCGCTTGAGAAACGCGGCTTTGGCAAGGAAACGAGGCGCTTTCGTCCGCATATTACGCTGGTCCGCAAATTTCGTCCGTTCGGCGATTTTGAATTGCTTCCGGTTAAGCCTGCTGCGTTTCAAGTGAACGAAGTGATATTGTTTGAAAGCACACGCGAAGCGGGCAAGCTGGTCTATAGGCCGTTATACGTCCATCAATTGATTTAAGCAAAGCTGACCGTTTGCCGGATTCGCAAATAAAGCTTCTTCCACATATTATAAAAGAGACGATGTGGAAGGAGCTTTTTCTATGTCATTGGCGGCTTATGACCGGGATGCGGCGGTCGCGTATGCGCGAAAGTGGGCGCTGTCTCGCAACCCAAAGTATTACGATTATGATAAACTTGGCGGAGACTGCACCAACTTTGTTTCGCAGTGCCTTTATGCGGGCGGCGGCGTCATGAACCATAAGCCGACGTTTGGCTGGTATTACATCAGCGCCAACAATCACTCGCCGTCTTGGACGGGCGTGCCCTATCTTTATAACTTTCTCGTGCGAAAATCCGGCGTGGGGCCTGTCGGCAAAGAGGTCTCCATGGATGAGGTACAGCCGGGGGATATTTCACAGTTTGCGGGCACGTCGTCGCGCTTTTCCCATACACAGCTGATCATGTCTGTGGATAAAGGCGCAGGGTTGGATGGTATCCGTGTTGCCACACACACGTTCGACAGCCTTGACCGCTCTCTTTCTTCGTATCAGTTTTTAGACATTCGTTTCATTCATATTCTCGGCGTGAGAAAGTAGCGGTTCGGCTGAGGTTTTCGTTTGCTTTTTGATACCGATCAGCGCCATACCGCATATCACGAGCGCGCCGCCCACCCATTGCTCGAAGCCCGCGTGTTCGCCAAGCAGCAAGACGGAAAGCAGCAGGGATGTGAACGGCATCATACCGGTAAAAGCGGCGGCGGTGCTGGCATTGCAGCGTTTGATGCCCGCGTACCAGCAGATGAAGGCAAGCGCCGTCACGAACACGCCGTACCAGACGAGCGCCAACCATTCCGTGATACCGAGAACGCCCAGCTTTTCAATCGGCTGTTCAAACATCATCGGCACAATGCAGAAAACAAGCGCAAACGCCGATACCAGTGTGGTTTGCACGATCGGATCAAGCGGGGCATGTTTTTCGGCTTTTACGGCACTAATGCGCGACATGATATTAAACGCTGATTCACTTGCCGCGGCACCGATGACGAGCAGGTTTCCTAATAAATGCTCCGCAGACAGATGACTGGTGGCAAGCCCCTGTATGAGCAGCACGCCCCCGACGGTGCAGACGACACCGGTGAGACTCAGCGGTGAGACGCGCTCCTTGAGAAAGCCCCATGCGAGCACAGCTGTAATGGCGGGCGTGGCGCCTGTCAGCAGCCCCGCTTCGCTTGTGCTTGTGCGCAATATGCCCTGAAGCAAAAATAGCCGAAAAAGGAATATGCCGAACAGCGCCTGCAGCAATAGCATCACAACATCTGAACGGCGCATTTGTTTGATTGATTGTTTCAGCTTGCCTGCGCAAAGCGGCAGCAGCGCAATCAGCGCGAATGCAAGGCTCACTGCCGTGATTGTGAACGTGCCGACATGGCCGGACAAAAGCCTTGCGGATACGACCGATGAGCCCGCTAGCGCAAACGCTCCGGTGAGATAGAGTGGCCCGGATAATTTCAAAGTTTTACCTCCCGTCGTTTTCAAAGCCGTTAATCTGTGATATGATTCTACTAAACAAACTGGTTTGCTGAAAGTGCCAGTAAGGCGCGAATTTGAGCAGGCCAGTTGGAGGCTGTCATGTGGGGAATTGAGCTGAACAGGGAAAGCGATGTGCCAATTAAGCGGCAGATATACGAGGCGTTTAAACAGCGCATGATGAACGGAAGTCTCGAGGAGGGGGACGCGATGCCCTCCACGCGTGAGCTTGCGTCGGCGCTGTCCGTATCGCGAAGCACCGCCTGCGAGGCATATGATATGCTGCTCGCCGAAGGCTTCATTATTGCACATCAGGGCGCGCCCACACGTGTGGCGCCCGGGCTGATTGTGGATGGAAGCCCTGAGCAAAAGCCTCGAAGAAAAGCACGAAGCGAAAAGAAGTATGCGGCGGACTTTAAAACGGGGCAGCCCGATTTGCGGGCGTTTCCGCGTTTTTCGTTTGAGCAGAGCCTTAAAAAAGCCACAACAGAGCTGTCGCTTGCGTCTTTTGGTTATTCGGGGGCACAAGGGTCGCTGCCGCTGCGTGAAGAGATCGCGGCATACCTTAATCGAAGCCGCGGCATAAAAGCCGATCCGCAGGATATATTCATCACCGCGGGCGCGACTCACGCGCTGCACGTGATTGCCGAGCTATTAAGAGAGCAGAGCAGCGACATACTCATTGAAGACCCGTGCCACACGGGCATGCTCCAGGCCTTTGTGCTTAGAGGGTTTAAGCCGATATCCGTCCCCGTGGATGAAGCGGGTATGCGTACAGATAAGCTTGAAGCAGTGCGTGGTTGTCCGGTATATGTCACGCCGTCGCATCAGTTCCCCTTGGGCGGCATACTGAGCGCCACACGGCGGGCGGCGCTGATACGCTTCGCCCATGAACATGAAAGCTACGTTATTGAGGACGATTACGACAGCGAGTTCCGTTATGAGGGTGAGCCCATCGCGCCGCTTTACGCGATGGACCCGCAGCGGGTGATCTATGTGGGCACGTTCAGCAAAGTGCTTTATCCCGCGCTTCGTATCGGCTATGTGATACTGCCGCGACAGCTGCAAAAACGCTGGATCAAGCTTCGCACCTACACGGACGTGCAAAACCCCGTTTTTGAGCAGGCCGCGCTGACCGACTTTTTACAGACACGCAGGCTGGACCGACATATCCAGAAAATGCGCAGGCTTTACGGCACGCGCCGCCGCATATTGCTCAAAAGCCTTGGCGATGCGTTCGGGAATTCATGGCGGCCGTGGGGAGATGCAACAGGGCTACACATTGCCGTGCAGTTTGATGGGCTGCGCTTTGATCAGAGCGTCGAGGCGATATGCAAAGAGCAGGGCATCCGTGTCACATCGGTGGCGCGTTACTGTATCGAGAAAGGGCATCATGAAGACAAGCTGCTGCTGGGCTACGGGCATTTGAACAATGATGAGATTGAAAAAGGCGTGCGCTTGCTTTGTATCGCCATGTGCGGCTACCTGCCACATTTATAGGACTTCGGCCCGAATCCGAACTTTGCACGAAAATTCTTGTATTATTGCCGTTAAAAGTTTATAATCATTTGCGTTCAAGAATAGAGAAACTGGGGTAACTATGCATAAACAGGAGAATATAAGAAACATTGCGATCGTGGCACACGTTGACCATGGCAAAACAACGCTTGTCGATCAGATGCTGCGGCAGTCGGGAATATTCCGCGTAAACGAAGTGGTGCGTGAGCGCGTGATGGATTCGGAGGATTTGGAAAAGGAGAGGGGAATTACAATCCTCTCTAAGAATACAGCCGTCGAATATAAGGGGACGAAAATCAATATCGTGGATACGCCGGGGCACGCGGACTTTGGCGGTGAGGTGGAGCGCGTGCTGACCATGGTCGACGGCGTGCTGCTGCTGGTGGATGCGTTTGAAGGCTGCATGCCGCAAACGCGCTTCGTATTGAAAAAAGCGCTGATGCTGGGTAAGCACGTCATTGCGGTGATCAACAAGGTGGACAGGCCGGGTGCGCGCCCTGAAACGGTGCTGGACGGTATTATTGACCTTTTTATCGAGCTGGACGCGGCGGAGGATCAGCTGGATTTTCCCGTGGTGTATGCGTCCGCCAAGGCCGGAACGGCATCCATAAAGCTGGATGACGAGATGACGGATATCACGCCGCTTTTTGACGCGATCATCGAGCATGTGCCCATGCCTGAGGGTGAGCCCGAAGGGCCGTTTCAGATGCTGGTGTCCAGCATCGATTACGATGAATATCTGGGACGCATTGCGATCGGGCGCATCGAGCGCGGCTCTGCCCAAAGAAATTTGGCGGCGGCGCTTTGCCGTCAGGACGGATCGGTGCAAAACGTCAAGATCACGAGGCTTTTTGAATTTTCAGGGCTCAAGCGTAAGGAGACGGAAAGCGCGCGCTTTGGGGATATCGTGGCTATCGCGGGGCTGCCCGATGTTAATATCGGCGAAACGATATGTGATGCCGAATGCATTGAACCGCTGCCGTTTGTCAAGATAGACGAGCCCACGGTATCGATGAACTTTATCGTCAACAACAGTCCGTTTGCGGGTCGTGAGGGAAAATACGTGACCTCGCGGAATTTGCGCGAGCGGCTTTGGCGTGAGATGGAGACGAACTTAAGCCTTAAGGTGGAGGAAACGGATTCGACCGATTCGTTCAAGGTATCGGGTCGCGGGGAGCTTCATCTTTCTATACTGATTGAAACCATGCGGCGCGAGGGGTTTGAGTTTTCGGTGTCGCGCCCGCGCGTGATACTTAAAAAAGAAGACGGCGTTACTATGGAGCCGTATGAGCTGCTCATGATTGATGTGCCGGGAGATTACGCAGGTGTTGTCATTGAAAAGCTAGGGCCAAGGAAAGCGTCGCTCGTGGATATGAGCACAAACGCAGGCACAACGCGCATGTCGTTTAACATTCCGTCGCGCGGGCTGATCGGTTACCGCAACGAATTTATGACGGACACCAAGGGTAACGGCATACTGAATCATATTTTCTGCGGTTATAAGGAATGGTCGGGCGACATCGCCGAGCGTCAGCGAGGCTCCATTATTGCGCACGAGCAGGGCGATTCCACTGCGTACGGCCTTTTCAATGCGCAGGAGCGTGGCAGACTTTTCATCGGTGCGGGCGTGCCCGTTTATTCTGGCATGGTCGTGGGCGAAAACGCGCGTCAGGAAGATATCGTGATAAACATCTGCAAGAAAAAGCAGCTGACCAACACACGCGCGTCCGGCTCAGATGAAGCGCTGCGCTTAACACCCGCCACGGTACTTAGCCTTGAGCAGTCGCTTGAGTTCATCGCGGACGATGAGCTCGTCGAGGTGACGCCCAAGAACATCAGACTTCGCAAGGCTGTGCTGGATAAGGGTGACAGAGCCAAGCTCATGAAGGCAAACTAATCACTGATAATGAGAACGGGCAGAGGCTTTCGCTTTTGCCCGTATTATTTTATACTCGGCTAAAATAAGCCACCAATTTCCACGCCCAAAATAGCAGTGATTTGCTTGAGCCCGTCCTTGATCTCCTCACGAGAAAAGTTGCTGCTCTCCAGCTCGTCGTCAGATAAGGCGTTGATGGTATCATAGAAATCCAGCGCGATGCGCGCGTGATCGGCGTTGCCGCTTTCAATAGACTCATAGAGCAGATCCTCGGCTTCACAGAGCTTTCTTTGCGACACAAGCGCCGTCAGATTGGCGTAAAGCATATCCGTCTGCGTGAGGTTCGCTTCATCGATGATTTCATATTTGAACAGGTCTTTGCCAAACAAAACCTTGGCGATAAACCGCACCATATCTTCAATCTGACGCATCAGATAATCCTTTTGAAAATACATCTTTCATCCTGCCTTTCAATTTCACATCCATATTATATACATAAAACCATGCATGAAGGAAACGAATTTTGTAAGCATTGCTGAAAATTATGCCGGATGATAGTATAGAGAATATTATAATGTTATGGAGTCTTGTTATGATTGGTATTCAGTTTGAAGCGCTTAAACTCCCGCATTTGCATAAGGTTCTGGATATCTATATGCATTACGTCCTTAATACCACATCGACGTTTCATGCGCGAACGCTAAACGAAAAGGATATGCAGGAGATGGTGCTTTTCGGGAGCTCAATATACAAAACGTTCGTGATATTGAGTGAGGGTGAGTTGTGCGGCTATGTGATATTGGGGCCGTATAAGAAAAGGGAAGCGTATAACGGCACGGCAGAGGTCACGATTTATTTACGGCATGACAAAACGGGCTGCGGAATCGGCAGCCAAGCGGTTGAGTTCATTGAGGATTATGCGCGCTCAAAAGGTAAACATGTGCTGATCGCCACGATATGCGGTGAAAACACCGCCAGTATTCGCTTGTTTGAGAAGCAGGGCTTTGAGAAATGCGCCCATTATAAAGAGGTTGGTCAAAAATTCGGCAAGCTTTTGGATGTGGTGGCATATCAAAAGATTATAGATTGATTCTGCGTTCCCCTTTATGTTAATATCCTGCCGATTTGAGCAAGCATTCATTTTGAATTTTTTCGTCACATTCGTGTTGCTGTAAAACAAGTATCCCAATAAGCAGATAGCATATGGCTTCGTTGACATTTGTGATGGTTAAGTTTATCATATATCTAAGCACAATGTTCATTAACTCGTTAATAATTAAAACAAGCTCAATAAAAAGCCCAATGGTCAATTAACAAAATATACAAACAGCCGGTGGAGGACGATATGAATTTTTTTAAGAAGGCAACTATGTTGGTATTGGTGCTTGCGATGTTTGCCGTACTTGCGGCATGTTCGGGAACGGCCGTGGCAGAGAGCGAGATGAGCGAGGCATCCGCAGATGAGCAGCTTTATATTGGATTTGTGCAAATCGGTGCTGAGTCTGACTGGCGTATGGCGAACACCAAGTCGATGCAAGATACCTTCACGCAAGACAAAGGCTATAAATTTGAAATGGTGGACTGCCAGCAGCAGACCCGCAAGCAGATCACAGCCATACGTGACTTTATTCAGAAAGGTGTTGACTACATAGTCCTTGCACCTAATACCGAAGCCGGTTGGGACACGGTTTTAGGCGAGGCGAAGGAAGCGGCAATCCCCGTGATTATCGTTGACCGTATGATCGATACAGAAGATGAAAACCTGTTTAAAGCTTGGGTTGGTTCCGACTTCAAACAAGAAGGTTATGATGCGGTGACAGCGCTTGCGACGGTTCTTTATGACATTAGAGGAATCAGCAGGGATGAAGAAATTAACATCGTGACACTTCAGGGCACAATGGACTCTACCGCTCAGATTGGCCGTACAAATGGTTTTGAAGAGAAGATGGCTGACTATCCGAACTGGAAGATGCTTGACAGACAGTCTGGCGACTTCACACAGGAGAGAGGTCAGGAAGTGATGAAATCGTTCCTTATGTCTTATGAAGATATCGACGTCGTTATCGCTGAAAACGACAACATGGCGTTTGGAGCGATCGCGGCTATTGAAGCGGCCGGCAAGACCTGCGGATCAAAAGGCGATATCGTGATGCTTTCCTTCGATGCCGTGAAAGCCGCGTTCGAGATGATGATCGCGGGTAAGATCGACGTTGACGTTGAGTGCAATCCGTTGCATGGTCCCCGTGTAGAGGGCATCATTCAGGCGCTCGAAGCCGGTAAAAAAGTTGAAAAGATTTTGTACGTCACAGAAGAGACATTCTACGCTGCGGATGCTGAAAGGATTATGCCCACACGTGCTTATTAAGATCAGTTCGGCATGCCTGATCGTGATGCTTAAAATTAAGTTTAGAAGCGCGTCTGATCGGCTATCTCTTTTCGGAAGTCCAAAAGAAGCGCTAATTTATAAAGATAAGACGTCGATTGAGCTTGGCGATAGAGATTTAGAGAAGTCCTAAACGGCTATCCGCAGACAAATAAATGGATCGACGCAGAGACAGTAAGATTCGGGATATTTTGTATCATATTTTAATTTTATTTGTAAGAAATAACGATACATATAAGGACGAGCGATCGTCTTTTTTGTTTCATTTGTTTTAAAAGTTCCATATGGAAAATGAGTCTGAATAGTCAGGCGAAATGCAGCTGGTATAAGTTGCAAAATTAGAGGCATTAAGCTCTTGAATGATAAAAACGATATACTATTCGATATAGGTAGAAACAGTATTATCATCCTCTATCAGACTGGGAGCACATTAATAACAGTATAGAAAAGAGGTGAGATAGAATAGAGGATGTGGATTGAATACTCTTAAACTATCGGTTTTTTTATATCAAAGGTGTTCAGACTGTATGGAAAATGACAGCACAGGACAAATACTTCAAGCAAGAAAATATTCAAAAAAATAATTCGTAATAATTATTAATACTATTAAGGATTTTTTAAGATATACCGATATATAAAGAAGACAAAGATCGTGTTTGTCTGCTAACATTGCGCTATCAGGATATAACGAAAGGGAGATGGAACATGAAATGGTTTAGAAATTTAAAAATTGGGAAGAAGCTCAATATGATAATCATATTGATGATTGTGCTGGTCGTCGTGGTTGCTGTAGGCTTCTCCATTATGGAATTTACTAAGATGAATATTAAGCAGGCGCAGGAACAATCCCAAAAGGGCGTTGCTGGCATGGCTGAGCTAATAGATAACAAAAAAGCCAACGCTATAGAACTGTCGAAGCTGTTTGCAGCGAATCCGGACATTATCAAAGGAACGTTGAACGGCAGCCGTGATGCGCTTAAAAATGCGCTGGAGAAAATCGCATCTGCTGTCAGTGTTGATTCTATAACGGTACTGGATAAGGCGGGTACAGTCATACTCAGGACGAGCGACACTGAGAAATTCGGGGATAGCCTGGCTGGACAGGAGGATATTAGCAAAGCCATGTCAGGCGAACCAGCCGTTTCGATAGAGAAAGGGATAGATTCATCAATGTCGATAAATGCCGGCTGCCCGATTACCGACACCCAGGGCAATATAATTGGCGTTGTATCCACAGGGGTAAGGCTTGACAACAGCGAGTTGCTTGATTCCTTAAAAGAGATATATAAAACCGAGATGACGATATTTCAGGACGACATAAGGATTGCGACAACAATTGTGAATAACGGTCAGCGGGTCGTTGGTACGACTCTCGACCCTGCGGTGGCCGATATCGTGCTGAAACAAAAAAGCGTATATGCGGGAGACGCAAATATACTGGGTAAAAAATATATAACGTATTATTCGCCGATTCTTTCATCGGATGGCAACGCGATAGGTATCTTGTTCGCCGGACAGCCTATTGACGAATTCTATCAGCAGCTCAATCAGATCATTTTAATCGTGTTGGTGATATCTGCCGTTTCGGTCGCAATTGTTTTGATAATATTGATAAGAATGATACGGAATATTGTGACGAGGCCTGTTAAAGCGGCAGGCGAGCTTGCAAACGCCCTCGCTTCGGGCGACCTCGACAAGGACATCAGCATCAAATCTGAAGATGAGATTGGACAGCTTGCGAAATTGCTTGACAAAGAGGTGCGCGACGCATTCAAGAATATCGTAAACGCTCGTCGTGTGGCTGATAAGCAGGCAAGATATCAGTCGGGCGAGGTGGATAAGCTGCTCATTAACCTGCAGCGTCTCGCGCGCGGCGAACTGCTTTGCGACATCGTTGTGGACACAGCAGATCAGGATACCGAGGCTTTATATGAGCTGTTTAATAAGATCGCAATGAATATGTCCAGTGGTATTAGTGCGATAAAAGACTATATCGATGAAATCTCTTATGTATTGAGTGAAATGGCAAACGGTAACATGTGTGTCGGTATTTCTTCGGACTACAAAGGGGATTTCGTCACACTCAAAGAATCCATCAATACGATTGCCGAGTCCCTAAACAGCACACTTACTGAAATCAATCTTGCGGCACAGCAGGTGGCATCCGGCACATCGCAGGTGTCCGACGGCAGTCAGGCGATATCGCAGGGCGCGACGGAACAAGCGGCTTCCATCGAGGAGCTCACCTCAACTGTCACAGAGATTGCGGCTCAGACAAGGCAGAACGCACTCAGCGCGGGAAAAGCCAACGAGATGTCTGAGCAAGCCAAGGATAATGCCATTAAGGGCAACGAGCAGATGAAAGCGCTGCAGCAGGCCATATGGGAGATCAATGAATCATCTGCAAATATCTCGAAGATCATTAAGGTGATTGACGATATCGCGTTCCAGACCAACATATTAGCGCTGAACGCAGCGGTGGAAGCGGCGAGGGCCGGTATTCATGGCAAGGGCTTTGCGGTGGTGGCCGAAGAGGTGAGGAACCTTGCGGCGCGCAGCGCGAGCGCAGCCAAGGAAACCACGGAGCTTATCGAAGGCTCCATCAAAAAGACCGCGGCTGGAACAAAGATTGCGGACGACACGGCTGCGGCACTGACACAGATCGTGGAGGGCGTGGAGAAGGCTGTCGGGCTGGTGGCAGAGATTGCAGGTGCCTCCAACCAGCAGGCCACGGCCATCGGTGAGGTGAACAGAGGCATCGAGCAGATGTCGCAGGTGGTGCAGACCAACTCGGCCATATCGCAGGAGGAAGCGGCTGCTTCCGAAGAGCTTTCCAGCCAGGCGGCCATGCTCATGGAGATGGTGAACCGCTTTAAGCTAAGAAGAGAGGCAAATCAGTTATCTCTTCCGGATAGTCCAACAGGTAAGCTAATATCACAGGACAAGCCATCGATTGAGTTTGGCGATAGAGATTTCGGAAAATACTAATCAGTTGCTTTTGCTGGTGGAAGCGTGTAATGCAGGAGTTTCCACCAGCCTTTATATTAAAGACACTCGGCATTACAGTGGGGTTTGAAAAGGCTTAAACTATAGAAAAAAAGCTCCACATGCTATATTTTTATACAGTCTGGCCATTAACAAAGGCCGCAGTATATCTTATACTGCGGCCTTTGTTAACCGAATTAATTAAATAAATTATAATAAATAATTCTAAAGATTTCAATAAAAAAGTTTTTTTTGCCTAAAAAATATCGAGACAAAGGTGAAAACCGTACTATATAGTTGCTTGGATAGCCCGTATAATGTGTTTACGTCGTCAAAAAGATCGTCAAAAGAAAGGAGCTACAACAATGAGCAAACGCGGCGAGAACATCTATAAACGAAAAGATGGACGGTGGGAGGCCCGTCTGAAAAAAAAAGACGGAAAATACATTTCTATCTATGGAAAAAGCTATGCAGAAGTCAGAGAAAGAAAAAAAGAGTGGATAAAAAGAGAAGATGATGAAAGCGAACCAGATCAAAAAAGCGAAACGAAAAATGTAACGGAGGAATTGGAGAAATGGCTCAGTGATTGTGCTCATCGTGTCAAGCAGTCAACGTATGAGAATTATTACTATTGCATGAAAACTTATGTTTGTCCGTACTTTGAAAATGCGAATATTAATACCTTTACAAAAACTGAACTGGAGAAATTCGTCAGTACCATTAATAATAAATCAGCTCTCTCTTACTCATACCGCAACAAAATCATAACCATTTTCAAGGTTGCACTTCGGTCGATATTGAGGGAGGATGAAAGTGCAAAACAGCTTTTGGATACACTTAGTGTTCCGAAGAGTCAAACAACAGCGGTGCTGGTGTTCTCGCTGTCGGAGCAGCAGAAAATTGAGGAGGAGCTGATAACATGCAGCAATTCCAAAGCGATTGGCATCCTGCTTTGCTTTTATACCGGATTACGCTTGGGTGAGCTTGGCGCGCTCAAGTGGAAGGATATTGATCTGGAATCCAAAATAATCACAGTATCTGGAACACTGTCGCGTAAAAAAAACTTTGGTAATGATGACAGCAAAACAATGCTGACAATCGGCACACCAAAGAATAACAGCTCGAATCGAAGAATCCCTTTGCCAGATTTTCTTATTGATATCCTAATGAAGCTTAAACAAAAAAAGAAAAGCGACGGGATCTTTTTCTTGTCCAATTCATTCACGCCTCTGGACCCCCGTTCGCTTCAAAAGTTTTACATGAATATGCTAAAGACCGCAGGTGTTCAATACCGAAAGTTTCATACTATCCGGCATACATTTGCGACCCGGGCATTGGAGATGGGTGTTGACGTGAAGACCCTAAGTGATTTATTAGGACACGCAAGTGTGACTAATACGTTAAACATATATACACATTCTCTGATGGAGCAAAAAAAACGGGCAATTGCAAAATTAAACTCCATGCATACTTGTCAGATGAGCTAAACGCCGTCAATTTAAGGGATACAAGCAGAGCTCCCTCACTTTTCAAGCCAGATAAGAACAGAATGCCGCAGTATAAGATATACTGCGATTTCAGGTGAATTAAGAGTTTGTACACGAATTCCACACGTGATAATAGTTGGGGCTTTTAACCGACGAATTAGATACATGATTGGTATGATTTGAGCAACAAGACGGGAGCCTAAAGAAACACATGTTACCAAACATTTATGCAGGACAGAGCTTTAATGTAGTGGTTCCCTTAATTCCCTCAGACGAATTAAGACATACGCAGCGAGTAGGCAGACTCACAAATGAGCTGTCGTGGATAATAACCAGATACACAAAATACAAAAAAAATGAAAATGTTTTTTTTAAGTTCAACAATGTTGCTTTCTACCATGATATCGGGAAAGCATGGGCTCCATCGGATATTCTTACCCAAAAAGGGTGTCTCACTAATGAAGAATCCCTTATAGTGAGGCAATGCCCCATAAAGTAGCTACGCTAAAATAGAGCGATATGCGGGAAAGCACTTTGATCCTGAAATCGCTTCTATTTTTTTGCAGAATCAAAAGGCTATTGTGCAATGACCATTGGCAGCTGGTTGTATGTATAGAAAACGAGAAGGTGATAATGTTGATGATCTAAGAGGTGTCATGAATTCGATGAATTAAAAATGTAAAGGGGGAGTAAAAAAATGTCTATAGCACAAGAGGTGAAGAGTGAGACAGAAGATATTCAAAGCGGAAAATATCTTGAGTTTCTGATTGACAATGGATCTTATGGTATTGAGATCAGGTATGTAACGGAGATTATCAGTATGCAGCCTGTGAACACGCTGCCGGATACACCTGCCTATATCAAAGGCGTTATCAATTTAAGGGGCAGGATTATTCCTGTAATTGACATGCATCTTCGGCTCAATAAAAAAGATGTCGTGTATTCGGACAGAACTTGTATTGTGGTCATCGAAAACCAAAGGCTGTGTGCCGGGCTTATTGTGGACAGGGTGTCTGATGTGCTCAGGATTGACGAGAAAGATATCGCGCCTGCGCCGGATTTGAATGTGTCTGGTTCGAAGAAATATTTAAGCGGTATTGGAAAAGTAAATGATGGAGTCAAACTGCTGCTGAACTGCGATAAGCTTTTTGACTGCTCGGAAGTGAACGCAATAAATGATATTACTGGAGGGATAGAAGCATGAAATGGTTTAGAAATTTGAAAATATCAGTAAAACTGATTACGGCTTTTTTGATTATTGCCTTAATTGCAGGTGTCGTAGGTGTTTTGGGGATAGTCATGTTGTCGGATGTCAACGTCAGCAGTCAAAATTTATTTAATAATTATGGAAATTCGCAAGGTTATCTAGGGTATGTGCGTGGTGAATTTGAATTTGAGCGTGCCTTGCTAAGGGATATTGTGGTGGACAAGGATGCGAATCGTGCTCTTGCTACACAAAACTCAGCGGTATCTTCGGATGAGAAACTCATGAATAATCTAAACGCTTACGAATTGACGTGTCAGAATGAAGATGAAAAAGCCAGATATTCCGATTTAAAAGAAAAAATAGAAGCCTTCAGGAACGTCAGGGATGAAATTCTAGCCCTTGGTGTCAATGGCGACTTTGATGGCGCCTATGATTTGCTTAAGGCCGATAGCTCTACAGTCATTGTCTCAGAAGCAACGGACGCACTGGATAAAGCTGTACAAGCGAATGTAGATACGGCGTATCAGAAACAGAGCGATGAGCAAGAATCTGTGAATGCATCGGTTATGCTCATGATCATACTCTCCTGCGCGGCAGTGGCGCTTGCGATTTTGCTGGGTATCTTCATTTCTCGCGCGATCAGCAAACCTATCAGGCATATTAACGATGTGGCAAAGCAGCTTGCGAACGGTGATACCGACATTAAGCGGACAAATTACAACTCAAAGGACGAGGTGGGACAACTCTTAGATTCTTTCCGCGATATACTGGCGGCTATTCAGGCCCTGGTTGAGGATGCCAACATGCTTACAGAAGCTGCCGTTGCCGGAAAGCTATCGACACGAGCCGATGCGAACAGGCACAAAGGTGATTATCAAAAAATTATCCAAGGTGTGAACAATACTTTGGATGCTGTGATTGAACCGGTCAATGAGGCGAGCGCCGTTTTGGGCGAAATGGCGAAAGGGAACCTCGGGGTTAATGTGACAGGCGATTACAAAGGTGACCATGCGGAAATTAAAGACGCACTCAACGACACCATCAACGCAATCAACGGATATATCACAGAAATATCCAATGTACTTGGAAAAATGGCGGGCGGTAATCTTGATGTCATGATTACAGCCGAATACAGAGGCGATTTTATTAAGCTCAAGGATTCAATCAACCATATTGCGCTGTCGCTGAACGAAGTGATGAGCGATATCAACCTCGCAGCAGATCAGGTGGCCTCGGGCACGTCACAGGTTTCCGACGGCAGTCAGGCAATATCGCAGGGCGCATCCGAGCAGGCCAGCTCTATCGAAGAGCTTACAACCGCTGTGGGGCAAATTGCTGAGCAAACCCGGCAGAACGCACAGGGCGCCGGTACGGCAAACAAAATGTCATCAGATGCTAAAAGAAGCGCTGTCGAAGGCAACGAAAAGATGAGCAAGCTCCAGCAGGCCATGACGGAGATAGACGAATCATCTGCAAATATTTCAAAAATAATAAAGGTCATTGATGATATCGCGTTCCAGACCAATATATTAGCGCTTAACGCGGCGGTGGAAGCGGCGAGAGCCGGTATTCATGGCAAAGGGTTTGCGGTGGTGGCCGAAGAGGTGAGAAACCTCGCCGCGCGCAGCGCGGGTGCAGCAAAGGAAACCACAGAGCTCATAGAGGGGTCTATAAAAAAGACCGAGATAGGCACGAAAATTGCTGACGAGACCGCCGACGCGCTGACACATATTGTTGAAGCTGTAGAAAAGGCCGTGGAGCTGGTGGGTGATATTGCAGAGGCCTCAAATCAACAGGCCAGCGCAGTCAGTCAGGTCAATATGGGTATTGAGCAAATGTCGCAGGTGGTGCAGACCAATTCGGCCACATCGCAGGAGGCAGCGGCTGCTGCAGAGGAGCTCTCCAGCCAGGCGGTCATGCTTAAAAACATGGTGAGCCGCTTTACGTTGAGAAGCGAGAACGATCAGTTATTACTTCCCAAAAGTCCAGCAGGCAAACAAAAGGATAAACCATTGATTGAGCTTGGCGATGGAGATTTCGGGAAATACTAAACAGTTTTATTTACCTGTGGAAGCGAATAATGTCGGCGCTTCCACAGGATTTTTTTTCCAGCGAAAAGGATTAGTTTTATAATGTGAATAGATATATGCACATTGCCATTTTCGCCTTCCTGCTTTCGCCAATTTTTCGTATCAAATATGTTAACCGTTCAAGGTTGGATTGGCTTGTTGTTATGGGTCATCAGAAGAGGTTTTTCAGATAGTATGGGAAAACCTCTGGAACGGCATCGGACAATACTTTCAAACCTAAGAGTCCTTCTGTGCGGTGCGGTATAACCCGAAGGTATAAAATAATTAAAAAAATACTTGTTTCATACGATTAATATGTGGTATATTATAAGCAAATAAATAACTGTTTGATATTGGCTTTTAAGCCGATAAAGGCAAACCCGGTGAAAGCTGGGGACGCAAAGCTAAGGGGTCTAAGTCCATTGGATATGACAGCCCGGTTGCCGAAGATTAAAGGTTTTTTATTTTATGAACTTGCGCCTAACCCTGATTCGCAGGGTGTAATAAATAGGGGAGATATATCAAACAAACGCACTATATTCTAAACGACGTGTCTGCATTAGCAGACCATATACAACACATATAATCTACGTACACAGTTGGTTGGAGAAGGATAGACTTAAAATCGTATGGACATCTTCCAAACCAATCCCCTGCATAATGTTTAAGTCCGAAAAGGCGAAGGAAAACCACAGCACCCGCTGTGGTTTTCCTTTTCACTCTATTTAGGACGGTAGGTTAAGCAATTGCATATCACCGAGTCATGCGGATCATCAATTTCCACACTTCTTGCGCGGCAATGAAACGACTTGTTGTATGCGCACTGTGTGACGTTACAGGAAATTCGGGGGCTGTTTTCTCCCAGCTCTGCTGCGAATTCTGTGTCCGCAGGCAAATGTGAGGATGCCACAAAGGAATTCTCTTTGGTATATGTGTCACAATACGTTTCATTAGATGTATTGCTTACAAGAATTGTATTGGCGTCGCAGAAGTAATCCGTATTGTACATGCAATCGGAGGCCTGGCATTTTAAAGACTTCATCTTCTATCATCCTTTCGCTCGAAGCTTTCGCTCATGCTTTCCTCAGGAAAGTCGGCAACAGTGATCAGAGGGCTTATGTAAATGCTGTTTAGCGCGAATATATCATCACATGACTCAACAGTGCAGTGAATTATCTCCTTCTTATCCAAATTGCGTCTTCCCATGAAAGCTGTTTTCATTATTATGGCTCAACATTATATGAATTATGTGATTCAGCAATTAGCTGCCGTGTATTAAGATAAAAAACGCGATTCTTAAATAAAAAGAATATTTGTCTAGTTTTAAATAAAAATGGGTATTCTTATATCGTGGGGCTCTGATAGTATTGACAAGATTATAAACACGATTATATAATAAGTTTGGTCATGAAGGGCTGGAATTTCTTTAAACACGTATTTATTCCCAATGTTTACATAAATATCGTCGGGTATGCGTTTTTACTGTGTCTAGGCATTTTTATTTTTATATACTTGAAGGAGATTAGCATTGGATATTAGTTTGCTAAAAGAGAAGAGTTTGATGGACCTGCGGGAGATTGCCAAGATGGCAGGTATTAAATCCGTCACAAAATACCGCAAGGGCGAGCTCCTCGATATGCTTTACGAGCTCGATCGTCGTGCACGAGTCAGCGAGAATCCGGCCAATGCACATATGGATGAAAATCAGGAAAACAATTATGATTCATACGGCGAGACGGAAGATGTTTACGAAGGCCCAGCAGAGTATGAAGCTGAAGAGGTTTCATATGAGTCAGATGAAATTCCCGCCTATCAGCGGGACGTGCTGGATATGCGTGAGCGTGAGGAAGAGATCAAAAAGCAGCAAGTGGATGAACGCCCCGCACGCAGTGAAGAGAAAAAAATGATCGAATATGTGATGGGCAACGATGCCGTCAACGAGCTGTTAAACAAAGGCGACTGCGGCGATGCCATGGGCATACTCGAAGTGTTGCCGGAAGGATACGGATTCCTGCGCAGCGAGAATTATCTGCCGGGCAACAAAGACGTATATGTGTCGATGGCGCAGATCAGAAAGTTTAACCTCAAAACGGGAGACAAGGTGATGGGCAAGACGCGTCCGGCCAAGGACGCTGAGAAGCTAAACGCGCTGCTCTATATCGAGCAGGTTAACGATGATACCGTTGACAAGTGTCTCACACGCCGTCCGTTTGAAGAACTGACACCCATTCACCCCGAGCAACGCCTCACGCTGGAGAGGCCCGAGGCCACGCGCGACCTTGCAATTCGTTTGATCGATCTCATTGCTCCGATAGGAAAAGGACAAAGAGGACTCGTGGTCTCACCGCCCAAAGCAGGCAAGACCATCATGCTTAAAAAAATTGCCAACAGCATCACAGCCAATCATCCTGATATCAATCTGATCGTATTGCTTATAGATGAACGTCCGGAAGAAGTGACGGATATGCAGCGCTCGATAAAAGGCGAGGTTGTTTATTCGACTTTTGATGAGAAGCCGGATAATCACACGCGTGTTTCTGAAATGGTCATTGAGCGCGCCAAACGCCTTGTGGAGCAAGGTAAAGACGTGGTTGTGCTGCTGGACAGCATTACGCGCCTAGCACGCGCGTATAACCTTATCATTCCGCCCACGGGTCGTACGCTTTCCGGCGGTCTAGATCCGGGTTCGCTGTACAAGCCCAAGCGTTTCTTCGGTGCGGCGAGAAATATCGAGTTTGGCGGCAGCCTGACCATCATAGCCACCGCGCTGATCGATACGGGTTCGCGCATGGACGAGATCATATATGAGGAATTCAAAGGCACGGGCAACATGGAAATCCATCTTGACAGACGTTTGTCCGAAAAACGTATTTTCCCTGCAATCGATCTGCATAAGTCGAGCACACGCCGGGAGGAGCTGCTTCTTTCCAAGAAAGAACTCGAGGGTATTTGGGCAATCCGCAAGGTGATGGCAAACGGAAACACTGCCGAGGTGACAGAACAGCTTATCGGCATGCTTACCAAATCACAGACGAACGATGCCTTCTTAGAAAGGCTTAAAGGCTGGCTCTCCGTATGGGATAAGGAAGGATACAACTTTGCGCCCAAAAGGGGAGGGTTCTAGGGAACCCCTGCAATGACACATAAAGCTTCGCTGGTCGACAAGGGACGGCTTTTTGGAAAAGTCGTTTATATCTTCTTCTGCTTTTATTCGATGGCGGTGGCGCAGCGCTTTGAGATGAATATCATTTACGGGGCTGCGCTGTTCATATCACTTTCGGCAACGGCGAGGATGCTAAAGTTTGCCGCTAAAACCACATACGATCTGTGCTGGCTTAAAATCCTCAAGCTGGTGTTGATCGTTTTTTTTGTGCTGGCAACGGCATACGTCTTCATTCTCTACCCGTTCCTTTATACTTACCCGCATACCGTTTTTGCGGTATTTATCATCATATTACCGTTTTTGGTGCAGGAAGCCCAAACCATGACGCTGCGAGGATTGATACGCACGGGAAAAATGACGAACCGTGCATTATTGTACACGATGTGCGGCTCTGCGCTGTTATGCATTGTGCTGACAAGCGTCCTTGTATGGGCGTCGGGGGTGAATGCGTTTTTGCTTGTAGCCCCTTTGGCCGTGGGTACGGGGCTCGTCTTTTTCAGGCAGTGGACTTATAGGGACTATGCTTCTGCTTTTCCCAAACCGGAAAAATTATCATACGACTTCAGTCAGATCGCAAGCGCGCGACTTTATGGCGGCATGGTAATCACATCGGGTGTGGCGCTGAACGCGTTTACGTTTACATACGTGCTCTACATGATGCTGACACACAAGAAAAGCTTCTCTTTGGACGTGTTTGTTATTTTCGCGTTGATCACGCTGGTGTGCAGCCTTATATACCTTGGCACATACCGGTTTTTGCGAAGATCGCTGATAAAGAAGATTGGTACCAATGCGATATTCGTGCTGGGTACGGGCATCGCCATTTTTGCGGTTTATGTGTTCAGAGACAGCTGGCATGGGGGAGGGTTCGCCATATCGGTACAAACCTTGCTGCTGGTTTTCGGGCTGATGCTGCAAATGATTGCGACGATGGATTTGCGCGGGGACATTTTACTGGTGGTCAAGCTGCAAAACAAGAGTGTCAATGCGGCTGCTTTGGCACAAAGGACGCAGCGGCTGGAGCATTGGACGGCGACTGTCTCGGAAGCCATATTTTTGGCTGTCCTTTGTTTGCTTATTTCAGACCCGTTGATTTACAACATGGATTTTGACAGCTATATTTCGCTTGCGCCGCAGGTTGGCAGCAGCTTGATTGTTGTGCCCACGGCGTTTTTAATCGCTTCGCTTGCGTATTCCATTCGGCAGCCGCTCACAAAAAAATATAACCGCAGACTTAAGGCGTATGCGCGTATCAAAGAAGCGGGCAAAGACAACCCCGTGATGGAAAAACGCCTGAGGAGCGTGTTGATCAAAAAATACAAAAAACGCATCGGCGTGCATGTGATCCGCATGCTGCTCCGGTCTGTGATGTATCATACGGTGGCAGGGCGAGAAAATGTGAGTGCGCTGCCCGGTATATTTGTATTCAACCACCGAGAGGTATATGGTCCGATTGCCGCCGTGGTGTTTTTGCCGTATGACATGCGTCCGTGGATACTTGACAAAATGATTGACAAAGAACTGATTACCGCGCACATGTATGAAGGCACGTTCAGCCGCATCAAGTGGCTGCCTGTGTTTATGCGCAAGGCGCTGACAAATATGTTAAGCCCGCTTGTGGTGTGGGCGCTGAACTCGTTCGAGCCGATCCCCGTATACCGCGGCACAGCCAGAAGCGTACTCAAAACGTTTGAGTTATCCGTTGAGTGTTTGCAGTCGGGCGACAGCATTCTGCTCTTTCCGGAAAATCCGGAGGAAAGATATACAGAGAGCGAACAGGTCGGCGATTTTTATCGCGGGTTCGCGCATCTGGGCAGGCTGTATTTTAAAAAGGCAAAGGAATGTGTGACTTTTTACCCGGTGTACGCCAGCCGGCGCGGGCGTGAGCTGCGAATCGGCGAGGGTGTGAAATACGATCCGTCCAACGGGCGTCAGGAGGAAGCACGCATTGTGGAAGCGCTTCAGCAGCGCATGCGTGATCTGCAAAGTCTGGACGAAGAAGGCTAAGGAACCGCTGATTAAATATCGACGCTCATGCGTCTTTGGCCGATGAGCTTTGGTATCGTTTGTCCCTGCGTTAAATTCTGAATGAGTTTGAGGAACGCGTCTTCGCTGCCCGATACGACGCTGATTTGCGCCTTTACGGATGCCGCATACGTGATATCATCAAAAAGATAGCCGGCATTTTGCAGCGGCGTCTGCACGCGTGAGAAGACAGCAAAGTCAAACTCGCAAGAGTACACGCTGCAGGGAACAAGCTCCACCTTGGGCGCATCGTTAAGCGTTTGTGCGGTGCTTTGGGTATAGGCGCGCACGAGCCCGCCTGCGCCCAGCAGTGTGCCGCCAAAATAGCGCGTGCAGACTGCGAGAACGTTTTGCACACCGGATTTTTTCAGCACCTCCAGCATGGGCAGACCCGCTGTGCCTTGCGGTTCTCCGTCGTCACTATAGCGCATGGTACCGTCTTCAAACAGCCAGGCAAAGCAATTATGACGGGCGTCATAGTGCAGCTTCCTGCGCTGTTCAATAGCTCCAAGCGCGTCGTCTTCGCAGTTTACGTGGCAGACATACCCGATGAACCGCGATTTTTTAATAATAAGCGTGGATTCATTTTCCTGCTTTAATGTGATCATACATTACTTCAAAACAACCTTATGAAATATCTTTTTGCCTTTTTTAATCAGCATCTCGCCGCCGTCAAAGCAATCTTCCGACACGGGCATAAACTCCTCGGTGACCTTATTGCCGTTGATTGAGATGCCGCCCTGCGCGATAAGCCGACGGCCTTCGCCGCGCGATGCTGTGAGCCCGCAAGTCTGCAATAAGTCGACGAGCAGAAGATCGCCTAAATTCTCTATGACCGTTTCGGGCACGTTACCGCCTTCGCTTCCGCCTTCAAACAGCGTTTCGGCAGCCGCCTTGGCTTTGTCCGCTTCTTCTTGGCCGTGCACCTGACGTGTGACCTCGTAAGCGAGCTTCACCTTGGCTTCGTTGATACGCTCATCGTGATAACTGCAAAGCTGTCTGATTTCGTCCATGGGCAGGAATGTGAGCAGCGAGAGGCACTTTTCCACGTCGCTGTCGGCCACGTTGCGCCAGTATTGATAGAAATCGTATGGAGATGTTTTTTCGGGGTTGAGCCACACAGCACCTTTTTCCGTTTTGCCCATTTTGCGTCCGTCGCTTGTAAGCAGCAGCGTAAACGTCATGCCATAAGCTGCTTTTCGTTCCTTTTTGCGAATGAGATTCGCCCCCGCCAGAATATTCGACCACTGGTCGTCGCCGCCGAGCTGAAGCATACAGCCATGCAGCTGATTGAGCACCAGAAAATCGTAGCCCTGCATGAGCATATAGTTGAACTCAAGGAAAGTAAGGCCTTTCTCCATGCGGTTTTTGTAGCAATCGGCGGTGAGCATGCGGTTGACGGAGAAGTGCACACCAATGTCGCGCAGGAACTCGATATAGTTAAGCTTAAGCAGCCAATCCGCGTTGTTGATCATGAGCGCTTTGCCTTCGCTGAAATCAAGGAAGCGCCTCATCTGCACTTTAAACGCCTCTGCGTTGCTTTCGATATCCTCTTTTGACAGCATTTTACGCAGATCCGATTTGCCGGACGGATCACCAACCATTGTTGTGCCGCCGCCAATCAGCGCGATAGGCCGGTGCCCCGCGCGCTGCATATGCGCCATGGCCATAAGCTGAACATAATGTCCCACATGCAGGCTGTCCGCCGTCGGATCAAAGCCGATATAGAATGTGACGCTTTCTTTTTCGAGCAGCTCTTTGAGCCCTTCGTGCGTCACCTGTTTTAAGAATCCTCTTTCGTTTAATACGTCATATACGTTTGTCATAGCGTTCTCCTACTCTTTTGCATTCGTATTGTATTATAGCCCTTGACGCGCTTTGTGGCAACAATTCATGAAATTCTCACTGCTAGAGCGTTTATATACGTCTGAATATCGCCGAAAAATCACGAAATGATGCGTTTTCGCAGCCTTTTTTATATAAACAATAATTTATTGTATTAATAAGCAGGAAATACAGGCATCAATGGCGAATTTTACTAATACATTTTGTGCTTGCAATAGGAGGGGTTGCTTTATGGAAATCACGGACATCCGTATCAGGCGGATCGATACGATGGGAAAGCTCAAGGCAGTCGTGTCGGTGACTTTTGACGACATGTTTGCCATTCACGACATGAAAATCATTGAGGGTCAGAACGGCTATTTCATTGCAATGCCGTCACGAAGAACTCCAAACGGCGAGTATAAGGATATTGCACATCCGATCAACTCGTCAGCACGCTCGCTGATTCAGACAGCCATACTCGAGAAGTTTGAAAGCCTGCCTGAGGACGAAGGGTACGCCTCGTTTCAGGTTTAAACAGCGGCCAAAGTCCCGTCATGCTTGGCGGGATTTTTGTTTTCTAACGCTTTTGATCAAAATAAAAAGCAGTCAAGTTGGCTGCTTCAGACTGTCAAAAAAGTCTTTAGATATAATTCATGGGCAAGACGGGCTGTGATTAACCCCAAAAAGCACGGCTTTTCGGGGGCCCCAAACCCGCGCAGCCCATACCTTGGCTCCACCCCAAAAATCGTTCCTTTTTGGGGACCCCGGGGTTTTGTGCAGTTTCGAGTTTACGAGGAACAAGCAAAACCGGTAAACTGTCGAAAAACCGTAGGTTTTTCGACAAGCTCAAGCAGCCCGTTTAGGCTGCTTGAAATCGTTTTATTTATTGAGCTTTGCAAATATCATGCGGCCCGCCGCCGTTTGAATCACACTGGTCACAAGCACAGTTGTTTGCTTGTTAAACTCCTTTTGCCCATCTTCAACGACTATCATCGTGCCGTCATCGAGGTAAGCGATACCCTGACCCGGCTCCTTACCGTCTTTGACCACGGTCACCGTCATTTCTTCGCCGGGAAGCACCACGGGCTTGACCGCGTTGGAAAGCTCATTAATGTTCAGCACGCGCACACTCTTGACTGCGGCGACTTTATTTAAGTTAAAGTCATTGGTGACCACAACGCCGTCCATGGTTTTTGCCAGGCTCAAGAGCTTTGAATCCACATCGCTCGCGTCGTCGATGTCCGCATGGACGATTTTCACGGGCATTTGCAGATCGGTTTGTATGCGCTTTAACACATCCAGGCCTCGTCTGCCTCTGTTTCTTTTCAGATCATCAGACGAATCGGCGATGTGCCGGAGCTCATCCAACACAAATTCAGGGATAATGAGTGCGCCTTCGATGATGCCTGTATTACAAATATCAAATATTCTTCCGTCGATAATCACGCTGGTATCCAGCAGCTTTGGACGCGCCAGGGATTCGCCATCTATCTTTCCCGCGTCCTCCTTGTCCTCTTTATGACGCCGGAAAAAGCCGGATTCGGAATCGGGCCGGTGACGCACAAGTACGGAGATACCAAGGTATACGCATATGATGTAGATGATGACGTTCACAATACCCGCGATCCAATAAACCACGATAATACTGGATATTAGATTGGAAAGGAAAAATGCCACGATGAGCCCAAGCAGCAAGCCGCCGGCTGCGGGAAGCACCACGTTTGCCGGCAGCTTGGAAAGCCTTCTGTCGGCTTGTCCCGCTGCGTTGAATATAGCGTCAACGATAGGTGTGGATAATACAAGAAAAACAAGTCCGGATATAATACCTGATAGGATAAAGATCAGAAGATTCATCCAATCCAAAAAAATTGTGTATGCATTGATGCCGTTCAATTTACTGAGCACTTCAAATGCAAGAACGACGATACCGGGACCGATAAACAGGCCAACAAATATGATAAAAAACCGGGCTACATTTTTAGCCATGCATTCACCTCATTAAAAAGCAATTACCAAAAGAAGAAAGGCTTCTAATGTGGCTCATTATATCACAAAAAAAAGCGGATATCATGACAGCCGCTAAAAAACCTTAAAATGTTCACATTTATTGGACTTGTGTGATGATCTTTCTGACGTCTTCATCTTTCTTGTTGCTTGCGAGCGCAAGTTCAGAAACGAGAATCTGCATGGATGTTCCCAGCATTTTTTTCTCACTGGAGGATAAGTTTTTTTGGGTTTCACGCTTTAGCAGACTTTTAATAACGGCCGCGATTTCAAAAACGTTGCCGGATTTCATCTTTTCAAGGTTTTCCCGGTTGCGCCTGTTCCAGTTGGCCGATTCTTCCACATCATCTAAAGATTGGAAGGTAGCAATCACCTCGTGACACTGATCTGTGCTGATTATACTGCGAAGCCCTGCTTTTTCAGCATTGTCTACCGGTACATGGACCTTAATATCGCCTTCTGAAAATCTCAGGACATAATAGCGCTTCTTCTCATCAAGAAAATCACGTTCTTCAACGGCTTCGATAAATCCTGCACCGTGCATCGGGTATGATATTTTATCGCCTTGCTTAAACATTCGATACACCTGCCTCATATCTATATGATATAGCAGGAGTCAGGCTTTGTCAAATGCACGAGGGAGGTATTGCGATTATGCACAGGCAAATCGAGAGAAGAATACCTTAATATATAGTGTATGAAGGAGGAGTTTGACTATGGTAGAAAAACGCAGATGTCGTGCCATGGCTGTGATTAAAGGCGCAGACAACGCGCCGCACCTTTCGGGAACCGTCTGGCTGACCGACTCGCCTATAGGTGTGCGCGTGGAGGCAAGCATCAAAGGGCTGCCGCCCAATGAGACAGGGTTTTACGGTTTTCATTTGCACGAGCGGGGCAGCTGCATGCTGCCTGATTTCACCAGCGCGAAAGGACATTATAATCCGAGCGGGGCGCCTCATCCGCAGCATGCGGGAGATTTCCCCGTGTTGATCGCCACAAAGCAGGGCGACGCGTGGCTCTCGTTTGTCACCACGCGCTTCACCGTGTGCGATGTGATCGGTCGTGCCGTGGTGATACACGGAAACAGGGACGACTTTACCTCGCAGCCCGCGGGAGATGCGGGACCCCGTATTGGATGCGGTGTGATTCAGATGATTTAAGCGAGGCATCTTTTTTGGTATGCACTCAGCAAGCATGAAAAAATAGGACAATCTTAGCTTGTCAAGCAGCTTAAGATGTCATATCTATGACACAAATTGTTCACATGACTCTAAAAAAGTTGTAGGATTAACTTTTGCATAAATATGATACAATGGCAATTAAAGAGGTGAAATGGTATGAGCGGATTGTACGAAGCGACCGCGCTCGCACTGCGATTCTGGTTTTTGGTTGTTGCGGTGATTATCGTGCTGGGCGTGACGAGTATATCCATAAAAGAATACAGAGATAAGCGCATGGTGCTGGATGTGGCACAAAGCAGCATCGGTTATCTTGCAATTATATCGGGGCCGGATGATGTTATGGGCGAAAACGTGCCGCTGCTGGATCAGAACACGATCGGCCGTTCGCGCCATGCCGACATCATCTTTGCCGACCGCAGCGTTGATAAGGCGCATTCTCAAATCTATCTGTCTGAAGACGGCACAGTGACGGTGAACAGGCTGGGGCGCGGTGATGTGACGGTGAACGGTGTGAGTCTTGACGGCAGCGCTCCGCTCAAGAACCGCGATATCGTATGCTTTGGCAATGTGGTGGCTAAAGTATTTTTGAAGGAAGGATAAAGTATGGTACTCCAAAGAAGAGGAGCCGGAGCAATGCTGGCACTCACGATATTGTTTATACTTTCGGCATGTGCGCTGCTATCGTTCCGTGAAGGCACATTCAATTTGGGCATTGCGATATTCGGTCTTGGGACATCCCTTGTGGTACTGCTTGCTTATAACCTTGCGGCGCTGATATTCCGCCATGTGGATCGTATCACGCTTGTTATCTGCTTTTTCCTCGCAAGCGTCGGGCTTGTGATGCTGGCAAGGCTTAATATCGACACGGCGGTGCGGCAGCTTATCTGGCTGGCGGCGGGTACGGTGGTTCTTTATATCACAATCGTGGTCATCAAACGCGCCACCGACTTCGGACGCCTGAATTATCTGATGATGGCGGGTGCCTTTGGTCTTATCGCTTTTGCGTATTTGTTTGCCCGCACGGTGGGCGGCGCACGAAACTGGGTGAGCATCGCGGGCATGTCGCTTCAGCCCAGCGAGATTGCCAAGGTGCTGTTTATCATCGTATCCGCGTACTTTTTCGCGGAGCGGCGGGCCACTTTAGGGATTATCGCCTACGCAGGCTTTTCGGGCGCCTGTGTGATGGTGCTGGTGCTCTCCAATGACTTGGGCGCGGCGCTGCTCTTCGCGGGCACATTTTTGATCATGTTCTTCGCGGGTACGGGGCGAACGCTGCTCACGATCGCGGGGCTGGGCGTGGCAAGCGGCGGTGCGGTGGCAAGTTATTACATGTTCCCGCATGTCAGAACGCGCGTGGAAATATGGGAAAACCCATGGCGCTTTCACAGGACGCAGGGCTATCAGATCGTGCAGGGGCTCATGGCTATCGCGGCGGGCGGCGTCTTTGGCGCGGGCCTTGGGCTGGGTTATCCGAATGCTGTGCCCGTCAACACGAGCGATTTTATCTTCGCAGTGATCTGCGAGGAATTCGGCATCGTATTCGGTATTATCGTGATCCTTTTGTATCTCGTGTTTATCATTCGCGGAATGATCATCGCGATGAACGCGGGCTCGCGGTTCGACGCGCTGCTCGTATTCGGCGCGACGTGCATGCTGTCGCTGCAATCGTTCATCATCATCGGCGGTGTGATCAAGCTGATTCCGCTCACGGGCATCACGCTTCCTTTCATCAGCGCGGGCGGCAGCTCAATGATGGCTTGTCTGGCGCTGGTGGGTATCATTGAAGGTGTGAATGTCAAGAACGGCGAGCGTGATGAGGTGGAAATCAGAAAGGCGGGAGGCGAGGTCATATGAAAAATGTGCTGCGGCGTAACATACGCACACTGCTCATCGTTTTCACGGTGATGTTCGCGGGGCTCGTTGTTTATTTGGGATACGTGGTGTTCATGTACGGCGAACGCTGGTTTGTCACGCCATATAATCCGCGCATCCAGCAGGTGGAATCTTCAGTGGAGCCTGGAAACCTGCTTGACCGGACGGGCAGAGAGCTGCTTTATACCAAAGATGATGAACGCGTGTACATAAGCGATGACGACATGCGTGAGTCTATCGCGCATATTATCGGCGACAGCTACGGCATGACATACGGCGCGCAGACGATGTTCGCAAAACATATGTTCGGCTTCGATCAGGATACCATTTCACGCATCGTGGGGCTGGTTAAGGGGCAGGAACGGCGCGGCGGCGACGTGACGCTGACGATTGACGCCAAGCTCTGCGAAAAAGCAAAGGACGCGTTCGACGGGTATAAAGGCGCGATTGTGGTGATGAACTATAAGACAGGAGAGATACTCGCGAGTGCATCGTCTCCGACATTTGACCCGAGGGATATGGACGAATTTCTTGAGGGCGGCGGCGAGAGCGAGCTTGTCCACAGGGCGTTCACGGGGCTGTATCCGCCCGGAAGCACATTTAAGCTGATCACGGCGGCGGCACTTATTGAAAACGATATGGCCGGCTTCGAGACAACGTGCACCGGCAGCACGGAGATCGGCGGCAAGAAGATCGCCTGTACGGGTGAGCATGAAAATGAAGACTTGGAGGATGCGATCCGGCATTCGTGCAACGTGTATTTTGCCGAAGCGGCACAGGAGCTCGGCAAAGTGAAACTCAAGAGCGAAGCGGACAAGTTCCTGTTCAACAATCAGATGCTTTTTGACGATGTTGTGATGGGTGAGAGCGTGTTTGAGAACGCGGATACCGATAACAACCTCGGGTGGTCGGCCATCGGCCAATATCACGACTTGATCACGCCGCTGCACGCGTGCATGATTGCGGCCGGCATCGCCAACGACGGCGCCATGATGGAACCAAAGCTGCTTCAAAGCGTGACTTATGGTGAGACGCAAACCTACAAATTGACACCCGAGACTGCCGCCAATCCGATGAGAGACACCTCGCAGCTAAAAGAGATGATGATCGCGGCGGTCGAGAACGGCACAGGTGAAAAAGCCGCCATTGACGGTGTGACCGTGGGCGGTAAAACAGGCACCGCCGAAATTGCGGGTGAGGACGGCAACGAAGAGCACGCCTGGTTTGTGGGCTTCATTGAGGACGACGACCATCCGCTTGCCATCTCCGTGGTGATGGAAAAAGCGGGTTCGGGCGGTTCTCATGCGGCACCCGCGGCAAAAAAGGTACTTAAAAAAGCGATAGACTTAGGATACTAAGCATGAACGACGAAATTCGGGAAAAGTTAAGCACACTGCCCAAAACGCCGGGTGTTTATCTCATGAAAAACGCCGAAGGCAAGGTGATATACGTCGGCAAGGCACTCGCGCTTAAAAACCGCGTCAGCAGCTATTTTCAGAATACGAGGAAGGACCCCAAAACAGCCGCGCTGGTGGCTGAAATCGAGGACTTCGACTATGTATTGACGCAGACCGAGATCGAGGCGCTGATACTCGAGTGCAACATGATCAAGCGGTACAGCCCGTACTACAACATCATGCTGCGCGACGACAAGCATTATCCGTACATCCGCATCGATTTCAATGAGAAGTTTCCGCGCGTCTGCGTCACGCGGCGCGTGAAGAACGACGGCGCGAAATATTATGGGCCGTATATCGCGGCGCATATCCTGCATGATGTGCTGGATACCGTGACGCGCGTGTTTCCGATCCGGCTGTGTAAAAAGGACATAACGGGCGCGGAAAAGGGCCGCCCGTGCCTCAACTATGAGATGAACCGCTGCCTTGCGCCGTGCTCGGGCAAGGTCAGCGAATATGAATACAAGCGTATGGTAGACGAGGTGGCGGAGTTTCTTCAGGGCCGCTACAAGAGCCTTGAAAAGCAGCTTCAGGAAGACATGAAAGCCGCGTCTGAGAACATGGAATATGAGAAGGCGGCCGCCATGCGCGACCGCATACGCGCGCTGCACCGGCTGTTTGAGAAGCAAAAGGCCGGTTTTCCCGACCTTAACGACAAGGACGTGTTCGCGGTTTATCAGAACGGTGACGAAGCGGTGGTACAGGGCATGTTTGTGCGCCGCGGCGAGCTCAACCACACTGAACGCTATTTCATGAAATGCGCGGGCGAGGCCGAGCCCGAAGTGCTGTCGCATCTCGTTAAGCAGTATTACTCGAGCGTGGATGGCGTGGCGAAGCAGATCTATGTGAACGTGCAGCCGGAAGAGAAGGAGCTTATCGAGCAGTGGCTCACGCAAAAGCGCGGCTCGCGCGTGGCGCTGCATGTGCCTGAAAAGGGCGCGAATAAAAAGCTCACGGAAATGGCGCTGGCCAACGCCAAGGAAGCGCTTGAACGGCGTTTGGCACGCATTGCGCGCGATCATGATACCACGATCGGCGCTTTGGCTGAGCTGCAAACAGCGCTGGGGTTTGACACACGCATCGACCGCATGGAGTGTTACGACATCTCCAACACACAGGGCACGGATTCCGTGGCGTCCATGGTGGTGTTCCGCGGCGGCAAGCCTGAGAAAAAGTCGTATCGGCGGTTTCGCATCAAAACGGTGGAGGGCGCGAATGACTTTGCGTCTATGAATGAGGTGCTCACACGGCGCTTAAAGCGCGGACTTCAGGGTGCGGCGGGCTTTGACGAGCTACCGTCACTGATCATCGTGGACGGCGGCAAAGGACAGCTTTCCTTCGCTTACGATGCGCTCGCTTCGCTGGGACTGGAAGATATTCCTCTCATCGGCCTTGCCAAGCGCGAGGAGGAGGTCTTCGTGGTGGGCAAGAGCGACCCTGTCATATTGGACAAAAAAAGCAACGCGTTGGGGCTGCTTACACGCATACGCGACGAGGCGCACCGGTTTGCTATCACGTATCACCGCAGTCTGCGCCTTAAGAAGGTGGAGGACAGCGCGCTGCTAAAGATTCCGCATGTGGGGCCGTCACGCGTACGCGCACTGCTTAAAGCGTTTGAGACAGTGGGCGATATCAAGACTGCGAGCTTTGAGGATATCGTAGCGGTGCCGGGCATGGATATGCGCTCGGCTCAGGCCGTTGTGGAATATTTCGAGTCGGAACAATCGTAAGTATGAGTATATTGCTTCATGCGGCTGTGTGATGTAAACTGAAGAGAGTAATGAATGAATCAGTCCTTTCCTAAGCGAGGTTTTCGAATGAATTTAGACGAGGCGTTTGGCACCCTCTCCGAAAAAATAAATAATGTATATCGTAACGAAGGCATGGCGGCGCATACGTCGTTCAAGGTGGGCGGCTGCGCGGATATCATGGTGCTGCCGGGCAGTGTCGATGAGGTGACGCATGTGCTTCATACCGCGCGGCGGCTCAGCATCCCTTTGTTTGTGATGGGGCGCGGTACCAATCTTCTCGTTACCAGCAAGGGCATTCGCGGCATCGTCATGAAGCTGGCGGATAACTTTTCCGGTGTCGAGTTTGACGGGGTATGCGCGACCGTGAAGAGCGGTACGCCGCTGGCGGTGCTTGTGCGCGAAGCCATGGAGCGCTCGCTGGGCGGGGCAGAATTTCTGGGCGGCATTCCCGGTACACTGGGCGGCGCGGTCTGTATGAATGCGGGCGCATACGGCGGAGAGATCGGTGATTTCGTCGAAGAGGTTTATATCGCCACTTGGGCCGGTGGAGTGACGCTGAGCCAAAGCGAAATGAGCTTTGGTTACCGGCACAGTATACTGAGTGATACGCCGCTGATCGTGACGGGGGCGCGGCTCAAGCTTGTGTCCTGCTGCCGCGAAGAAAGCAAAAATAAGCTATGCTCGCTCAATGAAAAGCGCCGGGCCAAACAGCCGCTGGAATACCCGAGCGCGGGCAGCACGTTCAAACGGCCCGAGGGTGGCTTTGCCGGTACGATGATCGAAGAGGCGGGGCTCAAGGGCGTATGCGAGGGCGGTGCGGCGGTTTCCGAGAAACACGCAGGCTTTGTGATCAATACAGGCAGCGCGACGCCGGAGGATATTATTGCGTTGATTCAGACGGTACAGCAACGGGTGTTTGAGCATTGCGGCGTGAAGCTGGAGCCTGAGGTCAAGATCGTGGGGGAAAGATGAGGCTGATTGCCGACTATCATACACACACGGTGCACAGCCATGGGACAGGCTCTGTCGAGGATAACGTGGAAGCGGCGCTGCGGCGCGGCTTGCAAACGGTCGGCATTGCCGACCACAGCATTGCGCATTTCACGTACGGAGTAAAAAGACGAAAACTTGGCGAGTATTTAACGTGTATAGAGAACGCGAAAAGAGAATATGACGGGCGCATCGATGTCAAAGCCGGCATTGAGCTTAATCTGATTGGGCTTGACGGCAGCGTGGATATGCCACAGGGACGTTTTGACGTCTTTATTCTTGGGTATCATAAAGCGGCTGTTTGCAGAGACTTAACGACGGCATGGACGTTTATGACCGGAAAGCATTTTCATCATGCCGAGACGATCACACAGGTGTATATGCGCGCCATACAGCGCTATCATATCACCATCTTGGCGCACCCGGGCTACGGCGTTCCCGTCTATTACAAAAGGCTCGCGCAGGCATGTGCAGACTACGGCACGCTGTTTGAAATCAACAACAAGCATGGGGATTTGGCAATTGAAGATTTGCAGCAGGCGGCGCTGACGGATGTGAAATTTGTCGTTTCCAGCGACGCACATGCACCTGAGCATGTGGGGCTGGCGCCAAACGCTATTCATCTGGCACAGAGTGCGGGCATTGACCCGAGCCGCATTGTCAACATGACGGAGGAATAAACATGACATTTGTGATCATTACGGGATTATCGGGCGCCGGGCGTTCTCAGGCGTTAAAGCGCTTTGAAGATATGGGTTATTTCTGCGTGGATAATCTTCCTCCCAAGCTTATCCCGGAGTTTGCCGAGATCTGTATGGGCAAGGACAGCATTGACAAAGCGGCGGTCGTTGTCGATATGAGAATGGGCGATATGTTCGATGATATATTCTCAACGATCAAGTGCTTAAAAAGCATGGATGTTGAACTGGATATATTTTATTTGGACGCGAGCGATGAGGTGTTGGTCCGGCGGTTCAAGGAAACGCGGCGGCGTCATCCGCTGTCGCCTGACGGCACCATCATGGCGGGCATATTCAAGGAACGCGAGAAATTGAAGCGCATCAAGGATATCGCCAACAACGTCGTGGACACATCGACATATTCAATAAAAAAGCTGGGTGAAACCATAGACAGACTTTACAGCGGAACGGACGATCAAGCGATCAAGATCACCGTCAGCACATTCGGCTACAAACGCGGTATTCCGATCGACGCGGATATGGTGTTTGACATGCGGTTTTTACCAAATCCATTCTATGAGGAAACCCTGCGTGAGCATACGGGCCGCGAGCAGGCGGTGAAGGATTATGTGCTCTCGTTTCCGCGCGCGCGCATATTCCTCGATAAAATCAACGAGCTTGTGAATTACGTGGCGCCTTATTATGTGGAGCAGGACAAAAAGCAGCTCGTGATTGCCATCGGCTGCACGGGCGGTGTGCATCGGAGCGTGGTGATTGCCGAGGAGCTTTATCGCGTGCTGTGTGAGCAGGGGCATAACGTGACGCTGGAGCACCGGGATATTGAGCACGGGTATTAAGGAGAGAAACCATGTCGTTTTCTGCCACAGCCAAGGCCGAGGTGTGCCGGACGAATACAGACAGGGAATGCTGTGAGCTCTCTGAGCTCAGCGCCCTCGTTCATACGGCCGGTTCCATCAGCATTTCGGGAGGCGCGTTTTCCTTGCGCGTCGATACGGAAAACGCCGCAGTGGCACGGCGTGTGTTTGCGCTGATCAAAAGCCTTTACGGCGTTCAGGCCGGCACGAAGATGCAAACCAATCAATTGAAGCATAACCATATCTATTCGCTGACGGTGGAAAAGGCAGTGGCGCGAATGATGGCGATGGACACGCATATCCTTGGCGACGAGGGGTTTGAGTATGGAAGCGACGCATCATTTTTAACGTCACGGTGCTGTCGTATCGCGTTTGTGCGCGGTGCTTTTTTGGGCGGCGGTTCCATTACCAACCCGGAAAAGCGTTATCATATGGAATTTGTTTGCGGGCAAAAGGAATTTGCGCAAGGGTTGTTGAATATAATAGTAGAACTTGGCGTTCCGGCCAAAATGATACTGCGGGGAAAAAACCACGTGGTTTACATCAAGGAAGGAGACGCCATTGTCACGCTGCTCACCATGATGGGGGCGCATACATCGATACTGAATATCGAAAATATCCGTGTACTCAAAAGCATGCGCAACAACGTTAACCGCAAGGTAAACTGCGAAACGGGAAACCTATCAAAAACGGTGAACGCGTCCGTCAGGCAACAGGAGAGCATCGAATATATTCGAGCCCATATGGGACTTGATAAGCTGAGCCCGGCGTTAAGGCAGGTGGCAGAGACGCGGATGAGCCATCCTGAGGCGACACTCGAGGAACTTGCCGATCTGCTGGGGGCCGAATCGAAGTCGGGTATTAATCACAAGCTGCGCAAGATCAACAGCATTGCCGAGCACCTGAAAATGACAAGGGGGGAGTAGCATGCAGGCAAAGGAACTCGCCATTACCAATGCCGACGGGTTAAGAGCTTCCAAGGCGGCCATGTTTGTGCAGGTCGCAGGGGGGTTCTCGTCGCAGATTTTTGTCGAAAAGGGCAACAAGAAGATCAATGCCAAAAGCATTATGGGTGTGTTATCGCTAGGCGTTAAACAGGGAGAGAAAATATATATCTTTGCAAACGGCAAGGATGAGCAAGACGCTGTCGTGGCGATCGAGAAACTCGTGAGATCCTTTTAGCGCCAAAGCTACATGAATGAAACTTCAAGCCGCAAGTGCTACGGCCTGCGGCTTTTTGGTCTGCTATGCCCCGTTTGCTTATATTTGAAGTGACTTGAACAGCATGACTGGGATCGGAACTTCTGTTGACAAATCATAGAGCTTGCTTTATGATTAAATATATATTATTGGTGGTGAAGGCATTTCGCGCTGCGAGATGTCTTTTGCTATGCGATACCTTAGCGGATACGTGCTTGATCCGCGGGGAGAATGGAGATTAGCAAAAAAACAGGAGGTTATCGATATGTCTCGCAGAATTATAATAACAGAACAGGATATGCAAAAACTGAAAAAGCTTGTTGATGCTGAAATTGACGATGCAAAGAACAAACCTCATGTGTTGGATCTCGATAATGAGCTCAAACGAGCTGAGATCGTTAGCAAGAATGAAATACCAGATGATATCATCACAATGAATTCAAGCGTGTTGCTGTCGCTGGATGGCATGGATGAGACGATCACATTGGTTTATCCGCATGAAGCGGATGTGGATAACAATATGCTTTCGGTGTTATCTCCGATAGGGACAGCCATCATCGGTTTTCGGGAAGGCGATGTGGTGGAGTGGGCTGTTCCGTCAGGGATCACAATTATTGATATAAAAAAAGTTATCTATCAGCCGGAAGCTGTTGAGAAGGCTGCATTGACAACCGCTGCAAATAAACAGGAGACGATATAAGAATTTAATTGATGACATTGAATTTTATGAAGGGTAATGGAGAGAAATGAGGTTATTTGACAACGAAAGCGTAGGCATTGATCTTGGCACCGCAAATGTGCGCATCTACGTGAGTGGAAAGGGCATAGTACTGAATGAACCCGCTGTTGTGGCGGTGAATAGACACTCAGGAGAGGTGCTTGCGATCGGTGAAGAAGCGCATGACATGCTGGGCCGTGCGCCGGGGAACATTGCTGTTGTTCGTCCGTTGCGCGGCGGCGTCATTTCCAGCTATCACGACACGGAAAGAATGCTGAGCCTTCTTCTTCGCAGGATTATCGGCAGAAGACTTTTCACGAGGCCCAATGTGATGGTTTGCGTGCCCTCGGGTGTGACCGATGTGGAAAGGCGTGCGCTGATCGAGGTGACAGAGGAAGCCGGCGCAAAGCGAGCCAGCCTGATTGAGGAACCCATTGCGGCTGCCATCGGGGCAGGCCTTGATATCGCTGCGCCCTGCGGCAGCATGGTTATCGACATCGGCGGCGGTACAACCGATGTGGCCGTGATTTCGCTTGGAGGCATGGTCGTTCATCAATCCATCAAGGTCGCGGGAGATAAGCTGGACGAAGCCATTATGAGGCACATGAAAAAGAAGCACAACATATTGATTGGCGAAAGAACGGCCAGCGACATCAAGGTGAACGTGGGCTCCGCCTTTCCCAGAGAAGAGCAGGTTGTTATTGAGCTTGCCGGCCGAAATGTTGTGACAGGATTGCCAAAAACGATGAGACTCAGTTCCAATGAAACCATTGAAGCGTTTGAAGAGCCGCTAGCGAATATGTTGGAGGCGATCCACACTGTGCTTGAACGTACGCCGCCTGAGCTGGCTTCAGACATCGCGGAAAACGGCATTTGCTTAACGGGCGGCGGCGCGCTGCTATACGGCCTTGACAAGCTGATCAGCGTCAAAACAGGGCTGCCGTGCTATGTGGCCGACGATGCCATATCGTGTGTCGCGATCGGAACCGGTAAGTCTGCAGACACCATGGCCTATCGTCTTGACGCGAATATTTACGAGTAACTCAATATTCTCTTAAAAAGCTGCGGAAACGCAGCTTTTTTTTCCAAATCAATAGCACTTTGGCTTGTTTCAAACGTCTTATATGTAGCTGCATGAACACATAGTGAGATGGAGGATCGTTATGCGGTATATAGAGCCTAAAGAGCGCTATGATTGGGAACCCGTGCATTTTGAAGTCGCAGATATTCTGCTGCTTTTGCAAAGGGCTGTGATGGCGGAGCTTGTGGTATCCTTTCATGGCCGGACGCATTGGATCGGCGTGGCTTGCGATTACGACAGGCAAAGGCGCATGTTTGGCGATCAGACCTTCTATATTGATGATCAGGAATTTTTCGCGCTGGAAGACTTCGTATCTCATGCGACGCTAGAGGGGCAGAGCTTTGCCGATATCAGCGAGAAGATGGTTGTCATCGATACGCAGGAAGGTAATCCGACAAGCTATCTCGAACTTGTAAAAAAGATTCGAAGAGATTTAGGCAAGCATAGGGGCTAATGCAGCGATGCCAACACGGGGGCGCGATGGCGGTTCACCAAGATGGGTGCGCAGAGCGCGATGCCGACGGAAGCGGAGCTGAAGGCGTTACTGGAAAACGGTTTTGGATAAGAAAACCGGTATAAATAATTGGAATGAAAATACCCCCGGTTCTAAGAACCGAGGGTATTCTTTATCCGCTTTTGTTACTTGGACAGCGCTTGCTCGACAGCCACCGCGACCGCAACGGACGCGCCCACCATCGGGTTGTTGCCCATGCCGATGAGGCCCATCATTTCAACGTGCGCCGGAACGGACGAGGAACCCGCGAACTGTGCGTCACCGTGCATGCGGCCCATGGTGTCCGTCATGCCGTAGGAAGCGGGGCCCGCTGCCATGTTATCCGGATGCAGCGTGCGGCCTGTGCCGCCGCCCGAAGCGACCGAGAAGTATTTCTTGCCGTTCTCGATGGCCCATTTCTTGTATGTACCCGCGACAGGATGCTGGAACCGTGTCGGGTTGGTCGAATTGCCCGTGATAGACACGTCAACTTTCTCATGACGCATGATCGCCACACCTTCGTTCACGTCGTCGGCGCCGTAGCACTTGACAGCCGCACGCTCGCCCTGAGAGAACGCTTTTTCCCAGACAATCTTGAGTTCGCCGGTGGCATAATCGTACTCGGTCTCGACGTTTGTGAAGCCGTTGATACGCGAGATGATGTAAGCCGCGTCTTTGCCGAGGCCGTTTAAGATCACGCGAAGAGGCGTTTTTCTGACCTTGTTGGCTGTTCTTGCGATACCGATCGCGCCTTCCGCTGCCGCGAAGGATTCGTGACCCGCGAGGAAGCAGAAGCACTGTGTGTCTTCACGCAGCAGCATGGCCGCGAGATTGCCGTGGCCAATACCCACCACGCGCTGCTCTGCCACGCTGCCCGGGATGCAGAATGCCTGCAGGCCGATGCCGATGGCTTCCGCCGCGTCTGCCGCGACCTTGCAGCCTTTTTTGAGCGCGATCGCCGCACCCAGTGTATACGCCCAAGCCGCGTTTTCAAATGCGATTGACTGCACGCCTTTGACGATGCCGCCCACGTCGATACCAAAGCTCTTGCAGTATTCTTCCACTTGCTCTAAGCTCTCAAATCCGTATTCCTTCATGCATTTTTCAATACCTGCAATACGTCTGTTATAACCTTCAAAATTCACCATAGTAAGCACCCTCCCTATTTGACGCGCGGATCGATGTGTTTCGCCGCGCCGTCGAACTGTCCGTAGGTTCCTGTGTTTTTGGCAATCGCTTCCGCAGGGTCTACACCTTTGCGAACCGCTTCCATCATTTTGCCGAGGTTGACAAATTTGTAGCCGACCACCTCGTCGTTTTCGTCGAGGGCAAGCTCCGTCACATAACCTTCAGCCATTTCGAGGTAACGCACGCCCTTTTGCTTTGTGCCGTACATCGTGCCCACCTGGGAACGAAGCCCCTTGCCAAGGTCTTCAAGACCCGCGCCGATTGGCAGACCGCATTCGGAAAATGCCGTCTGTGTGCGGCCATAAACGATCTGCAGGAACAGCTCGCGCATCGCGGTGTTGATCGCGTCGCACACAAGGTCTGTGTTGAGTGCTTCGAGTATCGTTTTGCCGGAAAGAATTTCCGCCGCCATGGCCGCGCTATGTGTCATGCCACTGCAGCCAAGAGTTTCGATAAGAGCTTCCTCGATAATGCCCTCTTTCACATTCAGCGTCAGCTTACATGCGCCCTGCTGCGGTGCGCACCAGCCCACGCCGTGCGTCAGGCCTGAGATATCCGTGATCTGCTTGGCCTTCACCCATAGGCCTTCTTCGGGGATAGGTGCAGGACCATGCTTTGGCCCCTTGGCCACGTATACCATTTCATCCACTTCTCTGGAACACTGCATAAACTTAACCTCCCAATAGAATTAGAAACTTTATATATTAATTGATAATTATTTAACATTATAACAGCAAAAAACGACAAAGCCAATAATGAATGCAAACCTTTTTCATTTTCATAGAGATAAAGGAAGCAAAGACTAAATGAGAGGTGCTGACTTAGAAACATGTAATTAATTATTGTACGCAAAATGCGCAATATTTATACGCAGAGACACAAATTATTTTTTGACTATCGGCAAATTATCCGCTCCTTAAGCGCGCAGTGCGACAATGTTTACAAAATGGCCTGCTTATAATGGGTGTTACTACACGCAAGGGTAACCACACCCAAAAAAGCTTTGCTTTTCGGGAACCCGTATAAAGGAGTGATCATCTCATGTCGACCGATGCCACCGCTTCTGCGCAGCAAAGCTCCGGTTTTTCTATAAAGCAATTCTTAAGCCGTCACGAAGCCGTATTGAGAAAAATCGTGATCGCTTTTCTTTTTATGGTGATTGGATTCCTGATGGGCCGTATACGCCTGATTGGGGGCATTTCGCCTTTCGGGCCAGCGTTCGTGGCTGCTTGCTTTTTCTCACGCAGGCAGGAGGTGCTGCTGGCTGCCGCCGGTGTATGCTTGGGGGCGCTGCTCGTGCCGGACGACACGCTGTATATCGTAGCCATGGTGCTTGTGATATGCAGCGTGCTTTTGACTGTGGGACAAGCCCGTATGCGGCGCTGGGCGTCCGTGCTGACCACAGTCGGTGCGTTCGTAATAGGCGCGGTCATCTTCAAGACAGCTGACTTAGAGGTGTTCATGAAGGCGGTGCTGGAGTGCATGGTTGCGCTGCTGATGATCTATGTGTTCAGCACGATTATACACATGTCGGTAACGGGTATGAAACGGACACTTTTTACGGTGGAGGAGACCGTCTGTCTGGCGCTCGGCGCGCTGGTGTTTGTGTGCATGTTCGGTCCGCTTAATGTGAAGGGTATTTATATCGCCAGCATTATCGCACAGTTTCTTGTGCTGTGCATGGCGTATACGGGCGGCGCCGCACTTGGGGCAGGTGTGGGGCTTGCGCTCGGGATGGCGCTCTGCTTCGGCATTTCCGCGGAAGTGACTATAATCGGCATGATGGGCATCGCGGGCATGCTGGGGGGGACGCTGCGCAAACTGAAAAAACCCGGCGTCGCCTTTTCTTATATTTTGACCGTGCTGCTGTTTCTCATCGCTTTTTTTAATCAGGCGGTGTGGACACTGGTGCTGATCGAAACAGGGCTTTCGGTGGTTCTGTTTGTGGCGCTGCCTCGTAAGGTGCTGATGCTTGCTGGACGGTATATCGACTTAAAGACGCGCCGCGAATTTGAATACAGAATGCACACGCGCCGCTTCAAGGAGCTGACAGTGGGGCGGCTGCAGGAAGTATCTGAGGTTTTTTTACAGACAGGCGATATGTTTGCCAAGGAAGCGGAAGCAAAGGTGCATGACAACGCGCAGATATCCGGCGTTCTGTCCATCGTCGCGGAGAGCACCTGCAAGGACTGCGTATTTCGCAAAAGCTGCTGGGACAAAGATTTTTTGAGCACGTACAGCGTGTTTAACCGCCTGTTTGTGGCGTTCGAGAAGTACGGTTATCTTGATGAATCGCATATTGACGCTGTGTTTGCGAAAAAATGCTACAACGTGAAGGGCATACTGACAACGGCGGAGAGCATGTTCGCTTCGTATCTGCTGAGCTTAAAATGGCAGAAAAAAATCGAGCAGTCGCGCATGATCACGGGAAAGCAGCTTAAAGGCGTGGCCAAGGTGGTGGCTGATATCGGCCGCGAGGTGGATACCGGATTTAAATTTTTGGAATCCGTGGAGGAAAAGGTGGCGGCGGCGTTGGACGCGGCAAATTACTGCGTCAAAGAAGTTTGCGCCGAAAGTCTTGCGGCGGGGGGTATGGCTGTGGGCATCAAAATAAAAGGCGGTGAAAGCGAAAGCGGGCGGAGTCTTGAGAGCGTGGTGAGCGGCGTCTGCGGTATGCGCATGCAAAAGGCATCCGAATCGCTTTGCGGCGCGGGTGCTTACAGCACGATACGGTTTGAACAGGCCAAAAGGTACAGGGTCGAGACGGGCATTGCGAAGGTGACCAAGGACGATGTATCGGGAGACAGCCAGGTGGCCTTGCAGCTTAAGGACGGGAGGTATCTGCTGATGCTTTGCGACGGCATGGGCAGCGGTGCAGCGGCCAACCGTGAAAGCGCGGCGGCGGTGTCGCTGGTGGAGAACTTCTTCAAAGCGGGCTTCGACGACGCGGTGATATTTGACACCATCAACCGACTGCTGATGCTTAAGGGCAACGATGAGGTTTTCACCACGGTGGATCTTTGCGTGCTGGATTTGAAAACAGGTGAAGCGCGGTTCACAAAAATCGGCGCGGAGACCTCTTATATACTCAGCGACGAAGGCGTGGCGACCGTCACGCCGGGTTCGCTGCCGATGGGTATCATCGATGAGGTCAAACCCGTGAGCGTTAAGCACACCCTCGCGTATGGAGATATGGTCGTGATGATGAGCGACGGCGTGGCCGACGAAATTGACGATGATTATATGCTTTGGTTTGCGGACATTCCGCAGACAGACGCGCAAAGCGCAGCAGAGGCCATCATTGACAAGGCATTGGGCGGTCAGCCCCCGCGAGACGATATGACCGTGATGGTCAGCCTGCTCATGCAAAGCTGAGTCCATTATTCGTTTTCCGGCTGCACAGACATTTCTTCGTCGTCCGCTTCAATAGCTGACGGCGTTGCCAGGTTTGCAGCGATAAGACGCGACGCAATAAACGCGGTGATCGGGATGGTCATCACCATGCCGATGCTGCCGCAAAGCGATTTGGCAATTTCCAGCACGATATAGCCTTTGTTTAGCATGTCCGCGAATGAGACGCCATACACCGACCAGACCACCATCAGCATGATAGACCCGCCCGTGTAGGCGAGTATCAGCGTGTTGGCCATTGTGCCGATGATATCGCGGCCGACGGACATACCCGAGTGAAAAAGACGCTTCGCATCAATGGATGGATCAATGCTGCGCATCTCACTTAATGAGGATGAGATTGACATGCCAACATCCATGACAGCGCCGATACAACCGATCAGTATGCCTGCCGTCAGTATGCCCTGATAATCAAAAATGACATGGGTATCCGCAACCATGAGCAGTTCAACCTCAGAAGAGTCTATGCCCGTGATGCGCATCAACGCGCTGAAGATCAGCGTGATGATGGCGGCGCAAACGAGCCCGCCCGTGGTACCGAGTATCGCGGATACCGCTTTTTTGTTAAGACCACCCACGGTCAGCATTGTGACAACGGTGGTAACGATGCAGACAATCGCGGCGGCCAGAACGGGGTTATAACCGCTCGCAATGAGCGGTACGAGTATGAATATCACCGCGCCGACCGTAAACACGAGTGCGAGTATCGTTTTTACACCCTTAAAACGCCCCATTAGCAGGATAAGAATTAAAAATACGGCGGCCAGTACGATCACATATGGCGCACGTACAAGCGTGTGCACGCTGACATGCGCCACCTCACCCGTTTCTGTTAATTGCACGTAAACCTCAACGGTATCTCCCGTGCGGTAAAGCGCGATGTTTGTGTTGTTCGCGGCATCGATGTAAACCTGCGCTTCATGTGTTTCGCCTTGATGCGCTCCTTCGAGCAGCGTCAGCGTGACGTATTGTGTGCAGTAGAACTTTCCCGCAGCTTCGTCCCGATAGGATACGTCCACGACGCTGATCACTTTGGCTCGATATGTGTCACTTGATGCGCTGTGCGGGGCGCAGCCGCCCAAAGCAAACATCAAAACAACAAAACAAACGAAGATTTTTTTCATACGTTTCCCTTTCGGCAGGTTTGTCTCCACTATATCACAATTCAGTGCTGGCTGCTTTGATCTTTTATTGCGATAAAACACCAAATATGGCGAAAATACAATATAAATATTAAGATTGTATATATTACCACACAAAATTTAAAGAAATTGCAGAATCTGTTTTGAATAGTACAGATAATATCGATTCATTGTTTTCTGTGCTCAATTTCGGGTAAATATGACGTGAGGTGACAGACGTTTGAATACATCATTGCAAAAGACATTAAAGAAAATACTGTGTCTGTTAATTGTGGCTGTTCTTATGGTCGGCGTGCTTTCAGCAAATTTGGATAAGGCGCAGGCGGCAGACTATTCGATCGTGCGCATAAAGCTGTCCATTGGTTCCACATCGTCGTTTGGTTTTTCGCTGAACGGCAACTACGGCATAGATACAGGCAAAAGCTTAACGTCCGGTTCGTACACGGTCAAAGCGCAAAACGGGACGCTCAATCTGTATATGGGCAGCGCTCTTGTCTACTCCGGCAATACGATCAAGATTGTCGAGCAGCAGCCAAATTCGGGCAGCTATAATTACGCAACCATCAAGACATCGGAACACGGCACAAATCACTATCTCGGCAGCTTAGAGTTGCGTCTCAGCGGCAGCTCGGTCGTGGTGATCAATCATGTTTATCTGGAATACTACCTTTATGGCGTAGTGCCGCATGAAATGAGTAACACATGGCCGCTTGAAGCGCTTAAATCACAGGCGGTGGCGGCAAGGACATATGCCGTGCGCTATATGGGCAGCGGTTCATATGATATGGTGGATACCGCGGCCAATCAGGTTTACAAAGGATACGACCCGTCTAAGAGCAATGCAATCAGAGCCGTGGATGAGACGGCCAAAACGGTGCTCAAAAGCGACGGCAAGCTTGTTCAGACGTATTATGCCGCATCCAACGGCGGTTATGTGGATATCCCGCAGCATGTCTGGTCTTCCAGCGCGACACTGCTGCCGTATCATGTGGTTCAGGCCGATCCTTACGATGTCGAGAACACGTGGAGCATGCAGGAGGTGCTGATATTCCCCAAAGCGGTTTCGGGTTCGGCGCCTGTGACTTATAAGTATATGGATTCCGGCAAGATGGTGGCGGGATCAAGCAGTCTTGGCGCTAATGCGGAGCGGTATTTCAAGATCGCCGCGCTGCCAAAGGTTGCGGCCAAAGGGTATATCGCGGGCGTGACCAGCGATATATCGATCACGGGCATCAGCCGCATTGTGCCGCACACCCATGAAGGCAATCATGGCTTGCGGGATGCCACAGGCGCCAAAAGCTGTGTGGTTTATAAGAACGCAGATGTGACCATGACGGTGCTTGCGAACCGCTATGCCACACCGGACGAGGAAAGGCTCACGGGACAGGCGCTGGTTCAGGAACCCGTGACCGTCACGTTTACCATCGATATGCGCGAGTTCGATAAATCGGGCGGTCTGTATCAGGCTTTCACGAACACCAGCCTGCGGCTGTTTGTGGTGGAGGAAACAGCCTCGAGCTGGAACATCTATCACCGGCGCTACGGGCACGGCGTGGGCATGAGCCAGCGCGGTGCGCAAACGCGGGCGAAAGCGGGGCAGACCTATCGGGATATTCTTTCCTTCTATTATCCGAATACGTATTTTGAGACGCTGAATATCACAGCGCCCACACTTCAAGCGCCGACACCGGGGGTTGATAAATCCAACGCCACGGTCATCAACTGCACCACTTACGTGAATGTGAGAAGCACACCGAGCACCGAATATCCCACAATCGGCAAGGCATCGGCAGGTGCACGTATCACGGTTACTCTGGCAAACGCGGCGCAGGGCTGGCACAAGATCGATTTCGGTGGCGTGGAAGCGTACATAAACGCCTTTTATGTGCAGCTTGACGCGCCAACGGAGACACCTGCGCCAACGGAGACTCCGACACCAACGGAGACACCGGCACCAACGGAGACACCTGCGCCGACAGAGACGCCAACGCCCACAAAGCCTGCGATAGCGCAAACGGGCACAGTGTCAGCAAGCGAGGTGTATATAAGAAGCGGGCCGGGCACGACCCATACGCGGCTGGGCAGCTTCCGTAAAGGGGACAGCGTAGAAATCATACAAGTCAAGCCCGTTGCGGACTGGCATAAGATATGGTATCAGAACCAGGTGGCGTATGTGTATGCGTCTTACATCAAGCTGGCTGCGGAACAAAAGGTGCAGGCCACGGGTGTGATCACCGCCTCCGTGCTCAACATAAGAAGCGGGCCGGGCACGACCCATACACGGCTGGGCAGCTTCAGCAAGGGCGCCAAGGTGGACATACTGGATACCAAAGCGGCAGCAGATTGGCTGAAGATACTCTACAACGGCTCGGTGGCCTATGTGCACGCGAGCTATGTGAAAATCGGCGGTACGGACAGCGGCTCCGGCAATACGGGCGGAAACAACGGCTCTGGAGGCACCACAGCGGCATATGCTTCAGTGAACGCCAGCAGGCTCAACATGCGCAAAACGGCGGATTTGAACGGCGCCTTGATGACCACATTGTCACGCGGCGATATCGTGCAGGTGCTCGAATCCGGCAGCACATGGACCAAGGTCAAATACGGCGGCCGCGAAGGGTATATGTATACGCAGTATCTCAAGGCATCCACTGCCACTTATGGTACGGTAACCGCAAGTGTGCTCAATGTGCGCAGCAAAGCGTCCACGTCATCAACGAGCCTTGGCAGACTGGGTAAAGGAGACATCGTGGAGATCACAAAGGCAGGCGGTTCGTGGCACAAAATCATGTACAGATCGTCCGTTGCGTATGTTTATGCGGCGTATGTTAAGATTATGTAAAGTCAGAAAACCGGGGCGCGGCAGCGCCCTGTTTTTTTTATACGCTGACATTTTATCAGCAATGTTATCCACATTCGGATTGTGCGCTTGCAAAATTTGTCGAACGCACAGCAATGGGCAAAAAGTCACTTCTGTATACTTCCAAACACAGTTATCCACCGTAAAAACGGGGTTATCCACATGGTTTGGTGGATAAGTCATCGTTTATCACCTCATGCATAAAGCATAAATAATTATTCTATTACGACAAATAACGACAAATTCTCGCTTTTATTCTGCGAACCTGTGATAAAAACAGCAGCGAAAAATGCCAATTGGCTGAGGTGATCACACAGGCGGACACATTGCTCCAACCTTGATATATTTGATCGTAGGAGCAATAAGAATTTATTCGCTACATAAAAAAAGAGGCTGATAAACGGTCAATCGTTTCTGGACAGCCCCTTTATAATCTATTGGTTAGAAATTGTTCCTGTCTCGATAGCTTTTCTGCGTCGGCGCCTTTTTGCGCGTGTATGAGGAAGCGGGTTTCTTTCTTCCGGCAGGCGCGGCCGATCTTCCGGCAGGCATGGCCGATCTTCCGGGAAGTGTGGTCGATTTTTTGGGCGACTGGCCTTTCTTCCAAAGCACGAGAAGTGTGACGCCAACACCGATAATCAGCACGACCAGCACGATGGCAATGATGCCGAGCGTGCCGATGGATCCAAGAGACACATTGCTGTCCGGCGCAAGCGATTCCGTGACATCGGCCGCGTCCTCAAAGCCCGGGGTTGGTTCGGCTCCGGCGGCTTGTATCGTCACGGTGATGGGCTCGGCATTCACGGTATAGGGGTTGCCGTCCTTATCGGTTGCCGTCAGCACAAAGCTGTAGGTGGTCGTCTCGTTGATATCGGCCGAGAACGGAACATTGGCCTTGCCGCCCGCAGCGAGCGTGTCGGCGCTGAATATGTTGCCCAAAGTGGCTTCGTCCACTTTGATATTGGTTAGCTCATAGTCTGTCCCATTGGTTATCAGCCCTGTGAAGTTGATCGTGCCTGCAGCCGTCAGCTGGGGACGGTCCACATTCATCGCAAACTGCAGCTTGCTTGCCACGGCATTTGGATCAACAGGCAGATCGATGCTGACCGTGTTGCTGTTGATCTGAACGACTTCACCCGTATGATCTTCGAGCGAAATGGAGCAGGACACATCCGTGGACGTCTGGAAAGACATTTTGAAATCGCCCGTGATTTCGCTGCCCGCTTCCAGCTTAGACGGATAATCCTTTTCTTCGCCGTTGACAATAATCTTTATATGCTTATATGGTACGTTACCCTTGTTGACAAGCTTGAGCGTAAACGTGACATCTTCACCGGCTGTAGGCTTGTCGTTGCTGACGGTAAGCGTCGGCTCCACTTTTCGCGATTCAAGTGTCAAAGCAATCGGGTTGACTCCGACCGGCGATTGCGCGGCGCCGCCCGCCGAATACGACACGGTAGCGTTGACGGTGATATCCTTTGCCATTGTGTGGCTGTATTTGACCTTCTGACTTTTGCCGGGTGCAAGAGAGAAAGCGGAGTTGAGCCCCTTGCCGCCGTTAAGCTCGGGCGCTGAGACGACGATACCGTCGATTGTGGTTTCGCCCTGATTCTCGATCTTGAACTCGAACTTGACCGTTTCACCCTCGCCGTAAAGCGTGCGCTCCGTGGTGCCCGAAGCGGCGAGCTTGGTAACGAGATTCTTCTTACTGATCTTGGTTGTTGATGTCATGCCGTTGAAATCAAAAGTAAGATCTTTACCCAACATGTCGGTGGGAACATTCATTGTGAATGTGCCGGGAGCTGCATAACCTGCAGCCGCATTGACTGGGACAGGTGACATACTCACGCCTGGTGTGGAACAGGTTATGGAGCCTTCTAAATTAGAAGAACCATCTTCATTAGATACGTAATATTCGAACGTGAAATCGCCTCCCTGCGAGGCCTCTTTTGTTTGAGATGTTACAGAGAATCCAGCTGCTAATGCCACGCTGCCAAAGCTGAATACAGCAGTCAAAAGCAGCGTCATAATCAGTATAATGGATATATGTTTTTTCAAAACGTTTTCCTCCTTGTGATACGAAACGTATTCTTTCACAAATTTATGTATGCTCCATTCTATAGCAAAAATTTTGAAAAGTCAATTCGCGCAAAGCTGGCAAATAGGGGGTAAGAAGGGCGCCGAAAAGGCCTTGCATTGCGGCAAAAAAAGTTAATTATCTCATTCCTATGGAGCGTAAGTGACTGACGACGGAGTGGATTTGAAGCCCCTTCTGTAAAGCACTTTTCATGGCTCGAGGCTCGGGAATGACCAAACAGGGTTTATCGACAGCCAATAAAAAGGCCGGATGCCAAACGGCATTCCGGCCTTGGTTTGTCGAACAAAGTGTGTCCTTACGGAAGGTAATAGATCCCGTCGTCGGGAATCGCGCCGCCCACTGACTGCGGGTTGCTGTCGAACATCACCTGAAAGTAATCATCGAGTATCGCTTTGCACTCTTCGCCTGTGATAAACGATATGCCGCAGCGCGGTATTGCCGCCTTGGCCACGGCCTCAGCGCCGACAATCTGTTTGGCCACGATATCGGCAGCCGCTTTGTCAGTTTCCGCATGCACATAGCCGACCGATGCGGTGTAATCCGCAATCAGTTGATTCATGCTTGCCGTGTCGCTCGCGAGTGCATCACTGACGATGGTGACGCCCATGGGCATGCCCGCGTTTTCCCCGAATATTTTGCGCCATTCCTCGTTGATGTCCAGCTTAACCGTGACATCGGTATTCTGTGCGAGCACGGACGACACAAAAGGCTCTGGCAGCAGCGCGAGAGACACATCGCCCGCGGCCACGGCGTTGGCAAGGTCGGCATGAGCGCCCATGAATTCCACCGTGACATCCTCAAGCCCGTTTTCCTTGAGGATTTTGTTAAGCACATATTCGGGCGTGGAGCCTTGGGCGGTGGCATAGAGTGTTTTGCCCGCAAGGTCTTCAATGCTGTTGATCGTGTTGCCATTCTCGACGATATACAGCACACCCATCGTATTGACGCTCACAATTTTGATGCCGCCCTGCATTTTGTTATAAAGCACGGCCGCAAGATTGGAGGGGATGGTCGCGACGGAAACCTCCCCGCTGATCACCTTGGGGCTGATCTGGTCGGGGGTGGTTAAAAGGCCGACCTCGTAAGCGGGGTTGTCAAAAAGCTGAATCATCCCCATGCCTGTGGGTCCGGCCAGTGTGGCGACGGACAGCGGATTATCTTGGCCGTACGCGGCTTCTTCACTTGGTTCTGGCGTTGGTGCTTCTGCGGCCGTTTCGCTTGGCGCTTCCGTCGGCGCTTGCGTCGGTGACGGGGAAGTGACCTCGTTTGCGGGAGTGCCGCAAGCCGTGAATACGGCGAGCATCATGACCAATGTCATGAGAATAATCAATCGTTTTTTCATTTTAGAATCTCCTTTCACGCATTGCGTTTAAAAATATACAGCCAGCCTGAGGGCATTTGGAAACATCGGAGGGCAGTGATGTTTCCCTTAGACCTCTTTTTTGGATATGGATGTTTTGACTTGTACGTCGGGGATAAGGCCAAGCTTTCCCGTCAGGCTGTTGATTTCGTTTAAGTCTCCGACCAGAGTGATCGTGATGACGGTCACGCCGTGTTCTTGCAGCGGCAGCCCCATGCGGCCCTTGATGAGCCCCTTAAAGCTTGCCACCAACGCATTGAACTCGCTCTGGTCGCGCTCCGGATTTTCCAGTATGGCGGTGATGACCGCGATTCTTTTCATATAAGGCTCCTCTCGCTTCTGTTTCATACCAATCAAAAAAACCTGCCGGACAGGCAGGTTGACAACAACGAAACGAATAACCGTTTGGCATTTTGCAACGCGCCTTCCAACGTAGACATTTCATCTGTGTCGTCAGGTCAGGTCTATGGATTTTGGCGTGACGCGCAAAAGATGTGACTCTCTTGCGTATCTGTGTGAATAATATCACGAAGTAAGGATAAAGGCAACAGCTTTTTTTGCATTTGCCGTTTGGTACAAATTCATTGTAAAGCCACCCATGCTGGTGTAAAATTGAGAAAAATGAATGAAGCACTGATTAATTTGATGCTTTCCTAAAGGGGACACGGCGTGAAGAGAATTATCAATATCAAGAAGCCCTCCGTTGCCGCCATGGAAAAGGCGCAGCAGCGTGTGAAGAATCTGGTTAAGCCGATCGGGAGCTTAGGTGCGCTGGAAGACTATGCGGTCAAGCTGTCCGGCATATTCGGCAAAACGAGCTTCCCGCCCATGAAAAAAGCCGTCGCGGTGTTTGCTGCGGATAATGGCGTATGGGATGAGGGGTATACGCCGGTACCTCAAAGCGTGACAGCCATGCAGGCTGTCAATATGACAAAGGGTATCACGGGCGTGGGTGTATTTGCGGCTTGTGCGAACGCGGATGTGTTTGTCTACGATATGGGCATACGCGGCTTCAAGGGTGCAAGGGGCATCGAAGACCGTCGTGTGGGCGACGGCACACGCAACATCGCCAAAGGGCCGGCGATGGATATCACGCAGGCTGTTCAGGCGATTGCTCACGGAATTGATGCGGCGGAGGCGCTCGCGGACAAGGGCTATCGTCTTATGGGCTGCGGCGAAATGGGCATCTGCAACACGACGACATCGTCCGCAGTGCTTTGCGCGCTGACGGGCACAGACCCCGAATTGGTCGTGGGCCGCGGCGCGGGCATCACGGATGAGCAGTTGGAAACAAAGCGCAATGTTGTTCGCCGTGCGCTCGACATCACAAAACCCAGCCCCGACAACGCGCTGGAGGTGCTCTCGTGCGTGGGCGGCTTTGATATCGCGGCGATGGCCGGTTTCTTTTTGGGATGTGCTTACCGTCAGGTGGCTGTGGTCATTGACGGGTTTATTTCCGCCGTGGCAGCGCTGGCGGCCAGCCGCTTGAACCCGATGGTCACCGAATACGCGTTTGCATCGCATCACAGCGCGGAGCCCGGTTTCCAAACGGTGATGGAAGCACTGGGTATGGAAGCGCCGCTGAGGCTGGGGATGCGGCTAGGAGAAGGCAGCGGCTGCCCGCTCATGATGCACATACTCGAATCCAGCGCGGCAATGCTGCAAAACATGGCCACCTTCGAAGAAGCCAAGATAGACTCGAGCAAGCTTGTGGGTATAGAAAGATAACATCACTTATATAGGAGGAAAATAAAATGTTCAGACATATCGTCTTTTTCAGGCTGAAGCCCGAGGAGAAGCACAAGGCTCAGGAAGCGCTGGAGAAGCTTCGTTCGCTGACCGCTGTGCCCGTGGTGCGCAAGGTGGAAGCGGGGCTCGATGAAGTGAAAAGCCAGCGTTCATATGATATCGTGCTGATTGTGGACTGCGACACGCGCGCCGACTATGAAACATACGACAAGCACGAGCTGCATCAGCCGGTCAGGCAGTACATGCGCAGCATCATCGAAGCATCGGCAACTGTGGATTTCGAGCGCTGAAAATACTTTTTCGCCAAGCAAAAAACGCCTGTTAAGGCGTTAAGGGCTCATGGCATTTATTCGCTGAGCTTGTCGTAAGTGTTTTTGTATATCTTGGGCGCGACATGCTTCCATTTGTTGATGAAAGCTTCGGCGCTGGCCTGCGAGTAAGTGACGAGGTTGAGCTCGAACACGGGCACTTGATTTTCAAGAACCTTGAGCATCACCTTGTATTCGCCCTCGTCGATTTTGATATAATCGGCGCAAAGCTCGGTCTCAAGGCGCAGCTCGTCGCGGTTGGCTTGGCAGTATGTATCTACGGCTTTTCGTACCGAAGCGGGCAGTTCCTTTTCAAGGTAGAATACTGTTGTGCCGCCAAGCTCGGAGAGCGTGTAGAAAAGACCGCTTGGCGTGTCCCGCTGCTCCACGAGACGGCTTTCGATCAGCTCGAACATGCATTCCTTCAGATCGAAATAGGTCAACCAGTTATTATCCGAGACGATACGCAAAATTTGCAGTTCGGAAAGCTGTATATTGATGGATCTGAGCAGATACAGGATGAGTAATTTGTTTTGTGCGATCGCTTCAATTTGCATTACAGTCCTCCAGACGCAAGAGATCATTATTATTATACCATATTTTTTGATATAGTACAGCAAATATAGTACTTTATATTTGGGAACGGACTATATATAGAGGATACATGATAGAGCTTGAATTGGAAAGACTAAGTAGGCAGGAAGGCGCGGACATTTTCGGCACATCGAATGTGTCAGAATGTGTGCCGCAGCGTTTTTCCGGCCTGCCATATGCCGTGACGATCGGTGTGAGACTGCTTGATGCCGTGATGGACGAGGTGCGCAGCGGCCCCACCAAGCTGTATTTTCATCATTACCGTACGGCGAACGCGTTCCTTGATATGTGCGCGCTGAAATGCGCGCTGTTTTTGCAGCGCAGCGGACACAAAGCGGTGGCGATTCCCGCTTCTCAGACCACAAGCTCCGCAGGCATCGCGGCGGACTTTCCTCATAAAACGGCGGCGAACCTCGCAGGGCTTGGGTTCATGGGCAAAAGCGGTTTGTTCATCTCGGCTGACTATGGTCCGCGTGTGCGTCTTGCGACGGTGCTTACCGATTGCCCGCTGCCCGAGGCGCAGATGATGCAAACCCAGTGCGGCAGTTGCCGCGCCTGCGTGGAGGCATGCCCCAGCGGCGCAATCGTCGGCAATACGTGGCGCATTGGATGCAGCCGCGACGAGATCGTGGACGCGGCGCTTTGTTCGTGTTTCATGAAGGAGAAATACGGCATGATCGGGCGCGGTTCCGTCTGCGGCATATGCGCGGCGGTGTGTCCCGTCGGCAGCAAAACAAAATAAAAAACGAAAAAAGCGCTTGATTTCACCGCTCGTTTGTGTATAATATGTAGTACGGCTTTGGGGGGTTATAGCTCAGCCGGTTAGAGCGCTACGTTGACATCGTAGAGGTCGTTGGTTCGATCCCAATTAACCCCACCATATCCTGCGGTGTTCGAATGACGCCTTGATTTTAAACCTACAGAACCTAAACGGGAGCGCTCGTTCACAGAGCGGATGTCGGGCCCGCAATGACGGGATGGCTGATGATCTGGACAGTGCACCCACCTGCTTTTGAGAGCAGGTGTTAAAACCTGGCGGACGGCATCACGGGATATATAAATATAGCGGAATTGTGTAACGGTAGCACCTACGACTCTGACTCGTATTGTCTAGGTTCGAATCCTAGTTCCGCTGCCAGAAGAAAACCCCGGAACCACGATGGTTACGGGGTTTTCGCTTATCTGAGGATAGCTGATAGAAGACGTTTGGACACATTTTGGACACAAAGTATTTTACTTTCCGAAATAAAGATCGCTGATGACTTGTGATGATTTACGTATGCTTTCGTTAACGACGTGAGCATATTGCTTCAGGGTGAAGCGTGCGTCAGTGTGTCCAACAAACTCCTGAACGGTCTTTGGAGACAGACCCGATTCAATTAAGTACGTCACGACTGTATGCCGAAGGTCGTGCAGCCGCATCTTTGGAAAGCCGGCCTTTGCTGCGGCCTGTTTATAGCATCTGGTCAGTTTGGCAGGGCGCACGGGCTTTCCAATCTCGTTCGTAAAAATCAAAGGGGATGCTTGTTTCAGTTCATTAGAGGCATTCCTATTATAAAGCTCTGAGAGCGTATCTAACAAAACATCCGGCGCAGGTAGTGTACGATAAGAGGACTCGGTCTTTAGTTCGCCAATTTCAAGGCTGTGCGTTTCCTCGACGTAGATAAGAGAGCGGTTTATCGAAATCGTCTTCCCCTCAAAGTCAATGTCCGACCAATATAGCCCCATAACCTCGCTTCTGCGAATACCAAGTATGGCACAAGTCAAAATAGCTTCATACAATTCGGTGTCTTTTATAGCGTCAATAATACTTTTCAACTCATCCCGCTCAGGAATGACGTATTCAAAGCTTTTGCTTTTCGGAAGCGTGATATTATCACATGGGTTGTGCATCAGTAGGTTGGTTTTGACAGCCTTATTTAAAGCAGTAGAGAGGACGCCATGCACATTTCTTATTGTCTTGGGGCTATATGTTTTTGCGGGGCTAATAAGAACTTCCTCTTTATTAATAGTTTTATATTTCGCTGTTTTGAACTCGGTTGTCAGCATTTTATTATAAATCTGTTGAATCTGAAGTGTGGTCAAGTCTTTCAAGCGCATCTGCCCAACCAATGGAATTATGTGTTTTTTCATATAGCCTTTCGCGGCTGTTTTTGTATTGGGACGCATGTGTGCGCAATAGGTATCAAAATATTGATCAAGGTACGCCTCAACAGTGATCTTACCAGCATTGGCGTAGGTACCCGTTTGAAGTTCATGCTCGACTTCAGCGGCAAACGCCTTAGCGTCCTTGGCTTTGTCGAAAGACTTATTGCGTTGTTTGCGTTGCCCATTTTCATAAACATCATAACGTACACGATACTTGTCTCCGCGTTTACTGATAGTAGCCATTTTTGAACCTCCTTATTTGAATCGTAGCCGCTTTATTCCATTGTATAGAATAAGATGTACGACATTTTGGTCACTGTCTTTTTACGTACCTTCGATCGTTATTCACCCACTCCATAAACTCATCCTTACTCAGCACGCCAGCTATACATTGATCACGCTTTTTTCTGGCCTCGTCCGACCATTCAAGGAATTCCGCCTGTGTCATCGTACCGACACGAACGCGCGAATGGTTGCGTTTGTAAGCCTTGTGGAACTCCTTACGAATCGGGTCGGCATGAACCTTATCCATGTATTTGTTGAGTGCCCCTACGTCCTGACATGTCTTTCCCGGCTGGTCAGCCAGCGGGCGTGAACAGTACTCTATGTCACTTCTTCCGTCCAAGATGAAATAACGTTCACAGTTTGCGCACTTCCTTATCGGTACACCCAACGATATCATCTTCATCAGTTCAAAACGCATGAGAGCCCAACCGGTAGGCAGCACAGTCATTTCAGCTATCTGCGGCTTTTGTTTTTTCAGCTTGTCAGCTAACTCTTCAATAGAGAAACCCCCGTCAGTTGATATCTCTTCGCTGATAACCAGCCGGGAAGAAAAAGTATCCGTTTCAAAATACAGCGGCTGCTCCCCTATTGATTTGCGCCACAGCTCATAGATGTAGAGCCTTTCGGAGGGGGAAAGCTGCCGGTACTGTTCATCGTTCCCATCCACGCAGAACTCAAGTTGCTGCTTCATAAAGGTCTGCATACCC
>JAEWBO010000035.1 GCA_023391105.1 Bacillota bacterium
TGCTCCCGTCTCTCTCGCGAGAGCCGGACTTGTATATTAACAAACTTTTATACTGTTTGTCAACACCGTTTTTTCTGCCATTCTCTGGCTCGGAACCCTTCTCATATCGGTTCCTGTCCCCCGCTTCCCGGGGATCGATTTCGTATGTTACCAGACGCCAAAGGCGTTTGTCAACACCGTTCGAACTTGTACTTTCTGGCAGCTTTCCCGCCTGTGTCTTCGTCCGTTTTGCGCTGCGCTGTTTAGCGAGCGCTCAAATATATTATCAAACCTGCTTGCTATTGTCAACGCTTTTTATTAAGCGTTTTTAATAAAAATATATGGTTCATATTTTTAGCAAATTAACCATTTAGAACGCCAACAATAATGATTATTATGCCACTGGCTTAACATTGTCAAATAACGAATCAACGCACGGTTTTTAATATGACGATTTTATTTATATATATTAGAAGATTTCATTCGTAAGCAACCTAACCTTTCATACATTTGCTTATTATATTAATATATTTAATATCTGTATTGATATTTTTAATATTTGTATTGACATTTCTTATTATTCGCAGTATATATAACATATAAATTAATAAGGAGCTAAAAATGAAGCACAAAGCACCATCCGCCTGTCCCGTTTGTGGCGGCGCATATGAAATCACCTGTCTCACGTGCCAAAAATGCGAAAGCGAACTTGGCGGTCATTTTACAGGGTGTGATTTTTGCAACTTAAACAACGACGAGACGATTTTCGTCCTGACATTCCTTAAGTGCCGCGGAAGCATTAAAGATGTTGAAAGAGAGCTTGGCATTTCATACCCCACTGTGCGCAATCGGTTGGATGTCGTCCTGGAACGGCTGGGGCTCAAAAGCACATCATCTGCCGATGAAATCAAAGAAGAGCGGCGGCAAATATTAAACAGACTGGAAAACGGGGAGATTACCGCCGATCAGGCGGCCGAGTTATTAAAGAATTTATTATAGAAAGTCGAGGAGATATAAAATGAATGAAGAAGTTCTAAAAGTTTTGGAAATGGTGCGCGATGGCAAGGTCTCGCCTGAAGACGGCGAAAAGCTGCTTTCTGCAATGGGAACAGAAGAACCCGTCAAAAAGGCAGGCAAGAAGAACTCCATGCTTCGCGTCCGCGTGGATGTGAAAGATCCCGATAAGAAGGAACAGGCGCGCGTCAACGTCAACATCCCCCTGCTGCTTGCTAAAAAAGCCGTCGGTTTGATGACCTTCATTCCCAAAGATACAAAGAAAGAGTTGGCCGAGCAAGGCATAAATCTTGACGAAATCAATTTAAAAGAGCTCATTGAGCTGTTTGAAGACGGCGAAATCAGCGAGGAGCTTGTCAACGTGGACACCGGCGACGATGTTGAGGGGGCTAAGGTGAGAGTGTATGTCGACTAGAAAGAACAGCCTCGTGATCGCCACCGTGCGCATTGGCTTCTTTCCGATCGTTGCCATATTCCCCTTCAGATGCTTGGCCGAAGTGATCGAAGGATTGTCCGATTTGCTATCTCTGTTTCAGTTCACCAGCCAAAAGGTTCAATCGGCTATGTCATTCCTTGAACATCTCATCGCTCAAATCAAGGAATACGGCCCCTTGGATTTAGTTAACGTGGATGTCCGGTCTCCCGAAGCGAACGTCAGAGTCAGATTGCTGTTGAGGTGATGAATATGAAATTTATAATACGTTATTCAACCAAAGTCGTGCTATATTATCTCATACTGCTGGGCGCATCGGCAATCAGCCTGCTGCCAGGCACAGCACTGACGGCGCTTTGGGCAGCGCTTATGCTGGCGCTTGTCAATATGGTGCTTCGCCCGATATTCGTGGCCATCGCGCTGCCATTTAACATCATTACATTTGGTATCGCAAGCGTGTTTGCCAATTTGCTGTCGCTCGTGATCGCCAACGCGATTATCGGCGGCCCCATCACCGCTGGATTCTGGGCAATGCTTCTTGTCGCATTCGTCATTATGCTTGCGGACGACTGTGTGAGAGCGATAAGAGCGGCAATCAGAGCCAAACAAATTGCATCGTAAACTTAGAATATTTAGAGGAAGAGCAACTATAATGAATCGCAAAACACTATTTCACAAAGACTTCACCTTGGTTGTGATCGGTCAGATTATATCTCTATTCGGCAATGCAATTTTACGCTTTGCATTGCCGCTTTATCTTCTTAATCAAACACACTCCGCGGCACTGTTTGGCATCGTATCCGCGTGTTCATTTATCCCTATGATTATCTTGTCTCCCATCGGTGGGATCATCGCCGACCGAGTCAACAAACGTAACATTATGGTCATTTTGGATTTCGGCACAGCGGCGCTTGTGACTATATTAACATTACTGATGGACAGTGTCGACCTTGTGCCACTTCTTATCGTGTCACTGATGATTCTTTACGGTATTCAAGGCACATATCAACCCGCCGTTCAAGCCAGCATTCCCTCGCTTATTGCAACCGATAAACTGATGCCCGCTAACGCCGTGATTAACTTGGTCAGCTCTCTTGCAGGCTTAATCGGTCCGGTTATCGGCGGCGCTGTATTTGGGTTTTGGGGAATTACGCCGATTTTGCTGGTCAGCATCGGCTGTTTCTTGACTTCAGCCATTATGGAAATGTTTATTCACATACCATTCGAAAAAACGAAAAAAAGCAGCCGCTTTTTTTTCATGATCATAAGCGACTTAAAGGAAAGCGCGTCGTTTATCAAAAATAAAAAACCGGTCATTGCAAAGGTTACATGGATCATCGCAGCCATCAATTTCTTCTTTTCATCCGTCATGATCATCGGCCTGCCGGTCATCATCACACAGACGCTGGGTTTCGACGTAACATTTGGCAATCAACTGTATGGTTATTGTCAAGGCTCGCTCGCCGGAGGCGGGTTGGCGGGTGGTCTCTTGGCAGGCATCCTTTCGAAAAAGTTCAGCATCAATAAAAGCCACAACCTTCTCTACATCTGTTCTTTATTGCTGATACCCATAAGCATTGCGCTAATGCTTAAGCTGCCTGCTATGATTACTTACTTTGTTATATTGGTCTGCTGCTTTGTATCTATGGCCTCGGTATCCATTTTTGTTATACAGATGACATCTTACTTACAATTAATTACGCCATCACATTTAATCGGTAAGACAATGGCGCTGGTCATGTGTCTTTGCATGTGCGCTCATCCGCTAGGGCAGGCCACATACGGCGCGTTGTTTGAAACGTTCCCGGACAAAGCCTACATATTCTTCTTATGTGCAGCGCTCATTTCAGGTTTCGTTTCCCGGCTTTCAAAGACGTCGTTTAGGATTCTGGCTCGTGAAGCATCGGAAAAAAAGAACATGGTTCCTATTCAGGAAAGCGTTATTTAAGCACTGTCTCATTAACCCAAAGTCAATACACGATTGTTTAAACACAAAGAGCGGGAAAACCCCGCTCTTCATGCTGTGTATCTTTTATGCAAAAAGCTAATGAGCCCTTTACGCCTATTGGTTGTTTATCTTTCCATTCATGATCATAGAAATTAGTAAAACAAAGGGCATTGGGTTTATTTTTTCACAATCTTTGACGGAAAAAATTCGCAAACTTGCAGTTTTGCGAACCTCAACTTTCACCCATATTTGATTATTCTACAAATAATCCTTTTCTCCTGCCAGTTTTGCAAATAAATCCGCATCTTTTTTTAGGACACGCGAAATTTTCTCAAAATCTTTGACGCTTAACATTTCGGCTCTTGCGTTTTCATCAATTCCCGCTTCACGAAGCATGGCAACAGCCGTTTCAGCTGAAAGACCAAAGCTCTGACGCAAATTGCTTTTGACTGTTTTTCGGCGCATGGCAAACAAGCTTTTCACCGTCTTTAGGTATGCATCATCGTCTTCCCCACCGGCCTTTTTTCTCACTGCCAGCTGCACCACCGCCGATGCCACATCAGGCTTTGGATAAAAGCAGCCCGCAGATACATTAAACAACAGCTTAGGCTCCGCGTAATAACCGACTGCCGCACTGATTGCGCCATAATCACGGCTGCCCGGCTTAGCACAAAGCCGCTCCGCCACTTCCTTTTGCACCATAACAGTAATGGAGACAATGTTCATCTTTGTTTCTACGAGCTTCATAATGCACGGCGAGGTAATATAATACGGCAGATTGGCCGCCACATATATTTCTGCACCCTGAAAAAGCCCGTCTAAATCTTTGACAAGATCGGCCTTTAAAAAATCCTGATGAAACAGATCGAAATTGACTTCTTGCGCAAACATATCTCGAAGCGCCCCAGAAAGCCCTGCGTCGATTTCATAAGCCGCAACAGCCGACGCACGCCTGAGCAGCCGGCTTGTCAGCGCACCCATACCAGGCCCAATCTCTAACGCACATGCGCCGATTGGCACTGCCGCTTCAGCAATATGGTCGGCAATGTTGCCGTCGATCAAAAAGTTTTGTCCGAATCGTTTCAAAGGCGCCAGCTGATACTTTTCCATAAGCGCTTTTAAAACAGTCGGAGAGGTGACATTTCTATTCATTTTACGAGTATATCATACTTTTTCGGCATGTGATAGGGATTCGGCATACATCATCATTTTTCCCGGTTAAAATCAATAAATGGCTAAATGATCTCTAATAATGAAGGATGGTTTACGTTTCGTAATATTTTATTACTTATTTGTTACAAATGTTTGACATGGTAGTCTTTATGTTGTATAATGAGCCCGTGGTTAAGAAAGCCACACAAAACAGCACCACCACCACCAATAATAATATACTATGTCAAAAGCCTTTGCGGTTCGCCGCGAAGGCTTTTGACTTTTAAGCATAGCAAAACAACGGCCCCTGCTTTCCTAAGCGTATCCATTCGAGCCGTTGCATTCAAATCGAAAATGTCTTTACTCTGGTGATGAATCAGTCTGCCTGGGATCGCGGAACTTCTCACCCAATTCTGATTGGTTGAGTCTTTTACGTATTTCCGGCAACTGTTTGGCTTCGCGTGTGAATTTAATCGCATAGGAAGCTTCATCTTTTGCGTTGTTACCGATTTCCGCATCTTCCGTGTTCTCCAAAGCAACAGGTTTGGATTTCTGTATTTCTTCGCTGTACTTGTTCATTTCATACAGCCTGTTGGTAACCGGCTGAGAACGAATCAGATCATATAAATTATCCATACCCTATTCCTCCTTTCACCCAGTTTTAAGACCCTGCTAATAACCTCACAATATATTCTTAAAAGAATAAAATATCCTGACAGCAGCAAGGACAGCTATAAGTTGCGGCCCGGCTGCCATAGCTTCAATGCTTTAGACCCACGGCTTTGCGTCTTTGTCATTCGCCAAATCTGCCTTTCAACTTATTTATCGGTATTACTTCACAAAACTTTAGCTTTTTTTACTTCTTCAGCTTTTAATTATATCCGACTTGCTTCTCGATCGCCAGTTAATATTGGTTTATAAGCAAAAAGCCGATCTTGTCGCTTTAGCGGAAGGCAAATAGCGATAAGAAGGTATGACTGAGACGGGCAACCATATCAATTGATTAGTAAACGCTTGTCCATCTATATCTGCAAATACTGTAAGAAATAAAGAAAGGCCGCCGCGCAGCTGCCGCTCCACAGTGGCCTATACTTTATTACATTGTTTTATGGTGTGTTCAATTAATGAATGATCTTTGGCTCCTCAGGTTTTTCAGTCTCTGTTTTCTCTTCCTTTGCCGCTTTTTCTATAGGCGGAAGCTCTTCGCCGTTCCAGAGCTTTGCAAACTCTTCGCCGTCAATCTTCTCTCTTTCGATAAGCACAGCCGCCACCTTATGAAGAAGCTCCTGTTTGTCCTTAAGAATTTCCTCCGCTTTCGCAAAGGCACTGTCGAGTATTTTTTTCGTCTCCACATCTACCCTGTAGGCAAGGTCTTCGGAATACGTCTTCGTGTGGCCAATCTCCTTACCCAGGAACAGCTCTTGACTGCTTCCGAGAAAGAACGGGCCGATTTCATCGCTCATGCCAAACTTGATAACCATGTTCCGTGCAATATCCGACGCGCGCTGAAGATCGCTGACGGCGCCGGTGCTCACATCACCGAGTATCAGTTTTTCGGCAGCTCTGCCGCCCAGCATCATTGTGAGGTCGGCCAGAAGCTTGCTCTTGAACACATGCTGGCTGTCTTCCTCGGGCAGCGTCATTGTGTAGCCAGCCGCCATACCTCTCGGAATGATGGAGACTTCATGAACAGGATCACACTCAGGCTGCGCCTTGGCGCATATTGCATGCCCCACCTCGTGATATGCCGTGCACCGCTTATCCTTCTCGGTGATGATGCGGGATTTCTTTTCAGGACCCGCGATCACACGCGTAATGGCTTCCTCAACCTCTACCATGGTGATTTTGAGCTTTTTGACACGCGCCGTGAGAATGGCCGCCTCATTAAGCACGTTTTCCAAATCCGCGCCGATAAATCCCGGCGTTCGCTTGGCAAGAACTTTTAAATCCACATCGTCTGCAAGCGGCTTGCCCTTGGCATGCACGCGAAGTATTTCCTCACGGCCTTTGACATCCGGATAGTTGACGACAATCTGTCTGTCGAAACGGCCCGGGCGCAGCAGCGCCGGATCGAGTATGTCCTTACGGTTGGTGGCCGCGAGAATGATGATGCCCTCGTTCGTCTGGAAGCCATCCATCTCAACAAGCAGCTGGTTCAGTGTCTGCTCGCGCTCATCATGGCCGCCGCCCATGCCGCTGCCTCTCTGGCGTCCCACCGCGTCAATTTCGTCTATGAACAATATACAGGGCGAGTTCTTTTTGGCGTTCTCAAACATGTCGCGCACACGCGAAGCGCCCACGCCCACAAACATTTCCACAAAATCACTGCCGCTGATGGAGAAGAACGGTACGCCTGCTTCACCTGCTACCGCCTTGGCCAGCAGCGTTTTGCCGCCGCCCGGAGGGCCCACAAGCAGCACGCCCTTGGGAATGCGCGCACCCAGATCGATAAACCGTTTGGGATTTTTCAAAAAATCAACGATTTCAGCCAGCTCCGCCTTTTCTTCATCGGCACCCGCCACATCAATAAACGTCTTTTTATTCTTATCGTTCACCTGCATGCGCGCGCGTGATTTCCCGAAAGAAAGCGCTTTGTTCCCGCTTCCCTGCTGCTGACGCATGATAAAATAGAAGAACAGTATCACAATCGCGGTAGGAATCAAAAACGGAAGCAGTGTCTCGAATATGGAAGGCTGCGGCAAGGGTGATACCGTAAAGCTTTCGAATCCATATTCCAGCGTGTTTTCAGCACCCGTAATCGCCTTCATATCCTCGTTAAACTGATCAAGACTCGGTATATATGTATAGTAATCGTATTCAGCCGGAAATTTATCTTTAACGACCTGGGTCTCCGATTTGAGCGCATAAAGATCATGATCCATGATCACGACCGATCCGATCTGCTTATTTTCGACGTTTTTTAGAAACTCGTCATATTTAATTTTGCGCGAATCAGTTGTGTTGGCTGCCGTTAACCAGTTTATTAAAAGCAATACAGCGGCGAAGCCAAGTATGTATATCAGCGATCCACGAGCTGATTTCTTCAAATTGCTGTCCTCCTAGTTTTACTTTGTCTGACATTCTATCATATCGTTATCTGGTTTTCAATTAACCAGATATGAACGATGTTTAAACATTAGATAGCTTGACTATCCTTGATAAACTTCGGGCTTAAGCTCTCCGATATATTTTAAGTTGCGGTATTTTTCAGCGTAATCAAGGCCGTAGCCCACGATGAAAACATCCGGTACCTCAAAGCCCACATAGTCTGCGTGAAAATCGACCTTGCGCCGTTCCGGCTTGTCGAACAGACAGCATGTTTTGAGCATGGCGGGGTTGCGGGATCTAAGCGTTTTGGTCAGATATTGAAGCGTCAGCCCTGAATCCACAATATCTTCTATGATTAACACGTTTTTACCCGAGATGTCTTCTTCAAGGTCGTATTGTATACGCACCGCACCCGAAGACACCGACGAGCATCCATAGCTTGATACTGACATGAAGTTCATATGAACCGGAATATCCAGCTCTCTGACCAGATCCGCATAGAACATCACAGCACCCCGAAGAACACCAACCGTGAGTACCTCCTGTCCCTTAAGGTCCTGTCTGATTTGCGTTGCCAGTTCCCCTACCCTTGATCTAAGCTGCTCTTCCGTGTAAAGTACCCGCAGGATGTCATTATGCATTTTTATATCTCCTCACATTTTATCTCAAAACATTGGCAGTTTTGTTTAACTTTTGACGTTTCCGAAACGCCCACACCGACGACCCAGAACACCTCACTGCCCTTTGCCAGCACCACGAGATTGTCGCGCTGCGCAAGCGGCACCTTTTTATCCGAAAGGTAATCACTGAGACGCTTTTTGCCGCCCAGACCGAGCGGATAAATATAGTCTCCCTCGCGCCTTGTGCGAAAACACGCCCCGCTTAAGGGTTCACCGGCAAAATATTCGGCCCCGCACTTAAAGCTGACGTTTCCCCGGCAGCGCCCGCAGTTTAGCGCGACATTTCCCAGCGTATATCGGCCTTCTCCGTGAAAGTCGATTAAAATATTATTATACGTCTTCCCCTTGTTTTTGCCAATACTCAGTTTGCCGTATTCCACGGCTGCCATCAGGCCGCGCGGCAGTTCAATGCGTTTTCCCGACAGTCTCTTTTCTGCGAGGATAAGCATATCGTCCACATGTCCCTGCGTCAGATCCTGAAGCCCCCATTTGCCCTGTATCGCCAGCCGAAGCATGCGTTTTCTGATCGCGGGCAGCTGTTCAAGAAGCGTATCGATATTGACAGCGATGCCGTCCTTTGTAGCCTCAATGCCGCCGGCGATGCGCGCCGCTTCCATCAGCGCTGCTTCGTCCTCAGCCAACAGCTTCGCCGCCTGCGCGATATGCATTATCGCCTTTTCGTTGACAGCCTTGAACCTTGGCAACACCTCCGCACGCACGTAATTGCGCGTATAGGCAATGTCGTCGTTGGTGCTGTCATACACATATGAAACCCCATATTCCGCCGCGTAGCTCTCAATTTCTTCGCGCGTGATGTCAAGCAGCGGCCTGATATATCGGCCGCGTACCTCAGGTATGCCGCAAAGCCCTGAAAGACCGGTGCCGCGGCACAGGTTCATGATCACCGTCTCCGCCATATCGCCCGCATGATGCGCCGTGGCAATAAAGGCTGCTTCCTGAGAATCCAGAAACGTATACCGCGCCTCGCGCGCCGCGGTTTCGATGGATATACCTTTTTCGCAGGACAGTTTCATAACATCCTCACTGCCCGTCACACACTTAACGCCGCGTTTTTCGCATTCGCTCATCACAAAGCGCATATCCTCAAGTGACTTTTCTCCCCGTATGCCGTGTTCGAAATGAATAGCCACTACTATTATGTTCATTTCTATGCGCAAATTGCATAAAACATCAAGCAGCACCATCGAATCGACGCCGCCGCTCACAGCTACGCCCACGATATCGCCCTGTTTGATGCCAAATCCGATCAATTTTTGCCTAACGTGCGTTTTCATACGTTTATATTAGCAATTATACCCTTGTGCCGCAATACCGCAAAGTATCATTGTCATTTAGAACACTTTATTTCTTGCTGCTGAAATAAACGACAAGCACCGATATATCCGCCGGAGACACACCGGGCATGCGCATGGCCTGCCCCAGCGTTTCGGGATGAACAGCATTGAGCTTTGCCGCCGCCTCCAGACGCAGCCCGCCCAGGGTTTTATAATCAAAATCAACCGGCAGCTTTTTCTTTTCCATTGATGCAAACCTTGCGACCTGCCGCTCCTGCTTTTCAATATAGCCTGCGTATCTGATCTCAGTTTCCACGCATTCGGCCACGTCCTTTGGCGCATCCGCACCACAGACAGTTGCCAAGTCAGCATAGCCGATGCCCTGCCGCGTGAGCAGCGACGCCGCCTTCACCGGGCTTTTGAGCTCGCTCTGCTCCTTGCTTTTCAGCAACGCGTTTGCTCTTTCCAAATCCACCGTGCAGCCGTAAAGGCGCTGCTTTTCTTTTTCTACCGCGTCGCGTTTTCTCATAAACGCGTCGTATCGTTCGTCCGTCACGAGACCCACAAGCCGCCCTTTTTCGGTGAGCCGCACATCCGCATTGTCCTGACGCAGCAGCAGGCGGTATTCCGCCCTTGCCGTCATCATCCTGTACGGCTCCGATGTGCCTTTGGTGACAAGATCGTCAATCAGCACGCCCGCGTAGGCGTCGCTTCTTCCTAATATCAGCGGCTCCTCCTGCTTCACATATTGTGCCGCATTGATGCCCGCTAATATCCCCTGCGCCGCCGCTTCCTCGTAGCCCGACGTGCCATTGATCTGCCCAGCGCAGAAAAGGCCGCTCACTTCTCTTGACTCCAGCGACGATTTGATACCGAGCGGATCAATACAGTCGTATTCGATCGCGTAGGCCGTACGCATAAACACCGCTTTTTCCAAGCCCGGCACACTGCGATACATCTCCTTTTGCACCTCTTCGGGCAGCGACGAGCTCATGCCCTGTATATACATCTCGTTCGTCCATTCGCCTTCGGGCTCAATGAATATTTGATGCCGCTCCCTGTGCGGAAACTTGACCACCTTGTCCTCGATAGACGGGCAATAGCGCGGCCCCGTGCCTTCAATAGAACCGCTGAAAAGCGGGCTGCGGTGGATATTGCGCCGTATGATGTCATGCGTCTGTTCAGTTGTGTACGTCAGGTAGCAGGGATGCTGCTTTTTGGGCGCGTCCTTTGTTAAGAACGAAAAATATTGCGGATGTTCGTCACCGTACTGCGGCTGAGTCTTGGAAAAATCGATACTGCGTTTATCCACGCGCGCGGGCGTGCCCGTCTTAAACCGCTGTACCCGAAAACCCAGCTCCGCAAGGCTTAATTTGTTCGCAGGAGCTAAACCCGAAGGCCCCTCAAACACGCTGTGCTCGCCGATGATCACACGGCCTTTCAGATAAACACCCGTGGCCAGAATCACGGCCTTGGCTTCATAGCACGCGCCGAGGTTGGTTTCCACACCGCAAACGCTGCCGCCTTTTGTATTCACGCGCGACACCTCCGCGCTGGTGATATCCAGATTATCGGTGTTCTCGAGCGTCCATTTCATCACGCGCTGATACAGCTTTTTATCCTGCTGCGAACGCAGCGACTGTACCGCGGCCCCCTTGGAGGTGCCGAGCAGCTTGATTTGCATATATGCCGCGTCAGCACATAGCCCCATCTGTCCCCCCAAAGCGTCGATTTCGCGCACAAGATGACCCTTGCTCGTGCCCCCGATGGATGGATTGCACGCCATCAGCGCTATGCCGTCAAGGTTGATCGTCACCAGCAGCGTCTTTAGCCCCATTCTGGCGGGCGCCAGCGCTGCTTCGCAGCCTGCATGGCCTGCGCCCACCACAATCACATCATATTTTCCTGCGTTATAACCCATGTCTATTTCCCCAAACAGAATGTATCAAATATGTTGTTGATAATCTCTTCCGTTGCCGTGACGCCCGTGATTTCTCCGAGAGCATCCCACGCTTCCTTTATATCGATGGTCACGCAATCCAGATCAGCCGTGTCAAACGCAATTGCTGCCGCTTCCAGGCTTTGTGCTGTGGTGCTTAACAGCTGCCAATGCCGCTCATTCGTCACCACCACATCATCCGCTTCACCGAATTCAGGCAGCTTGATGGCGTTCAGCAGCGTATCGCGGCCAAAACCCGTTGCCGCGCTCACCTCAACCGTATCGCATCCAAGCATGTCGCGCACCTGTTCTTGTGTCACCTTGGCCTCAAGATCGCTCTTATTAAGCACCGCGATCAAACTGCCATTCAGCGCCGCATATATCTGTATATCCTCATCCGTGATCCCCGCCGCCCGGTCTATCACAAACAGCGTCAAATCAGCGTCTTTTGCCGCATTTCGCGCGCGTTCAATACCGATCTTCTCCACCTCGTCCGCTTCACTGCGGATGCCCGCCGTGTCGATGATCCGTACAGGAAACCCGTCTTTGATGATCACGTCGTCCACCACATCGCGCGTGGTGCCCGGAATCGCTGTGACGATCGCTCGGTCTCTATCCAAAAGCATATTGAAAAGCGAGGATTTCCCCACATTGGGACGCCCCACAATCGCCACACCAAAGCCGCTGCCCAGCATGCGTCCTGACGCGAACGTATCCGCGAGCCGCTGCGCACCCGTCTTAGCGCTTTCAATCAGCGGCAGGGCATCTCTTTGAATATCCGCTTCGATGTCCTCCTCAGGATATTCGATGCCCGCCTCAATGATGGCAAGCGCATCCGTGAGCTTGTTTTGAATCGCTGTAATCCGTTCAAAAAGGCCGCCGGCGAGCTGACGAAGCGCGGCATTTGCTGCCGCCGCCGAATTCGCACCGATCAGCTCCATGACCGCTCCGGCCGCCGATAGGTCCATCTTCCCCGCCAAAAACGCGCGCTGTGTGAACTCGCCCGGCGATGCCAGCCGCGCTCCGGCTTTTGAAAGCACACTGAGCACCCGCGAGAGCGTCACGCGGCCGCCGTGACCGTAAATTTCGGCCATATCTTCGCCCGTGTAGCTGCGCGGCGCATAAAAGCACGCAGCCATCACCTCGTCAATGCGTCCCGTTTCATCCTCTATATATCCCCGATAAAGCTGTGCATGCTGCTTTTGCTCTCTGCCGCGAAACACGGCACCGAGCACGCGGTGCGCATCCGGACCGGAAATACGCACCACGGCAATCGCGCCGCCGCTCGGCGTGGCCGGGGCGAAAATTGTATCGTTTTGCATATTGTCTCCTTTTTTTCAGGGCTAATCATACCATAGTTTTTAATGTTTGCACATAGACGCTTCATACTGCGCGGCATGATGCCACCGCCCAAGTCACTTTTTACAGACGGTAAAATGAATAAAGAGCAACCGGCATGAAAAAGGCTGCCGCTTTCGCGACAGCCTTTAAAAGTCAATTAACTACATTTTGAGCACAAAGTCTGCATAACCTTCAGTGCCATGCTCGCCAAGGTCGAGGCCTATGACCTCCTCTTCCTTGGTAACGCGCAGACCAACCGTATGCTTTAAGAGCTTGAACAATCCAAACGCAAGTACCAGTGTCCAGATGGCGTATGAAATCACACCGATCGCCTGAACAGCGAGAAGATCAAAGGAACCTGTGGTGATAAGGCCGCCCTCTGTTGCAAAAATGCCGACCATCAATGTACCTGTTACGCCGCAGAAGCAGTGAACCGGAATAGCACCCACCGGGTCGTCGATTTTCAACACCTTCTCAAGGAACGGAACACCTGCCACAATCACAACACCCCCAATGATGCCGATTGCGATGGCACCCCACATGCTGACCGCTGCGCAGCCTGCCGTAATGGCCACCAGGCCACCCAAAGCGCCATTCAATGTCATCGACACATCAGGCTTACCGTACTTGAGCCAGGTAATGATCATAACAGTCAGAGCGCCCGCAGCCGCTGCGAGGTTGGTCGTCATAGCGATGTGACCGATGCTCTCATCCAGCGCCAGCGTAGAGCCGGGGTTGAATCCGAACCAGCCAAACCAGAGGATGAACACACCAAGTGCGCCGATAACGATGTTGTGGCCCGGTATCGCGTTGGGCGTACCATCTTCTTTAAACTTGCCAATACGAGGTCCAAGTATCGCCGCGCCCACAAGAGCGCACCAGCCGCCCACGGAGTGAACGAGTGTCGAGCCCGCGAAGTCGATCATGCCCGTCCAGCTGCCGATTGTCAGTGTCGAAAGCCAGCCGCCGCCCCATAGCCAGTGTCCCGCGATGGGATAAATGATCAAGCTGATCACTGCACTGTATATGACGTAAGAAATAAACTTTGTTCTTTCAGCCATAGCACCCGAAACAATTGTCGCAGACGTTGCGCAGAAAACCGTCTGGAAGATGATTGATACGGGAGCGTCAGTCAGTGCCGGATCGATAAACTTGCTGCCGCCGATTATACCTGCAATATCATCGCCGTACATCAGGCCGTAGCCGACCACAAAGAACAGCAGCGACCCGATAGCAAAATCCATAAGGTTCTTCATGATAATGTTGCTTGCGTTCTTCGCACGTGTGAAGCCGGCCTCCACCATCGCGAATCCAGCTTGCATGAAGAACACGAGAATCGCCGCGATAAGCACCCATAGCGTATCGAGCGTCTCCACTTTTGTCAATAATTCTTCGGTCATTTGCGATTCCACCTTTCAAAATCTTTAAAATTTATTATTGCATGCCCTACTCATTGTTGAATTTCCGTTGAAACAAAAAAACCGCACAATAAAAGCCAAATACTTTTACTGCCGGTTCTGCATCGAGCCGAAGTCAACCCTTATTCTTAATGTCAAATGTGCTTATAGCACGATATCCCCTTTTTCACCTGTTCTTACTCTCACGGCATCATCAATCGGAATGACAAAGATTTTGCCGTCGCCAACCTCTCCGGTTTTGATTCCCGCAATGGTTGCATCGATGAGCTTATCGA
>JAEWBO010000041.1 GCA_023391105.1 Bacillota bacterium
AAGTCCAAGCAGTTCAGAGCGGCCAATCAGGCTGTGATGCGCAGCTTGCGGTATGCGTATGTGGGCCGTAAGCTTAAGAAAAGAGATTTTCGCAGCCTTTGGATTACGCGTATTAACGCGGAAGCCAGAGTGAACGGCATGAGCTATTCCCGCCTGATCAACGGCTTAAAGCTCGCTGGTGTGACGGTCAACAGAAAAATCTTAGCCGACATGGCTGTCAACGATAAGAAAGCGTTTGCGGGCATGGTCACCGTGGCCAAGAAAAAGCTCAACGCTTAAACAGAAATCTGCATTGAAAGAGTCTTCACATCGAAGACTCTTTTTTGTTTGTCCAAAGCACATAATCTCACATGTAACACTGCTTATTGTGTAGTAATCACAAAAATAGATATCTTTTATCATGCCGACTTGAAACTTTCCAAACCATAGTTCATAAATTAGTTTTGATTACACCATACACATATGGTATAAAATAATAAACTATATAATATTAGTGAAAGTGCTCTAATAAGACTCAGTTAAAGTATAAACTTGATGAGATTAAACGGTTGGTGCTTAAATGAAATATAAGTGCGGAATGTACGGTGGAAGCTTTAATCCGTTGCATTTGGGACATGTTCAATGCATTATTAAGGCGGCAAATCAGTGCAAGAAATTAGTTGTTGTAATAAGCGAGGGAGTATATCGCAAAGAAATCGATGTGAAAATACGCTATCGATGGATTTATCAACTGACAAAGCATATCGGTAACGTAGAAATATTTATTCTACGTGATAATGATAAAGCCAAAGCTGATTATTCAAAAGATAGTTGGGATTGTGATGCAGAACAAGTACAAATGTTTGCTGGCGAGAAATTGGATGTGGTTTTTTGTGGCAGTGATTATGATGAGAATAGTTTCTGGGCAAAGTGCTATCCCGATGCAGAATTGAAAATAATTCAGAGAAACGGAATTTCATCGACTGAAATCAGACGGAATGTCTATGAACATTGGGACTGGCTTCCGAATAATGTTAAGCCGTTCTATGTAAAAAAAGTGTTGCTCATTGGCAGCGAAAGCACAGGGAAATCGACGCTTACAATTAACTTGGCAAATTATTACAACACAAATTATCTCGAAGAAGTGGGAAGGGATATATCTGAACGTTCGGGTACAGATTTGATGATGCTTTCTGATGATTTCACGGATATCTTGCTGCAACATAAGGCTCGGGAAATTGAAGCTGTAAAATCAAGCAACCGTATTCTTTTTGAGGATACTGACTGCCTAACCACGCAGTTCTATGTAGAATTTCTAGAAGGATATGACAAAAATAACGTTGAGCTTTCAAAAGCAATTGCACAAATGAATGCATATGATCTGATACTTTTTCTTGAGCCGGATGTGACATTCGTGCATGAAGGTGACAGAAGTGAAGTGATTGCCTCAGATCGCAAAAAATACAGCGATTATTTAAAAGACATTTACTTGCGCCATGGCTTTAATTTAGAAACGATAAACGGTAGTTATCAGAAACGCTTTGAAAAGGCTGTTGAGTTGGTAGACAAAATGCTAAAAAAATGTGATGACGATGAAACTGTTTAATAAACTCAAGAAATACTTGACACCATTTCAATGGACCGAAGTCTTGATCGTTATTGGTTTTACCGTTTATTTTGCAGCAAATGATAAAGATAGTACTTGGTGGTATATACTCATAAGCTCGATCGCTGCGATATGTGGTATTTTCTGTGTGGTGCTATGTGCGGCTGGGAAGAAATCGCAATATTATTGGGGTTTCATAAATATTGCAGCCTATATTGTTGTTGCATGGATGAGTCAATACTATGGAGAAGTCATGCTAAACGCATTCTATTACCTTCCAACACAGTTTATCGGTATATATTATTGGAGAAAGCACTACAGTGACATTAAAAAAACAGTCAAATGCAAAAAGATGGCTCCCGTGATGGTTTTGGTTTTTATCATAATATCCACCCTTACTATCTGGCTCTATCAGATTGTGCTTTTTTCTTTAGGCGGAAGGGCTACATGGCTTGATAGTGCGAGTACGACATTTTCGTTAATTGCCAATATGCTTATGGTGCTTCGCTATCGTGAGCAGTGGCTGCTTTGGATTATTGTTGACATTATTACAGTCGTTATGTGGGTTAGTGCCGGCGACTGGATTATGACGACTATGTGGTCTGTGTATCTCGTCAATGCTTGCTATGGCCTTTATCACTGGACAAAAATGAATAACGAAGACAATCTACAAAACGTGTAAGCATATGTAATAAGCCCTTTAGATTTAATAAAAAACGAGTAACACGGCGGAAAATACTTGGAGCTATGCGATCACGCACAATGTGCTTCCCTAACTGTATTTAATCTTTATATATGTCACCCAGCCATTGTATACTTCTTTTTCATCGATGCCAAAGGAATCAATATAATCTCCATCTGCGGCAAATTGTTTGACACTGTCCCATGAAAAGGTATCGTTCAAATATTCAATATAGGTATATGAATACGCATAGCCACCAAAATCTGAGAATATTATTGGCGCAAACAATCCGCCAACATGTGTTTGGTCAAGCGTGGGTATGGTGCTATATGACAAAAGATCACTCTGCGGAGTCTGCCCTGACAGATATCCGGCAAGTCCATTGTCTATCCAATGCGTCATATGACGATTAATGACTGAATTGTACGCATGAATTATTTCGTGCAATACGGCATTTTTATTGTTTTCATAATCATGGACTTCGCCGGGGTTAGCCGGAGAAGTAAGAATCACGTTTGTTCCGACATTATCCCCAATATACCAATCCAAATCTAATAGTGGGGCTACAAAGCCATATTTTTTTGTCTGCATCGTGGCTTGGTTATCGTAAATGTATATATTTATTTCAGGCTTGGCTGTCACTCCCAATAATTCTGCGAGCTCACCAGCTCGTTCGTCTGCTAATGTGAACGTATCAGTCGCGGCAGCTTTTTCATTCTCATAATACACATTAACCCATACGCCTTTCAGCATATTCATACCTGCAGTCTTCAAATCAAACGCCGGAATAAAGTTGATAAATAGCAAAAGCGACAAAAATGAAACAACAGTTAATAATATTTTTATAGCTTTCTTTTTTTTCAATTTACTTTTCCGCCTCTCAAAAAACTTAAAGCTATTATATCATATTAATCTGCATAAATGGTATTAATTCACATTAATTAAATACAACAAACTGAAGGCAAGGAATAAGATTTTCTTACAAAACATTTATCGAAACATTCAGCGTTATAAATTGTCATTTTTCCCGTTTGGTGATAGTATACAGGTGAAATTATTAATAGGGAGAACAACGATGAAGCTGAATTACAAGAACACCGTCCTTGTGGGCCTTGCATTTCTAACCATCTCCGCATTTGGGCAGCTCTACGATTTTATTATCCCTCTGATACTGCTGAATACCTTTCATATTGACCACACGACATCAGGATTTATTATGTCGCTCGATAACATTATCGCGCTATTCATGCTTCCGTTGTTCGGTAAGCTTTCGGACAGGACGTATACGAAGATAGGCCGCAGAACGCCGTTTATTATCATTGGCACATTCGCGGCCGTGTTATTCATGATGGGCATTCCATACGCAACGCATACGCGGCAGCTGTTCGTTTTCATGGTGGCGCTCGGTCTCGTGCTGATCTCCATGGCGATATACCGCTCGCCTGCTGTGGCGTTGATGCCGGACATCACACCCAAGCCTCTGCGGTCTATAGGCAACGCGGTGATCAATCTCATGGGTTCGCTCGGCGGTGCGGCCATCCTTTTGATTAACTCATTTCTTGCGCCGGATACCACACAGCCCGAGGCGAATTACTGGCCGATATTCATCGCAATAGCGATCATTATGCTGGTGGGCACGGCAGTGCTGATTTCCACAGTGAGAGAGCCCAAGCTCGTGAAGAAAATGCGCGAAGACAGTGCCGCAATGGGCATCGACACCGAGGAAGCCAAGGAAGTTGATAAGCCAGTCGTAAGAAAAGAGAAGCTTCCGCCAGAGATGCGTAAGAGCATGGGGTTGATACTTGCATCCATATTCTTATGGTTCATGGGCTATAACGCCGTGACCACATCGTTTTCCAAATATGCGGTTAACGCACTTGGGATGCAGGGATCGCAGGCCTCGCTGATTCTCATGGTGGCTGTGATTGCAGCCACGGTTGCGTTTATTCCCGTGGGCCACATCTCGATGAAGATCGGACGCCGCAGAAGCATCATGTTCGGTGTGGTGCTGCTCGCGGTCGTATTTGGCAGCGCCGCGCTGTATACCGCGTATTCGCCTCTGATGTTTGTGTCGTTTGCGCTGGCCGGTGTGGCATGGGCGGCTATCAACGTGAACTCGCTTCCCATGGTGCTGGAAATGTCTAAGGGCGCTAGCGTCGGGCAGTACACAGGCTATTATTACACTTTCTCTATGGCCGCACAGGTGGTCACGCCTATTCTTTCCGGTTTTCTGCTGGACAACGTCGGATTTTCCACGCTGCTGCCGTACGGCGCGTTTTTCGTGGCACTGGCGTTTTTCACAATGATGTTTGTCAGACATGGCGATTCCAAGCCCATTGCGCCCGCAAGCAAGCTGGAAGCCTTTGATACGGCGGACTAAAGAAGATGGTTTATTTACAGATAGCAATTTTTGCGGCCGTCGCGCTTCTGATCATCAATATGCTGCTGCTCGCACCCGGCAGCTTTCCGAAAAACGTCAACCTGGTACTTTGGCGCACGTTATACGCGCACAGAGGGCTGCACACCAAGGATAAACAAGTGCCTGAGAATTCCATGGCCGCGTTTTCCGCGGCCGTCGCGGCGGGCTACGGCATGGAACTGGATGTTAACATCACCGCGGACAACCAGGTGGTTGTTTTCCATGACAACGATCTAAAACGCGTCTGCGGCGTAGATAAGCAAATCAACGACTGCACCTATGAGGAGCTGCAAAGCTACAGGCTGCACGACACGGCAGAGACAATTCCGCTTTTCAGTGATGTGCTAAAGCTTGTCAACGGCAGGGGTGCGCTTATTGTGGAGCTTAAACACTCGCGCCATAATCACGCGCTTTGCGAGAGAACAGCAGCACTGCTAGACAAATACAAGGGGCCGTATTGCATCGAGTCGTTCGACCCGCGCATTGTGTTTTGGTTTAAAAAGCACAGGCCTCAAACTGTGCGCGGCCAGCTCTCAGCGGGGCGCAAAAACTATCGCGGTCAGCCGTTTTATCAGGGTCTGCTGCTCTCGGGATTGTACACGAACATCGTCACACGCCCGCATTTTGTGGCCTACAGGCACGAGGATGTAAAAAAATTTAAGCTCGGCTTATACCGTCTGCTCGGTGGTAAGCTTTTTGGCTGGACAGTGCGAGACACTGACGATGCAAAAAGTCTTCGTCGCTACTTTGATGCCATCATATTTGAATTTTTTCGACCCTAAGGCGACTTGAGTTTGTCAATCCGACGCTCTGCCGATCGCGGCTGTCGCCACGGTGATCGCTCAGAAAATCAACAATAACGCCTTGAAACGCGCATAATGACCAATGCTTCCATGGTTTTAAACTGAGTGAGCAGATCAAAGAACAAGTCTTATATCAATATTTTGTGTGAATCAAAGCCGAAGTGCAACCGAAGTGTAAGACACTCCGGCTTTTTTACGTACCAATATGAGAGTTTGCCGTAACAAATTAAGAAAGCTTCCATCGTCGTCTTGTCATTTTTAAGAGTCTGGCACGATGCTTAATTTATTCTCCTTTTTTCATGCCGGACGAAGAATCTGCCTGATTCACTTTTTGAATAAGCATGCATATGTGTAACGAGAATAATTGTTCGCGTTAATGTTTGACAGAAGCGCGCCTTGCCTTTATCATTATTACGAAGACGGACAAACATATTAATTGAACAGAATGGAAATGTTTATCCGGTCGGAGCAGCAATATGCTATTGGAACATGAAAGGACGCATAGATGGTCATACTTGGCATAGATCCCGGCATCGCGCTCATGGGCTACGGCATTATTCGATATGAGGGCAACAAACCGGGGCTCATCGAATGCGGCGTCATCGTGACCGAGGCAGGCACACCGCTCCCGAGGCGGCTCAAAATTGTTCATGAGAACGTGGGGGCGCTGATACAAAAGCACCGGCCCGACTGTATCGCGTTTGAAGAGCTGTTTGCGGGAAAAAATGTGAAGACGGTTATCCAGGTGGCGCAGGCGCGCGGCGCGGCGATGGCAGCATCGTTCAGCACGGGCGCAGAGCTGTTCGAGTATACGCCGATGCAGATTAAGCAGGCCATCGTGGGCTATGGACATGCGGACAAAAAGCAGGTGCAGGAGATGGTGCGGCTGCTGCTTGGCATGAGCGATGTGATCAAACCGGACGATGCGGCGGACGCGGTGGCGTGTGCCATCTGCCATGCGCATTCGAGCCGTTTTGCGGACACGTTCCGCATCAGATAAGAGGGAATTATGTACGATTATATCAAGGGTGAGGTTGTCTCCACAGAAAAGGACATGGCCGTGATCGAGGCGGGCGGCATCGGTTACCGCATTTACACCACATCTCAGTCGTTGGCTTACATCAAAGCGGGGCAGACGGCAAAGCTATTTTGTCATTTCGTGGTGCGCGAGGATGCGCACACGCTATACGGCTTTTATACAAGCGAGGAACGCGAGATGTTCGTGCGTTTAACGGGCGTGTCGGGCATCGGCCCCAAAGCGGCGCTGGCCGTGCTATCGACGATGAAAATCAGTGAACTGGCGGCAGCAATCATCACGTCGGATGAAACCGCTTTGCAGAAGGTGCCGGGCATCGGCAAGAAAACCGCACAGCGCATCATCATCGATCTCGCTGAAAAGATCAGCACACATGAGATCATCGGTGACGCGGATATGCCGGGTGGACAGGGCGGCATGGGAATCGAATCGGAAGCCTTGGCTGCGCTGGTGGCACTGGGATATAACCGCGCCGAGGCGACGCGTGCTGTGTCTAGTGTTAAGAGCTTAGGCGACACGACCGAGGAACTCATACTCATGGCGCTTAAACGCATGGGTGCATAAGAAGTCTTACGGCTTGCCGATGTTGCTTGTTCCTCACGGATTCGAAACTGCGCAAAAGGGTATACGGGCAAAAGCCGGACTTGACCACGAATTATTTATATTTTACTGAACCAATCAAAGTTGAGTAGGAGCATTATCATGAATCTGCTTTTTGACAGAGGGGGGCATAGGCTTGGACGAAAACAGAATCGTATCTGCTGAAATGAACGAAACGGACGCGGTCACCGATCTGTCACTGCGCCCTTCAACACTGGATGAATATATCGGACAGCAAAAGGCCAAGGATAATCTGAAGATATTTATGGCTGCCGCGAAGAGCCGCGGCGAGTCGCTGGATCACGTGCTGCTTTACGGCCCGCCGGGTCTTGGCAAAACGACGCTCGCGTTTATTATCGCATCCGAAATGGGCGTCAACATCCGCGTGACCTCCGGCCCCGCCATTGAGCGCCCGGGCGACTTGGCATCGATACTCACGAACTTAAACAAGGGCGATGTGCTTTTCATTGACGAGATACACCGCCTCAACAGCAGCGTGGAAGAGGTGCTGTATCCCGCGATGGAGGACTACGCGCTGGATATCATCATTGGCAAGGGGCCTTCGGCGCGTACGCTGCGGCTTGGTCTGCCGCATTTCACGCTTGTGGGTGCGACGACTAGGGCAGGCATGCTCACATCGCCGCTGCGAGACCGCTTCGGTGTCATCAACCGGCTGCAGATGTACACAAACGAAGAACTCAGCGAGATCATCAAACGTTCCGCGGGCATACTGGGTGTCGGGATAGACGAGGACGCCGCACTCGAGGTGGCTTCGCGCTCGCGCGGAACACCGCGCGTGGCGAACAGGCTGCTAAAGCGTGTGCGCGACTTTGCCGAGGTGAAGGGGCGGGGGCGCATCACGCTGGACATCGCTCGCTATGGCCTTGAGATGCTAGAGGTGGACGAAATCGGGCTTGATGGTGTGGACAAGGCGATACTTGAAGCCATCATCTATAAGTTTGGCGGCGGCCCCGTGGGGCTGGATACGCTTTGCGCCGCAACAAATGAGGAAAGCGTCACCATAGAGGATGTGTATGAGCCGTTTTTGATACAGCTTGGCTTTATCAACAAGACGCCGCGAGGCCGCGTGGCCACGCAGCTTGCTTATGCGCATATGGGCTGTTCATACGGCGGCGACACCGCACAGCTAAAGCTCGACATCACGGAGGACTAGTTGAAAACAAGCGACTTTTATTATGACCTTGACGAAAGCCTGATCGCCCAGACACCGATCGAGAAGCGCGACACCTCGCGGCTGCTCGTGTACGACCGCGAATCCGGTGAAACGGCGCACAAGGTCTTTAGCGATATCACAGGCTACTTGCATAATGGCGATGTGCTCGTCATCAACGACACAAAGGTGCTGCCCGCTCGTCTTTTCGGCATCAAGCAGGGAACCGAGCGCAGCGTTGAGTTTTTGCTGCTGCACCGTCTTTCTCTTACGCGCTGGGAAGTGATTCTGCGGCCCGGTAAAAAGCTAAGGATCGGCGACATAGTGGTCTTTTCCGAGCATCTCAGCGCGGCCATCGAGCAGAAAAAAGAGGATGGCGTGACGGAGGTGGAGTTTTCGTTCGACGGCGTTTTCGAAGAGATTCTCGATGCGCTGGGCGAAATGCCGCTGCCGCCGTACATTCACGAAAAGCTTGACGACAAGACGCGCTATCAAACGGTATACGCGCGTGAGCAGGGCTCTGCCGCCGCGCCCACGGCGGGTCTGCATTTTACGCCCGAACTGCTCAAAAAGATCGAAGAGATGGGCGTAGGCATTGCGCGGCTGACGCTGCATGTGGGGCTGGGCACGTTTCGCCCCGTGAAAGCGGAGAACGTGGAAGATCACATCATGCACTCCGAGTACTATTGCGTGACTGAGGAAGCAGCAACTCTTATTAACAGCGCGCGGCAAAACGGCGGGCGTATCGTGGCGGTGGGCACCACCAGTGTGCGCACGCTCGAATCCACTTCGAACGAACAAGGCACCGTTCATGCGGGCAGCGGCTCAACGAATATATTCATCAAGCCGGGCTACCGTTTTAAAGCGGTGGACGCGCTGCTCACCAATTTTCATCTGCCTGAATCCACGCTTATCATGCTCGTGTCCGCGTTTGCGGGGCGGGAGCAGACGCTGGCGCTTTATAACGAAGCGGTGAAGCTTCGTTACCGCTTTTTCAGCTTCGGTGACGCGATGCTTCTTCTGTAAGAAACTTAACAGAACCTCAATTTTGAGTCATTTGGCGTGACAATTAACGATAATCGCCGATGACTTTTGTTTTTATACTCATAATTCGCCGATAATGACACAATTTATATTTGAGAACAAATAATAATTGCGTTATAATAATATGACAATAATGGACGAGTTAGCGAAATCGATGAAACGGAGAGGCTTTGATTTGAAGATAAACCGATTATTCTTTTGTGTTGTGATGACATGTGTGATGCTGGTGTCCGCTGCCTGCACAGGCGCGCCCGCATCCGATACGGGGTCAGCAGCGCCCGAAGAGCCGACTGATCCGGTGGCTCAGATACTTACGGCCTATATGGCAGCCATCAATGACAAAGACTATGAAAAGATGCATAGCTTTATCAGCGAAAAAAGCACGATGTCCAAGGATGACTATCTGGCGCGCAACAAGAACATCTACGAAGGTATCGAAGCGAGCAATATACAGATATCCGATATCACTGCTGACGGGAATTTGGTCACCTATATGACATCGATGGACACGCAGGCCGGGCCGATCACCTTTGAGAACACCGCAAATTTCAGCGAATACGAGGGAGAATACAAGCTGGACTGGACGTCGAATCTGATATTCCCGAATTTGAACGATGACGATAAGGTGCGCGTGAAAACAACAACAGGTGAGCGCGGCAGCATTCTGGATAGAAACGGCAACCTGCTTGCGGGAAAGGGCGACGTGTGGAGCGTGGGTATTGTTCCCGAAAAGCTGAACACAGAGACGCGCGACGCGGACATCGCCGCTGTGGCTGAAACACTTGGCATGACGGTGGAGGTGATTAACGATAAGCTCTCACAGAAATGGGTGAAGGACGACCTGTTCGTGCCTCTTGATAAGAATATATCAAAGATGGACACGGAGACAGAGACAGCGTTGCTTGAGGCAAGTGCCAGTGTTGGTCTTCAGACCGTATCGGAGCGCGTATATGCGTTGGGCGAAAAAGCTGCAGCGCTAACGGGATACATCCACAACATCAATGCGGAAGAGCTTGAGAAGCATGCGGGTCAAAGCTATACGGCGGAGAGTAAAATCGGCAAAGTGGGCATGGAAAGTCTGCTCGAAGAGCGCATTCGAGGCATCGATGGCTGCAAAATATATATCGAGGACAAGGACGGCAACGAAAAGCAGGTGCTTGCCGAAATTGAGGCGCGAAACGGCGAGGATGTGACGCTTACTATCGATTCGGAGCTGCAAGCGAAGCTCTACGACCAGATGAAGAACGACAAGGGCACAGCTGTGGTGATGGATCCGCATACGGGAGAGATACTCGCGCTGGTCAGCACACCGTCTTACGACCCAAACAGCTTCATACTCGGGCTTTCGGAGGAAACATGGGCGGCATATAACGACGAAGCAACGCGTCCCATGTACAACCGGTTCAAGGCGACATATGTGCCGGGCTCATCGTTTAAGCCCATCACCGCGGCGCTGGGCTTAAGCAGCGGCGCGTTTACGGCCGACGAAGACTTTGGCGCAAGCGGCACCACATGGAAAAAGGACAACTGGAACAATTTCAGCGTGACCACTCTCAAAACCTACGGCGGAGCGGCCAACGTGACAAATGCGCTGATTAATTCGGACAATATCTATTTTGCAAAGGCGGCGCTCAATATCGGCAGCGGCACTTTTGGGGAGGGGCTCAAAAAGCTCGGCTTCGGAGAGCAGGAGCCGTTTGAGTTCGGCCTTGGCGCGTCTTCGTTTGGCAAAGAGCTGGCGTTTGAGGACGAGATTGATGTGGCGAACAGCGGCTACGGACAGGGCAAGGTGGAGCTGAATCCTGTTCACTTCGCGTCCATCTATTCGGCTTTTGTGACCGGCGGCGACATGATGACGCCTTATCTCGAAAAAAGCAAGCAGCCCCAGGTGTGGAAGGAAGATATTTTCACACCAGACGCGATACAAACGGTGAAAAACGCGATGGTACAGGTGATTGAAAGTTCGGAAGGCACGGGACACGAGTTCAAGATAGATGGCCTTTCCATCGCGGGCAAGACAGGTACGGCAGAAATCAAGAACTCCAAGGAGGATACCGAGGGCACAGAGCTGGGTTGGTTTGTGGCCTATCCGGCGGACGACAACCAAAGCAAGCAGTATCTGACCGTCGCCATGATTGAGGATGTGAAGGACAGGCATGGGAGCCACTATGTGATTCCCATCGTCCGGTCGATATACGAATAAAAAAAGCAAATGATGCACCGTGCGCTCATTGTGGTATAATGGGACACGGTGCATTTCTTTACTCTTCAAAATGCGCAGTCTTGCTGTTTGGGACGTATGTCATCCTGAGCTTGTCGAAGGATCCCATGTCAGATGTGCTTTGAGGCGTCTGCTGTTTGCTCGAATCGACGCATGTCATCCTGAGCTTGCCGAAGGATCCATGTTTAAACGCGCTGTGAGATTGATTTGCACAATTTACGATAATAAACGGAGGAACCATGTCCTTAAGCTTTACATTAAACAAGACATGCAAGGATACACAGGCACGCAGAGGACGCATTGAGACGCCGCACGGCGCTATCGAGACACCCGTATATATGCCCGTGGGCACGCAAGCGACGGTGAAGGCGATGACGCCGGACCAGGTGAAGGCGACAGGCGCGGAGATCGTGCTGTCTAACACATACCATCTTTACTTGCGGCCCGGGCACGACCTTGTCGCCGAAGCGGGCGGTCTGCACCGTTTCATGAACTGGGATAAGCCGATACTCACGGACAGCGGCGGTTTTCAGGTGTTCTCGCTTGGTGCGCTGCGCAAGATCACCGAGGAGGGCGTGACGTTTCAGTCGCATCTTGACGGTTCGCGCCATATGCTGAGCCCCGAAAAGGCGATGGAGATTGAACAGGCGCTGGGCGCGGATATCATGATGGCATTTGACGAATGCACGGCCTATCCTGCCGAATACAAAACGGTGGTCGCCGCGATGGAGCGCACGCACCGCTGGGCGGAGCGCTGCAAAAAGGCAAAGACGAACGCCAGTCAGGCACTGTTCGGCATCGTGCAGGGCGGCACGTTCGCGGATCTGCGTCAGGAGAGCGCCAAAGCGATAGCGGCGATGGACTTTCCGGGCATTGCGATCGGCGGGCTGTCAGTCGGCGAACCCAAGCCGCTCATGAACGATATGCTGGATGTCACCACACCGCTGCTGCCCGAAAACAAACCGCGCTATCTGATGGGCGTGGGGTCTTTCGACTGTATCGTGGACGGCGTGGCGCGCGGGGTGGACATGTTCGACTGCGTGCTGCAAACGCGCGTCGCACGAAACGGCACCGCTCTCACGAGGCGCGGGCGGGTTGTGATACGCAACGCCACATACGCGCGGGATTTTTCGCCGATCGAGGAAGGCTGCACCTGTTATACTTGTCAGAATTTCACACGGGCGTATGTGCGCCACCTTATCAAAACGAGCGAGATTTTGGGCGCGACGCTGCTGTCGATACACAATGTTCACGCGACGATACAGTTTGTTAAGGATATACGCACAGCGATCGAGGAAGACCGTTTTGCGGCCTTTAAGGAAGAATTTTTCGCCAATTATCGTGATTAGCTTTTGTTTGCGACACAAGCAAAAATAGCGCGAAATAGCGTAATAATACTCGAATGGCAGAGTATTTGTCCTTTAAAAATGAATTTTTTGCGAACGATCAAGATTTATCGCAAAAAACAGTTGATTATTGAGGCTTGCTCATATAGTATATATACTCGAGAATCTTTTTAAAAAGGCAGGTTTATTTTATGGGTACGGATACAGCAAGTTCCTTACAGTCAATATTACCTCTTGTTGCGATATTTGTCGTTTTCATTCTGCTGATGATCATTCCGCAGCGGAAAAGAAAGAAGCAGATGCAGCAGTTGATGGACAGCTTGAAGCCTGGCAAAATGATCAAAACCATTGGTGGAATCTATGGCAAGATCGTGGCGGTGAAGGAAGATCTGGTCACAATCGAAGTTATGCCGGACAACGTGCGTATGGTTTTTGCCAAAGGCGCTATCGCGACTGTTGAAGACTCCGAACTTCCGGAGAACGAAATGACAGACAAGAAGTAAGAGCTTAAAACAGCAAAATGACAAAAGAAGACCCACGCGGTCTTTTTTTATTGCTCGCGTTTTGAGACAAGCAGCCTGTCAAACAGCGCCTTGTCGGGGCTCACAAGTATCGTGCTGTACCCGTCATACACCACCATGCCGGGCTTTGCGCCGTTTGGTTTGCGTACATTCTTGCGCGGCGCGTAATCCACCGCTACCTTTGCGCCGCCCTTGGCTTTGCTCAGGCTGGCGGAAATGGTTGCCGCTTCGGTCAGCGTCAAATCGGGGACGTTGCCCTTGACGCCCGTGATGAGAACGTGAGCGCCGGGGATATCCTTGGTGTGCAGCCAGATATCGTCGGGTGCGGCTGTTTTCATGGTAAGCAAATCATTCTGACGGTTGTTTTTGCCCGCGAGTATGGTGTAACCGTCCGATGAGACAAACCGGTGCGGCTGAGACGGCGCCTGCGTGGTGCGAACAGCCGTATGCTTTTTGGGCATGAATCCAGCCTTGGCCAGCTCATATTCAATCTCCGCAAGCTCGTCTGACGTTTCTGAAGCATCGATTGAGACCTGCACGCTTTCCAAAAATGCGATGTCGTTGCTGGTCTGCGCCATACGCGATGCAGTGATATCAAGGCTCTGGCGCAGCTTGTTATACCTTTTGTATTGATGCTGCGCATTGGACGCGGGAGAGAGCCGTATGTCCAGTTCGATGGCGACGTTTTCTCCCGTCACATAATCCTGCGCAACCAGCGTTTGCTGTCCGCGCGAAATGCGATATATATTCGCAGTGATGAGATCACCGCGTGTTTTATATTCCTCGGCCTTCTTGGCCTGATCCAGCGTCGTCTGTTGCTTCTGCCGCGTTTGCACGAGCTTATCGAGCTGCTTTGATACCACGCGGTGCAGCGCGTCGCGCTTGCGGCTGAGTATGTCAAGCTCACGGAGCCGGTAATAATACGCATCGGTAAGCGCGTTGACATTCTCATATGATACCGTATTATCTGCTGCAATGCTCGCAAACGGCTTGGGCGCGTAAAAGAACGGCACGCCACCGCGCAAATACATCGTGGGCTGAATGCTTTCCCCGAAAAAACTCATCACCACATCAGTGAGTTTCTCTGCTTCGCGCGGGTGCGGCTCGTAGCCTTCGGGCATGTAGCGATAGAGTATCTCTGTCGCTGTCTGACCGGAGATGCCCTGCAAAAACGCGGAGAGGTAAGTCTTGATTTTGGCATCGCCCTTTTTTTGCAGCATTTCAACGAGCGTCGGGCGCGATATGGTCAGCGGATTTAATTTGGAGGACTGCGGGTCTTCGTATGGCAGTGAGGGAAGCACGCAGCGCACACGGCTCACTGAGCGTGTCACGTGGCGAAGACTGTCCATAATGATGCCGTTGTCAATCAGTATAACGTTGGAGTATTTGCCCATGAGCTCCGCGATAAGCGTCATGGGGCGCGGATGCCCCAGCTCATCCTTGGCTTCCAGCGTCATGCTCACGATGCGCTCCAGCCCCGTCTGCGCGATATCCGTGATCTTCGCGCCGGTCAGGTGCTTACGCAAAAACATGCAAAACATCGGCGGCGATGGCGGGTTTGCATACTTTTGATCTGTCAGATGCACGCGTGAATCAAACGCGCCCGCGCTGATCAGCAGCTTTGGGTTTTTCCCCGGTGCGCGCAAAGAAAGGACAATCGTATCGGGCTGTGGCTGGTGAACCTTGTCTACCTTGCAACCGGTGACGACGTCTTTGAGTTCTTCAACGATATAATGCAGTGTCAACCCATCCAGTGTCATGTTCTGCCTCCCATTAAGGATTCATTATACAACGGCGTGACTTTGGTTGCAATTGGTGATATAATGTCAAAAATATATTCGGAGAATTCTTGGAGGAAACTCGATGCAGCACGTTTTGGATAAAGCACAGGCGGCCAAAGCCGCTTCGGTCACGCTGGCCTGCATGGGCAGCATGAAGAAAAATGAGGCGCTTTATGCCATGGCGAAGGCACTGCGTGACAACACGGTTTATATACTCTCGGAAAATGAAAAGGATATTGCGGCGGGTCGCGAGAAGGGCACCTCCGAAGCGATGCTCGACAGGCTCGCGCTTAGTGAAGCGCGCATAGAAGGCATGGCACAAGGGCTCGAAAGCGTCGCGCGGCTTGATGACCCGGTGGGCGAGGTCGCTCATACGTTACTGCGGCCTAACGGGCTTTCCATCGGTGCCAAGCGCGTGCCGCTTGGCGTGGTGGGCATCATATACGAAGCGCGGCCCAACGTCACATCCGACGCGGCGGGGCTGTGCCTGAAAACGGGCAACGCGACTGTGCTGCGCGGCGGCAGCGACGCGATAAATTCCAACATCTCGGTGGTGAACGTGCTGCGTAAGGCCATTGCATCCGCGGGGCTTCCCGAGGACGCATTACAGCTGATCGACGACACTTCACGCGAAGCGGCGACATATATGATGGGATTAAACGGCGTGATCGACGTGCTGATTCCGCGCGGCGGCGCGGGGCTGATTCAGTCCGTCGTCAAGAACGCCACAGTGCCGGTGATCGAGACGGGCACGGGCAATTGCCATGTCTATATCGATGAAAGCGCCGATCTTGATATGGGCGTCAATATCATCCACAATGCCAAGACGAGCCGTCCGTCGGTGTGCAACGCGGCGGAATCGCTGCTTGTGCATGAATCGGTGGCGCAGGCGTTTTTGCCCATGATGCAAAGCAAGCTGGAAGGCGTTGAACTGCGCGGATGCGAGAAAACGCGCGCGATTATCGACGTGAAACCGGCCACGGAAGAGGATTACTACACCGAATATAACGATTACATACTGGCAGTCAAGGTCGTGGACAGCCTCGATGAAGCGATCAGACATATCAACAAATACGGCACCAAGCATTCCGAGGCGATCGTGACGGAGAGCTACAACAGTGCCGAGACTTTCTTGGAACGTGTTGACGCGGCGGCCGTGTATGTGAACGCGTCAACGCGGTTCACGGATGGCAACGAGTTTGGCTTCGGCGCGGAGATCGGCATCAGCACGCAGAAGCTGCACGCGAGAGGCCCGATGGGCTTAAAAGAACTCACCACAATCAAATACATCATTCGCGGCAACGGACAGGTGAGATAATAAGAATGAAGAATTAAGAATGAAATAGTAGGGGCGATCATTGATCGCTCACATTCACAACAATTCATATAAAGGCGCGTCAGGGACGCCGCGCCCTGCACTGCGAAAAACAAAAAAGGCCGATAATCTGCGGCCTTTTATCATATCTTTTTTTACGCGGTTACAATGCCCGCGAAATCCTTGTCGCCGAACCATTCCGGCATTTCCTTGGGCTGACCGCCGACAAAATCCAGCGCAAACTGAATCATATCGCAGGATTCCGCCACGCCTTTGGCGATCATCTCCTGCATCTGCTTATATTCCTTTTGGGTGAACCATGTTTCGTCCCGCCGCTCGGGGTAGAGCATTCTGCGCGCGTCAAAGCCTGTTGTGGCGCTCACGAGATGAATCAGCACCCTGCCGGCCAGATTGATGTTGGCAAGCGCTTTTTTTGCCTTGGCGAAGTGCCACTGCGCCTCTCTCACCACATCCAGGGAAATCACCTTCTGATAGACATCGTTGGCGACGTTCTTATACCATGCGCAAATGCCCTCGCCGACATCGTCATACATGATCTCGGAAGGCGCGTCAAAATTCTGCGGGTCGATATCCCACTGCTCCTTGGCGCTGTAGCTGTCCCACATAAACTCGATGCCGTGATGCGCGTTCGTGTCTTTTCCTGCTTTGCCATACACAAACGGATGCGCGTTCTTGTCGATGGCGTAGTGAGTGATGAACCCCGCGATATACGAGATAACCTCATCCTTGTCCGAACCATCGTATTTCTGCGCGAATTCCAGCGCGTTTGCCATCTCTTCTCTGACATTATCGCTGTGCATGGCGATGGCCAGCGACAGGCTGTTCTTAGATGACAGCCAGGGTTGATAGTTTCTGAAAAAAAGAATATCCGGGCCCTGACAACCAAGAAAATATGCCATCTTGTGAGGAATGACGCCGCTTCCGAGCTTATCGAGTACCCTCTCCCCGGCAGCCCTGTGTGTCAAATATGCGGGCATAATGCCAGCCTCCTTTTATATGAAAATATATTACCCATAATTTCAGCGGTTTAAAAGGCCGCCGCTTTATCTTTGGGCTTAAGTCTAAAAAACGCCACGTCTCTCAAATGAGCTGACGTAACGCTTGCTATTAGGTTTAAGCCAATGCAGCGAAGGAATGAGTATGGCGCCATCTTTGCACCTGTGCGGCTGATAAGATGTGATTCCTCAAGCTTTGCTTCATAATGTCATTTTAACATATAACTGCAGAATATAAAGAGTTAATATCTGGATTGTATGTGTTATGATGGAGTAAATATAAAATCCCCTTACGGCAATCTGTTAAGAGGAATATGTGATGAAAGCCTCAATGATAGCGCCTTGGGGAAAGTGACTATTGCTTTGTATGTACCAAATACCCGTACAAAAGGCTTAAAGCGCTCGATAAGCGCTACAGAACCAAGTATGCGATGAGTATGCTGGAGAATCTGTCGGCCATCAGCACGCGGGGGATGGATGCATTTTTGCAGAAGCAAAGGCAGCGCTGGACGTGCGCCGATTGCGGGGGCGTCATCTGCGTGCACAGGGGATACTGCGGCACGTGCGGGCCAAAAGAGATTTCAAAAGGCTCCTTTGAAAAGGAGCTGGCAGCGAAGCTGACTGAGGATTGATAAAGCCAAACCCACAATGCAATTTGTGGTTTAGATAATATGTTTGCGGTTTTCACACAACTGTTTTTTATTCAGCCTTTTGTCAGATTTATATTCAGGATCATTTTCAAAAAGCAATTTGCAATTCAGGCAGAGGGTCATGTCACAGAAAACATCGGGATTTAAAGTAAAGGCCGCGGACTTCGCGGCCTTTCTATACTATCTATTTATCCTAAAAACTTTCTTATCATATCGATATGCTTTTTCACGCTGTCAGCGCTTGGCCCGCCAAACACCGCGCGCCGCTGCACGCACGCTTCCAGCGAGAGAGCTTCGAATACATCCTGCTCAAACATGGGGGAGAGCGCTTGCAGATCTTCAAGCGAAAGTGCGTCGATGGCTTTGCCGCTTTGTTCGCAATGAAGCACCAGCTTGCCGACCACCTCATGCGCATCGCGGAACGGCATGCCCTTTTTGGCAAGGTAATCCGCTGCGTCTGTGGCGTTGGTGAAACCAAGCCCCGCGGCCTTTGCCATGTTGTCCTTGCGCCATTCAACCGTTTGCAGCATGCCCGTCATCACAGGCAGACACGCGGACACGGTGTCGTGCGCGTCAAACAGCGCTTCCTTGTCTTCCTGCATGTCCTTGTTGTACGCGAGGGGCAGCCCCTTCATCGCTGTGAGCAGCGCCATCAGGTCGCCGTAAACGCGGCCTGTCTTGCCGCGAATCAGCTCCGCCATATCGGGGTTTTTCTTTTGCGGCATGATGCTGGAGCCCGTCGAATACGCGTCGCTTAAACGTAAGAAACCGAATTCACCCGTAGACCACAGCACGATCTCCTCAGAGAGCCGCGAGAGGTGCATGGCGCATACAGCGCAGGCATAGATGTAATCCAGCACGCAGTCACGGTCGGCCACGGCATCCATGCTGTTGGGCGTGACTGCGGAAAAACCAAGCTTGTCCGCCACCATATCGCGATCAAGCGGATACGTCGTCGCGCAGAGCGCGCCTGAGCCCAGCGGCATCATGTCTGCCGCGTCTCTCGCGTGCGAAAAACGCACGCAGTCACGATAGAACATCTGCGCATACGCCATCATATGATGAGCCAGCGTGGTGGGCTGCGCCTTCTGCAGATGGGTGTATGCGGGCATAATGGTGTCAAGATTCTGTTCCGCAATGTGGCATAGCACGCCGATTAAAGCGCGGAGCAGGGCGTCAGTATCGGTGCACGCTTGCTTTAAGAACATGCGCACATCAAGAGCCACCTGATCGTTGCGGCTTCGGCCCGTGTGCAGACGCTTGCCCGCCTCGCCGACGCGCAGCGTGAGCAGCCGCTCGATGTTCATGTGAATATCTTCATCGTGCTCGTTGAATTCGATTTTACCTGCTTCAATGTCATCGAGTATGCCTTGCAGCCCTTCGATGATGAGCTTGCTGTCCGCTTCGGATATGATGCCTGTCGCACCCAGCATTTTGGCATGCGCCATGCTGCCCATAATGTCCACGCGATACAGGCGGCTGTCGAACGATATGGATGAATGGAAGCCTGCCGCCAGCGCGTCCGTTTCCGTCGCAAAGCGGCCGCCCCACATCTTCTTGCTCATTATTTGTTCCTCTTGGCGTCCGCCAGTGCTTTCACCTTCAGCGGCAGACCAAACAAATTGATAAAGCCCTCGGCGTCCTTTTGGTTGTAAACCTCGTCCCTGCTGAATGTCGCGAAGTCTTCGTTGTACAGCGTGTACGGCGACTGAATGCCAACCGATGTGCAGCTGCCCTTATACAGCTTTAAGCGCACTTCGCCAGTGACTGTCTCCTGTGTGGAATCCACGAAAGCGCTCAGCGCTTCGCGTAGCGGGGCATACCACTGACCGTTATAGACCATTTCGGCAAACTTCAATGCCACGCCCTGCTTATAGTGCAGCGTGTCGCGTTCCAGCGTGATGCTTTCCAGTGCGCGGTGTGCTTCGTAGAGTATCGTACCGCCCGGCGTTTCGTATACGCCGCGGGATTTCATGCCCACAAGGCGATTTTCCACCATATCGTCGATACCGACGCCATTAGCCGCGCCAAGCTCATTGAGCTTCTCAATGAGCTCTATTGGGGAGAGCTTTTGTCCATCCACCGATACGGGCACGCCCTTTTCAAAACCGACTGTCACATAAGCCGGCTTGTCCGGCGCCTTTTCGGGCGGTGTGCAGATCATGTACAGATCGTCCTGCGGCTCGTTCCAAGGATCCTCAAGGTCGCTGCCCTCGTGGCTTAAGTGCCACAGATTGCGGTCCATGCTATAGGGGCGCTTTTTGGATACGGGAAGCGGCAGATTGCGTTCTTCCAGATAAGCAATCGCGTCCTCGCGGGACTTAATGTCCCATATACGCCACGGAGCGATGATCGCCATCTCAGGCGCGAGCGCCTTGATGGTGAGCTCGAAACGCACCTGATCGTTACCCTTGCCGGTCGCGCCGTGGCAAATCGCGCCGCAGCCTTCCTTTTTGGCAATCTCCACAAGGCGCTTGGCAATGATAGGCCGCGCCATGGATGTGCCGAGCAGATATTTACCCTCGTAAACGGCACCCGCCTTGAGCGTGGGGTATATGAAGTCCGTCACGAACTCTTCTGTTAAGTCTTCGATGTATATCTTGGCCGCGCCGCTTGCGATCGCTCTTTCGTTCAGCGGAGAAAGCTCTTCGCCCTGCCCGACATCCGCCGCCATCGCAATCACTTCGCAGTCGTAATTCTCCTTAAGCCACGGTATAATCACTGATGTATCGAGCCCACCCGAGTAGGCCAGCAAAACTTTTAACTTCGCCATGTTACAAACCTCCAAATTGATGCTTATAATTATACGGTATAGTGTATATTTATGCAATACCTGCTTTAGGGATTTTTTAAAGTTTCTCATATCACGCCATTCGAGTATATTTCTCGTGGCAAATGGAAAGTATGATATGAAATTTCAATGAACTTTCCAACGTTTTTCATTGCATTGAAATTGTATATATGTTACTATATAGAGCGGTATTTTTGCAAGAAAAAGCCGCTATTTTGGACTTAACAACTCTAGGAGGACAATAAATTGGCGAAAGTAGAAAGCGTTGGCGTAAATAAAGTCAAGTTGGAGATCGACATTTCCGCAGAGGAGTTTGTGGCAGCGCTGCAGCAGGCATACCTCAAGAACAGGGGAAAATTTAACATACAGGGATTTCGCAAAGGCAAAGCACCCCGTCCTGTGATTGAGAGTCACTATGGTGAAGGCATATTCTATGAGGAAGCGTTTGAAATCGCGTTCCCTGAAAGCTATACAAAAGCGGTGGACGAGCTGGAAATCGTACCTGTTTCACGCCCGGAGCTTGATGTGACAGCCATCGGCAAGGACGGTGTGAGTTATACAGCCGAGGTTTTTGTAAAGCCTGAAGTCAAGCTTGGCAAATACAAAGGCGTTAAGGTCACAGAAGTAAAAGCCGAAGTGACAGACGAACAGGTGGATGCCGAGATCGCGCTCACGGCGGAGCGCAACGCAAGATGGGTGGATGTGGATCGTGCCGCGCAGGAGAAAGACAAGGTTATCATCGATTATTCGGGCAGCGTGGACGGCGTGAAATTCGAAGGCGGCACGGCTGAGAACCAGGCGCTGGAGCTTGGCTCACATTCCTTTATCGAAGGCTTTGAAGAGCAGATAGTCGGCATGAACAAGGGCGAGGAAAAAGACATTGATGTCAAGTTCCCCGAAGACTACCGCGCCACAGAGCTGGCCGGCAAAGACGCTGTGTTCCACATTGTGCTTCACGATGTGAAAACGAAGGAAATGCCGGAGCTTAACGACGACTTTGCGCAGGATGTCTCAGAGTTTGATACATTTGATGAATACCGCGCGGATGTGCGCAGGAAGCTTACGGAGAGAGCAGAGCATCAGGCCAAGCACGAGCTGGAGAACGCTGTGCTCGAAGAAGTCATCAAAACGGCCGAAATTGACTTGCCGGATTGCATGATTGAAAATCAGATCGATCATCAGCTCCAGCAGATTGAGTATTCGCTGATGTATCAGGGCATGAAGCTTGCTGATTATCTTAGCATGACGGGCACAAAGATCGAAGACCTGCGTGCGCAGTATCGAGAAGACGCAGAAAAATCCGTTCGTTCTCAGCTTACAGTGGAGGCCATCATGAAGGCTGAGAATATTGAAGCGACCGAGGAGCAGGTTAAAGAAGAGATTGCCTCTCGTGCGGAACGCGCGAAAAAGGATGCCGACGAATACGCAAAGACATTAAAGGAAGAACAGCTTTCGTATATCAAAGAAAATCTGGCGTATGATAATACGGTGCGCTTCCTTGTGGAAAACGCCGTCATTTCCGGCTCCGGGAAAAAAGCCAAAAAGGACAAAGCCGAGGAGGAAAACACTTCGGCCGAATAGAATAGTATAGGTATATAAGGCGGAGGTTTATTTTTATGACATTGGTACCATATGTAATTGAGCAGACGAGCAAGGGTGAAAGAAGCTACGATATCTATTCGCGGCTGTTAAAAGACAGAATCATTTTCTTAAGCGGTGAAATAGAGGATAACATGGCCAACCTGGCTGTGGCACAAATGATTTTTTTAGAGGCTGAGGATCCGGATAAGGATATCTACCTGTACATCAACAGCCCGGGCGGCTCGGTTACAGCTGGCATGGCGATATTTGACACGATGCAGTATATCAAGTGTGATGTCAGCACAATCTGCATAGGGTTTGCCGCTTCAATGGCTGCGTTCCTGCTTGTCGCAGGTGCAAAGGGCAAACGCAAGGTGCTGCCCAACAGTGAAGTGATGATCCATCAACCATCAGGCGGCGCGCGCGGCCAAGCGACGGATATCGCGATCCACGCGGAGCATATTGTCAAGACCAAGAAGAAGATGAATGCCATTTTTGCCGAAAGAACAGGGCAGCCGCTCGAAAAGGTTGAGGCTGATATGGAAAGAGACAATTTCTTGAGCGCGGAAGAAGCGCTTGCTTATGGGATAATTGATGAGATCATCCCGCCGAAACACTAGAAACAACGGAAAGAGGTGAATCAATGCCGAACTACACAGACGACCAAAAGCAGCTCAAATGCTCGTTTTGCGGCAAAGCCCAGGAACAGGTCAGAAGACTTGTCGCCGGGCCGGGTGTTTATATCTGTAACGAGTGCATTGAGCTTTGCAAAGAAATAATTGAAGAAGATTATCAGGAGGCTTCGGCGTTTGAAATCGGGGATATTCCCAAACCCTCTGATATCGTGGCTTCGTTGAATGATTACGTGATCGGTCAGGCCGATGCGAAGAAAAACCTTGCAGTAGCTGTATATAACCACTATAAGAGAATCAATTCGGATACCAAGACGGATGACGTTGAGCTCCAAAAGAGCAACATCGTGATGCTGGGGCCCACGGGCTGCGGCAAAACGCTGCTGGCTCAAACACTTGCGCGTATATTAAATGTGCCGTTTGCGATGGCCGATGCCACGTCCTTAACAGAGGCGGGCTATGTGGGCGAGGATGTTGAAAACATACTTCTCAAGCTCATACAGGCAGCCGATTATGATATCGAACGCGCCCAGCGTGGCATCATCTATATCGACGAGATCGACAAGATCGCGCGCAAAAGTGACAATCCGTCCATCACGCGGGACGTATCCGGCGAGGGTGTACAGCAGGCGCTGCTCAAAATCATAGAGGGTACAGTAGCGAGCGTACCGCCGCAGGGAGGCCGAAAGCATCCTCATCAGGAGTTTTTGCAGATTGATACGACGAACATTCTTTTCATTTGCGGCGGCGCATTCGGCGGCCTTGAAAGCATCATCGAGCGGCGTATCGGTCGAAAAACGATGGGCTTTGGCGCCAACGTGGTGTCCAGTGAGAAGAAGGATCTCTTGGAGCTTTATAAGAATATCCTGCCCGAAGACCTATTAAAATTCGGGTTGATTCCGGAGTTTGTGGGTCGTGTGCCGATCATTGTGACGCTGAATCAACTCGATGAGATGGCGCTCGTCAATATTCTGACACAGCCCAAGAACGCGCTGGTGAAGCAGTTTGCCAAGCTTTTGGAGATGGACGGCGTACAGCTCGAGTTTGAGGATGATGCGCTTAGTGAAATTGCCAAGCTCGCTATCGAGCGCAAAACGGGCGCACGCGGCTTGCGGGCGATACTCGAAGGAATCATGCTTGAAGTGATGTACGAGGTGCCGTCGAGAAGCGACGTCAAGAAATGCGTCATCACAAAGGATACGGTGCGCAATGCCAAGGTTCCCATGCTGATTCTTGGCGAAAAGGATAGTGCCAAACAAAAGGCGCTGCCCAAAGCGAAGAAGGAGAGCCTCGCATAAGACAGATACAAAGAAGGCGTTTGCAACTGCAAACGCCTTTTATAGTGCACAATTAAAGAGATATTGCGTGCTTCAAACCACGTGCATCACATAAAAGCTGCTGCGCTGAGAATCGGCGACACCGTAGAATGTGTAAGAGCTGTTCTCCGACAGGCGCACTGTCCCGTAATAATAGCAGTTGATGGAATCGCTGCCTTTGGTGATTGTGAATGTCTGCTTATTCTTTTCCGAGGTCAGGCTGCTCACTGTTCCCGTTGCTTTGATCCCTGTATCTCCAAGGCTATCAAGATCCTTAATGATTTGGCCGACAGAGAGTTCCTTTGCGGCTGCCATAAACGCGTCGGGCTCCGGTAGATATTCAACCGCCACAGTGGCTTCCGCATCCGAATAGCCTTCGCTCGACGCTCTGATGATCAGTTCGTGTATGCCGATTACATCAGTCTTGCAGGCCAGAGAAAAGGTGCCGTCTGCCGCTACGAGCGCCGTGAAAGACTGGCCGTCCATCGTGGCAGTCAGCGTCGCGCCGGGGGCCGTTGTGCCAAGACACTCGAAAGGCGATTCATCGACACGCAGAAAATCCGTATTGGGCGTGAGCGGCGTTCTTTGCTCTTCCCGAATGATTTTAAAATTCTCTTTCACCGTGCGCCGCCCGGGCTGTATCACCTCGATAACGAAAAGATTCTCGCCCATATTAAGCGGCATCGAGACGGATAAACGACCGTTTTCATCGATTTGAGTTGTGTGGCTGGCATTATTGATAAATACCGTGGCATCCGGAGACACCGTTATATCGATTGGCAGCATGTCTTCAGTTGAAGTCGGATTGTCAGGGGAGGGAGATTCACGCGTATAGATGGCCCCAGTCAACATCAGTTTGAGAGATGTGACCGGATAGGTAAAGGTTTGGGAGATGCTCGTCACCTCAAGGCTGACGCCGTTGGTATCGATTGTCGATTCTGAGGATACCTCGCCGAGATTTCTCGCAAGAGCTTCATCGGCTATGGTAAAGGATACCGAGCCGTTATCCATATTGAATGTGTCACCCAGTGGCAGCACCTTGATGCTTTTGCCGCTTTTCATGGTAATATCAAAACGGTGCGCAGGCGCACCGTCTTCTGTCTGAGTTTCGCTTATGTTTACGTCGATGCTGCTTAAATACGAAGCGTCGGTATCAAGCTCGACCTTGCCGTCCGTGAGCTGCCGGACAAAATCATCCCAACCCCCGTAAGCACTTGTGACATGGGTATCCAGGAAATAAAACGCGCCGAAAACCGCTGCGGCGATCACGACCCACATCAGCACAATTAACGCGACGGGAGAGCGCCTTCTCGTTTTGCCCGGTTCGCTGACGGGTTCGTCGGCAGAACGCGTACGGTAGCGGCGCGGCGTGTCATCAGACAATACATTGTCATCAGGCACAGTATCGGTCGTTTGAGCATCAAGCAATACATTGTCATCGGGCACAGTATCGGTTTCAGCATCAAACATCTTATCTTCGGCTGTTTCAGTTAACGAATGGTCTTCAGTTTCGTCTGCCGCGATGGGCTCGGGCTCTGTCTCGTTCTTAGCAGCAAGGAGGGCAGGATCAATCTCTTCGATCTCCAGCCACTTTTTTGAAGAGCTTTCGCTTAAATCTGTACCGGAAACAGCACGTTTCGCTTCTTTGGACTTCGCCTGCATGGCGGCTTTACGCGCCTGCCGCGACATCGGCAGATCATCTTCTTCAATCAAATTGGCTTCATCTCGTGCTGGAAGCGATACCGGTATCTCATCTGTCGGATTAACCGCGCTTCGCGCCTGCCGTGATATCGGCATGTCACTTTGCTGAGCAGTATCTTCCGGCCTTGGCTGACGACTGATAACCACATCCGCGTTTTTGGCAGGTACCGCATCGGGATGTGAAGCCACATGGATAACTTCAGCAAGCGCACCGCATCTGGGACACAGCACGTCGATAGGACTGAGTTTATTCCCGCATTTTGGACACTTATCCATAAATCCTCCGCTGAATTATGATTTATGCAAAAACCGCTTAATATATTCCACATTACGTGTTATGATAAACACATTATATACTATTTTGTTTTGGGAGGCACTATTTTTTTGGAAATTTATCTCGATAACGCGGCGACCACGAAGCCTTATTTAGATGCTGCATTTGCACAGCATGAAAAAGGTGGCTGGTACAACCCTTCCGCCGCGTACAAAGCCGCGGAAGCGGTGTTCAGTGAAATAAAGAGCGTCCGTCAAACGCTTGCCCAAAACTTAGGTCTTCAGAACGGTAATTGCGTGTTTACGTCCGGCGGCACCGAGGCCAACAACATGGCAGTGCTTTCAGGCTGGCGTAAGGGCGCGCATTTCATCACGAGCACAATCGAGCATCCATCGGTCTATGTGATGTTTAAGCACCTCGAACAGCAGGGCGCCGAGGTGGATTACGTGTCGCCGAAAGGGTTTCATATCGAACCGGAGGATGTGGCCTCTCTTATACGGGAGGATACCGCGCTCGTGAGCATTATGCATGTCAACAATGAGACGGGCGCACTTAACGACATCAAAGAGATTTGCCGCGCAGTAAATGCGAAAAATCCGGAAACGCTTTTTCATTCAGATGGTGTTCAGGCACTGCTTAAAACGCCGATAGACTTAAATGAACTCGGCGTGGATTATTACACCGTAAGCGCCCATAAGATTCACGGTCTTAAAGGCACAGGCGCATTACTCGCGCGTCAGGGACGCACAATAAAACCGTTGCTGCTCGGAGGCAGTCAGGAAAGCGTGCTGCGTGCGGGCACAGAGAATACGCTGGGTATACAGGTGTTCGGTGAAGCGCTGCAACGCGGCTTTGCGGACACCATGACCGATGCGCATATAAAAGCCTTGCGCGCGGCGCTCGTGACAGGTCTTTCGCAGATAGAAGGCGCTGTGGTGAATATACCGGCCGAATACGTGCCGCATATCGTGAGCGTCTCGTTTGAGGGTATACGCGCCGAAGTGCTTGCGCGTTTGCTGGGAGATCAGGGTATCTGCATCGGCACGGGCGCGGCCTGCTCACGGGGTAAGGTCAGCCGCGTGCTGTTGGAATGCGGCATCAAACGGCCGCTCGCCGAGGGCACCGTGCGTATCAGCATAAGCAATAATAACACGACGGACGATATACAAATATGTCTCGAAGCGCTGGATAAAGCGGTTCATCAATTACGGAGGTTTTCACATCGTGGATAATATCATCATCATACGTTACGCGGAGATACATTTAAAAGGGCTCAACCGCCCATTTTTCGAGAAAGCGCTCGTTAAGAACGTGGCTTCGGCACTCGGCGGCATAGAGGGCGCTGTGGTGCGTCGCGGAGAAAGCCGCATTTATGTGGAGAATGTCAAGGAAGAGCAGCTGAACGCGGCGCTGGAGGCGCTGGGGCGCGTTTACGGCATCCATTCGTATAGCCCGGGTGTCAGGCTGGAGCAGGATTTTAACGCGGCTGTGCAGGTTCTGGCCGAGCTTGTGGCAGAGGAAAGAAAGCGATACAGTCAGGAGACAGTGCCGTTTCGCGTGGAGGCGCGGCGCGCGGACAAGCGCTTTCCCATGAAGTCGCTGCAGATGGCGATTGAAGCGGGCGGCGTGATACTCGACCGTGTACCGGGACTTAAGGTCAATCTCGAGCATCCGGAGCTCACCGCATATCTTGAAATTCGCGACAAGGCGTACTGCTACACGCGCGTCCTCAAAGGTCCGGGAGGTATGCCCGTCGGCTGCAACGGGCGTGCGGCGCTGTTGCTTTCGGGCGGCATAGACAGCCCCGTGGCTGGCTGCATGATCGCCAAGCGCGGCGTGGCGCTGACTGCCGTGCATTTTGAAAGCTTTCCGTATACGAGCGACAAGGCGCTGGAAAAGGTGCACGACCTTGCAAAGCTGATGACGCGTTACACCGGGCCGATACGTCTGCATGTGGTGCGCTTTACGGATATCCAGATGACGCTGTACGAGAAATGCCCGCAGGAATATCTGACGATTCTCATGCGTCGCTTTATGATGCGCATTGCGGAGAGGCTGGCCCAGAGCGACCACTGCCTCGCACTGGTGACGGGGGAGAGCGTGGGGCAGGTGGCCAGCCAGACGCTGGAAAGCCTTGCGGCTACCAACGATGCGGTGGACATGCTCGTGCTGCGTCCGCTGATTGGCATGGACAAACTCGACATCACCGAACTGGCTCAGCGCTACGGCACATTCGACACGTCGATATTGCCGTATGAGGACTGTTGTACAGTATTCGTGCCCAAACATCCCGTCACCAAGCCGCGGCTGAACGATATTCGGAAGGCCGAAGAAAAACTGGACGCAGAAGCGATGATCACAGCCGCGATTGAGGGCGATGTGGTGACGACAATCGTCTAGACGCGTCCGGCAGACGCTGTTATAATGGCACAAATAAAAGAGGTTGAATGGCTTTGGTTTTTAACTGAGGTTTAAAAAAAATATTTTATGACAACGAGAGGGGAGTATCTATGCAGATATCGCAGGAAATTGCGCCGAAGATTTTTTGGGTGGGGGGGAATGACAGACGGCTGGCGCTGTTTGAAAACATGTTTCCGCTGCCCAATGGCGTATCTTATAATTCATACTTAATCATGGATGAAAAGGTGGCACTGATGGACACCGTGGATTCGGCAATCACGCAGCAGTTTCTTGAGAACCTGACGCATGTGACGGATGGCCGCGCGATCGACTATCTCGTGGTGAACCACATGGAGCCGGATCACTGCGCGTATATCGAGGAGCTCACACGCCGTTACCCCGATATTAAGATCGTCGGAAACGCCAAAACCTTTAATATGATCCGCCAGTTCTACGACTTTGATGTCGACATGCGCATGCATGAAGTCAAGGACGGCGATACATTGTCGCTGGGCAGCCATACGCTGCGCTTTGTGTTCGCGCCCATGGTGCACTGGCCGGAGGTCATGTTTTCTTATGAGGAGACACAGGGTATTCTCTTCTCGGCAGACGCTTTTGGCACATTTGGTGCGCTGTCCGGTAACATATTCAGCGATGAGTACGACTTTGAAGGCTATTTTCTCGACGAAGCGCGCCGTTATTACACAAATATCGTAGGCCGCTATGGCGGTCAGGTGCAGGCTGTACTCAAAAAACTGGCTGGCACCGACATCAAGATGGTTTGCCCGCTGCACGGGCCGATTTGGCGCAAGGATATCGGATACTTCATGGAGAAACACGATAAGTGGAGCCGCTACGAGCCTGAGAAGAAAGGCGTTGTGCTGGCTTATGCCTCGATGTACGGCAATACGGAAAACGCGATGAGCGTAATCGCGAACCGGCTGGCGCTGAAAGGTGTGAAGGATATGCGCATGTATGACGTATCCAAGACGCATCCGTCGTATATTATTTCGGACGCGTTCAAGTACAGTCATTTGGTTTTCGCATCGCCCACCTATAACGCAGGGCTGTATTTCGGCATGGAGTCACTTTTAAGAGAGATGGCTGTGCTCAATTTGCGAGACCGCAAGGTGGCCATCGTTGCAAATGGATCGTGGGCGCCCACCGCCCACACCGTGATGGAAAAGCTCATTGGCGAAATGAAGCAGATGGAGTTGTTAGCGCCGCCGCTGATTATCAAGTCGTCGCTGAAAGCGACGCAGATGGACGAGCTCTTTGCGCTCGCGGATGCCGTCGCGGCTTCGGTGCTTGCATAGCACAAACGTATTGGAATATCACTAAAGGGACGGTTTTCACCGTCCCTTTGTCGGTTCTGCTTTCAACATAATCCTCCGTCACGCTGCGCGTGCCACCTCCTTTGGAAAAGGAGGCTCATCTTTGGCTCCAATATCTTATCATACGCGAACCCACATAAAAAGCCCCGGACTCGCCGGGGCTTTGTGTATGTAACTGAATTAGTTATACTTCGGTCTCGCATGATAATGCGTGTGAAGCAGCTCGTGAGCCTTGTGGCTGTTGGGCTCGCCAAGGAACTCCTTGTACAGCAACTGTAATTCTTCGTTCTCATGCGATTTTCTTTTGGGCTTGCCGCTGTCTTCCTCATATGTGGCTTTTGCGCGCAGCACATAGGGGTTGATGTTGAGCTTATCCTGCGCGGAGACGATCGGCTGTCCGCCGCCCGTCACACAGCCGCCGGGGCAGCCCATGACTTCGATGAAATGGTATTCCTTCTCACCGTTACGAATGGCTTCAAGCAGCTTCTTGGCATTGCCTGTGCCGCTTGCGACGGCCACCTTAATATCCATGCCCGCAACGTTGATCGTGGCTTCCTTGACGCCGTCGATACCGCGTACGCACTCGTAGTTAATCTCTTTTAGGTCTTCGCCGGTGAGCAAATCAGCAACGGTGCGCAGCGCCGCTTCCATCACGCCGCCTGTGGCGCCGAAGATAACAGCCGCGCCTGTGGATTCGCCGAGCACACGGTCGAAATCGCTATCGGGCAGGTTCTTAAAGTCGATGTTGGCTTGCTTGATCATTTTGGCGAGCTCGCGCGTGGTGAGTACGGCGTCCACGTCACGATTGCCGTTCACGGCCATCTCGTCGCGTTCTTTCTCAAACTTCTTCGCTGTGCAGGGCATGATGGAGACCACATAGATGTCCTTTGGATCAATGCCCGCTTTTTGCGCGTAGTAAGATTTGATCACCGCGCCGCCCATCTGATGGGGCGATTTGCAGCTTGAGAGGTTATCGAGGAAATCCGGGAAGAAATGCTCGCAGTATTTGATCCAGCCGGGGCTGCACGATGTGATCATCGGCAGCTTGCCGCCGTTCTTGATACGGCCCAAAAGCTCTGTGCCTTCTTCCATAATCGTTAAGTCCGCGCTGAAATCAACGTCGAATACCTTGTCAAAACCGATGCGGCGAAGCGCAGTGGCCATCTTGCCGGTGACACTGGTGCCCACAGGAATGCCGAATTCTTCGCCGAGACCGAAACGCACCGCAGGAGCCGTCTGCACGACCACATGCTTTGTGGAATCGTTGATCGCATCCCATACGTTCTGGATTTCGCTCTTTTCGGTCAGCGCGCCCACCGGACAAGCCGTGATGCACTGTCCGCAGTTCACGCACGGCACATCTTTTAAGGATTTGCCGAAAACAGGCTCCACGGTTGTTTTGAAACCGCGTTCTGTGGCGCCGATAGCGCCGATTTTCTGTACATTGTTGCAGACCGCAACGCAGCGACGGCAAAGTATGCACTTGTTGGGGTCTCTGACGACCGAGGCGGAACCCGTATCGAGCGGACGGTCGAAGCTCTGTCCTTCATAAGGCACATCCTCAACGCCCAACTCTTCACAAACCGTCTGCAGCTCGCAGTTGCGGTTTCTCACGCAGCTGAGGCAGCGCTTGTCGTGGTTGGAGAGAATGAGCTCCAAGTTCACACGGCGCGCATCCTGCACAGCCTTGGATTTTGTGGATATCACCATGCCGTTAGCAGCGGGCAGCACGCAGGATGCCTGAAGGCCACGGCCTCCTTCTATCATTTCGACGAGACACATACGGCATGCGCCGATGGCGTTAACGCCTTTCAAATAGCACAGTGTCGGTATTTTGATGTTGGCAGCCCTGGCCGCTTCGAGAACCGAAGTGTTATCAGGAACTTCCACTTTGACTCCATCTATTGTTAAAGATATCATAACCTGTCTGCTCCTTTCCTATTTCTTCTCGATTGCGCCGAACTTGCACTTGGTTATGCAGGCGCCGCACTTAATGCACTTGCTCTGATCGATCTCGAACGGCTCTTTGACCTTGCCGGAAATCGCGTTGGTGGGGCAGACCTTTGCGCAGGCGCTGCAGCCAATGCATTTGGACTTATCGATGATGTAGTTGAGCAGTGCTTTGCAATGGCCGGCGGGGCACTTCTTGTCATAGATGTGCGCTTCATACTCATCGCGGAAGTACTTGATGGTCGAAAGCACGGGGTTAGGTGCCGTTTTACCAAGGCCGCAAAGCGCCCCATTCTTTATGTTTTCACCAAGCTGTTCGAGCTTTTCGATATCGCCGTCTTCGCCGCGGCCCGACACGATGCGCTCTAAGATCTCCAGCATGCGCTTGGTGCCGATACGGCAGGGGGGACATTTACCGCAGGATTCATCCACAGTGAAGTCGAGGAAGAAACGCGCCACGTCCACCATGCAGTTGTCTTCGTCCATGACGATAAGACCGCCGCTGCCCATCATCGAGCCAATCGCCATAAGCGAATCATAATCGATGGGGGTGTCAAGATGGCTTGTCGGTATGCAGCCGCCAGAGGGGCCGCCCGTCTGAGCCGCTTTAAACGCTTTGCCGCCGGGGATACCGCCGCCGATCTCATAGATGATCTCGCGCAGTGTGGTGCCCATGGGTATCTCGACCAAACCAGTGTTATTGATCTTGCCGCCCAAAGCAAACACCTTTGTGCCCTTGCTCTTTTCTGTACCCATGGAAGAAAACCATTCGGGTCCATTGAGTATTATCTGCGGAACATTCGCAAATGTTTCAACGTTGTTGATAATTGTGGGTTTTCCGAACAGACCCTTTTGCGCCGGGAATGGCGGCTTGGGTGTCGGTTCGCCGCGGTGACCTTCAATGGACGAAATCAACGCCATTTCTTCGCCGCAGACGAAAGCACCTGCACCAAGGCGGATGTCCACATCAAACTCAAAGCCTGTGCCGAAAATATCTTTGCCGAGCAAGCCCTGTTCACGCGCCTGATCGATGGCAATTTCAAGACGTTTAACCGCGATGGGGTATTCCGCGCGCACGTAGATATAACCCATATTGGCGCCGATCGCGTAGCCCGCGATCGCCATGGCTTCCAGAACCGCATGAGGGTCGCCTTCAAGCACGCTTCTGTCCATGAACGCACCCGGGTCGCCTTCGTCGGCGTTGCAGATCACGTATTTTTGATCGTTCTTTTCATTGGCACAGAACTGCCATTTCATACCGGTGGGGAAACCGCCGCCGCCGCGTCCTCTTAGACCGCTTGCTTTGATGATATCGATCACCTGCTGAGGTGTGTGTTCGACGAGGCATGTGCCTAGCGCCTTGTAACCGTCAAAAGCAATGTATTCGTCGATACGCTCGGGATCGATCACGCCGCAGTTTCTTAGTGCCACACGCTTTTGCTTTTTGTAAAAGCCGATGTTGTCAAGTGACATCTCGACGTCCTTCTGATCACCATGATACAGCAGGCGCTGCACAATGCGGCCCTTCAAAAGGTGTTCGTTGACGATATCGGGAACATCCGATACCTTGACATGCGAATAGAAGCTGCCCTCGGGATACACGATCACGACGGGACCCGCTTCGCACAGGCCAAAGCAGCCGGTTCTGACTACCTTGACTTCCTTATCAAGGCCGGCTTTGCTGACTTCTTCGTTAAATTTATCAATGATCTTTGGCGAATCGGAAGACGTGCATCCGGTTCCGCCGCAGACGAGTACATGAGAACGGAATATATCCATTTTTTTGCCCTCCTATTTCGTATTCTCTTCGTGATAGCCGATTGTGTATTCCGTGACAGGATTGCCGTTCACGACATGCTCGGCTACGATTCTGCCGACCATGTCGGGATTGACATTCACATATGTCACTTTTTCCTTGCCGGGTGTATACACTTCGACCATCGGTTCCAAACGGCAGGCGCCGATGCAGCCTGTCTGCGAAACCGTCACATCGTTTAAGCTTCTCTTGGCGACCTCTTCCACCAATGCGGTGAGCACAGGACGCGCGCCAGCGGCGATACCGCAAGTGGCCATGCCGACCACGATACGTGTTCCTTCGCCTTTTATTCGAATATCTATCTGTGATAAAGTTTTATTTCTGATAGCTTCGAGCTCTTGTAAAGACTTCATATTTCGTTACCTCCAAAAACCTGTTTGATCCCTTCCTGTAAATATTCACGGATGAACACCATTACCTCAGGGGTTGTGATGGGGACATCCTCCAAAGTCGCCTTAATCTGCCGTGTGTCATATTCAAACACCTCATCGCCTTTTGCGGTAAAAGCAAAGTCGATCGTTGGGTTTAGAATTGTCAGCGTGGCAATCGTTTCTGCGATGTCTCCTAGCGGCGGACGGTCGATGTGTGAGAATTTGAGCAGAGCCGTTAACTTCGTGCCCTTGCCGATCTCGGAATCGATATCCAGCCGTCCTTCCGTTATCTCGCAGCTTGCCGCAAACATCGGTATACCAAGGCCGACTTTTCTTGTGGTTCGCGACGTCGTAAACGGACTTTTCACACGCTCTAGCATTTCTTTGCTCATACCGGATCCATTGTCTTCAATGACGATGATAAGCTCATCCTTTGCTTTGTCGATGGTCACATCAATGCGCACAAGGCTGCTGCCTGCCCTGATGGAGTTCTCGGCAATATCGAGAATGTGCAAAGAAATATCACGCATGGTTATTTATTGTATTTCGCGATTATGTCGGGAACATCCGAAGGAACCAGCCGCCCGTAAACCTGATCATCGATCATGATGACAGGAGCAAGCCCGCAGCATCCCAGACAGCGAGTGGCTTCCAGCGTGAAGCGTCCGTCCGGCGTGGTTTGCCCGGGATCGACGCCCAGCACTTCACTTAGCTTCTCCATGATCTTCTCTATGTTTCTCACATAGCAGGCCGTGCCCATACAGACGCTGATGATGTGCTCTCCTTTCGGTTCTAATGCAAACTGTGAATAAAAGGTGGCGACGCCGTATACATCGCTCATGGGAATGCCCAGCTCTTCGGAAATAAGCTCCTGTACGTCAATTGTAAGCGCGCCAAAAATCGACTGCGCTTTTTGCATGACGGGCATCAGCGGGCCTGGTTTTTTCTTCTGCTCTGCGATAAAACTGATGAGCTCTTCGCGCATCAACTTATCCTCCACGTTGGTCATGGCTACCCCTCCTGAAACATTATAAAGTAGATTGTTAAATAATTATCAAAACATCCAGCGCATATTCTATCATAAAATGCTGCTGTTGCACATAGATATTGTGAAAAAATTAATAAAGTTTTTGTGAAGAAATTTATAAAGTTCGGAGAATGACATTCCAATGGAATACTTTTAGAAAAGATTAGATAGTGTTAACAAGATTTATAAAATCTTTCGCGTTTGCAATGCCGCAAAGCATTTCAACCGGCTCTGATATGGCTCCGAGTTCATGTGCATCGGAGGAGTGCAGTATTTTGAGCCCGGTGTCTAAATGGGGGCAAGGCAGACTCTTGGCCACTTCCACACAGCCGAAAAGTTTGGGCGGAAGAAACCCTAGGTTCGCCAGCAACGAAAACGAATCGCGGTTGATATGGGCGGGCACAGCGCAACCGCCCGCATCTTTGGCCATGCGCACGATGTCGTCCAGCGAAAAGGGAACAGCCTGAAGCAGCAGCTTGCTGAGCGTCCCTTTTATATTATCGAGCTCGTCCATCACAATCTGATTACCGAAAATATCCGGCCTGTTCTGTATATCGGGCAAAGCGTCATACAGCGTTTCGCCGAACGCGACCGCCGCGTCTGTATCCGAAAAATAGGTGAGCACGTGGACTTCCTCACTTGTGCTGACTTCGATACCGGGTATGAAAATAAGGCCATATGCGGCGGCGGCCTTGGCCATCGCATGCAGATTGTGTGCGGCGTTGTGATCTGTGAGCGCGATGATAGAGAGTCCCTTTAAATGTGCCATGCCAGCAATATTTGCAGGCGTCATATCATCCGAGGCACAGGGGGAGAGGCAGGAGTGGATGTGCAGGTCATAATAACGCTTCATGACTGCGTCACTTCACCGATTCCCAGCTTATCAAGCGCAAGCGCCACGCCATATGATGAGCAGGGAGCGCTGATGATCGTGACATCCTTGTCACGTGCGGCGGCCAGCGTTTCTTCAGAAACGGCGATATTTTCAGGAACGATGACACAGGCGCAGCCCGTGAGCGTCGCCACAGCGACCACGTTGAGGTGAGCCTGCACGGTGACCCAGGCGGTGCCGCTTTCAGCATGCGCCATCACACAGCTTAGCAGGTCACATATATAAGCGGAAGAAATGGTTTCATCCGCGCCTTCCGTGAGAATCTTCCAATTTGTTTGCTGTATCAGATCTTTGACTGTCATCTATCTGTCTCCTATTTTGTCTTTTCCAGTGAGTTCGACCATTTGCTCCGCAAGGCTTGTGACCTTATCACGCAGTTTAAACACGCAGTCCATCTCTTTGGCATCGCCGAGCACGATATCTTCGGCCATCGCGTGGCACGAGGGGGAGCCGCATGATCCGCAATCAAGACCCGGCAGGCGCTTGGCGATTTCCTCAATCGCTTCAAGCTTCCTCATCGCTGTGACCATATCTGCATCGATTTTCATCACAGGCCGCGCTTTGATCGGCTGGCGGAAATTGACCGTGCCGTCATCGATATACTTCTGTGCATAATCACAGGACGGGCCGGAGTGCTCTATCTTGGCGGAAAGCGCTTTGATGCGCGTCCGCGCCACAAATGGGTTTTCAAATGTGAGCGGCCCGCCGACGCAGCCGCCGGGGCACGCGAGCCCTTCAAAGTATTGCAGGTCGGAAAGCTTTAAGTTTTCAATCTCCTCAAGCACCTTGATGACGTTGTCGATTCCGTCCACAGCGAGTGAATTCGTGATGCCCGCGGCCGCGGCTTCGCCGCCCGAATTCGCCCAACCCACGCCGTATATCGATGCCGTCGCACCTCCGGACGTGACGACGCCGGGCTTTTTGAGCTGACCGGCAAGCAACCCGTATATATCGATCACAGAAAACGCACCGTCCACGCTGCTCTTATCAATGCCATAAGGGTTCTTGATGCTTGTCATCTTGGCAGGGCAGGGTGTAATAAAAAATGTACCGATATCCTTTTGACCGACACCGTATTTTTTGGCATATTCGCGTTTGGCCACCGATGCGGCCACCTCCATGGGAGACAGCAGGTCGATGATGTTGTCGATGAGATTTGGAAAACGCACCTGTATCAGTCGAACGATCGCCGGACATGCCGATGAGATGATGGGTAGGTTTTTCTTTCCCTGCATCTTCTCCTGTATGGCGCAGCTTACGATATCCGCGCCGCTTGCCACCTCATACACATCGTCGAAGCCCATGAGCTTAAGACCCATCACCACACGGTCGATGCTGGACAAATTTTTGAACTGTCCATAGAGCGCGGGCGCGGGCAGCGCGATTTTATACTTGAATCGACCGATGCCCGAAAAAGGATCGGTATACGCGATTTTCGCGTGATAAGGACAAACGCGGATGCATTCACCGCAGTCAATGCAACGCTCCGCGATGATCTGTGCTTTTCCGCCACGCACGCGAATGGCTTCGGTGGGGCAGTGCTTGATACAATTGGTGCAGCCCTTGCACTTGTCTCGGTCTAGCCGCACTGAATGAAAATATGTATTCATGTTACGCCGCCTTTTGATACCACTCCTTTATTAGTAATAAGTGGTACACTTAATTAATGTTAAACCGCATGTTTAAACACGTTCCAGTCGTATCCGAACGGATAGAAAAGTCGTCGCTGTTCTTTTTTATATTGGGAAGCCCCATGCCGGCACCAAAGCCCATCATGCGCACATCGGATGACGCTGTGGAATAGCCCTCCCGCATGGCCATGTCGATATCGGCGATGCCGGGACCCGTATCTTCACAGCAAAGCGCAATGGCGTCGGGGGAGATCTGCACTGACATCACACCCCCGTGACTGTGTATGATCATGTTGAGCTCGGCTTCATACGATGCGATGGTGACGCGACGTGTCAGCGCAGGGTCTATACCGATCATCCTTAATATGCTTTTGATTTTTGCCGAAGCTTCGCCCGCCGATGCAAAATCACCGGCTGTGATATCGAATGATTCCTTGAAAACATCTGCCATAGGCTACAACCTGCCGCACGGAGGGAGGCCGTCTTGATAGAGCCGTCCGCACGCCTCGTATAATGTGTAGTCAGAACAAAGAATGGTCACGCCTGTTTGTCTGGCGAGCTCACAGATGTCCTCGGTGGGTTTTTTCCCGCGCACAAAAGCAATACAGAGCACATCGAGCATTTCCGCTGTCCGGATCACATGTTGGTTGACCATGCCGGTTAATAGTATGCTGCCATGCTTGGCGAATGCCAGCACATCGCTCATAAGATCGGCTCCGCAGCCCGAGCTTAAGGTCTTGTCCAAATTTTCTTCACCGCAAATTGGGGCGGCCCCCAACGCAGCGGCTGCTTGTGCTATTGTCATATACGTCGTCCTCCATCGTTAATCTGCTTATATTTAGCTGCTTATGTTTAGCTGCTTAACTCGTTTAAAAATGTCGAATAATCTACTACGATGCCGATAATATTATACTTCAAACCGGAAGAAAAATCTACGGCTGTGACACCGGCAGACAAAGGAATGTTATCAAGAGCGGTGCAGAAGCGATCCATATAGGCGGTTAATTTTTTCGTGGCGTCGGTTTGCGAGGTGACGACGCTTTTGTAATTATCCACCACGGTATGCGCATTGGCTTTAAGCGCAGTGATGCTGTCGTCCACATTGGTGCCCTTGTCGGCGTCATAAATAATCTGCTGCAAATTTTTCACCGTATCAGATACGAGGGCAAAGCAGGATTTGATGGCATCAATCTGTGTCTGTTCGGCACCCACCTTAAACTCAAGCGCACCCGATTCGAGCTTGAATACTGTGCTGACAATGCCCTGTGCATCCAGCTCTGTCTTCACACTCTGCGCGTCCGTCTCGCTCGTATATCCGGCGATGAGCGCGCGGTAAAGGTTGCCGTCAAATGCGACAAAACCGGCTCCGCCCCGCGCAATGATCTCGGCTGCCGCAGCTTTTGCGTTGGTCTCATCCGAAAAAGCGCCCGCCTGCAGCGTGTATAATGCAATGCTGCTCACTGTAATCTGTTCTTCGGCATGCTCGCCTGATGTTTCGGGCAGACTGACAGCCTGAACAGTGCCCGCCGGTGCAGCGCTTTGCAAAGCATCAGGGGTGGATGTGTCTTCGGGTGTGGCAGCAATGGCCGTGGGATTGCTGTTGAAGACGGGGTTGATCACATTTTCGGCAAGCCATCCGCCCGCCGCCCCGGCAGACACAAAATAGACGGTGATGCCGAGTATAATTGCCACCAGTATCAGATTACCATAATGCTTCTTCTTTTTGGGCGGTTGGGACATCATTCGTGAGTATCTCATATTTCTCCTCCGTATTTAAGTTGGAATCTCTTTCAAATATATGAGAGCACGGGGACAAATATGAAAAGGCTCCGGAACTCCGAAGCCTTGAGCTTGTCGAAAAACATGGTTTTCCGCCAGTTATATTTTATATAGGAACCTCCGAAGCCTTGAAACTTATGTTTTGAGCTTTTATCTCGTTTTGCCCATGAAGAACAGAGCGATGGTGCCGGGGCCCGCATGCGCGCCGATCACAGCACCGAGGGGATTTATCATAATCTCGCCGACCTCAGGGAAACGATTCTTAACCATGGATGCAAGCCTCTCCGCTGCTTCAAGGTCGTCGCCGTGGCTGATGAATATGGTCTGGCCTTCCGGTTTATATATGTATTCTTCCATTTTCTCAAGCAGACACTTGAGCGCGCGTTTTCTGCCCTGCTCTTTTTCCCTTGGAATGAGATGTCCTTCGTAGTCGACATTGAGCACCGGCTTGATGTGAAGCAGGCTTCCCACAAACGCTGCTGCGCCTGTCACGCGTCCGCCGCGTCGCAGATGGCTCAGGCTGTCTACTGTGAACCAGTGGTTAAGCCCCAATTTGTTGGCCTCCGCCCACATGGCGACCTCGTCGATGGATTTTCCTTCGTCGCGCATTTTTACGGCATAATCCACAAGCAGACCCTGCCCAAGCGAAGCGCAAAGCGAATCGATCACGACGATCTTGCGGTCGGGGTATTTGCTGCGCATGTCCTGGGCCACCAGATTCAAATTGTTATAGCTTCCGGACAGACCGGAGGAAAAAGCGATATACAAGAGGTCTCTGCCCGAGGAAAGCACCTTTTCAAAATCCGGAATGATATCCGCGGGGTTAAGCTGTGATGTGGTGGGCAGCTTGCCGTCGCGTTCTAAGTCAAAGAACGTTTTGGTGTCCATATCCCCGTCCTTATATTCCTTGTGGTCGAGCATATACGAAAACTTCAAAATGAGCAATTTGTGTTTCTCGATATAAGACTTGGGCAGATCCGATGTGGAACATGTGCCGATAACAAAGCTAGACATAGCCTTTCCCTCCCTTTTTTGGTCATTTTATTATGACTTCATTGAATTATCAAGAGATAGAACGGTTATTAATACTTTTGTCATATATAAACATCAACAACGTAGATAGGTAGAGTTAAACTAGATTGTCTTATTCAATGTATCCGACGGACAAACATTTCTCGTTCCATTTTATTGAGATGTTTGTCCGTCTCCATAATAGCAATCATTTAAAGCAGCCATGACAATATCCATGGTCGGATTGCCTTCAAAGAACAGCACGCCGCCGCAGTAAAATGCGGGCACGAGTTCATGACGGTAAGGCTCGGCCTGCTCGCTTTTGTCGTGTACATATTGAATATCAAGGGAAAAATACTTCGGATGCATATCCAACGCCCGTTTAAGGAACATTTTGGCCTTTTTACAATATCCGCAGCCATCACCATAGAGCAGTGTGAGTTGTTTCATTATTATCCCCCCTAATATTGAATATATGAAAGAAGATACTTAGATGTGTGAGTTCCTTAAAACAAACTTACATTGATGCAATAATATTTTCGCAATCATGCAAAAAACCATTCAAATCTAGTTGTAAAGCCGAATATAATATGATAATATACAATCAAATGAAGGTTTTGATTATCCAATATGCAAAATAAGCTAAACCAATGGAGGTTTTTACATGATATTTTCTAGCAAAGCAGTCAACATAGCGCCTTCGGTGACGCTTAAAATTACCGCGATGGCTAAAAAGCTTAGACAGGAAGGCCGCGATGTCGTGGGCTTTGGCGCGGGCGAGCCCGATTTTGATACGCCTGAGAATATAAAGAATGCCGCAAAAAAGGCGCTTGATATGGGACTTACGCGCTACACGCCCGCTTCAGGATCTATGGAGCTGCGCACCGCAATTGCAAAACGGCTTAATGGCAAATATGGTCTTGAATATGCGCCCGAAGATATCATTGTCTCAAATGGCGCGAAGCATTCATTATTTAATGTTTTTGCAGCTATTTTAAATCCCGGCGATGAGGTCATTATTCCCTCGCCTTATTGGCTCACATATCCTGAGCTCGTCCTTATGTCGGACGGCGTTCCTGTCTACATTGAAACGGGCGAAAGCTTTAAGGCGACGGCGGATCAGATTCGTGCCGCAATCACGGATAAGACGAAAGCATTGATACTGAACTCGCCCTCCAACCCCTGCGGCTGCGTTTATACGCGAAGCGAGCTTGAGCAAATCGCCAAGGTGGCGGTGGAAGCCGGTATCTTTGTCGTATCCGACGAGATCTATGATGAGCTCATCTATGAAGGCGAGCATGTGAGCATCGCTTCGCTGGGCAAAGAAATAAAGGATTTGACCATTCTCGTCAACGGTATGTCCAAAACATACGCGATGACAGGCTGGCGTATCGGATATACCGCCAGTGTGCGCGAGCTTGCAAAGGTGATGGGCGCTTACCAATCTCACGCGGCGTCCAACCCGAACTCCGTTGCGATGTATGCCAGCATTGAAGCGCTTGAGGGTCCGCAGGATCAGGTGAGGCAAATGAAAGAGGTTTTCGACAAGCGCCGGAAACTGCTGTGCGGCCTTATTAATGATATAGACGGCGTATCTTGCGAGGTGCCCGGCGGCGCGTTCTATGTAATGATGAATATATCGGCGTTGATCGGCAAGAAATATGACGGCATTGAGATCACAGGATCGTTAGCGTTTTCGGAGCTGCTGCTTGAGCAAACGCTGACCGCTGTGGTGCCCGGCGTGGCCTTTGGCGCAGACAATTACGTGCGTTTAAGCTATGCTGTAAGTGAAGAGAATATTAAAAAAGGGCTTGAGAGGATTAAAGAATTTGTTTCAGTGCTTAAGCTATGAAAGGGGATAGAATCATATGAGAGGTGATGACATGAGAAGTATTGACACCAGATGGAATCTGCTGCAGGAGAACGACTATAAGTTTTCTTTTCAGGATGTGGAGGAGCCGCAGCTCTTCCGCGATATGTTCGATTACGAATCGGTACCCAAGATCGCTTTTAACCATCGTGTCGTTCCCATGCGCATGCCTGAGGATATATGGATCACGGATACCACATTCCGCGACGGACAGCAGTCGCGCACACCGTTTACGGTGAAACAGGTTATCGATGTGTACAAAATGCTGCACCGGCTCGGTGGGCCAAAGGGCATTATCCGTCAGAGCGAATTCTTTGTGTATACGCAGAAAGACAAGGAAGCACTGCAGGCGTGTCTTGATCTTGGCTACGAGTTTCCCGAGGTTACCGCGTGGATTCGCGCCAGCCAGAAGGATTTTGAGCTTGCCAAAGCGTTTGGCATCAAGGAAACGGGCATACTTGTGAGCTGTTCGGATTATCACATCTATAAAAAGATGAACTTAACGCGCAAGCAGGCAATGGAAAAATATCTGGGCATCGTTAAAATGGCGATCGATTTCGGTATCAAACCGCGCTGCCACTTCGAGGATATCACACGTGCCGATTACTATGGCTTCGTCATTCCGTTCGCGGATGAGCTCATGAAGATCATGCAGGACACGGGCGTTCCCATCAAAATCCGCATGTGTGATACGCTGGGCTACGGCATCACATATCCGGGCGCGGCGCTTCCGCGCAGCGTTCAGGGCATCGTTTACGGTCTGCATCAGTACTCCGGATTTCCGTCCGAGCTGCTTGAATGGCACGGCCATAACGACTTCTATAAAGTTGTGACGAATTCGGCCACAGCATGGCTTTATGGCGCGTCGTCGGTCAACTGCTCTGTGCTGGGTATCGGTGAACGTACGGGCAACTGTCCGATAGAGGCGATGGTGATGGAATACTGCGGCCTCAAGGGAACGACAGACGGCATGGATCTTTCTGTGATTACCGAACTGGCTGAATACTTTGAGAATGTGCTGGGTACCGAGATCAGTCCGAGAACGCCGTTTGTGGGACGCAATTTCAACTCCACACGTGCGGGCATACACGCGGACGGTCTTTTGAAGGACGAGGAGATATACAATATATTCAACACAGAAAAGCTGCTTAACCGTCCGGTGACGGTGGCGGTGGATGCACATTCGGGGCTTGCGGGCATTGCGCATTGGATCAACGCGCATTTTAAGCTGAAAGGCACCTCTGCAATGGGCAAGCAGGAACCGCTTGTGATCACGATAAAAGCCGAGGTGGACAAAGAATTCGCCGCCGGTCGTACCACTGCCTTTGGCGATGACGAGCTTGAGACGATTATCCGCGAGGTGGACGAAACCGCGTATATCGCGCTTTGCCATCACCGCAAAAGTCTGCTCGCAAAAGAAGCGTAAGAAGACCAACCCGGAAATAAAAAAACTGCCCGGTTTGTCCATGTTTGCTCTTTACAAACCGGGCGGTATATGATAATGTTTTACCAATAGATCACCTTTAATTCGGTCCAGAGAGTCCGGCAAGGTTTGGGTATTTTTATGCTAATTAAGCCTTGCCATGTGCAAGGCTTTTTTGATTACAGCCCCCTAAACAAGCCTGGCTTTTGGGGTGTGATACGAAAGATGAGAGGACGGTGCAAAAGTGGACAAGGCGCTCATTATGGACGAGGTTGCCCTCGATCGGGCATTGAAGCGTATCGCGCATGAGATCATCGAAAAAAACAAGGGCGCCAAGGGTGTGGCGCTGATTGGCATTCACCGGCGCGGCGTGCCCATCGCGAAGCGTATTGCGGCATATATCAACGATTTTGAGGGCGTCAGCGTCGACATCGGCACGCTGGATATCACCTTTTACCGCGACGACCTGTCTTTGCTGGCAGATCATCCCGTCATAAAGGGCACGGATATTGCGTTTGACATCAATAAAAAAACGGTGGTGCTTTGCGACGACGTGCTGTATACGGGACGTACTGCAAGGGCCGCCCTGGATGCACTGATGGATTTGGGAAGACCCAACTATATTCAATTAGCTGTGATTGTGGACAGGGGTCACAGAGAACTTCCCATTCGGGCCGACTATGTGGGGAAGAATATTCCCACATCAAAAAGCGAAGTTGTCAGCGTGCATGTCAAGGAATTTGATAATATTGATAATGTTGTTATCAATGATTTGCCTGTATAAGCCTTATCAGTGTCGATAAGGTTTTTTTATACGGGTGAATGACATCATTTATATATGGAGGGTATTATGGAAAAAGTCAAACAAGGATGGGGCACAAAATTGGTGCTTGGCTTGCAGCACATGTTTGCCATGTTTGGTGCCACGATCGTTGTCCCCGCAATCACAGGGCTCGACCCTGCTGTCGCACTGTTTGCGGCGGGCGGCGGCACACTAATCTTTCACTTCATCACCAAGCGCAAGGTGCCTGTTTTCTTAGGTTCAAGCTTTGCGTTTATGACAGCGATCACTTTTGTGGTGCAAAACGAGGGCAAAGAATACGCGACAGGTGCGATCATGGCCGCAGGCGCGTGCTATCTGCTGTTTGCATTGCTGACAAAGGTAATCGGGCCCGATCGCATTAAGAAGCTGTTCCCGGCCATTGTAACGGGTCCGGTCATTGTCGTCATCGGCTTGACGCTGGCTCCCACGGTCATACTTAATGACATCACTGGCGATTTTGTGGGTGGGTTGCTTTGGACAAAATGGGTTGTCGCGGCGTCGGTTGTGGTAACGGTTGTGATCGTATCGATATTCATCAAGGGCTTTTTCAAGCTGCTGCCCATACTTTGCGGACTGGCTGTCGGGTATCTCGTGGCGGTATTGCTCCACAATTTTGTGCCGGTTCCGGAAGGAACAAAGGCGCTCATGAATTTCTCTCCGTTTGAAACCGCTTCGATCATCCAATTGCCGAACTTCCATCTGCCCAAGTTCAGCGCAAGCTCGATACTCATTATGGCGCCGATTTCCATCGCGACATTTATGGAGCATCTTGGCGACATCACCACCAACGGTGCGGTTGTCGGCAAGAACTTCTTTGATGATCCGGGTCTGCACCGCACATTGATCGGTGACGGCGTGGCCACCATGTTTGCGGGGCTCATCGGCGGCCCGGCCAATACTACCTACGGGGAAAACACAGGCGTGCTCGCGGTGACCAAGAACTACAATCCGCAGATACTCCGGCTTGCGGCAATCTATGCCATCGTGCTTTCGGTCATCGGTTACTTCGGGGCGTTCCTTCAGACGATACCGGGACCCATCATCGGCGGCATGAGCATCGTGCTGTTCGGTATGATTGCGTCCATCGGTATCCGCACAATGGCGGAAGCCAAGGTGGATTTCACAAGCAGCCGAACCCTGCTGATACTTTCCATCACACTGGTTGTGGGTATCGGCGTGACCATCCCTGTGAGTGAAAGCTTTACGATCTCGGGCGTGGCGCTTGCGGCGCTGGCCGGTATCATACTCAATGCGGTGCTGCCGGAAAAGTTTGATATCAAAAAGGAAGAGGCCTAACGAAAGACTAAGGAGCGGATTTATCCGCTCCTTTTAAAAAAGGAAAGATACTATGCATTTGTCACAAAAAGATTTGATCGGTCTGTATGACATGCCGGCGGAGGAGATCACATACATACTCGATACCGCCGCGACAATGAAGGCTTACTTGCAGCAAAGCGCCAAAAAGATGCCCCATATGCAGGGCAAATCCGTGGTGGCGCTGTTCTATGAAAACAGCACGCGTACGCGCCTGAGCTTTGAGCTTGCGGCCAAGTTTCTGGGCGCGACATTCAGCAATCTTGGCGTATCGTCAAGCTCCGTGAGCAAGGGCGAAACGCTGCTGGACACGGGCTATACGATTGAGGCGATGGAGACGGACGTGATTATCATCCGCCATCCTTACGCGGGCGCGCCCAAGCTGCTCGGAGACCATTTTTCCGGCAGCGTGATCAACGCGGGTGACGGCATGCACGAACACCCCACACAGGCGCTGCTCGATATGTTCACAATGCGCGAACGTTTCGGTGACCTAAAGGGGCTGAACGTATCCATCATCGGCGATATCTGGCACAGCCGCGTCGCACGAAGCAACCTATGGGGGCTTAAAAAACTCGGCGCGAACGTGACGCTGTGCGGTCCGCAAACACTGATGCCGTTTGGTATCGAGACGATGGGTGCACGCGTGACGGGCAGCCTTGAAGAAGCGCTTCGCGGCGCGGATGTGGTGATGGGTCTGCGTATTCAAAAGGAACGGCTTGAGGGGGCTTTTCTTTCGACATTGCGTGAATATCACAACTTTTTCGGTGTTAATGAGCAGACGCTGGAAAAATGGTGCGGCAAGGATGTGATGATCATGCATCCCGGCCCGGTGAACCGCGGTGTGGAGCTTTCCAGTGCGATTGTGGATGCAGAAAACTCAGTGATCAACGAGCAGGTGACAAACGGTGTGGCGGTCAGAATGGCGCTGCTGTATCTGCTCACGAGGAGGAAGAATGAAGACGCTTAAATTGTGCGGCGGCGAGGTCGTGAATCCGGCCGGTGAGAAAAAGGGTCGCTTAGATATACTCATAGAAGGTGATCGCATCAAAGCCATCGGCACAGATGTGGGCAGTGCGGACGAAACCATCGATGTTTCGGGCAAAGCCGTTTTCCCCGGCTTTATCGACATGCACTGCCACCTAAGAGAACCGGGGCAGGAATACAAGGAAGATATTTCGTCGGGTACGCGCGCAGCGGCAAAGGGCGGTTATACCGCCGTCTGTTGTATGCCAAACACCGTGCCCGCTTTGGACAACGCTTCAGTATGCGCACTCGTGCTGGCAAAGGCTAAAGACGCGTCCACAAGGGTTTACCCCGTGGGCGCAGCCACAAAGGGGCTAAATGGCAAGGAGCTCGCGGAGATGGGCGAGCTTGCCGATATGGGCTGCGTCGCGTTTTCGGACGACGGACACCCAATCGACAGCGGCGCGATGATGCTTTCGGCGATGCAGTACGCCAAGACGTTTGGCTCGTTCATCATGGCGCATGAGGAGTGCCTTGATTTAAAGGGCAAAGGCGTGATGAATGAGGGGCACAATTCCACAATCTTAGGGCTGCCCGGCATACCGCGTGCCGCCGAAGAGACGATGATTGCGCGGGATCTGATACTCGCGGAAAGCTACGGGCTACGTGTGCACTTGCAGCATGTGTCCACACGCGGCGGTATCACGCTGATTCGCGCTGCCAAGCAGCGCGGCGTTAGCGTCACCTGTGAAACTGCGCCGCATTATTTCTCGGCTGACGACAGCTGGTGCGCAAGCTACGACGCGCGCACCAAGGTGAACCCGCCGCTGCGTACGAGTGACGATGTCGCGGCTGTGAAAGAGGCACTGATGGACGGCACCATCGACGCAATTGCGACGGATCACGCCCCGCACCACAAGGATGAAAAGAACATCGAGTTCGCGCTGGCGGCATTCGGGATATCCGGTTTTGAAACGGCGTTTTCGCTCGCCGTGACCAACCTGACGCAGGATAGGGATTTGCTTGCCGCGCTTTTCAGCGTCAATCCCGCAAGCATCATCGGTAAGCCCGGCGGCGTGATCAAAGAGGGTGTGCCCGCCGATATAACAGTTGCGGACATGGACTTAGAATACACGTTGACGGAGCAGAGCCTGATATCCAAAGGCAAGAACTCACCGTTTATCGGACACACGCTGCGCGGCGTTGTGACGCACACGATCGTGGACGGGCGGCTTGTGTATCAAGGAGGTCAGCCATGCAAATAGACAGACTATGCCGCGCGATAAAAGACACACAATGTCCCGTCTGCGCGGGGCTGGACACTGAATACGGCTATTTAACGCCTGAGTATGAAGCAAGCGCCGATGATCTGACAAACAGTGAAAAAGCAAAGTGTGTGTACCGATTCAACTGTGATATAATAGATGCAATTGCGGATATTGTGCCGTCTGTTAAGGTGCAGGCGGCGTATTACGAGCAGTATGGAGCCGAAGGGTTCACCTGCTTCCTAGATACGATGAAATACGCCAGTGACAAAGGGCTTATTGTGATCGCGGACGCGAAAAGAAACGACATCGGTTCCACAGCCAAGGCCTATGCAGAGGCGCATTTGATGCACAGCCCGGCTGATTTTCTGACCGTGAACGCGTACCTTGGTATCGACGGCATCCAGCCGTTTCTTGAAGCGTGTGAGATGACGGGCAAGGGCATATTCGTGCTCGTCAAAACGTCTAACCCGTCGGGCGGGGAGTTTCAGGACTTAAACGTGGGCGGCAAGAAGCTCTATGAAGCTGTGGCCGACAAGGTCAAGCTATGGGGCGAGCCGTACATCGGCAAATGCGGATACAGCTCGGTGGGCGCCGTCGTCGGCGCGACCTACCCCGCAGAAGCGCATAAGCTGCGCCAGCGTATTCCAACCACGTTCTTCCTTGTGCCGGGCTATGGGGCTCAGGGCGCGGGCGCGGACGATATCGCGGTCAACTTCGATGAGAATGGCTTTGGCGCGGTGGTCAATGCGTCTCGAGGGTTGCTGCTGGCTTATAAGAAGGAAAAATACGCGCATCTAAAGGCGCCGCAGGCGGCGCGCGCGTTCGTATTGGATATGAAACAGGATATCATGTCTGCGCTGTTAAGACGCGGCATTCAATTATAAGTTTACGAGCTCAGGAGAGGAGAAACCATGGCAATACTCACATTGGAAGACGGCACGCGCTTTGAAGGTCAAAGCTTTGGCGCAAGCGCCGATGTCATCGGCGAGGTCGTGTTCAACACGGGTATGACGGGCTATCAGGAGGTGCTGACAGACCCGTCCTATTGCGGACAGATCGTTACGATGACTTACCCGCTGATCGGTAACTACGGTGTGAACGAGATCGACCCAGAGTCAATAAAACCGCAGGTGAGCGGCTTTATCGCGCGCGAGGTTTGCAATCGCCCATCCAACTGGCGCAGTGAGGGTGATATTCACGAATACCTTGCGAAGAGCGGCATCGTGGGGCTGTGCGGCATCGACACGCGCGCCTTGACGCGTATTATCCGCGAAAAAGGCACGATGCGCGGCATCATCACACAGGGAGAGCCCACGGCGGCGCAGCTTGAAAGTATGCGCGGCTATGTGTGCGACATGCCTGTCGATCAGGTCACGTGTAAAGAAAAATATGAGCATTGCGATGGTGACTTAAAGGTGGCCGTGCTGGATTTCGGTCTCAAGAAAAACATTGTGCGCAGTCTTGAAAAGCGCGGCTGCAAGGTGACGGTGTACCCTGCGAGAACAAGCGCAGAGGAGATACTCTCGGGCGACTTTAACGGCATTATGCTGACAAACGGCCCCGGAGACCCCAAGGAGAACACCGAGGTCATTGAAAACCTAAAGAAGCTTATCGGTAAAAAGCCGATTTTCGGTATCTGCCTTGGGCATCAGCTGCTGGCGCTGGCCATGGGCGCGGATACAGAAAAATTAAAGTACGGTCATCGCGGTGCAAACCATCCCGTAAAGGATTTAAACAAAGACCGCGTGTATATCACGTCGCAGAACCACGGCTATACCGTGATAGAAGAGACGTTGCCGGGCGGCTGTGAGGTGAGCCACCGAAATTGGAATGACGGTACGGTAGAGGGAATTTCATATTCGGAGCATGACATGTTTACGGTGCAGTTTCATCCCGAAGCGGCGCCGGGCCCGGAGGACACCGCTTATCTGTTTGACGAGTTTATAGACCGTATGAGGGAAGCGCATGCCAAAAAATAACGATATCAAAAAGGTGCTGGTAATCGGCAGCGGCCCTATCGTCATCGGGCAGGCCGCCGAGTTTGACTACGCGGGCACGCAGGCCTGTCAGGCGCTGCGCGAGGAGGGCATCGAGGTGGTGCTGATCAACTCCAACCCTGCTACCATCATGACCGATCCGGAGCTTGCGGACAGGGTGTATATCGAGCCTTTGACCGTGCCAGTGATCACAAACATCATTAAAAAAGAACGTCCCGACAGCATGCTGGCCACACTGGGCGGGCAGACGGGGCTGAACCTCGCCATGGAGCTGTTTGAAAGCGGCGTGCTCGATGAGACAGGCGTCAAGCTGCTTGGCACCAACGCCGCATCCATAAAAAAGGCAGAGGACAGAGAAGCGTTTAAAACGTTGATGAATGATATCGGTGAGCCGATTATTGAGAGCATCATCGCCAAGACGCCGGATGAGGCGCGTGAGTTTGCCGCAGTGCATGGCTATCCGCTGATTGTGCGGCCTGCGTATACGCTGGGCGGCACAGGCGGGGGTATCGCGGCAAACGAAGAAGAGCTTGTTGAGATATGCAAGAGCGGCATTTCGGCCAGCCGTGTCGGTGAGGTGCTCATCGAGAAAAGCGTGGCGGGCTTCAAGGAGATCGAATACGAGGTCATCCGCGACGCCAAGGGCAACTGTATCACCGTTTGTAACATGGAAAACATTGATCCCGTCGGCATTCACACGGGCGACAGTATCGTGGTTGCGCCGTCGCAGACGCTGCGCGACGCGGAATATCAGATGCTCCGCAGCGCATCGTTAAAGATTATTAACGCGCTGGAAATACAGGGCGGCTGCAACGTGCAGTATGCGCTGGACACGGACAGCATGACGTATTACGTGATCGAGGTGAACCCGCGCGTGAGCCGTTCGTCTGCGCTGGCTTCCAAGGCGACTGGCTATCCGATCGCCAAGATTGCCGCCAAGATTGCCGTGGGCTACGGGCTGGACGAGATCAAAAACGGCGTGACGGGCAAAACGTTCGCGTGCTTTGAGCCGACGCTGGATTATGTGGTCGTCAAATTCCCGCGCTGGCCGTTCGACAAATTCACCACCGCCAACAAGCAGCTCGGTACGCGCATGAAGGCGACGGGCGAGGTGATGGCGATTGGCTCCAACTTTGAAAGCGCGTTTTTGAAGGCGGTACGCTCACTCGAGCTTAAACTGGACTCGCTGTATTTTCCGTTTGCGGACGAGCTTGACGATGACGCGCTCATCACGCGCATACTCGAGCAGGACGATGAACGCATTTTTCTTGTGGCCACAGCGCTGCGCCGCGGCATACCGTTAAGCCGCATACACGATTTAACTAAAATCGATTTCTGGTTTTTAACAAAGCTTAATGCGATTATTGAGCTTGAAGAGATGTTTAAGCAAGACGAAGCGCTTACCTTGGATACGCTCAAACGCGCCAAGAAGCTGGGCTTTGCTGACAGCGCCATCGCGCGGCTGACAGGTAAAAGCGAAAGCGAGATCGCGCGCTTGCGGTTGTCTCTTGGCATTCGCCCCGCGTTTAAGATGGTGGACACCTGCGGTGCGGAATTTGATGCGGTGAGCCCGTATTATTACTCCACATACGACGAGGAAAACGAGGCGACGACGCCGAAGAATAGAACAATCGTGGTGCTGGGCTCGGGGCCTATACGCATCGGACAGGGCATTGAGTTCGATTATTGCAGCGTTCACTGCATATGGGCGCTCAAAAATGCGGGCTATGATACGGTGATTATCAATAACAACCCCGAAACGGTTTCAACGGACTTTGACACCTCCGACCGGCTTTACTTTGAGCCGCTCACGCCCGAAGACGTGGCAAATGTGCTGGAACAGGAGCGCCCCGAGGGCGTGATCGTGCAGTTTGGCGGGCAGACGGCGATCAAGCTTGCCGAATCCGTCGAGGAGATGGGATATAAAATCATCGGTACGGCGTTGAAAAGCATCGACCGCGCGGAGGATCGCAAGCAGTTTGAAGCGCTGCTCGAATCGCTGAATATACGGCGCCCCAAGGCGCGCACCGTGTTCACGGAGGAACAGGCTGTACAAGCCGCGGAAGCTCTTGGTTATCCGGTGCTTGTGCGTCCTTCGTATGTACTGGGCGGACAAGGTATGGAGATCGCCTACAGCGAGGACAACATACGCGAATACATGCGCATCATCGGTCGGCACGAGCAGGAGCATCCCGTGCTTGTTGATAAATATATGACGGGCTTAGAGCTCGAGGTGGATGCCATCAGTGACGGCAAGGATGTGCTGATCCCCGGCATCATGGAGCATATCGAACGAGCGGGTGTGCATTCGGGCGATTCGATATCCGTCTATCCCGCTCACACAATATCGGACAAGCAGCAGGACGAGCTTATCGATATCACGCGGCGGCTCGCGCTGGCGCTGGATGTGCGGGGCATCGTCAACATTCAATACGTGATATCGGGCGGTGAGATCTATGTGATCGAGGTGAACCCGCGTTCCTCGCGCACCGTGCCGTACATTTCTAAGGTGACGGGTGTGCCCATGATTGATCTTGCGGTGCGCGCATCGCTGGGGCAGCCGCTTGCCGAAATGGGATACGGCACAGGGCTTTATCCCAAACGGCGAATCACAGCCGTCAAGGTGCCGGTGTTCTCGTTTGAAAAGCTGCCGCTGGTAGAGGTGGGGCTGGGGCCAGAGATGAAGTCCACCGGAGAGGTGCTCGGCATATCCGAGGATTATTCGGAAGCGCTGCTTAAAGGGCTGATTGCATCGGGCATGGCGCTTCCCAAGGAAACGGGTGCGGTGTTCCTGACCGTCGCGGACAACGACAAACAGGAGCTGATACCGATCGCGGCAGTGCTCGATTACTTAGGCTACGATATATATGCCACGCACGGCACGGCCAATGTGTTAAACTTCAACTTTGTGGCAGCCAATACGATATCCAAGCTGTCCAAAGACCCAAACAACATACAAGGATTGTTTGAAAGCGGGCGGCTCAAGCTGATACTCAACACGCCGACCAGAGGCCGCCGCGCCGAGCGCGACGGGTTTAAGCTGCGGCGCATGGCGGTGGAGCACCGCATACCCTGCATCACATCGCTGGATACCGCACGTGTGCTGCTGCAAAGCATGAAATCCGGTAAAACAGACGCGGACATCGTGCCGTTAAGCTTATCAGATATACAGGAGTCAACATGTTAAAATACGTCAGCGCAGAAATCAAACGCAATGAAAGAATCGCAAACGGCATATACCGGATGGAGTTATACTGCCCGGATGCCGACCTTGTCCACTTCGTGCCGGGTCAGTTTGCACATGTCAAGGTGCCGGATCATCCCGAGCTTCTGCTCGGGCGTCCTATCAGTCTCAACGTGGTGGATGCCGATAACCATACCGCGGTGATTGTCTACCAGTTAAAAGGCAAGGGTACTATCGCGCTTTCCAGGGCGTGTACGGGAACGATGGTGGAGACGGTGATGCCGGTGGGGCGTGGCTTCAATCTTAAAGCCACGGATAAAACGATTTTTCTCGTCGGCGGGGGCGTGGGCATCGCGCCGCTGCTGACTGTGATACAAAAATGGCCGGACAGGCACTATGAGGCGTTTCTTGGCTATCGCGGGCAGGATTTTGCCTATTGTGAGAACGACTTCGGTGCGTGCGATACGGTCAACATCGCCTCGGACGACGGCACCATCGGTATGAAGGGGCTGGTCACTGTGCCCATCGAGCAGCGGCTCAAAGAGCTGGTGCCCGATGTGGTGCTCTCGTGCGGGCCGCCGCCTATGCTGCGAGCGCTAAAATCGCTGCTGGAGCCGCTTGGCGTGGCGGCGCAGGTTTCCATGGAGCAGCGCATGTGTTGCGGCTTCGGTGCATGCGCCACGTGCGCCTGCGGTGTGCATACGGACGACGGGCTGGATTATAAAAAGGTCTGTGTGGAAGGCCCCGTATTCGATCTTTATGAGGTGGTGCTCTGATGGCAGTGAATATGCAAGTTGAGCTTTGCGGGAAAACGCTAAAAAATCCTGTGATCGCCGCGTCGGGCACATTCGCGTTCGGCGTGCAGCATGGGTGGTTCATCGATGTGTCGCGTCTGGGCGGCATAGCGCTCAAATCCTTGACGCGCGAAAAGCGCATCGGCAACGCACCGCCGCGCGTCGCAGAAACGCCTTCGGGCATACTCAACAGCGTGGGGCTGCAAAACCCCGGTGTGGATGCTTTTCTGAAAAGCGATATAAAAAAAGCGGAGAAGCTGGGTACAACGCTTTTTGCGAATATCGCGGGAAGCAGCATTGAGGATTACGTGTATGTGGTGGAGCGGCTTAATGAAACGGACATCGATTTTTTCGAGCTGAACATATCATGCCCCAATGTCAAGGAAGGCGGCGTGAGCTTTGGCACAGACCCTAGGCTGTCGGCGGCATGCACCCGCGCATGCAAGGCTGTGGCCAAAAAGCCGCTGATCGTGAAGCTGACACCGGCTGCGGGGGATGTGGTACGTATCGCAAAAGCCGTGGAAGACGCTGGCGCGGATGCCGTGTCACTGATTAATACCATCCCTGCCATGGCGGTGGATTTAAAGCGCAAGCGCCCCATCCTTGGCAATGTGACAGGCGGTCTTTCGGGACCGTGCATCAAGCCGGTGGCACTCAAAATGGTGTACGACGTATCACAAGCGGTGAGCGTTCCTGTCATCGGCATGGGCGGCATCATGACAGGCGAGGATGCCGCGGAATTTATGCTCTGCGGCGCGACATGCGTGATGACAGGCACCGCAAACCTGACTGACCCAAACTCCTCGCTGCGCGTGATCGATGAGCTTGAAGCCTTGGCTGAATCAATGAAGATTAATGATATTTCTGCGCTCACGGGCGCGTTGGAGGTTTAATATGGATACGAATCAGATACTTGATATTTTCCGTGAGACAGGCGTGATGCTTGAGGGACATTTTTTGCTGACGTCAGGCCGCCATTCGGATAAGTACATGCAGTGTGCGAAGCTGTTTCAAAACGCCGCGATTTCGGAGACATTCTCCAAGGCGCTTGCCGATAAATTCTCAGACGTCGATCTCGTGGCAGGCCCCGCCATCGGCGGCATCATATTAGCTTATGAGGTATCGCGTCAGTTGGGTGTACCGAATGTATTTGCGGAACGTGAAAACGGAGCCATGACGTTGCGTCGCGGCTTTACCGTCCCAGAAGGCGCACGCGTGCTCGTCGTTGAGGATGTGGTGACCACTGGCGGCTCGGTTAAAGAGGTGATCGCGCTGATTAACAGCCTTGGCGGCAATGTGGTGGGCGTCGGCAGCATCGTGGATCGCTCGAATGGCGCTGTGGACTTCGGCGTGCCCTTTGAAGCCGTGCTGTCTATGGAGGTTGTCTCGTATCCGCCGGAGGACTGCCCGCTTTGCAGGCAGGGCTTGCCCGCAGTGAAACCCGGCAGCCGGGGAATAAAGTAAAGCATAAAGACATGTCTGAAGCGGTATACGGTGTGATACCGCTTTTTCTGTTATGGCTATAAGGGCATTATCATCTGATTTGACCAAAAAGGAAGGTAACCACATCGGATTAATCTATAATAGTGCTATCAGCTCTGCGGCCTCGTTGCCTGCGCTAATGCATGAGTGTACTAAATCTCTCCCTCAGTCTGCTACGCGGCCAGCTCCCGCTCCACCCCTAAGGGGTGGAATGGGAGCTGCACGAAGTGTCGGAGGGAGAGAAAAATTGATGGCTTATATCAGTTGATTCCTATTGTACGAAAGCAAAAAAAAACAGCGCCCCAGTTGGAGCGCTGTTATCGCCATATAGATCAATATTTGCCGAAATCGTCGTCTTTGATAGCAATCTCTTTTTGGGCTTTCGCACCAATGGCTTTTAAGTCTTTCCCGCCGTCGATGTAAGCTTCGTTCTTGCCTTTGAGCTGGAAGTCGGATACCATCTCGCGCAGCATCTCTGCCTGGTTTGAGAGCTCCTCGCTCGCGGCTGCCGTTTCTTGAGAGGTCGCCGAGTTGGTCTGTACAACACGCATCATCTCATCAACACTGTTGTTGATCTGCGTGATGCCAATCACCTGCTCGTTGGACGCTACCGCGATCTGCGCCACGAGTTCCGCCGCTTTATCCACACCGCTGACGATGCTCTGCAGCGCGACGGCTGTCTGATCCGCAATCTTGGTGCCAGACCCGACGATCACGATCGAATTCTCAATCAGATCTGTCGTCTCTTTGGCGGCCTGCGCACTTCTCGCCGCGAGGTTTCTCACTTCGCTCGCCACCACCGCAAAGCCTTTGCCGTACATACCGGCCCGCGCTGCTTCCACTGCCGCGTTTAGAGCCAATATGTTCGTCTGGAAGGCGATATCGTCGATCACCTTGATGATCTTGCTGATACTCTCGGAGGCCGCCTTGATTTCCTCCATCGCTTTTTGCATCTTCTCCATCTGGCTGTTGCCCGCTAAGGCATCCGACTTGAAGGCTTTTACAAGCTCATTCGCGTTGTTTGCGCTGTGCGCATTCTGGCTTGCCTGAGACGCGATTTCGGTGATTGTCGATGTGAGCTGGTCAATTTCAGCCGCTTGTTCTGTCGCGCCCTGAGAGATCGTCTGGCTGCCGTCCGAAACCTGTCTGGAACCTAAAGCCACCTGCGTGGCTGCTGTATCGATCTCGGTAAGCACATCGTTGAATGACACAATGCTCTTATTGATCGAATCCTTCAGTTTGGTGAAATCACCTTTGTATTCAGAAATGATATTGACCGTCATATCCCCGCGGGCGATATGCTCTAAGATATCCGCCACTTCATCAATATAGCGCCTTACTGTCTCGCATGTTGTGTTGAGCGCATCTTTAATGAGCGCATAATCGCCCTTGAAATCGCCCGTGACACCCACATCGAGATTGCCGTCCGCAAGCGCTGAGAGCACTTCGGTCGATTCCTTGATCGGCGCAACCGTCGCATCCAGCGTTGCGTTGATACCGTCAACGATCTCGCGGTATATGCCCTGGTGCTTCTGCACATCTGCGCGTACATTCAAATCACCTTCTTTGGCCGCACCAATGAGTATGGACGTGTCGCTTTCCAGCTCTTTGATTGAATTGGTGATCGTCCTGATCGCTTCGCGCATCTGACCGATTTCGTCTTTTCTCGGATAAACCGAAAGCGTGATATCGGTATCGCCCAGTGCAAGCCGCTTCACATGCTGCGTCAGTCTCTTGATCGGCCGGCTGAAGCCTCTGGCAATCAGAACGCCAATCAACACCGATAATAGCAACACAAGCCCCGCGGCACCAATGGTGACATTCATAGCTGTCGACGATGTTTTCTTCGTTTGTGTATCCTGTTTGGTGGAGTTTTCTGTAATGACATATTTCAAGGAGTTAAGTGTACTAGATACCTTGCCTTCCGCTGTTTTCAACTCGCCAAAATTCATAATGTCATTGAATACTTCGTCTCTCTGACCTTCTTTTATTTTATCAATTGCATCTTTGAATAAATCAATATAGATATCAAACTCAGCTTTCATCGTCTGGTATTCGTCGAGAGAATCATCAGATATCTTGCTCTTAAGCAGAGACAGCGTTGAGGTATAAGACTTCCGATCTTTTTCAAGCAGCGATATATTGGCCTCCAAGTCGTCTTCCTCGCCCATTAACGTCTGTCTCAAATCGATGCACCCTTTATTAAACAGATCGGATAATGACGCTACCGATTGTACAGGCATCAGCATGTTCGAATACATGTTATTTGCCGCATCGCTGATCGACAGCATATTCAAGATTGCAAAGCCGCCCATGGCTGCAGCCAACATCGCGATAACAAGAAATCCGAGCAGCAGCTTGGGTGCAATTTTCATGTTGCCCAAAAAAGACGAATTGCTAAGTTTGGGGTCAGGCCTTTTCTTGGATTTTTGCCATGTCTGACCATTCTGTTCCTCATCCGCTTCAGTCGGTTCCGCGATTCGTTCAAGCTGTTCGCCGTCGCTATTAGCTTCTTTAATTTGCCTGTTTTTCGTGGGTTTCATGACTGGCCATCTCCTCCGTATTTATTTAGTCGGTATATTTTGAATGATGAAAGAATTTAATAAGGGTTCATGGTAATTATTCCAGTAAAATTATAATGCATTTATTAATAAACTTGAAAAATAAATTAAAACCAAGCATTGGAGCAAATACGCAAATTTTCTCGTATTTTTATATTTTTCTGTTGATATAGAAGCATTTTTCGCCTGGTTGTGATAATTTTATGGATTCACCGCAGATGAATGATCTTGATAGCCATATTTCCTGTTTTTTAAATGTGGGATATAATGGTTGAAAGATGGCGAATAAGAGGAGGGCTCGTTATGAATGGCTTAGAAATCTGTGCTATGCACGATGACGATTTGGACAAGTGTGTGCAGGCGATACGCTCGGCGTTTGGAACTGTCGCCAAGGAGTTTGGGCTGACCGAGGCAACCTGCCCGACAAATGCGGCTTTTATGAAATCTGAGCGATTGACATACGACAGGGACAATGGCAATCTCATGTATGTCCTTAAAGAGCGGGGCAAGGTTGCGGGGTTTATGCAGCTTGAGATGAAAGAGGCAGACCGTTACGAATTAAAGAATATCTGCGTCATTCCAGAATACCGTCATCTCGGCTTTGGCGAAGCGCTGCTCGATTTTGCAAAAGGTAAAGTCAAGGAATTAGGCGGAAACAAAATATCGATCGGCGTCATTGAAGAGAACACAGTGTTAAAGCAGTGGTATTCAAACAACGGTTTCATCCATCTTGGAACCAAGAAATTTGACCATCTGCCCTTTACGGTTGGCTTCATGGAGACCGTTATAGACTGATCTAACGGCATAATCAACGATGGGCGAAGACATTTCTATCCTTTGCGAACATCTTGATATTTCGATTCATCTTTTAACGTTTATTCCCGCCTTCCCTGCAAATACTAAGGATGCGCTGATAATTCGTCGTGTTATATTGATCGGCTGATTTTGCGCTCTGCTGTGTCGCCAAAATCTTGAAATAGCGCTGCTATTCCTTCGTTTTTGCTCCTTGCAGAACACAAAATCTTCTCGTCAAATCAGCACAACTCATATAATCTGCGCATCCCAATTTCGAAATTTTTGCAGGAGGACACAGCATGATTCGTACTGACTTGGCAATGGAGGCGGCACAGGCCGCGGGAAATATACCCGGCGTTGAGGTGCTAAACGACGAGGTGATGCCGGGCGTGAATCGCTCACGCGTCACCATATTAAACGAAGAAGGCGAAAAGGCCATCGGTAAGAAAAAAGGAATCTATGTGACGATAGAGGCGCAGCAGCTCGCGCGCGGCGACGCAGAGCTCGACGAGCACTGCTCCATCGCGCTGGCCAACGAGATACGCAATATGGCAGGCGACGCGCTGAACGGCGTCGTGCTGGTGGTGGGGCTGGGGAACCGCATGGTGACACCCGATGCGCTTGGGCCTGCCGTCTGCGACGCGGTTTTTGTGACGCGGCATATTCACGAATACGCACCCGAAGGAATTGACGAGCGCCTTGGCAACGTGAGCGCGATTTCCCCCGGTGTGCTGGGCATTACGGGCATAGAGACAGGCGAGGTCGTCGAAGGCGTGGTAGAGCGGATGAAGCCGTCGCTTGTAATCGCGGTGGATTCGCTTGCGTCCCGCAGTATGGAACGTGTGCGCACCACGATACAGGTCGCCAATACCGGCATTGCGCCGGGTGCGGGCATCGGCAACAAACGAAAAGCGCTGGATCAGGAGACGCTCGGCGTACCGGTGCTGGCGCTGGGCGTGCCGCTTGTCGTCTATGCGGCCACCGTCGCACAGGACCTTATGGAAACCGCATTGAACAAAACCCCTTCGGATGTGAACATCCGCCCCGGTGTACAGCGCATACTCGATGCTATGATGGACGTGGAAGGCGCGGACATGATCGTCACGCCCAAGGAAATCGACAAGGTGGTGGACGATGTCGCACGCATCATCGCGGACGCGCTCAACATCACATTGCACAAAAACATGACGATAGAGGAAGTCCATCGGTACATGCACTGACCAGGCATCAAAAACGGGATATTTCGTCTTTTTTTTGCATATCTTTTGATAGGAGTGCAAGCTGATGAAGAGATTGAAAGACGGGCGTATCGTGCATGTGCCTCTCACCCCGGCCAGATCCCGCCGTGATCCGAATAGAATGAATCCCTTGGCTTTGCTGAAGGCTGTGCTGGCTTTTGCTATTGTAGCCGGTCTGGCTTTTTCGGCTGCCTTGACGTTGGACGAAGTAAAAACAACGGACGGCGCGGCGTTGACGACATTGCCCGCTGACCTCAATCGCATTGACGCATCGGGCGAAGACGATACGACGCAGGAGGGTATTATCTTTGATGTGATGCCTGACGATATCAAGATGGAGATATTGGACTTTGCGAATGACAAACCCAAGGCGTTTCAGGTTGGTATGCAGGGGCCGCAGATTTTAATCTACCATACACACACGCGGGAGGCCTACCTAGAAACGGACGTCGCCGTGTACAACGCGGGCGATTGGCAGACGACGCAGTCGTCGCACTCGGTCGTGGCGGTGGGTGAAGCGTTAAAAGCCGAACTGGAATCCTATGGTTTTTCTGTGATTCATGATACGACCGACCACGTGCCGCCTTCTCAGTCATCTTCATATTCACGCTCGCTCCAGACGATGAAAGAATACGCTAAGAAATACCCGACGATACGAATGTTTATCGATGTACACCGAGACGCCTATAACAACCTCGAAGCGGGCAGCAAGGATTTTGTGACGGTGAACGGCGAGGAATGCGCGCGTATGATGTTCGTGGTGGATAATGGCGAAGGATATAGCGTGAAGCCTGATTATGAATCCAACTATAAACTGTCACAGGCCATCACCATTGAGCTGGAAAATATCCGCAAGGGGTTCACGCGGCCCATACGTATCAAGTCGCATAGTCATAACCAGAACGTATCCGACATGTGCTTGCTCATCGAGCTGGGACACAACGCAAACACGCTGGAGCAGGCAAAAAATGCTGCCAAATATGCCGCGCTGGCGATGAGCCGTGTGGTCGATATCGAATAGGAATTCAAATCGTCACAGTATGTATATATGATCATCGCTTTGCATACCTTTTTGATAGGAGTGCAAAATGATGAAAAGAATGACCCGCGGGCGCGTGATTCATGTGCCCCTTTCAAAAGAGAAAACCCGCAAACTGGGAGAATGCCATCGGGCCGGCTATTTTATAAAAGCTGCGCTTATTTGCGCCATTGTCATCTGCTTGTTATTATCGGTGATTTTTACCATGCGTACGGGGGAAACGGATTTATTGGTTTCCAGCTCTTCGGGGCTTCCTGCGGACAATATGCGCATCGACGCCTCGGGTGTTGAAAGCATATTCAAGGAAAGCATTATCGACCCGCGCCTGATACTCGGCACCGAACTGCCCGTGATATACGGCCTGGATTTAGGCGAGGTTGAGACAGGTGAAACCGAGCATGGTGAGATGTCGGAGCAGGGGACGGATTTTTATTTCGATGTGCTTCCCGACGATATCAAGATGGAGATACTCGGCTTTGCCGACGACGCTCCAACAAACTTCAGTGTGGGCGCCCAAGGGCCGCAGGTGTTGATATACCATACGCACACGCAGGAGGCTTACCGCCAGATAGCGGGGAAGGAATACGTCGAGACGGGCTCGTGGCGCACCGACGATATGGACAGCTCAGTCGCGTCTGTGGGGGACGTGCTCGAAGCCGAGCTTAAGTCATTCGGGTATTCAGTGCTGCACGATACGACCAACCATGAACCGCCGTCGCTCAAAACCGCGTATTCGCGTTCGCTCGAGACGATGGAACGCTACGCGAAGGATTACCCGACACTCAGCGTTTACATCGATGTGCACCGCGATGCCTACAGCGATATTGAGGCGGGCAGCAATGATTTTGTCACGGTGAACGGCGAGGAATGCGCGCGCATGATGTTCGTGGTGGGTACCGGCGAGAAATATAAGGATAAGCCCAATTACGAGTCCAATTACAAGCTGGCGCTTGCCGTAACCGATGAACTGGAGAAAATACAGAAAGGCTTTACCCGTCCCATTCGTGTCAAAACGGGGCGCTACAACCAACAGGTATCCGATATGTGCCTGCTAATCGAGGTGGGTCATAACGCAAATTCGCTCGAACAAGCGAAAAACGCCGCCAAATACGCGGCGCTGGCTTTAAGCCGTGTGCTGGATATTGAATAGGGAAGCACTGATTAATTCGGTATACTGGCTGACGGCTGTTTACCACCCTGCAGTGTCGCAGCGCTGCTATTTCTTTAATTTTGCTCCTTGCAGGACACAAAACCATCTCGCTCATTCAGCACGCCTCATTTAATTAGTGCTTCCTAGTTTTAATTTGTTTATCCATTAGGATGCTTGGTGTCAAAGCCAAGTATCTTTTTCTTTTTGTTTAAGATCAAAATGAAAGACTTATTTCAGTTGAAACAACCTCTCCCTTGGAGTATAATGAGACATCATCGACAGGCTCTCAGACAAATGAGAGTATTTTCAAGCGGGAGAGAGAATGGACTGCAAACCGATCGGTTTCTTTGATTCGGGCGTGGGTGGAATCAGCGTCCTCAAAACAGCCTTTAAGCTGATGCCAAACGAAAACTACATATACTACGGAGACAATCTCAACGCGCCGTACGGGGAGAAGTCGGAGGAGCAGATCAAGACACTTTCTCTCGAGGCAGGCGCTTTTCTGTTTTCCAAGGGTGTGAAAGCCATTGTGATCGCATGCAATACCGCCACCAGCACTTCCGTATACATGATGCGCGAGAAATACAGCATACCCGTGATCAGCATGGAGCCCGCTGTCAAACCGGCGCTGAGCGCCGTGAGAGACGGTCGCGTGCTGGTGCTCGCAACGCCCGCGACTGTGTCGCAGGAGCGGTATTTAAGCTTGCTGAATAAACTGAACGCGGATGATCGCGTGATCAGTGTGGGCTGCAGCGGTCTTGTGGAGCTTATCGAACAGGGGCGCACTGACGAGACGAGCGTTCACGCTTATCTTGAAAGAAAGCTGGCAAACCTGCGCGGTGAGAGCATCGGCGCGGTGGTGCTCGGGTGTACCCATTACGCGTTCGTGGAAAAAGAGATCAAAAGCTATATTGATAATGCATATCACACCGATTGTCCCGTGTTCGACGGACGGCACGGCACCGTGTGGCAGCTCAAACGTGTGTTGGCGCAAGAGGGTATTGAGTGCGCTCAAGACGGCAAGGGAAGCGTCACGTTTTACTCTTCGGACAAGAGCATCCCGCCGCAGCATTTCGCAAAGCTTTTTGACGATTTTAACAGCTGAAATTAATTCTTTTAATAACTGCAAATAATTCTTGATAACAACTATATATTGTGTTAGTATATAGCCCTGATACAGTATAGTGTATATAGGAGGGGTGTAATGAATTTAACTGATAATGCACGCGTCGTACTGGAAAGACGGTATCTCAAAAAGGACGATAAGGGTGTTTGCGAACGTCCTGACGATATGATCCGCCGCGTAGCGGACACCATTGCGGCGGCTGACGCCGCATACGGCAGCGATGTCGAGAAGACCGCACAGGCGTTTTATGATATGATGGACGGCTTGAGATTCATGCCCAATTCGCCCACGCTGATGAACGCGGGGCGCGAGCTCGGGCAGCTTTCCGCGTGTTTTGTGCTTCCCATTGAAGACAGCATGGAGGGCATATTTGATACGCTGAAAAATGCCGCGATGATACATAAGAGCGGCGGCGGTACTGGCTTTTCGTTTTCACGCATCCGTCCCACAGGCGCGAGCGTTAACTCCACGGGCGGTGTGGCCAGCGGCCCCATCAGCTTCATGAAGGTGTTCAACTCATCCACCGAAGCGGTCAAGCAGGGCGGCACCCGCCGCGGCGCGAACATGGGGATATTGCGCGTCGACCATCCGGATATCATGGAATTTATCGCGTGCAAGAGCGACCTTACACAGATGACCAACTTCAACATCAGCGTCGGTCTGACGGAAAAGTTCATGCAGGCCGTGATTGCCGATAAGAAATACGACCTCATTGACCCCGCAACCAAGAAAAAGATGGGCAGCCTCAATGCCAAGGACGTCTATGAGACCATTGTCGAGATGGCGTGGACGAGCGGCGAGCCTGGTATCGTGTTCCTCGACCGCATCAACAACGACAACCCTGAGCCTGCTGCGGGTGAAATCGAGAGCACCAACCCGTGCGGCGAACAGCCGCTGCTGCCGTTTGAGAGCTGCAATTTGGGTTCTGTCAACTTAAACGCATTCGTTATAGATGGAAAAATCGATTATGACGGGCTTGGCGAGACCGTTGCGCTTGCGGTGCATTTTCTTGACAATGTCATCGACGTAAATCGATACCCTCTTTCGATCATCGAACAAACAACAAAAAGCATGCGCAAAATCGGCCTGGGTGTGATGGGCTTTGCGGACATGCTCTATAAGCTTGGAATTCCCTACAACAGTGAAGAAGCGGTCAAGACCGCGAAAGAACTCATGAATTACATACAGCTGAGCGCACGCAAAGCGTCCGAAGCGTTGGGTGAGGTACGCGGAAGCTTCCCGATGTTTGAGCAGAGTGTATATAAAAAACAAGGCATAAAAGCGATGCGCAACGCGACGGTGTCGACAATTGCGCCCACGGGTACGATTTCCATTATTGCAGGCACCTCGAGCGGCATTGAGCCTGTGTTTGCGATCTCTTATATCCGCAATGTGATGGACGACGACAAGCTGGTTGAGGTGCACCCGTACTTTGAGCAGGTCGCCAAACAGCGCGGCTTTTACAGCAAAAAGCTAATGCAGACCATTGCGCAAAAAGGCACTCTGCATGGCATTGAGGAGATTCCCGAGGATGTCCGGCGCGTGTTTGTGACAGCGCACGATATTTCGCCCGAGTATCATATTCGTATGCAAAGCGCGTTTCAGGAATCCACCGACAACGCGGTGTCCAAAACAGTTAACTTCGCCAAAACAGCAACAAAACAGGATGTGCGCGACGCGTACGATCTCGCTTATGAGCTGGGGCTCAAGGGCGTCACGATATACCGTGACGGCAGCCGTCAGGGGCAGGTGCTCAGTGTCGGCGAAAAGACAGAAGAGAAAGAAGACGATGCAATACTTGCTCCGCGTGAGCGTCCGGAGATCACAAAGGGTATCACGCAGAAGATCAAAATCGGCTGCGGCAATCTGTACGTGACTGTGAACTATGATAACAAGGGTATTTGCGAGGTTTTCACCAACGTCGGTCGTGCCGGAGGGTGTCCGTCCCAATCCGAAGCAACGAGCCGTCTTGTGTCTATGGCGCTGCGATCCGGCGTGGATGCGGACAGCATCATCGAGCAGCTCCGCGGTATCCGCTGCCATTCCACATTGCGTCAAAAAGGCCTGAAGGTGCTGTCTTGCCCGGATGCAATCGGTCGCGTGCTCGAACGCGTGGTTGAGCTGCGCGGCGGGGATGCAGATGCGCATGAAGACAGCGGCAGCGCGGCAAAATGCCCCGAATGTGCGTCGAAAATGGAGCATGAGGGTGGCTGTGTGGTCTGCCGTTCGTGCGGTTACTCCAAATGCGGCTGATATTATCGTAATTTTCCGTTGTGCTGTCTTGACTTTTCATATATAATTTCAAATAGTATAGAATTGGTGGAACAAAACATTTAATATCTGCGTCATATAGTTGATATCGTAGATTAAGGATGTGGTGGGGGATGGATTGCAGGATCGTACAACAGAATATCGATCTTTTCGTTGACGGCATGCTCAGCGAAACCGACCGGCAGCAGCTTTTGGATCATGCCGCATCTTGCGTGTCCTGTCAAAAGGCCATTGATGATGCGCTGTGTCTGAAAAATGCGCTGGGTTCGCTTGGTGAGCTGGAGCCGCCTCAGGGGCTGGCTTTGTCGGCGATTAAAAAAGCGAAAAAGAAAAAGCCGTTATTTGCGTACGTGTCTGTCGCGACGGCGGCAGTGGCTGCGGCGATTGGCTTAGTGGTTGTGCTGACTTCGGGAACCAACATGGATAACTCCATAAGAATGGCGGACGAATCTGCTGTGTACTCAATGAGAGCCGCTGATAACGGCACGGGAAGTGCCGAAATGGCACCTCAAGAGGAAGCAGATATAATGCTGGATGGTGCTACGGAGGATGTGGCGTCAGATGAATCGGAAGCCCTGCAAGCGCCTAAAGTGGAGTTTCGCGCAGAAGCATATACCAGTGAGGATGAATTTATAACCGCAGAAGGCGGCAGCTATTATAAACCCGTAGTGCTGCCCGAAGATGCCGCACTTGAAAGCATCGCTGTGGATGAGGAATCAATCGTATTCACTTATCGGCTTGATAACCAAGACGCTTTCCGATTTGCATGGCTGGATTCTCTTGATCAAAACGGTCTTAAGGATTGGCTTGTGAAAGGCTACGGAGACCTTTCCAATCTTGATTTTGACGGCACATATTACATGGCCGAAGGCGCGGAGACAAGGGATGTTTACTGGGAACAGGACGGGGATGCGTTTTATGCGGCTGTGCCCGTATGGTTCACAGCAGACGATATTGCGGCTTACTGTACGGCACAGTTTGTGGTTGTAGATACGGACGAAGAATAGCAAAATTTTCTGGCTTTGCGGTAGGCAGACGGATACAAAAAATATTAATCATAGCTTTTAATAATGACAGGGAGCGTGATCTCTGTCATTTTCGTTTGTTATAGAAGAAAAGCACGCTTTGTGCGCGAAGTGAAAGTCAGCCTTAGCGTTAACAATAATCGATAGAGTCATAATCAACATAATCGTCGTATTAGATCGTATATGAAAACATGCACCCCGTTGGTCATCCTGAGGAACGAAGTGACGAAGGGTCTGTATCAGATTCTATTCCACCAAGAAATAAGCATACAAAAAAAGCTGACACATGAGATGTCAGCTTTCTGTTGGTTAATTGTCTATTCTTTTTGCTTATCCTCGGTTTCTTCTTCAACACCTTGAATCTTACCGATATCATCAGCGGTATTGTTTTGCTCCAGCTCGCGGGACATCGCGGCGATTTTCTCTTCAACCGTCATCGGACGATTGGGGTCTTCCGCATGCGGCTCATCTTCAGAGGGCTCCGGTTTTTCGGGGATGCGGATCGGCGGCAGTGTGCCGCTTGCCTTGCGCTTGAAGTAGCGTATGAGCGGCAAAAGTATGCCCAAACCCAAGAGCAGCGCGCAAAGGCCTGCAATAATGAGTATTTTAACCGTATTGTCGAGCTTGGTAAGCATATCATTGCTATTCGAGTATAGCCCCAATATTGTAAAAACGATGACAGAAGCCAGTATGCCATCCATCAAAGCAAGGGAGAAAAGATTGAGCCTTAAACGGTATTTGTTTTCGATTGATCTGCGGCCCATCATAACCACCAAAAATACGACGACGAAAATGTAGTTTAGAAGGCTGTTTTCATCGCTTACAAGCTTGGATGGCAGGATGATAGATAAAAAAAGCGCGACGGCTGCCACGATGCCAAGTACAATTTGTATAGCGCGCAGCTGCTTATCGGTCAGCTTTTGTTTGTTTGTTTCCATTATACTCTCCTTGATTCATTTATTGTCGATATTATTACATAGTTCTAAGTGAAATTCCAGAGCATAATTAAAAATTCGTATTTATTTTTGGAAATGTTTCTGATAGAATGAATGTTAATCACGATTAAACCGGTATGGCAAAAAGTAATACCGGCAGCAAAAAGTTGGAGGATATGTATGAAATTTTATGGTACGGGCGACATAAGAAACATAACTCTCGTGGGGCATGGCGGCGAGGGTAAGACCACTTTGGCCGAAGCTATGCTTTTTTGCAGCGGTGCAATTGACAGACAGGGCAAAACCGAAGACGGCAATACGGTGATGGATTTTGATCCCGAGGAGACAAAGCGTCACATTTCGTTAAGCTCTGCTATCGCGCCCGTGGAATGGAACGCGACGAAGATCAACATCATTGACACGCCGGGATATTTTGATTTTATCGGTGATGCGACTTCGGGATATAATCTGGCCGACAGCGCGCTGATTCTTGTCAGCGGCCTTTCCGGTCTCTCGGTAGGTGCCGAGAAAGCATGGGAAGCCTGCACAGATGCCGGTTTATCCAAGGCGTTCTTCATTAATCAGATGGACAAGGAAAATGTCGATTTCGATAAAGCAATCGACAGTCTTAAAGATAAGTTCGGCCCTCGTGTCACAGTGATGCAGCTGCCAATCGGACAGGGCCTTAACTTCAAGGGTATTCTTGATGTGATCGATATGAAGTCTTATGAGTTCGATGGAAAGAAAGTGAAGCCCGTCGATGTTCCGGCGGATTTAAAGGCTAAAGCCAGCGAGATCAGAGAAGCCATCATTGAAAATGCGGCAGAAAATGACGAAACACTCATGGAAAAGTTCTTTGAAGGCGAAGAGCTTTCCAAGGAAGATATCATAAAGGGCCTTAAAGTGGGTATCGAAGCAGGCGATGTGGTGCCGGTATTCATAGGAGCGGCCGCGCCGAACCTTGGCGTGTCGTTGCTGCTGGATAACCTCGTGGCCTTCATGCCCTCCCCAGACAAGGCGATCAGCATAAAGGGGAAAAATTCGAAGGGTGAGGAAGTGACTTACACAGCCGATCCCAAGCAGCCGTTTGCTGCTCAGATTTATAAGACCGTGGCGGATCCGTTTGTGGGCAAGCTGTCTGTTTTCAAGGTTTTGGGCGGCGAGCTGACAGCCGGACATGCCATCAAAAACGGCAATACAGGCAAATCTGAAAAGTTCGGCCAGATTTACGTGATGCAGGGTAAAAAGCAGACGGGTGTGGAGAAGCTGACTGCGGGAGACATCGGTGCGCTGGCCAAGCTGCAGCATTCTGATACCGGCAATACGCTTTGTGACGAAGCACACGGCGTTGTGTTCCCCGACATCGTGTTCCCCGAGCCGTGCATTTCGCTCGCGGTCAGCGCGAAGAAGCAGGGCGAGGAAGAAAAGGTGTTTGCCGGTCTGCACAGGCTCGAAGAGGAAGACCCGACTTTCAAGGTCGTCAAGCAGGCTGATACCTCCGACACGCTGGTCAGCGGCCTTGGCGAGCTGCATCTTGAAGTGATATGCAAGAAGCTCCATAATAAATTCGGCGTGGAAGCACAGCTTACCGACCCGCAGATACCTTACCGTGAGACCATCAAGAAGAAAGTGAAGGCGCAGGGACGTCACAAAAAACAGTCGGGCGGTCACGGACAGTTCGGTGATGTTTGGATTGAATTCGAACCGTTGTTTGATTCGACAGAAAGCTTTGAATTCGTGGATAAAGTCGTAGGCGGTGTGGTGCCTCGCAACTATATTCCCGCGGTTGAAAAGGGTCTCAGGGAAAGCCTTAGTCGCGGCGTGCTCGCGGGTTTCCCCATGGTCAATCTTCGTGCGACACTGTACGACGGTTCTTACCATCCGGTTGACTCGTCTGAAATGGCGTTTAAGGTGGCCGCAAGCCTAGCGTACAAAAAAGGCTGTGCCGAAGCAGGCCCGGTGTTGCTTGAACCCATTTATAAGCTCGTGGTAACCATTCCCGATGAGTACATGGGCGATATCATCGGTGATATCAACAGACGCCGCGGACGTATACTCGGTATGAATCCGGTAACGGGCGGAAATCAGGAGGTCGTCGCTGAGGTGCCGCTGGCTGAAGTGTTCAAGTACGCCACAGACCTGCGCTCCATGACACAGGCACGTGGTTCGTTCAAAATGACGTTCGAGCGTTACGATGAGCTGCCGGGTAACCTGGCTGAGAAGGTTATCGCAAACGCGAAAAAGGATACCGAAGAAGAATAAGATCTATAAGGGGGGTGCGTCAAAATCGCACCCCTTTTTCTATTTTGTATTGGGCGGCACCGGATCGTTTTTCTGCTGAACATACAATCCCTCTGAAGCGTTCCATTCCGCGTACATGACGTTTGAGACGCCCGTAATATTAAGTCCGAGCAGTTGACTCTTCAGCCATTGCTCATCAAATCCAAGCAGCGTTAAATTGTTGTAATCGATTTTCCCGTCGAGAATGACGGACAGATTGATGGATGACGGAGGCGGCTGTATATTAAGATCGCTTTTGTTCACACTGTCGTAAGGCGCTTTCTTAATAACAGTGATGATGCCGCTGGGCTCCACAATGGCATATTCCACCTCTCTTACGGAGAAGATATCCTTATTGCGCAAAAGGCTTAGCAGTTCTGCAAAATCCAGCTTTTCTTTAGTCAGCACATTATAATCGATGGCACCTTTTTTTATGATCAATACCGGTGAGCCTTCAATCACATTCCGGAACTTATGGGATTTCTGTGTCAGCTTTTCTATGACATATAACAATAATGCCCAAAGAGCGATGGCATAAACGACATGAAATATGGAGGTTTCATTATCATATATGGCATTGCCAAGCAGCTCGCCCATCACGATTGCAGATATAAAATCGAACGGGGAGATCTGCTGAACATGCCGTCTGCCAATGATTTTCACGGCAAGCAGCAAAGCGACAAAGCCAAAGAAAAGTTCTATTGTCAAGTGAAAAATTGACGGCAATATATATCTCCTTTCAAAAGCCAAGCGTTTCCCAGAATTAGTTTTCCGTGAGCGTACGGGTTTATTCATGAAGCGCCGATTGAATTATATGACTTGTCAAAATTCATCATAAGCGAATGATGTCGTTTGTATAAACGTACGTTAATTTTCACAAGATAAAATCAATTCGAGAAAGGGGTCGCATGAATGCCAAAATACCATAGACTGCCGAAGCACATAGGCGTCATACCGGATGGAAACAGAAGATGGGCGCAAGGTCGCGGCTTGAACAAAGAGGATGGTTATGACTACGGAATTGATCCGGGCTTTGAGCTATATAAAGCGTGTATTGAGCTTGGTATTGAAGAAATGACGTTCTACGGCTTCACAGTGGACAACACCAAACGGCCATCTGCTCAGACGCGCGCCTTTCAGAAAGCGTGCGTGGATGCCGTTATGAACATATCCAAATATGATGCCAATCTGTTGATTGTGGGCAACACCGATTCGCCGCTGTTTCCCAAAGAACTGCTGCCGTACACCAAAAGAGTGAGGTTTGGCAAAGGTATCATGAAGGTCAACTTTCTTGTCAACTACGGCTGGGACTGGGACCTGAGCCGTTCGAATACAAATGAAGAAAGAAAACGAAGCTTCAGCAAAAGGATTGCATCTGCCGATATATCCAGAATAGACTTAATCATCAGGTGGGGCGGACGGCGACGTCTCAGCGGCTTTCTGCCTATACAGTCCATCTATGCGGATTTTTATGTGGTCGATGATTTATGGCCGGACTTCAAGACAGAGCATCTCTATGATGCGCTTGACTGGTATCAATTGCAGGATGTGACGCTGGGCGGATAGCCAGACCACCATAATAAAGGGGATCCCATGGTTGATATCTGTCTGTTGGGATGCGGCGGAACGATGCCGCTGCCAAATAGGCGTCTCACAGCGCTGCTGTACCGTTTTAACGGCAAAATGATACTCATCGATTGCGGCGAGGGCACGCAGGTGTCGGTGAAACAAGCGGGATGGGGCTTTAAAGCCATCGATGCTGTCTGTTTCACACACTATCACGCAGATCATATTGCAGGGCTGCCGGGATTCTTGCTGACGCTTGGCAACGCGGGCAGGTGTGAACCGCTCACGCTTCTCGGCCCGCCCGGCTTAAACGCTGTGGTTCGCGGGCTCACGGTCATCACGCCAAATCTGCCATACGACCTTCGCATAATTGAACTGCCGGTTGACCGTGTCACGCAATACCGTGTTGATGGCGTATCCATAAGTTCTCTGCCTGTAAATCACGCGATACAGTGCCTTGCATACAGCCTGGAAATCTCGCGTACCGGCCGTTTCAATGTCCGGCAAGCGCAAAGCCTCGGTATTCCTGTGCCATTCTGGAGCAAGCTTCAGAATGGTGAATCGGTCGAACATGAAGGGCGATACTTTACGCCCGACATGGTATTGGGACCGCAACGAAAGGGCATCAAGGTCACGTACTGCACGGACACACGTCCCACCAAGGCACTGCCTGCGTTTTGCGGCAATTCCGATATACTCATATGTGAAGGTATGTATGGTGAAGACGAGAAGCTGCAAGTCGCTGTGGAGAAGAAGCATATGATAATTTCGGAAGCGGCGGCGCTGGCAAAGGAAGCGGCTTGCAAAGAGCTTTGGCTGACGCATTACAGCCCGTCGCTACATGATCCGGCCATTTTTCTGGATGGCATAAAACGCATTTTTCTAAACACATACGCAGGGTATGATCTAACAATCAAAACGCTCGGATATGAACAACAGTGAAAAATGATTGCTTATATATTCAGTAAAAGGCGAATATTGATAAATCAAAATCTGCTTTTTCGCTACCCTATATGGTATCAAATAATAATTTTAACTACAATTTATTGATCATAGTACGTTTTTTTGTATTAGTATGTGGTATAATATAAACAAATATTAAAAAGTGGAGTATACCATGAATGCCTTATCTAGCAAAACTGATCAAGTGGATATATATGATTCATTATTAAAGTTGTCTGAGAATAAGGAAAGTGTCCCCGAACTTCATATATGTAAGATGAATAAGTCTATCGAACTATTCGCTGGTGCAGGAGGACTGGCACTGGGTCTTGAGAAAGCAGGATTTGAAACACTTGCATTCATTGAGTTTGATAAAGATGCAGCCGATACATTAAAAGTAAATCGTCCTCATTGGAATGTCCTTAATGATGATATTGCGAATATATCATGTTGTAATTTAGAAGAACTTTTTCAGTTAAAGATGGGTGAACTGGATTTACTGTCCGGAGGTGCACCATGTCAATCTTTTTCTTATGCAGGAAAAAGGCTTGGGCTTGAAGATGCACGTGGGACTTTATTCTATCATTATGCAGTATTTCTTCAGAAGCTTCAGCCCAAGATGTTTCTGTTTGAAAATGTGCGGGGCTTGCTCACACACCATAATGGCAAAACATATCAAACAATAATCAAAATCTTTGAAGATGCTGGTTATGACATTCAAAAGCGTATTCTAAATGCATGGGATTATGGTGTCGCGCAGAAACGAGAACGCCTAATTACAATAGGCATTCGATCTGATCTAAAAGAAGTGATCAAGTTTTCCTTTCCTGCGCCTCATGAATATAAACCTGTATTGCGCGATATCCTCAAAGATGTTCCAGAAAGCTTTGGAGCGCTATATTCTGAATACAAGCGTAAGATATTTGAACTTGTTCCTCCCGGAGGTTATTGGCGAGATATCTCACCAGATATTGCAAAAGAGTATATGAAAAGCTGTTGGGATATGGGCGGTGGTAGAACCGGGATTCTTCGCAGATTAAGTTTAGATGAGCCATCATTGGCAGTCTTGACATCCCCAAGCCAAAAGCAAACTGACAGATGCCATCCCCTTGAAGCTCGGCCATTTACAGTTAGAGAGAATGCGCGATGTCAAAGTTTCCCAGATGAATGGGAATTCTGTGGCAACATCAGTTCCCAGTATAAGCAGGTAGGTAATGCTGTACCTGTAAATATGGCGTTTGATATCGCTATCGAAATTAGAAAAGCATTGGAGAGTGTATAATGTGGCCGTTAAGCTTTATTGGTGAACAAGATTTTACCAACCATGTGCAGGCAACGATACTCAAATATGGTGAGAAATTAAAACCATTTAATTTGGATAGGTTCAATAGTAATCTTATTGATCCGATTAAATTGATTTTTGACAAAATAGTATATCGTGCTTCGTGGGAAGATATAATTAGTAATGAAATTTTCCGTCAACGAGACAAGTCAAACAATAATGATATTGGCTATTTTCATCAAAAGTTTTTCAGTTTTATTTATGGCTGTGTTGTACCAGATACTGGCTGGGATGTTATATATACAAATCCAGATGGTATTAAACTACCGGATGGTGATTCGGTTCATACTGTCTATGTTGAGATGAAGAATAAACACAATACTATGAACTCGGCTTCATCAGGTAAAACGTATATCAAAATGCAACATCAGCTATTGAGTGATGATGATTCAGCATGTTTCTTGGTTGAAGCAATAGCAAAGAAATCCCAAAATATTAAATGGTCTGCTACAATAGATGGAAAAAAGGTTCATCACAGATTGATTCGGAGAGTAAGTATGGATCAATTTTATGCGTTGGTAACTGGCATTGATGATGCATTCTATCAGATGTGCATGGTATTACCGGAGACCATCCAAAGAGTTGTTGACAATAATGCAAAATCAATAGTCCCAACGGACACTGTTATTGAAGAGTTAAACGCTTTAGCGCAAAATAATAAAATCAGAGTCCAAGATATGGCTATGTCTTTGGCAATTTATATGCTCGGATTTAGTTCTTACAAAGGGTTTGACAAATAAGTGTTATTAATAGAAGTTCTCTACTACTTTTCTACGTAATCTTCTCTCCCTCGATAACGGCATTTTTAACTTTTTAATCATTTACTAGGCCTCATGTAGTGTGTTTCATTATCAAAAATCTTAAGGCTTCATAATACCGAGGCACGCAGCCGATCGGCTTTCCGGTTTATTACCTATCACACATAGAAGATGATTAAATTCAATTAAGGAACACAATTGAGCCATGCACATACTATAATACTAAGCCAAATTGAGGCTAAGATCTCAATGGAAAGGGGAATAAGTATGATTGCAGATAACCAACCTAATATGCGTATGACAGCAGCGGAAGGCTGTATTCCGCAGGAAACTGTAATCACTGATGTGAAGCTGGCACATGCCTATGTGCCCTTTGAAATATTGTGCTCAACATTTATGCCTTTGGAAGGCTTAAAGAAAGGGACGATTTTCCCGCCGCTCGCGAATGTGCTTGGATGGGAAAGACAAGGGATGGGGGATGACAGGGTATGAATAGAGACGAAATGTTAAAGAAATTAACAGCCTTGGATTTCTATGTCATAGACCTTCACTTATATCTGAATACGCATCCGACTGATAGAGATGCGATAATAAAATACAACGCTGTGGTCAAAGAAGCCAATGCGCTCAGGCAGGAATATCAGGAACAGTTTGGTATGCTCATGGCTGGCAGTACCACAAGCAAATGCCCATGGCAATGGATCGAAGAACCGTGGCCATGGCAGTATCAATTTAATTTTGATTTGGCGGGAGATGATAGATAATGTGGGTGTATGATAAAAAACTTGAATATCCGATCAAGATAAAAAAACCTGATCCCAGAATGGCAAAAGTCATCCTATCGCAATATGGCGGGCCAGATGGTGAGCTGGCGGCATCCATAAGATATTTAAGTCAGCGGTTTTCGATGGTGACGCCGGAAGCGAAAGCCACGCTCAACGACATCGGCACGGAAGAACTTGCTCATTTAGAAATGGTGGGTTCCATGGTCAAACAGCTGACGCAAAACGCCAGCATCAAAGAAATCGAAGAAAGCGGTATGGCTGCATATTACACGGATCATGACAAAGCGATATATCCGGCAAATGCGGCAGGCGTTCCGTTTACGGCTGCCTATGTACAGTCAAAAGGTGATCCTATTACTGACCTGCATGAGGATATGGCGGCGGAACAAAAAGCGCGCTCAACATACGAGTATCTCTTGAATATGGCAGACGATCCGGATGTCATTGAACCGCTTAAGTTCTTAAGAGAAAGAGAAGTCGTGCATTTCCAGCGCTTTGGTGAATCGCTGCGGCATGTACAGGATTATCTGGAAAATAGAAAGCGTTTCAGTATGGGGAAAAACAGATAGAATTGAAGCAGCTGCTTGAATAACCTTAAAAAAGGGTGCATCGGATTCATGCATCCTTTTGCTTGTCTGAAGAAACTTTCTTTCAACAAAAACGGATTTGTGCGTATGATAAAGCATGAAGTTGAAGAAAAGGCCGCAATGCCAATGGCAGTGTGAAAAGCATCTCATTAAAAATTAGGAAGGTGGTGATAAGATGACAAATAATCCGCAAAACAGATTGGACCATCGATTTAACACATACGATCGTGAGACAGACTGGGATAAACAGAACCTAATGAAATCACCCGCATCAAGAAGTATGGATAATCCCATGGTTCCTCCGATCGACCAGATCACCGGGGAAAGCGTGATGCCCCCGGAGTCTCCTCTGGTTCCCCTTGTACCGGCTCCAAGACCGGAACCGATGCCTATGCGAAACCCATATCAATCGCAAGGGTATTTGCAGCAACATATTGGGCAAAACATGCGCGTACAGTTTTTAATAGGGGCTAACGGCCCGCTTGTGGACAGAACAGGAACACTTGTTGAGGTCGGTGATAGCTATATCGTGCTGCAGCCGACAAATACGGATGACCTGTTGATGTGCGATTTGTTTTCGATCAAGTTTGTGACAATCTATCGCTAGTGACGAAAAGCCTATACCAGAATATGGATATAGGCTTTTTTAGTGGCGAACTATTCAGGCCTTGTCGGATTTGTAAGCGATGTTACCGTCGATGATTGTATATAAGCAGTTTGTGAAGGTTTCCATGGGGTTGCCGTCAAATATCGCGATATCTGCGTCTTTGCCGGGCGCAAGGCTGCCCAGACGGTGTGATACATTGCAGATCTCGGCGGCGTTGATGGTGATGGCTTTAAGACCTTCTTCAATACCCAAGCCTTCCTTTGCGGCAAGTCCCGCGCAAAGCGGCAGGTATTGTATGAGGGATACTGGATGATCTGTCATAATTGCCACCTTCACACCAGCCTTGTGCAGCACGCCCGCAGTCTTAAAATCTGAATACTGCACCTCTATTTTGCTCCTTGATGCAAGGCTTGGCCCCACAATCGCGGGGAATCCGGATTCCTTGACAGCTGCATCGATCAGGTGACCTTCGGTGCAGTGGTCAAGCGTCATATTTAAGTCGAACTGCTTTGCTATGCGTATGGCTGTTAATATGTCGTCAGTGCGGTGAACGTGTGCCTTCAGGGGTATCTCCTTGCGAAATACGGGCAGCCAGCATTCTCGTCTTGGATTCACTTCAAAGGCTTCTCCGGATTTTTCGGCGGCTTCTTTTTGTTCGTAATACTGCTTCGCATAGAAAAGCTCTTCGCGCAGCATCGCACCAATCGACATGCGTGTGGATGGCATCATATTGTTGTTGCCATAGTTTTTTTTGGGATTTTCGCCGAAAGCGATTTTCATAGCTGCCGGTTCCAGCACGATCATGTCTTCGAGCTTGCGTCCGTTCGTTTTAATAAACGCGAATTGTCCGCCGACCACGTTTGAGCTGCCCGGACCCACCATCACCGATGTGATTCCGGCTTTTATTGCGTTATGAAAGGCAGCATCCATAGGGTTTATCGCATCAATAGCTTTAAGATATGGTGTAACGGGCTCGGTAATCTCATTGCAGTCGTTGCCGTCTGTTCCTACCTTTTCTTCGGAAATACCGATATGGCAATGAGCTTCAATTAGCCCTGGCATCACCCAGCACCCCTTGGCATCAATGACGCAATCATCATGGTTTTTGGCTAATGCAATATCTTTAGCTACCTCTTCAATTGTTTTGCCTTTAATCAAAACGCAGCCGCTTTCAAAATTCGTGCCGCACATTGACAAAATCTTCGCGTTTTTGATGAGTATAAGAATCACTCCCATACAATTCTTTTCTAATTTGTTCTTGAATATCGTTCCCTTGACGAGCAAATAATAATCATAAATAAAAAAGCAAAGGAGAAGTGAAGATGGATAACAATTGCCAAAACAACCAGAATTTCAGAAACAATCAGAACAACAAACAGAATGACAATCAGGATCAGAATAACAGGCAGAACCAGAATAATAGAAAGAACAACCAAAACAACAACCAGAACAACAGGCAAAATAACAACAACCGATAGTCTTGAGAGTATTTGCTATGTCGTGAAAGAAATAATGGGGGTATCCCCATTTTTTCTTTGATGGAATAGCGTGATACATGTATGAAACAACACTCAAGCTAGTTGGGATTTGTGAACTGCGGTGGTTGGGGGTTGCTGGGTGCAAAATATTGCCCACCCGGTGACGACAAATCAAAATAAAGCTTTGAATCTCCTGTGACACCCCAATCTTTAAGTGACCCCGTATCCTTAACTCTGTTGAAAGCATCTCGAAACATAGTGTTATGAGCCTCTTCACGGTTAAGCAGAAAATCGATTGTTTCTCTGACTCCCTTGTCGTTGATTTGGCGATATAGATACTGATAGACCACCTTGGCCCGTTCTTCTGCCGCTATATCAGACAGGATATCTGCTGCAAGATCGCCTGTTTCTTCAATATAAGTGGCTGACCAAAGATATCCCGACGCGTTGGACAGTGCGGGTGTTAAACCAGTTTGTACATGAGCCTCAATATTACCGGTTGTAGCGGCTGCCGCGTTTAAATCATGGCCGTTGAGCAAGTTAACAGTTGTCGCCACCATTTCCATATGACCGAGCTCTTCCGAAGCCACATCCAAAAACAGATCCTTGATTTGAGGATCGTTTATTCGGAAGCTTTGTGACATATATTGAAGCGCAGCCTTGAGCTCGCCGTGGGGGCCGCCAAGCTGCTCTTGCATCATCGCCGCATAGTTCGGATTTGGCGCGTCCACTTTAACAGGGAATAAGAGCTCTTTTTCGTGTTTGAACATTGAAAACCTCCGTAAAAGTTATTGATTGTTTTTATTTTTTTCAAAAACAAAGATAATATGCGGTATATTTCAATTCATGGGTTATAACCTGATTCGCGGATATTTTTTATGATATTCCGGATGCATAGTGAGTACCATATATTATGAAAAATAATGGCGAGCTCGGAATCCGAAAAGCAAGAATGGTATGCTTTGGCGGCATATCCGCAGCCATGTGTGTGCTTTTTCAATCAGCACCGGTGTGGCTGCCTCCTTTGGGTATGGCTTTAAGCCCGCTCAGCACCGTTCCTGTGGCATTAATTGCATCTATATCTCCGCTGACAGGTCTTATCTCGTATCTAAGTGCGGGAGCACTATTATGTACGGTCAGCTTTCAGGAAGCGCTGATATTTGCTTTCAGCACAGGCCTTCTGGGGCTTGCTGTGGGGATATCTATAAAGAATAAGATGATAACCAGATCAGCTATTTGCGGGAGTGTATTGTTTTGTGGTTTAACAATTTTACTTTTTGTCTTCAGAATACACCTTTTTGGCTCTTTAATACAGCAATTTTGGAGCATTACACAGTTATGTCTGGCTGTTTTTTCGTTTATTTATGCCGCATTTTGGTCGGGTATCATGAAATTCGTCGCTAAACGATTGAGGCTATAACGAAGAGCGAATTGCCTAACAAGCTTATTGTGACCCAGCATAAACATCAAAAATATTTTTAGACACATTGCTTTTTTTGGTAAACACATGTACAATATATTCTGAGAGACATGCCTTATGGTATGTCTAAGTATATTTTTAGGAGGAAAGGTCTATGAAGAAAATTTTGACCATAGTCTTAGCATTAAGCTTAGTGCTGTCCGTTTTCACCTTGGCCGGATGCGGCAATGCGAATAACGCAGCATCGCCGAGCCCCGAGGCAACAGAAGAAGTGGCAGAGACAGCTTCTGTTGAACCGACAGAGCCTGCTGAGACGGAAGAAGCGCCCGCAGAAGGTGCCGAGATTGCCATGATTACCGACAAGGGAACGATCGATGACAAATCGTTCAACCAGGGTACATGGGAAGGCGTGCAGAAGTACGCTGAAGACAATGGCATCGCTTGTCAGTATTATAAGCCGTCTGAAGTTTCTGACGCTGCTTATCTCGAAACGATCGGTCTGGCTATTCAGGGCGGCGCAAAAGTCGTCGTATGCCCGGGCTACCTGTTCGAAGTTGCGATATATGAAGCGCAGACACAGTATCCTGATGTGAAATTCATACTGCTGGATGGCGAACCTCACACAGCTGATTATGCCACATACAAGACAGAGTCCAATGTGCTCTGCATTCTTTATGCTGAGCAGGAAGCCGGTTTCTATGCTGGCTATGCGGCAGTGAAAGACGGCTTCACAAAGCTTGGCTTCCAGGGCGGCATGGCGGTTCCCGCGGTTATCCGTTATGGTTACGGCTTCCTTCAGGGTGCTGAAACAGCTGCAGCTGAAATGGGCCTTAAAGAGGGCGCGATCACTGTAATGTACAACTACTCCGGCGATTTTGCAGCGACACCTGAAAACCAGGCGAGAGTGGCTGGCTGGTATCAGACCGGCACAGAAATCATCTTTGGTTGCGGCGGCAGCGTGGGTAACTCCGTGATGTCGGCAGCCGAAGCGGCAACTGACAAGTTTGTCATCGGCGTGGACGTTGACCAGTATGCGGAATCCGCAACGGTTATCTCCTCTGCTTTGAAGCAGCTTGGAAACTCTGTTTATCAGGCGCTCGGTACCTACTATGACGGCTCATTTGCCGGCGGCACAACACAGCGTTTCGATTCCAAGAATGAAGGCGTCGGTCTTGCTATGGAGAACGCAAAATGGCGTACCTTCACACAAGCTGATTATGATGCCCTTTTCACGGCAGTGACCGGTGGCGAATATACCATCAGCAGCGAACATGAAATTGCGATCAAGGATCTTGGTCTTAAGTTTTTGAAAGTGACAGAAGTGGCAGACTAATTGACGAATGTTTTATGCGATAGGAGGGTGCCTTTTGGCACCTTCCTGCATAATGACAGCATTCGTGGGTTTATTTAAGTAAAGAAGTCCGTTTTAGATAGCAGTCCATCATATTGATGCCACTGCTTTTGCGTTTTTTCTACCATATTTCAGATAAAGAAGGTGAAATACCTTGGATTATATTATTGAAATGCTTAATATCGTCAAGGAATTCCCGGGTATCCGCGCGAACGACAATGTCACGCTTCAGGTAAAAAAGGGAGAGATCCACGCGTTGCTCGGTGAAAACGGCGCCGGTAAAAGCACGCTGATGAGCGTTTTGTTTGGAATGTACAAGCCTGAAAGCGGCAGCATCCGCCTGCGCGGAGAGGAAGTGTCGATATCCGGGCCCAAAATGGCGAACTCATTGGGAATTGGTATGGTGCATCAGCATTTTATGCTGGTTCACAATTTTACTGTGCTCCAGAACATTATACTTGGTGTGGAAACCACACAAAATGGATTTCTAAAGTACGATGAAGCAAGAAAAAAAGTCGTTGCTCTCTCAGAGCAGTATGGCTTGAAGGTGGATCCGGATGCACTGATATCCGACATTACGGTCGGCATGCAGCAGCGTGTTGAGATACTCAAAATGCTTTACAGAGACAACGACATTCTTATATTTGACGAACCCACAGCCGTGTTGACGCCTCAGGAGATCGATGAATTGATGGGGATCATGAAGAACCTTGCGGCAGAGGGAAAATCCATCGTATTCATATCCCACAAGCTTGAAGAAATCAAGCGTGTGGCGGATCGCTGTACGGTGCTGCGTCTCGGTAAATGCGTGGGCACGGTCAACATATCGGATGTGACCGTAGAACAGATGTCCGAAATGATGGTGGGACGCAAGGTTTTTTTAAATGTGGAAAAGAAGAACAGAGAAACCGGAGCTCCTGTTTTGGAGATCAGCAATCTTACGGTAAAGAGCGAAAACTCAACCAAAAACAAGGTGCATGATTTGAGCATGGAGGTTGGTCAGGGCGAGATCGTCTGTATTGCCGGTGTCGACGGTAACGGACAATCGGAGCTCATTTATGCGATCACAGGCATTACACCTGCGGATAGCGGGACAATTAAGCTCAAAGGCGAGGACATCACCTCGCGCTCAATTCGATACAGGAACACACACGGTATGTCACACATTCCCGAAGACAGGCATAAATACGGGCTTGTGCTCGATTATAATCTTGCCGACAATCTGGTGCTGATGGAATACTTTGAACCGCGGTTTCAGTCAAAAGGGTTCAGAAAGCGTGACGAAATCGATAAATATGCCGAGAAGCTGATTGAGCGGTTTGATATCCGCAGCAGTGAGGGTGTGAATACAACGGCGCGCAGCATGTCCGGCGGCAATCAACAAAAGGCAATCGCCGCACGAGAAATCGGCAGAGATCCTGATTTGCTGCTTGCTGTTCAGCCTACACGCGGTCTTGACGTGGGTGCAATTGAGTACATGCACAAGCAAATCGTCAGTGCGCGAGACAACGGCAAGGCCGTTCTGGTGGTCTCGTTTGAGCTTTCCGAGGTCATGCAGCTTGCAGACAGAATACTTGTGATGTACGAGGGTGAAATTGTCGCCAATGTGAAGCCCGCTGATGTTACAGAGCAGGAGCTTGGCCTTTACATGGCTGGATCGAAAAGGGGTGAAGCGGTTTGAACAAAGGAAAATGGAGCGGGTTTCCAAAGCTGAATATCAGCAAAGCGGCAGGTCCCTTCTCGTCTGTCGGCGCTATCGTTGTGGGACTGCTGGTGGGGCTCATCATATTGCTGTTTGCGAATTCATCCAAAGCGTTTGAAGGCTTTGGCTTGATTTTGGGCGGCGGCTTGAAAAGCTCTAAGGATTTTGGCAATGTGCTTTATTATGCCACGCCGATCATCATGACAGGCTTATCCGTGGCTTTCGCGTTCCGCACGAGCCTCTTTAATATCGGTGCTTCCGGTCAGTTTATCATGGGCGCTTTTGGGGCGGTTCTTGTGGGTGTGCTGGGTACCGGACTTGGCTCATTCCAATGGGTGGTTGCGCTGCTGGCTGCCATGGTATTTGGTGCGTTATGGGCGCTGCTGCCCGGTTTGCTGCAGGCTTACCGTAATGTGAACATCGTCATATCGTGCATCATGACCAACTACATCGGTATGTATCTGGTGAACTGGATGGTGAAGGGAACCGTTTATAACCAGCTGACAAACCGTTCAATGACAGTGGCTGAAACGGCGAACGTACCCAAATTGGGATTGGATCAGCTATTCCCCGGCTCCAGCGCCAATGGCGGTATCGTTATTGCCATTATCATAGCGATCGTGATTTACATACTGCTCAACAAAACCACGTTTGGCTACGAGCTTAAGGCCTGCGGCTTCAACCGATACGCAAGCCGTTATGCGGGCATCAACGAGAAAAGAGCCATCGTGATGTCGATGCTGATCTCGGGCGCGCTCGCGGGCATCGGCGGCGGACTGCTGTATCTTGCGGGCAGCGGCAAATATATCGCCGTGGAGGATGTGTTGGCTGTTGAAGGCTTTACCGGTATTTCGGTGGCGCTGCTTGGCATGTCGCATCCCATCGGGACGCTTTTTGCCGGTCTGTTTATCGCATATATCACCATCGGCGGCTCATATATGCAGCTTGCGGGCTTCGTTCCGGAAATCATCGATATTATCACAGCGGTGATTATCTACTTTGCCGCGTTTGCACTCATTTTGCGCAGCGTGCTTAAGCGAATACGCACACGAAAGGAAGGTGACTGATCGTGGATCTCGTTTATTTTCTCGTTCAACAGACAATGTTCTTTACTATTCCGTTGCTCGTGGTGGCGCTAGGTGGCATGTTCTCAGAACGCAGCGGCGTGATCAATATTGCGCTGGAAGGTATTATGGTTGCGGGCGGTTTTTGCAGTATCCTTTTTATCAGCATAATGCAGGATACGATGTCGGGTCAAATGCTGCTGCTTCTCGCCGTCGTTGTTGCGATGGTATCTGGCGCGGTCTTTTCGCTGCTGCACGCATATGCGTCTATCAACATGAAGGCCGATCAGACGATCAGCGGTACGGCTCTTAATCTGCTGGCTCCCGCGCTCGCCATATTTTTGGCGAGAATGATCCAGCCGTCCGGTGTGCAGCAGATCAATTTCACCAATACGTTCCGGATCGACAAAGTCCCCGTTCTGGGGGACATACCCGTTCTGGGGAACCTGTTTTTCCAGAACACCTATATCACGACGTATCTCGGTGTGGTCATATTGATCATTGCGGCTATCGTTTTGTATCGGACGAAGTTCGGTCTACGTATGCGCGCGTGTGGCGAACATCCGCAGGCGGCGGACGTGGTGGGCGTCAGCGTTTACAAAATGCGTTATGCAGGCGTGATGATTTCGGGCGCGCTGGCGGGTCTCGGCGGATTGATTTTTGTGGTCACCACCTCGACGAACTTTAACGCCACTGTGTCGGGATACGGCTTCCTTGCCTTGGCGGTGCTGATATTCGGGCAGTGGAAACCGTATAGGATTGCGGGCGCAGCGTTGTTTTTCGGCCTCATGAAAACAATCGCGGCGACATATTCGGCTGTGCCTTTCCTTGCTGGTCTGCCGATCAGCGGTTATTTCTATAAGATGATACCGTATGTTGCAACCTTGATCGTGCTTGTGTTCAGCTCCAAGAAATCTCAGGCCCCAAGGGCTGAAGGCATTCCGTATGACAAAGGAGCAAGATAAAGACTTTTTAAGCGGCCGGCCACTTCGAATGAAGCGTCCGGCCTTTTTATTTCCTTAGCTGCTGTGCAATTGTCACCTTGATTTCATGTGCGCGAGCGTTCCTTCGTTTCTCACAAGCAGAATTTCGCTGATGATGCTCAGTGCCACTTCGGCGGGCTGCCCACCGCCCAACGCGATGCCGATAGGGGAGTAGACGGCATCCAGCTTTTCCTGCGAAATGCCCTGCTGCCGTAGATTTTCCATCATGACCGCCACCTTGTTCCGGCTGCCGATCACGCCAATGTACTTTGGATTCTTCTGTATAAGGTGATATAGCGCGACTTCATCGCACTTGTGGCCGCGTGTGGCAATCACCACATAGGTGGATTCGGGCGCAAAGCGAAGCTTCTCACATTCTTCTGCGATATCGCCGACGTGTATGCTCTTGGCATCCGGATAGTGCTGATTCGAGGCGACTTCGGCTCTGTCGTCCACCACGACCACATCATACCCCAAGACCTTTGCATACTGATACATTGCCTGGCCGATATGCCCCGCGCCTACCAGCACGAGCTGTGTGGTCGGCATGTAGACCTTGATGAATATTTCTACATGACCGCCGCATTCCATGCCAAGATCCTTTTTAAGATCATACTGCACGGCATGGCTAAAGCCGCGGCTGATGCTTTCCTGCGCTTTTTTGACCGAGACAAATTCTAGGTTGCCGCCGCCGATGGTGCCGCCAATGTTGCCGGACGCATCCACAAGCATTTCCTTGCCAACCTCGGCAGGGGTGGAGCCGCACGCTGCCGTGACGGTCACGAGCGCCACTGCTTTGTTCTGTTTTATCAATTCCGGAATACGTTCTATAAGCATTTATTGTCTCCTCGTATATAAGAATTCAGCTTCATTTTAATCCAAAGCGCTGTGGCTGACAATGTGCAAACTTTTGTGATATTGACCAAGCGTCTGTCTCTTGACAAATATATGGATTGGTGTTACATTCAAATCATAAAAATAGTTTGATAATTAAAAAGTTTTTGTATTTAAAATATTTATTACATCGTAGTAAAATAAACTTCAGTATGGAATGAGGCAAGCCTTTGGTTGTCTCATTAAAATTATACAAGGAAATAAGGAGCACCATCATGGATTTTACATTGATCAAACAAAAAGCCGGTGAATATGAAAAACTAATGACGAAGTTTCTGCGAGATTTAATCGCGATTCCCGGAGAGAGAGCGGGAGAAGAAAAGGTCATTCAGCGCATCAAACAGGAAATGACAGCTGTTGGATTCGACAGAATTGTTATCGATGACATGGGCAACATACTCGGATATATGGGTGACGGAGATAAGATCATCGCCTATGATGCGCACATCGATACGGTGGGAATCGGTAACAGAGACAATTGGGAATTCGACCCGTACGCGGGTTTTGAAAACGATGAAGAGATTGGCGGCAGGGGCGCTTCGGATCAGCTGGGCGGCATCGTGAGCGCGGTATACGGCGCAAAGATCATGAAGGATTTAGGGTTGCTTGCGGGCTATACGGTGCTCGTCGCCGGCACGGTGCAGGAGGAAGACTGCGACGGTCTTTGCTGGCAATACATCATCAACGAAGACAAGGTGACGCCGGAATTTGTGGTGATCACGGAACCGACTGACGGCAACATATACAGAGGCCAGCGCGGCCGCATGGAGATTCGCGTGGATGTCAAGGGCATTTCATGCCATGGCTCGGCGCCCGAAAGAGGTGACAACGCGATATATAAAATGGCGGAGATCATCTCCGAAGTTAAGGAGCTCAATGAGCGGCTGCATTTCGACGCGTTCCTAGGCAAAGGCACGCTGGCGGTATCCGAAATATTCTATACATCACCGTCGCGCTGCGCGGTGGCAGACAGCTGCGCCATTTCGATTGACAGGCGTTTGACGGACGGTGAAACCTATCAGTCCGCACTCGAAGAGATCAGCGCGCTGCCCGCTGTGCAGAAATACAACGCAGTTGTATCGATGTACAAATACGACAGACCGGCTTACACAGGTCTTGTGTATCCCACGGACTGCTATTTCCCGACATGGGTGTCTCCGGCGGATCACATCACCACGCTTTCCATGGTGGAGGCGTATGAAGGCATGTATGGCACACCCGTCGTGGACAAATGGACGTTCTCCACAAACGGCGTTTCTATCATGGGCCGATACGGCATTCCGTGTATCGGCTTTGGACCCGGTAAAGAAGCGCAGGCGCACGCGCCCAATGAAAAGACATGGAAGGCCGATCTCGTGAAATGTGCGGCTGTATACGCGGCGCTGCCCGAATGCTATAAAAAAAGAGACAAATAACGGAGGAATAGCGAAATGAACGATATGAATAAAATGATAGAAGAATTAAAGGCGCTTCAATTAAAGGATATGTACGAAAATGACTTTTTCCTGACATGGGAAAAGTCTGATGATGAAATACAGGGCGTTTTTCAGGTCGCCGAGCTGCTTCGCAAAATGAGAGAGAACAACATCTCCTCGAAAATCTTTGACAGCGGCCTTGCAATATCTCTTTTCAGAGACAACTCCACACGCACTCGCTTCAGCTTCGCGAGCGCCTGCAATCTGCTGGGACTCACCGTGCAGGATTTGGACGAAGGAAAATCGCAGATCGCCCACGGCGAAACGGTGCGCGAAACGGCCAATATGATATCGTTCATGGCGGACGTGATCGGCATTCGCGACGATATGTATATCGGCAAAGGCAACACATACATGCGCGACGTGTCCGGCTTCGTGAAGCAGGGCTATGAAGACGGCGTGCTCGAACAACGTCCCACGCTGGTCAATCTCCAGTGCGATATCGACCACCCGACGCAATCCATGGCGGATATGCTGCATATAATTAAGGAATTCGGCGGCGTGGACAACTTAAAAGGTAAGAAGATCGCCATGACATGGGCGTACTCGCCGTCTTACGGCAAGCCGCTTTCGGTGCCGCAGGGCGTGATCGGTCTCATGACGCGCTTTGGCATGGACGTGACATTGGCGCATCCCGAAGGCTACGAAGTGATGAGTGATGTGGAAGAGGTCGCGAAGAAGAACGCGGCGGCTTCAGGCGGCAGCTTCACCAGGACAAACAGCATGAGCGAAGCGTTCAAGGATGCCGACATCGTGTATCCCAAGAGCTGGGCACCGTTCGCCGCGATGGAGAAAAGAACGGTCATGTATGGCAACGGCGATTTTGATGGTATCAAAGCGCTGGAGAAAGAGCTGCTGGCTCAGAACGCGCAGCATAAGGATTGGGAATGTACAGAAGAGATGATGAGCCTGACGAAGGATAAGAAGGCACTGTATCTGCACTGCCTGCCCGCTGATATCACCGGCGTGTCCTGCGAACAGGGCGAGGTGGCCGCGAGCGTGTTCGACAGATACAGAATACCGCTTTATAAAGAAGCCGGCAACAAGCCGTATATCATCGCCGCGATGATACTGCTTGGCAAGGTGAAAGATCCGGCTGCCGTTTTAGGCAATTTAATCAGCAAAGCATCTACAAGATGGATAGGATGATCACACGTGAATAAAAGAATAGTCATTGCCCTTGGGGGCAATGCTTTGGGAGAAAGCCTGTCGGAGCAGATGGTGGCCGTCAGAAGAACAAGCAAAAAAATCGTGGAGCTTGTGAAAGACGGCTATCAGGTTGTGGTCACGCATGGCAACGGTCCGCAGGTCGGCCTCGTAACCGATTGCTTCGACACCTATAAAATCGATCATGAGATCGATGATTTTACGATGTCCGTGTGCGTGAGCATCACGCAAGGATACATCGGTTACGATCTGCAGAATATGCTGCGTGAGGAGCTATTGAATCAGGGTTTGGAAATACCGGTATCGACGGTGATCACACAGGTCATCGTCGACCCGGATGACCCGGCTTTTCAAGAACCGACGAAACCCATCGGCCTCTATTTAACGGAGGAGCAAGCCGAGAAGCGCCGTCAGATGGGTGAGCAGTTGGTCAAGTATCCAAAGGGCTACCGGCAGGTGGTCGCGTCGCCTGAGCCACAGCACATCGTGGAAAGCGAAACGATCAAAGTGTTGCTGGAAGCGGGTCAGGTGGTCATCGCTTGCGGCGGCGGGGGCATTCCCGTTAAGCTGATCGGTAATCGCTTAAAAGGTGTGGAGGCGATTATCGACAAGGACTTCACGAGCGCTAAACTCGCAAAATTGATTGATTCGGACTATTTTGTTATACTGACAGCAGTGGAAAAAGTGGCGCTCAACTTCGGCAAAGAAGACGAACAATGGCTCGACAAGCTCACTTGTGAGCAGGCTCAAAAATACATCGAGCAGGATCAATTCGGCAAAGGCTCCATGCTTCCAAAGGTTAGGGCGGCAATGCGTGTCGTGACGGAAAAGCCCTCGTGCAAGACGCTTATCACGTCGCTTGAAGGCCTGATAGACGGGCTTGCCGGCAAAACGGGAACGGTTATTGTGCCATAACAAGAGGAAAGGATACGGTTATGATACTGATTGGCAACGGAAAATTGATCACTCAGAATGAGACATGCCCGCTGATTGAGGACGGCTGCGTCGTTGTGGACGCAAATGTGATTGCGGATTTTGGCACAACGCAGGAGATGAAGCAAAAATATCCGCAGGGTACGTTTTATGACGCCGCAGGGCGTGTGATTATGCCGGGGCTTATCAATACGCACGGCCATATCTACAGCGCGTTTGCGCGCGGCATGATATTAAAGGACAGCAAGGTATCCAAGAACTTTTCGCAGATACTTGAAAATTTATGGTGGCGCGTCGATAGGGCGCTCCAATTGCCCGAAATCGAGTACAGCGCGTACGCCACGTATATTGAAGGCATTAAAAACGGCGTGACAACGGTATACGACCATCACGCGAGCGCGGGGCACGTGCCGGACAGCTTGTTCACCATTGCGGATGTCGCGAAGAAGCTAGGCGTGCGCACATCGCTTTGCTACGAGGTCTCCGACAGAGACGGGAAGGAAATTGCGGAGCTGGGCATTAAAGAAAATGCCGATTTCATTAAATACGCAAATGAACAAGACAATGATATGATCAAGGGGCTGTTTGGCTTGCATGCATCATTCACGCTGTCTGATAAAACACTGGAAAAATGCGTGGTGGCAGCAAACGGGGCAGGATTTCACGTTCATGCGGCAGAAGGCATAGACGACCTCTACGACAGCTTGGAGAAGTACGGCAAGCGCGTGGTGGAACGGCTTTTTGACGCAAAGATTTTGGGCTCGCAAACACTCGCCGTGCATTGCATCCATATCAACGGACGCGAGATGGATATTTTGAAGCATACGGATACCATGGTGGTGCACAATCCCGAATCCAACATGGGCAACGCTGTGGGATGCTCCGCCGTGCTTCAGATGATGGATAAAGGCATATTGATGGGGCTTGGTACAGACGGCTACACCACGGACATGCTTGAAACGTTCAAGGTGGCGAATATATTGCACAAGCACAACATGGGCGATCCCAGCGTCGCTTGGGGCGAGACCGCGCAGATGCTGCTAAAAAACAATGCGGCAATTTGCGCGCGACATTTCGAAAAACCGCTTGGTATCATCAAAAAGGGCGCGTTGGCGGATATCATTGTCGTGGATTATGATGCGCCGACGCCCATCACGGCGGACAATATCGCCTCCCATATTTTGTTCGGCATGATGGGGAGAAGTGTTGTCTCGACCATGATTAACGGCGAGTTTGTGATGAAGAATCGCGAGATCGTGACGGTGGATGAACGCAAAGTGATGAAAAAGACGCGTGAAATCGCAATCGATTTCTGGAAAAGAGTTTGAGTGACGAACGTTTAGATACAGGGGGCCCATCATGAGTGAGATTATGACACCGATGCCGTTTGAACAGCTGATCGGATGGATGCTGGAAGAGTACCGCAGCAAGAACAGCGTATTCGGTGTAAATAAGAATAAATTCTATAAAAATGAGTCCGGAAAAACTGTGACTATTCTCGGTCAGGAATTGAGCAGCCCATTGGGGCCTGCGGCGGGGCCGAACACACAGCTTGCACAAAACCTCGTGGCGTCTTACGTGGCGGGGTTTCGCTTCATGGAGCTCAAAACCGTGCAGACGATGGACGGGGAAGACCTGCGCAAATGCATTCCACGCCCCTGCATCAACGCGGAGGACGAAGGGTACAACTGCGAATGGTCAACCGAACTCACGGTGCAGCAGGCGTATGAGGAATATATAAAGGGTTGGTTTGCCGTGCATGTTGCGATGAAGGAATTCGGCCTTGGCGACAAGACGGATTGTCTTTTCAATATGAGCGTGGGGTACGACTTCGAGGGCATCACTTCCGAAAAGATCGATACATATATCAACAACATGGCCGATGCGAGCGGCACGGACATCTGGTCCAAGTGCAAGGCGTATTTGCTGGACAACCTGAATCGGTTCCATAACGTAACGGCGGAAGATATAGAAAAGGTTTCTCCCTGTGTATCCTCATCGATCACGCTCTCGACGCTGCATGGGTGCCCGCCGGAGGAGATCGAGAAGATCGCGCATTATTTCCTCACAGTCAAGAAAATGGACACGTATATCAAGGTCAACCCGACGTTGCTCGGGTACGACTTTGTGCGTGATATTTTGGATAAGCTCGGATACGGTTATGTGACGTTTGACGACAGGCATTTCCAGCAGGATCTCAAGTTCGAGGATGCTGTGGTGCTGATCGATAAGCTCATGAGAACAGCCAAAGAGGGTGGCCTCGCGTTTGGCGTGAAGGTGTCAAACACATTCCCTGTGATGATTAAAAACGACGAGCTGCCCGGCGAGTTTATGTATATGTCGGGACGGGCGTTGTTCCCGCTGAGCATCAATGTGGCACGAAGCTTAAGCAACCACTTTGACGGTGCGCTGCCCATATCATATTCAGGCGGTGCGGATTATTTTAACGTCGAAAAGATACTGAAAACGGGCATCAAGCCCATCACGTTTGCGACCACAATATTGAAGCCGGGCGGCTATGCGCGGGCTTGGCAGCTCAGCAGAAAAGCTGAGACAGTGGTGTTCGAGGGCGACAGAATTGACATGGACGCGCTGAATGCATTAGCCGACAGCGTGCTTGATGATAAGCATATTCAAAAAGACGCAAGAGAGGTCAAGTCGAGAAAGACAGATTCAAGCCTTCCGCTTTTTGACTGCTTCAAAGCGCCGTGCAAAGACGGCGGCTGCCCGATCGAGCAGCAGATACCCGAGTATTTGCAGATGGTCGCCAAGGGCGAATACGACAAAGCGTTTGAAATTATCGCCATCGACAACGCGGCGCCCGCTGTCACAGCCGAGATTTGCAGCCATGTGTGTCAGAGCAAATGCACACGCATCGATTATGATCAGCCGCTGCAAGTCAGAAATGCAAAGAAGCTCGCTGTGCAGAATGCACAGCGCAAATATATCGATAGTTTAAGGCCCGTTCCGCTGAAGACGGAGAAAAAAGCGGCGGTGATCGGCGCGGGCCCTGCGGGCATCGCGGCAGGCGTGTATTTGCGGCGCAACGGTGTGTCTGCGACTGTGTTTGAAAAACGCGACAAGCCCATGGGCATCATTGAATATGTGATTCCGGGTTTTCGCATTCCACAGCAGGCGATCAAAGCCGATTATGAGATGGCCGTGAAAACGGGTGTTGAGTTCGTTTTTAATGCGGACGAGAATTTTGATATTGAGGCGCTCAAGAAGAGCTATGATTTTATCATCATTGCGACAGGCGCGTGGAAGCAGGGCGCTTGTCCCGTGAAAACGGGCGGCGATAAGCTGCTGGATGCGCTGGATTTTCTGGAGAAATCCAAGGCCTGCGATTGCGCTATAAACCTTGGAAAATCAATCGCGGTGATCGGCGGCGGCGATGTCGCGATGGACTGCGCACGTGCCGCGAAACGGGCGGTTGGCTCACCCCAGGTGAGCATCGTATACAGAAGGACGAAGGATTTCATGCCCGCCGAGATCGAGGAGAAACAGCTCGCGCTTGCGGACGGCATCGAATTCTTAGAGCTGCTGGCTCCCGTGTCTTATGAAGATGGCGTGCTGACAGTGGAAGTGATGACACTGGGAGAGAGAGATGTTGACGGACGCTGCAAGGTGGTTTCCACAGGCGAAACCAAGACACTTGCTTTTGATACGGTGATCAGCGCGGTGGGCGCGCGTGTGGACACAGCTGCGTTTGAACAGCGCGGTGTCAAGCAAAACAATCGAGGCTATGCGGATGTGAGCAGTAGCTATGAAACGAGTATTGACGGTGTTTACGTCGCGGGCGATTGCCGAAGCGGCGCGGCGACGATCGTTCAGGCGCTGGCGGACAGCAAGCGCATCACCAAAGATATTCTTTCTAAGCTTGGCATTGCGCACGACTTCAAACGCATTGAGAGAAACGTTTGCGAGGATGATATCCGAGCCGCCAAAGCGGTACTGGAGGATAAATGCGAGGGTCAAAGCGACGCCGCCAGATGCCTGGGGTGTGACGTTGTCTGCGAGGTGTGCTGTGACGTATGCCCCAACAGAGCCAACGTGGGCTTAAGGGTGAACGGCAAACCTCAGATCGTGCATATAGACGGCATGTGCAACGAATGCGGCAACTGCGGCTTTTTCTGCCCGCACTCTGGGCTGCCGTATAAGGATAAATTCACGCTGTTCTGGGACGAGGAAGGCTTTAAAGACAGCACCAACAAGGGCGTGCTGTTTATCGATTGTGAGAATGTGCTGGTCAGAGACGAAAACGGCGAAGCTTTCGCATGCCGCGTAGACGATGAGCGGATTTCTGATGAGTATAGGGCGTTTATAAAAGCCATTAAGGAAGACGCCGGATTTATGATCCCTTAAAGAAGGGCGTTTTGGTCACAACGACGCAGAAAGCAGGAATTGCAAAGTGGTCATTAAAAACGGACGTGTGGTCACGGAAACCAGTGTGATTGAGACGGATATACTGATTAAGGATGGCATTATCACCGAAATCGGCGACGGTCTTTCTGACGCCGAAATTATTGACGCAGCCGGAAAGTACGTGCTGCCCGGCGGCATCGATGTGCATACGCACATGAACCTTGATGTGGGCATCGCTGTGGCGCAGGACGATTTTTTTACCGGCACCATCGCGGCAGCCTGCGGGGGTACCACCACAATCGTGGATCACTTGGGCTTTGGGCCAAAGGGGTGCAGCCTCGATCATCAGATCAATCACTATCACAAGCTTGCAAAAGATAAGGCTGTGATCGATTACAGCTTTCACGGCGTGATTCAGCATGTGGACGAAGACGTGCTTGCTATGATGGAGACGTTGATAGAACAGGGCATCACAAGCCATAAGATATACATGACCTATGGCTTTAAGATGAGTGACGAGGACATCTATGAGGTTTTAAAGCGCGCCAAGAAGCTTGGCATCATGATCGCCGTGCATCCCGAGAACGATGGTGTGGTGAACATCCGAAGGCGCGAACTGGTGGAAGCGGGCTGCACAGCGCCTAAGTACCATGCCATCAGCAGGCCGGAGCCGTGTGAGGCCGAAGCCGTGAGCCGCGTCATGCAAATATCTGCAATCGCGGGAGACGCGCCGCTTTATATCGTACATCTGTCCAATCACTTGGGGATGCAGTACATTAAGCTGGGAAAGCAGAACGGAATCAAAAACACATTTGTGGAAACGTGCCCGCAGTATCTGCTGCTGAACGACACATATTACGAGAGAGAAGACGCTCTGAAATACGTGATGAGCCCGCCGCTAAGAGACGAAGCCAACAACGCGCTGCTTTGGGACGACATCGCAAATGGGGATATAGACACAGTCGCGACGGATCATTGCCCATTCGATATAAAGCTTAAGGAGAAGATGGGCAAGGACGACTTCACCAAGTGCCCCAATGGCATGCCGGGTGTGGAGCTAAGATTCCCGCTGATATTCTCCGAGGGCGTGATGAAAGGCCGCATATCCGCCATTCAGTTTGCCCAGCTCTGCGCGACCAACCCTGCTAAGCTGTTTGGCATGTATCCCAAAAAGGGTGTGATAAGGGAAGGCAGCGACGCGGATATCGTCATCATGGATACGAATTCATCGCAGACGATCACGCACGACAGGCTCCATGAAAACGTGGACTACACGCCGTATGAGGGCATAGAGCTCAAATGCTTAGTGGACTGCGTGATATCGCGCGGAGAGGTCATCGTCAAGGACAACGCGTATATCGGAGATAAGGCAAGAGGACAGTTTATCAAACGCGGCAAACCAATGCTTAGCGTCGCACATAAATAATTCTGAAAAGAATCAAAGGAGAGAATCATGAGTAAGTACACACAGATCGATTTGACAGTTGACGAAAAACGGCAGCAAAGAGCGGTTCAGCGCGCCAAGGAGCGAAACATTGTGATTCCGACTATCGCGGAGATGAAAAACCCCGATCTTATAGATGATGGCATCAAAGCCCAATTGAAGGATGTGGGGCTATGGGATGTGAACCCGCTCAACCTTTACAGAATCTCATGGCATAACGAGCCGGTGGAAAAGGGCGGCGGCTTTGGTGATGTTAATTATATCGAGCTGCCTGAGGAACTGACCGGCGTGAAGGCAAAAATCGTGGCAATAAGCGGCAAATGGTTCCCGACCGGCGCACACAAGGTGGGCGCGGCTTTTGGCTGCCTCGTGCCGAGGCTCGTCACAGGCCAGTTCGACCCGACCACTCAGAAGGCCGTCTGGCCGTCCACAGGCAACTATTGCCGCGGCGGCGCTTACGATTCTTCTCTGCTCGCGTGTGATTCCATCGCGATATTGCCCGAAGGCATGAGCAAGGAACGTTTCGAATGGCTGGAAACCGTGGCGGGTGAGACCATCAAAACGCCGGGCACAGAAAGCAACGTGAAAGAGATTTTCGACAAGTGCTGGGAGCTTCGCAATTCCGGCCAGGATCTTATGATATTCAACCAGTTTGAAGAGTTTGGCAATTATCTGTGGCACTACGAAGTGACCGGCACAGCGATTGAAGGAGTGCTTAAGCAGGTGATGAACGAGAAGTCCAGCTTCCATGGTTATATCAGCTGCACGGGCTCGGCCGGCACCATCGCGGCGGGCGATTATCTCAAGAAAATATTCCCCAAAAGCCGCATTGTGGCCTCCGAAGCGCTGCAGTGCCCCACGATTTATAACAACGGCTTTGGCGCGCACCGTATCGAGGGCATCGGTGATAAACACATCCCGTGGATACACAATGTCAAGAACACGGACGTGGCCGTTGCGGTGGACGACGAAATAGCGATGCAGTGGGTCAGAATGTTCAATGAGGAGGAGGGCCTTAAGCTGCTTAAGGAGAAGGGCGTCAAGAGCGACGTGATCGACAAATTAAGCTGGGTCGGCATTTCCGGTGCGGCCAATATTGTCGCGGCGATTAAATACGCGAAGTATTTTGAGCTCAAGGAGAACGACGTGCTGGTCACAATTCTGACAGATTCTATCGACATGTATGAGAGCCGCTTAACAGAGCTCAATCAGGAGCACGGCAAGTTCGACACATTTGCGGCACACGAAGTGAGCGCGCGATACTTCGACGGCATCAATATCGATTACATCAAGGAGCTTAACTACTACGACAGAAAAGCCGTTCACAACTTAAAGTACTACACTTGGGTGGAGCAGCAGGGCAAGACATATGGCGAGATCGTTGCGCAGTGGGAAGACGACAGCTACTGGACAGACATCACGAAGCACACGGAAGAGATTGATGAGATGATCAAAGCGTTCAACAAGAAAGTGGCAGAGGCTTAAGATATGGCGTTCATCAAATACGCGCCGAACGGCAAGAAGACGGGTGCGTTTACCAAAGAAACAGAGATGTTCTCTGAAAGCGAGGTCGCCAAGGTGTATCGCTTCCATCAATCGATGGGAGAGAAGTACAACCAAACGCCGCTCGTGAGCCTTGATGCTTTCGCTGCGTCTGTGGGGCTAAAAAGGATGTACGTCAAGGACGAATCCAAGCGCGGCAATCTAAAGGCGTTTAAGCTCTTAGGCGGGGCATACGCTGTGGCAAACAGCATCTGCAAAAAGCTTGGCAAGGATATCACCGAGGTGGATTTTGAGACTCTCAAATCCGCCGAGGTGAAGCAAAAGCTCGGTGACCTTGTGTTTGCGGCGGCATCCGACGGGAATCACGGCAAATCCGTCGCGTGGGCAGCGGCTGAGTTCAATCAAAAATCCATCGTGTATATGCCAAAAGGCACTGTGCAGGACAGGATCGACGCGATTGAAAACCTTGGCGGCACAGTCATCGTATCGGACGACAACTACGACTGGTGCGTTCGCGAGGTTAACAGGCTTTCGGTGCAGAAGGGTTGGGAGGTCGTGCTGGATACTGCGAGCGAAGGCGACGCGCAGGTAGCCGCATGGGTGATGCAGGGCTATGCCACGATGGGCTATGAGGCGATCGTGCAGCTTGGAGATTGCGTCCCCACTCACGTCTTCCTGCAGGCGGGTGTGGGTTCGATGGCAGCCGCTATGACTGCCGTCATCGCAAACCACTACAAGGACAAGTGTCCGAAGATATACATACTCGAGCCGCATCAGGCGGCTTGCTATTATGAATCGGGTCTCAAAAACGACGGCAGCGCGTCCAGCGTCGATGGCGATATGGACAGCATCATGGCGGGGCTTTCGTGCGGCGTGCCCAATCCGATATCATGGGAGATCATCCGCAATTTCGCGGATGGGTTCTTCTCGTGCGACGATGTGCTGACCGCCGACGGCATGCGCATACTCGGTAACCCGTTGGGCAGCGATGAGCACGTTGTAGCGGGAGAATCCGGCGCGATCGGCACAGGGTTTGTGGACGAGATCATGAAAAGACAGCCGGAGCTTGCAAAGCAGATCGGGCTGGATGAAACGTCTTGTGTGCTGGTGTTTAGCACGGAGGGCGATACGGATACCAAGAACTACCGTGATATCGTGTGGTATGGTAAGTATTCGAGGGCTTAATCAGTGCTTCCAACGATAAACATTTTTGCTGGCTGAGAGCCGTTTTCGGAGGTGCTCAGCGCATAAGGATTTGAGGTGAGGGGCTATGCAGAGCAATTTTGGCGTATTCGATATTATTGGCCCGATTATTATCGGGCCATCCAGCTCGCATACGGCGGGCGCGTGCCGTCTTGCCAATGCCGCGAGGGCGATCTTCAACAAGCCTATTGCCGATGCCGTCATCCACGTATACGGCTCGTTCGCGGCCACACTGCGCGGTCACGGTACAGACAAAGCGCTCGTGGGCGGTCTCATTGGCATATCGCCGGATGACGAACAGCTCACATATGCGCTCAACACCGCCAAGGAAAACGGGCTTTCTTATCAGTTTGCGGTGGAGGAAGAAACCGTATCCGAAGCGAATCTTGTGAAGTTTGAGATGCGCAGTGCAGATGGAGCCGAAATGAGCGTCAGCGGTGTATCTGTCGGTGGCGGCAACATCGTTGTGAAGCGGATTAATAAAACGGATCTCGAAATCAGTTTGCAATACAACACAATGATTGTGGATCATCTGGATAAGCCGGGCGCTGTGCTCAGTGTGGCGAAAATACTTGCCGACAACCATATCAATATTGCGAGCATGAACATGTACCGGCAGGGCAAGCATGGACGTGCTTATATGATACTCGAAACGGATCAGACCATCGCGCCGGAGATTGTGCAGAGTATCCGATGCCTGGATGACATGTATGTGATCTATATACCCCAGCTATATTAAGGAGCCGCCATGTTTAAGTATCAATACAAGAGTCAAAAGGATATCGAAGAGAAAACGACACAATATGCTTTAAGCATTTCGGCTTTGGCGGCTTTGCATGAGGCGGAGCGTCAGGAAGTGGACTTGGATGTGGTTTCTGGGCAAATGAAAGCCACTCTCAGTGTGATGAAAACCAACATTTCCGCGGGTATTAGCTCGACAATGCCGTCAATCGGCGGATTGATCGGCAAAAACGCTGCCAAAATGTATGACTACGCGGCAAACGGCAACTCATTGAGCGGAGATATTTTATGCCGCGCCACGGCCTATGCGCTGGCAGTGACGGAGGAAAACGCGCGCATGAAGCGCATTGTCGCTTGCCCCACGGCGGGTGCGTGCGGCGTGGTGCCGGGGTGTCTCATTGCCGTTCAGGAACAGCGCAAGCTCAGCGATGACGTGGTCATCAGTGCGCTTTTTAACGCGTCGGCTATTGGCATTATCATCGCAACCAACGCGACCATCAGCGGTGCGGAAGGCGGCTGTCAGGCAGAGATTGGAGCGGCATCCGCTATGGCGGCATCGGCGTTAACGCAAATGTCCGGCGGCGATGTGCCTGCTTGCTTAAGCGCGGCGGCCATTGCGCTTAAAAACATACTGGGGCTCGTGTGCGACCCTGTGGCGGGACTGGTGGAAGTGCCTTGCTCCAAACGAAACGCGATGGGCGTCGCCAACGCGTTTTCTGCGGCAGATATGGCGCTTGCCGGCATCACCAGCGTGATACCGCTGGATGAGGTCGTTAAAGCCATGAAAGAGGTAGGCAGAGCACTGCCTTTTGAGCTCAAAGAAACAGCCAAGGGCGGCGTCGCCGCATCAAAAACGGCACGGGAGATACACAAGCAGATAAGGCAAGATGTGGCCGATGCATATGACATATGATTTAACATTGGCGGATAGTTGCGATAAATGGTAAAATATCGTATCATAATACATATTACTGGTAAAATCAATTATATGCATTAGAGGGGTTTGGTATGGATAAAGCGTTCTTCAGGCCATTTTGGGTTCAGCTTGCGAAGGGCATCACAGGCCATTTTGGCGAAAACTGTGAGGTTGTCATTCACGATCTGACCGAGGATGCGGAACACACGATCATATTTATAGAAAATGGACATGTGACAGGACGCAAGGTTGGCGACGGGTCGTCAAGAGTCGTTCTGGAGGCGCATGGCAAAAAGCCCGAGGAGCTTCAGGACAGAATCAATTATCTGACACAGACTGAGGACGGGCGGGTGCTCAAATCCACCACGATTTACATAAGGAACAACGATGATAAGGTGGTGGGCATTTTTGCAATTAACTATGATATCACAAATTTCATCATGATGGACTATTCCCTTAAAAGTCTGATTGAGACCAAAGACGAAAAAGAAGCGCCCGAGAAGATCACGAAGGGTGTGAATGGCCTGCTGAGTGAGCTGATTGAGCAATCCGTGAAGCTTGTCAACAAGCCGGTCTCGCAGATGAACAGAGAGGATAAGATCAAAGCCATCAAATTCCTGCAGGATAAAGGCGCATTTCTGATTACCAAATCAGGCGATAAGGTTTCGAAGTACTTTGGTATATCGAAATTCACGCTTTACAACTATATTGACGTGAAGGAAAACGGAAAGTAGATTTGCTGCACGTCTGTGCTTTAAAGAAAGGGTTAGATATGGGATACATCATTGGCAATGCAACAATCATCACGGTGGACAAGCAAAGGCGGATTTTCAGCGATGGGGCCATTGTGGTGAGCGGTAATTTGATTGTGGATATCGGCAAAACGGATGACATTATACACCGATATCCGAACTATGAGTTTCACGATATGAAAGGCCATATCGTCATGCCGGGTCTTATAAACGGCCACGTTCATCTGACACAGGCGCTGATTAAGGGTTGCGCCGATGACGTGAGCCTTATTGATTTTCTGGCGAAGCGTATTTGGAGGCTCATGGGCAGCTATAACCACGACGAAGCCAGAGCGAGTACGGACATCTGTTTACTGGAAATGATCAAATCCGGCACCACCACATTTGTGGAAACACTGCTGCTATCGCGCTATGGGCTCGATGGCATCACGGACGCCGTTATACAAAGCGGCATGCGCGGAGTGCTTGCTAAGTCGGTAATGGATATCGCGACATACGCAAGCCGGGATAACATCATGTGCGAAGGTATGGTGGAAGACGGCGACGAGTGCTTAAAGCAGGCGATTGAGTGGAAACAAAAAAGCGAGAACGCCGGCAATGGCCGGATCAATATATGGCTGGGGCCGCGTCCTGTGGGCTCAACCACCAAGGAGATGCTCCAAAAGGTTGGCAAAACAGCCAAAGAGCACGATATGGGTATTGCGATTCACTTCTGTGAAGTTAAGCAGGATGTGGCGCTCATGCGCGATCAATACAAGCAGGCGCCGGGAGAATTCGCGGAATCGGCAGGCATTTTAACGGACAGAACGATGATGGCGCACGGCATATGGCTCACAGAAGAGGATATGAAGGCGCTTAAGCGGCACAAATCAACAGTGGTTCACTGTCCGGCCAGCAATGCGAAATTGGCCTCAGGGTTCTGTCTTGTGCCCGAGCTGTTCGAAGAAGGTGTCAACGTGGCGTTGGGAACAGACGGCCCGACCTGCGACAACGCGTATGACATGTTCGACGCGATGCGTCTTGCTGCGATTATACACAAAGGCAGGCTGCTAGACCCGTTGGTGGTGCCTGCGGAAACGGCAATCGAGATGGCCACAATCAACGGCGCCATCGCCATGAAAAAGGAAGACGAGCTCGGTTCGTTGGAGATTGGTAAAAAGGCGGACATCATCACGATCGACTGCAATAATCCAAGGCTGATGCCCAATACGAATCCCGTGTCGCTCGTGGTCTATTCCGCAAAAGGCAGCGACGTGGATAACGTGATTATTGACGGAAAATTTATCGTGAAAGACAGAGAGATTCTTACAATGGATGAACAGGCTGTTATCGATAATGCGAAAGATAAAATCATGCAAGTTCTTGAGAAGACGGGTATAAAGAACGAATCCAGATGGCCGATGATCTGATCGTGATAATCTGACATTATCAATTTATACATTTAAAATCATACCGTTCATTGGCGGCACAGACGCAGTGAGCGGTTTTTTTATTATTTGAGTGATTCATTAACATTGCAGAAACGTTGCTGTGGCAACATACAGGTTATCTATTTCCGTGGTAATATGACAATCAGAAAAACATAAATCTGAGTGACATTCAAAAGCGATGCTCAAAATATGAGTAGACCATTAATGACCGGAACAAAGAAAGAACGAATATATCCGCAGCGAAGCGAATGATGAATTAAATATTGACGGCCTAGGGAGAAAGACATGAAGAAAATTAAGACAACGGATGCAGTGGGGCATGTGCTTTGTCATGATATGACCCAAATCATCAAAGATGTAAAAAAGGCTCCGGCTTTTCGCAAAGGACATATCGTGACGCAGGATGATATTCCGGTGCTGCTATCGATGGGCAAGGAGCATCTTTTTGTGTGGGAGAAGCAGGAGGGGATGCTGCATGAGAACGAAGCGGCGGATATCCTCAAAGCCATCTGCTTAAACGAACACATGACGGCATCCGATGTTAAGGAAGGCAAAATTGAGGTTTCCAGCGCCATAGACGGCGTTTTCCAGGTGGACGTGGAGCGGCTCTGCCGCATCAATGCTTTGGGGGAAATCATCATCGCCACGCGCCACACCAACACGCCCGTAAAAAAAGGCGATAAGCTGGCGGGTACGCGCGTGATTCCGCTGGTGATCGCGAAGGAAAAGATGGACATCGCCGTCGCCGAAGCAGGACACACGCCGCTGATGAAGGTGCTGCCGTATAAACACAGAAACGCTGCGATTGTGGTGACAGGCAGCGAGGTGTATCACAAACGGATACCCGATGCATTCGGGCCGGTGATTGAGGAAAAGCTGTCTGAATACGATGTGGATATTCTCGGGAAAACAATTGTCGATGATGACACGACGGAGATTACAAAAACGATTCAAGGCTATATCGACCTGGGTGCAGATCTGATTATCTGCACAGGCGGTATGAGCGTCGACCCGGACGATACGACGCCGACAGCCATAAAAAACACATCTGCAAGGCTGGTGACATACGGCGCCCCGGTGCTGCCTGGCGCGATGTTTCTGCTGGCGTATTACGAAGCGGGAGATAAGAACATCCCAATACTTGGTCTGCCCGGATGCGTGATGTATGCAAGCCGAACGATATTCGATCTGGTGCTGCCGCGTATCATGGCGGGTGAAGCACTCACCGTGCGGGATATATCCCGATTGGGACACGGCGGTCTTTGCCTTAAGTGTGACGAATGCACGTTCCCAAGCTGCGGTTTTGGGAAGTAGGAGAATAAAATGGATAATGGATTGACTCACTTCGACCAGCAAGGCCACGCCGCGATGGTTGACGTATCGGATAAAGAGGTGACGCAGCGTATTGCCGTCGCCAAAGGAAGCATTCAAATGAGCAGGGAAGCATTTGATGCGGTTAAAAACGGTACGGCAGGTAAGGGCGATGTGCTGGGCGTCGCGAGAGTGGCGGGCATCATGGCCGCCAAACGCACGCCTGAGCTGATTCCGCTCTGCCACCCGCTGATGCTCACAAAGGTAAGCGTTGATTTTAAGCCAAATGAACAGGAATTATCTGTTGATGCCACTTGCACGGTCAAACTCAATGGTAAAACCGGTGTTGAGATGGAGGCGCTCACAGGCGTCAGCGTGGCGCTTCTCACAATCTATGACATGTGCAAGGCGATAGATAAGGGTATGGTGATATCAGATATTTATCTGGTTGAAAAGAGCGGCGGCAAAAGCGGCCGCTATGAAACCCGGAGATGATAAATTTAGCTGCGCAATCGCGCAGATAGAGGTCTTTATGAAGAAGAGATTTGGCTTCGTTCTGGCCCTGTGTATGGTGCTGGCGTTAATCGGCTGCAGTGCGCCTGCTGCGGAAACGCCGTTGCCGTCGGCAATGGCTACAACAGAAGAGTCAGTTAGCCCGGAGGTCTCCGGGGAACCGTTTGAGCTGACAATTGCGGCGGCGGCAAGCCTGACCGATGTATCGGCGGAAATCGCACAAGCTTATAAAACGGTGGCGCCCAATGTGACACTTACGTTTGCCTATGGTGCTTCCGGTGCGCTGCAAACACAGATTGAGCAAGGCGCGCCCGTGGATGTCTTTATGTCCGCGGCACAAAAGCAAATGGATGCGCTTGAAGAGCAGTCTTTACTGCTGGATGGCTCACGCATCAATCTGCTGGAGAACAAAGTGGTGCTGGTTGTGCCTGCTGATTCTGCGTTGGGGCTCACAGGCTTTGATGATCTCGCCTCGGACGATGTAAAAATCGTCGCGATGGGTGACCCGGCCAGCGTACCCGCCGGTCAGTATGCGCAGGAGGTGTTGACCTCTCTTGGTATCAAGGACAGAGTGGAAGCCAAAGCGAACTTCGGCACAGATGTACGGCAGGTGCTCACGTGGGTTGAAGGCGGAGAGGTAGACGCGGGTATCGTGTATGCCACAGATGCGGCCACCACGGACAAGGTCAGCGTGATCTGTGAAGCTCCGGCGGACAGCGTGAAGCAGATCATCTATCCGCTTGCGATACTCAAGGTATCGAAGCTGTCAGAGCCCGCTCAGGCGTTCATCGACTTCCTGCAATCCGACACGTGCGCGGCGTTGTTTGACAAGTACGGCTTCGACATGGCGGCATAACGGAAAGAAGGGACAGTATGGATTACTCACCGCTTTGGTTATCGCTGAAAGTGGCGTTCATCGCCACCATATTCACATTCATACTCGGAATCCTTGCAGCCTGGCTGACAGTGAAACTAAAGCGGGGCAAAGGGATCGTTGACGGCTTGTTTACGTTGCCTTTGGTTCTTCCGCCCACGATCATCGGCTTCTTTCTGCTGATCATATTCGGCAAAAACAGTTTCGTTGGACAGTTCTTAAGTGACATAGGCGCGCCTGTGGTGTTTACTTGGGTCGGCGCCGTGATCGCGTCCGCCGTTGTGGCGTTTCCGCTTATGTATCGAACAGCAAGGGGTGCGTTTGAACAGCTTGATCAAAATCTCCTAAATGCGGGGCGCACACTTGGCATGACGGAATGGACGCTGTTCATGAAAATCATGCTGCCCAATTCCATACCCAGCATCATGGCAGGCGCGGTGCTCGCGTTTGCGCGTGCGCTCGGTGAATTCGGCGCGACCATCATGCTCGCAGGCAACATCCCGGGCAGAACGCAGACAGTGTCTGTCGCCATCTATACGGCGGTGCAGGCCGGTAACTGGGACTTGGCGTACAAATGGATGCTCATCATCGTGGGTATTTCATTTGTGACCATTATCGCAATGAATGCGTGGACGAGGAACGCTTCGCGCTTTAGAAGGGAAACCAAAAGACAATGGCGCTAAGTGTGAACATCGAAAAACGAATCGGGCGCTTTCACCTGAAAAGCGAATTTGAATCCGGCAACGAAACGCTGGCAATCCTCGGCGCTTCAGGCTGCGGCAAGAGCATGACGCTCAAATGTATTGCGGGTATCGAAACGCCCGATAAGGGGCGCATCGAGCTTAATGGCCATGTGCTGTTTGACAGCGACAAAAAAATTAATATACCTGCAAGACTTCGAAGAACAGGCTATTTGTTTCAGGATTACGCGCTGTTTCCCAACATGACGGTGGCACAAAACATCGCTTGTGGGATACCAAAAGATCGTGATAAAGCAGAGGTTGTCAAAGACAAGATTTCAGCATTTTATTTGGATGGGCTGGAAAAGCATTATCCGTATCAGCTTTCGGGCGGACAGCAGCAGCGTGTGGCGCTGGCACGCATACTCGCAAGCGAGCCGCTGCTTTTGATGCTGGATGAGCCGTTTTCGGCGCTGGACAGCTTTTTAAAATGGCAGCTTGAGCTCGAGATCATCAGGGTGCGCGAAGGCTTTTCGGGCACGATGCTGTTTGTGTCTCACAACCGCGACGAGGTCTACCGCCTGTGTGACCGTATCGCCGTTATGGAAGACGGGAAAACGCAGGAGGTGTTGTGCAAGAAGGATCTGTACACGAAGCCGCAAACGCTTTCTACAGCGCTGCTTTCGGGATGTAAGAACATCTCCAAGGCACGCAAGACCGGCGAGCATGCGCTTTTCGCGCAGGACTGGAACAAAGCGCTGGTGTCAACGAAGCCTGTGCCGGACGACGTGCAGTATGTGGGCTTTCGCGCGCATTTCTTTGAGCTTTCAGATGATGCGCAAGGCGAGAACGTGATTGCGTGCAGTGTCACGCGCGTCATTGAGGACATGTTTTCCTTCATCGTGATGGCGAAGGTGGACAAAACCAAAGAAGAAGTCTTCCTGCGGTATGAACTGGGCAAAGAAAAATGGCTGTCTCTCGGAGAGCCGAAGGCCTTGCTGCTTAAGCTCCCCGAAGATGAATTGATGTTGATGAGGTAAGGTATGCTGGATAACTGCGGCAGAAAAATCGATTATATGCGAATCTCCATTACGGACAGATGCAATCTGCGCTGTATTTATTGCATGCCCAAAGAAGGCATTGAGTGCATCAGCCACGATGAGATACTGTCTTATGAGGAAATATTGAGGGTTGTGAACGCGGGCGCATCGCTTGGCATCGAGAAGATAAAGATCACGGGGGGCGAGCCGCTGGTACGCAAAGGCATCGCATCGCTTGTACGCATGGTCAAACAAACGCCCGGCATAAAAACAGTCACGCTGACCACCAACGGCGTGCTGTTTCATGAGTTGGGAGAAGAGCTGGCGAAGGCCGGTTTGTCCGGCGTGAATTTCAGCTTGGATTCGCTCGATGCAAAGATCTATGAAAGGCTGACCCGTTTTAACGTGCTGGATAAAGTCAAGGACGGGATCGATTTCGCTATGCGGCTGGGACTGAAAACAAAGCTTAACTGCGTGCCTGTTGAAACGTGCAATGGAGAAGACTGGGCGGCGTTGGCAGCGCTCGCGAAGGATAAGCCGATGGATGTGCGGTTCATCGAGATGATGCCCATTGGGCTCGGCCGCGATTTTCACACCGTGAACAACGCTGATGTAATGAAAAAGCTGACTGAAACGTTTGGGCAGCCTGTGCGCTCGGCAAGCGCGCACGGAAACGGCCCGGCTGTGTATTATGATTTCACAGGCTTTCAAGGCAGCATCGGCTTTATCAGTGCCGTATCCGAGTCATTTTGTGCGGGCTGTAACCGCGTCCGGCTGACAGCGGACGGCGTGCTCAAGCCCTGCTTGTGCTTTAACGACGGTCTGCCGTTGAAACCGCTGCTCAGGAACGGAATCTCTGACAGCGATTTGGCCGACGCAATGCGTAATGAGATTGAGAATAAGCCGCGACAGCATAAGTTTTGCGAAGCGGCGGATAAGACAACAGAAACGAGAAGGATGGTACAGATCGGGGGATAGTATGGGCAAGGTGATGGCTGTGTGTATCAGCGAGAAACGCGGCACAAAAAAAATCAATATCAACGAATGTGAGCTGATCGAAAATCACGGTATCAAAAACGATGCGCACGCGGGGGACTGGCACCGGCAGGTCAGCCTGCTTTGTTATGATCGCGTGGAGGAATTCCGCTTGAAGGGCGCTGATGTTGACGACGGCGCGTTTGGCGAAAACCTGCTCGTAAAAGACATCGATTTCAAAACACTGCCGGTGGGCACGCGCCTTCGCTGCAACGATGTGATATTGGAGATTACGCAGCTCGGCAAGCAATGCCACACGCACTGCGAAATCTATCATCAGGTGGGAGACTGTATTATGCCAAGGGAAGGCGTGTTTGCAAAGGTGATCTGCGGTGGTAAAATCGCGGTGGGAGACGAATTGTATGTTGAATAACAGCTACAGAGCGGCTGTCATCACAGCGAGCGACAAAGGCTCAGCAGGAGAGCGCGTGGATTTAAGCGGTGCGTTTTTGCTGGACAATCTGCGGCAGCAGGGTTACCAGATTGCAAGCTACAGTGTGCTGCCCGATGAAAAGGAAACGCTTGCCGAGGAAATGATGCGGCTTGCGGATAATGACCTGTGTGACGTGATCTTTACAACGGGGGGGACGGGGCTTTCGCCAAGAGATATGACGCCGGAAGCCACTTTGTCAGTCGCGCATAGGCTGGTGCCGGGCATCAGCGAAGCGATGCGCGCCTTCAGCATGACAGTGACAAAACGCGCTATGCTTAGCAGGGGCGTGTCTGTGATGCGGGAGCGCACACTGATCATCAATATGCCGGGCAGCCCAAAGGCCGTTCAGGAATGCTTTGACGTGATTGCGGGTACGCTGCCGCACGCCATAGCAATTATGCGCGGAGAAGCAAGAGAGTGCGCCCGCTAAGACGGCTCATGTTCGATAAAGTCGTTGAGTATGATAAATCGGTTCTTTTCAAACTGAATCAGACCTTCGTCTTGCATGCGGCCGAGTTCGCGAGACAACGCGCTGCGGTCCACACAAAGATAGGCAGCGAATTCTTCCCGGTTAAAGGGTATCGAAAATTCCTTTGTCTTTTTGCGCTTGGACTGCAAGCAAAGATAGAGAATAATGCGGTCTCTCAGGCTCTTTTTAGACAGTATATCAATCTTATACAACTGGCGCATGTTCACGTTTGCGACGAGTTCGAGTATGTTTTTCAGCATCATGCAGCGAAGACGGTCGGGAATCACGCTGGGTGATCCGATCAGATGAAACGGAAATGTCAGCACCTGCGCATCGGAAAAGCACGATATCACAAGCGGGCTTATTTGGGTTGGCGTGCAAGCCACCTCTATGCCGTACAGCTTATAAGCTTTGGCTTTTCGTATCAGGTTGAGGTGCCCGTAAACATCTTCTTTATAGATACTAAGCTCCCCGCTTAACACAATGCCCACATAATCGATGGTGTCATCGAGGTTGACGAGTATTGTTCCTTTTTCGTGCTGAGTGATTTGCAAATGAAGAAGCGGCAAAAGCGCAACTATATCCTCTTTGCCAAGGCCGCTGAACAGTTTCGTTTTTATCAAGCTGTCTGTCATCTTTTCCATAAGACTCACCGTTTCGTTGTTTAAGTCAGTATACCACATTTTTGTGAATTCATCTTTATGGCTTTGATGCTCCCTACTTACCTTTGATCGTTTTCATGTATTAAACGAACGGCAAAAAGAATATGAAAAAGCAAATTAGTGTGACACAAGGATAACGAGGAATCTCTTGCGTGAGAAAACGGAGTAAAAAAGAATGTCATAGCAAACCAATTTCAAGTAGCTTTCTTGGTTCTCTAGTGGCTGCTGATTTCGGGATAGTTCTGAAATTGTCTGCAGTATTCCGAGTAGCTGATGCCGGTATATTTTTTGAAACAACGACCGAAATAATTAGGGTCGGGAATGCCTACTGCATTTGCCGTGCTGAACATCTTTTGATTCTCTTTGGCCATTATCATTGCCTTTTTCATTCGGCACTCTGTCAGATGCTCAATAAAAGAATTACCAACCTCCGACTTAAACCGACGGCTTAAATAGCTTGGGTTAAACCCGAACATCTGAGCGATTGACGTTAAATTCAGGCTGGAGTCGGTATAGTTTTTTTCGACGAATTTGGCAATTTTGCTGATGGTCGTCGGCTCAATTTCAGTATAATCTTCTGAATCCTTATCAGTTTCAAAAATAGACTGCCTGACCTTTTTAAGAATTTCATATATTTCAGCGCGGACGATGGGCTTTAATATATAGCCGCAGGCCGGTAAGCCCACACATTGACGGGCGTACTCAAACTCGTCAAAGGCTGTCAGCACGATGATTTTCAGATTCGGATACCGGCTGATGGCCAGCTTGGAAAACTCGATCCCGTCCATGAACGGCATGCAGATATCCACAAACACGATATGCGGACGCAGTTCATCTATTTTGTTGATGGCCTCAATGCCGCTTCCCGCTTCTCCTACAACCTCAAGATCAAGCGAGGCCCAGTCGATCGAATTCCTAAGCAAAAGACGTGTGGGTTTTTCATCATCAATAAGCATGACTCTAAACATATTCGGCACCTCTTATTTTTGATTTGGAATAATGATTTCGATTTCGGTATATTCTCCGGGCTCACTGCGAATCAGTATCGTTTCACGGTAGTTGCAGTAGTAACGTATACGTTCGATAGTGCCCTTAAGGCCAAAGCTCCTCAGTGCATTATCCTCCGATGATACGCTGGAAAGCACTTTGCTGATCTGATCTTGCGTCATGCCCATTCCGGTATCGTATACGAGTATATGAACGCCATCGTCTTTTTTAAATACGCTGATGCGGATGATTCCTTTTTCGCCTTTAAGTCTGACGCCATGATACAGGCTGTTTTCTACCAAAGGCTGAAGAATCAGCTTTGGTATCATGGTATCCATCGCATTCTCATCCAATATATATTCATCATCAAAAGAATCTGCATAACGCAGCTTTTGCAGCGACAGATAGTCCTTTACTATCTGTATTTCGTTGCGTACCGGGATGTCACGGCTTCCTTTGCTTAAAAAGTTGCGGTAAAAGCTGCCCAGCGTTTCCAGTGCGTCATGAACCTTTGGCGCATTGCTTTGCAGCGCCATATAGCTGATTGTTTCGAGAGAGTTATATAGAAAATGCGGCTTGATCTGTTCATGCAGAATGCGCATCTCCGCTTTTTGTACGCTCTTTTCCTTATCAATGAGCTGGGTAATCAGTTGGTTAACATGGACGATCATGCTGTTGTAGCTTTCTGCAAGACGTTTTATCTCGTTATTAGGCAGTGACAGCTTGATCTCCTGCAGTAATCCGTCCGATTTGGTATCTTCGATGGCATCGGTGAGTTGATCTATCGGACGGGCGATATTGCTCGAAATAAATACGCCACTGCTGAACACTGTGATGATCGCAGCTAACATCAGTATGCCAGCAATCCATACAGCCTCAGGGGATTTAAGACCTGTCACCAAAACAGGGCTGCTGCTCACTTGAACGATCGGAATGTCTTCTGTACTGTAGGCACATAGAACCATTCTCTGACCGTCAACGCTTGTTTCTTCCCAATGAAAACCTTTGCCGACAAATTCCTGTCTGAATGAGCTTTTAAGTGTTTCATCACCCCATAGAACATTGCCTTCATGATCAAAAAAACAAAGCGTTCTGCCATTACTTCCTTGATCCTTCATGGCGGAATTCAGGACACTGGAAGTTAAGTTGAGGACGAGCAGGCCGATCCTTTCCTGTGTGTCGATATCATAGATATAGCGTGCCATGGAAATCAGCGGGGTGCCGATTTGCTTATGAAAAGCGCCGCCACCGTTAATCATGGCGATATTACCGCCATTGGCTTCTTGCAAGGGCTCGTTCCACTCCGGGGATTTGAGAAGCCAATTGTTTATCAGCATAATACCGGCACCGGTACGAACGTAATCACCATCCAGACGGTAGACATAAACGGAATCAACAAAGCTATAGATCGTGGTGACGCCAATGATTCCATATTTCGCGTTTGTGGTTATATAGGAATTTGGTTTTTCCGAGTTGCGCAGAAAAGTGATAACATCAGAGTTTATCATAATCTGGCGCGACATGTCATTATAACGGTCAAGTATGGCTGCAATATTTTTGTTAAGCCCGGTCATGGCGAGCTCGCTACTGGATACCTCGTTCTCCACAGCGGATCTCACCATAAAGATGACGTAAGTAATGATAAATATAACAAAGAATATGGCGAGCACAAACATAAAGAACCGCCAGGTTTTTCGCTTTAGTGACTGCTCGCTAAGCTTTGATTTTGCAGCCTTATTTAGAATACTCATAAGGTTCAACCTCATGTGACGAAAGCAAAGAAACATATTGAAGTTCATAGCTATTATAACAGATTGCCTTGCCGATGTAAAATAAAAGAAGCAGCAAGCCCTCTACGTTGTCAAATGATCTGTTACACTTTTGGCAAAGTAATCCCTCCAGTACTGGAGGGGCGATTTTCGCCCCAGAATCAGCAGCGGAAAGTTGTTATCCCACCTCTGATATCG
>JAEWBO010000002.1 GCA_023391105.1 Bacillota bacterium
ATCCCAATATGGTGCTTACGGCTTCACGCATTTCACCGATTTCGTCTTTGCTCGTGGCCTGTGACATCTCGAAATTCGTCTCGCCCGCAGCCAGACGCTTCACATTTGCCGTCAGTCTCTTAATCGGGCGGCTGAACCCTCTTGCCATAAATATTCCGATTAGCACGGATAATACAAGAACAACGCCTATGCAGATTAACGTGATCATTGAAACGTCCTGCGCTGTCTTTTTATTTTCCGTGGCTCTTTCAGACGCATCCTTCGTGATAGAAAACTTCATCTGTTTGATGGCATCATCAAGCGTCGTTTCCGCCTTTTTTAAATCGCCGTAGTTCATGAGGTCATTATAAACCGACTGCGTGTCTCCGGCTTTGATGCTGTCAAGTGCGCTGGCAAGCAAAGGCTCGTAAATCTCATAGGCGCTTTTAAACGTCTGAAGCCTGTCAGCCGCCTCTCCTGTTACGATATCCTCCAGTATTTTTACAGTTCCCGAATAGGTTCCTTTATTTGAATTGAGCGAGGATAAATACACACCTCTGTCTTCCTCATCTGCAAGCAGCAGCTGTCGAAGATTGCTCTTTTTCTCCTGAAATGTGTCAGACAAATCGACCACATTGCGATACGGCAGCAGCATATCTGAGAACATCTCATTGGACGAGTTGCTGACCTGAGTCAAGCTGTTTGAGGCATACAGCCCCATGCCGGTGCTCAGAAGCGCAACAATCAAGAATCCTCCAAGCAAGCGTGGTGCAATTTTGATATTGCCTAAAAATGATGACTTTCGTGGCTTGTTTGCTTTTTGCTTCAGACTGGAAGCAGGTTCTCTCTTTCCATGCCTCTTCATTGAGTGAGTCCTCCCCTACCTATATTTTTGATGACCAAGAAAATGAATCATTTCGGGTTGTCATGATTGTTCCAACAACGGTCACATATATCAAGGTTGGAACAATGCACTCCCTGAACAAATGCTATTCAGTTGAATGTTTGTCCGTCTCTGTAATCGTGGTTTTGATAAAAATAAAAGCATTGAATTGACGTTCACTTATAGCAATAATAATATCGGAATTTGTCCCATTTTGAATAGACAGTATAGTCAACATGTAAATTATTTGATATAAAGTGTAAAAAAACTGCTTGAAAAGGCATCGTAATCACTATGCTTTGAGGTTTTTATAAAAAAAAGCGCTGTGCATTTTTACATGCAAAGGCGCCGTTGTTTAAATTTGTGCTAGGTGCGTAAGGCGCGATGCCATCGCACCATATCGCGAATGGTCTTTATCATAGGCCGTGGTTTATAGCCGAGCATGGACTGTGCTTTCTCGCATGATATGCTCGAGTTGGACATAAGCACATCGATAGAATATTTGGAAAGTATCGGCTTGCGGCGAGCCAGCTTGTAATAGATGGGCGCAAGGATAGCTGCTGCCTTCACGAGACACACTGGAATCCGGTGCCGTCTGATGGTGTGCCCGGTGCTCTGCTCGACGGCCTTGATGATATCCTCAAGGCTGGCCACGCTGCCCGATATGATATAGCCCTGACCTTTCTCGCCGTATTTCCACGCGCGGAATATGCCGTCTGCCACATCGCGAACGTCCACGAAATCATACTTGCCGTTGAAATAGTACTGCGTCTTCTTGGCGTCGATATAGCCCTTTATGGCGCTGCCCGTGTAGGATGAACGAAAATCATAAGGGCCGATGACGCCGGTCGGAAACACGATAACAGCGTCGAGACCTTTTTGCATGGCGTTCATCACTTCGATGGTGCCCATCGCTTTCGATTTTGCATAGGTGCCCAGCAAATTATGTACATCGGTATCCAGCGTTTCATCAACGCTGCCCGCTTCGGGCTCTTTGAGGGCATGGACGCTGGAGACGTGCACCAGCCGTTTGACGCCCTTTTCCAAGCACGCCTGCGCCACATTGCGTGTGCCGCCCACATTGACATCATATATGATCTTCTTACGCATACCGGAAATCTGCACAAGACCGGCTAAATGGAACACAAACTCGCACCCGCGCACGGCAGCGGATACTGCCAGAGAATCGCGGATGTCGCCACGGACAATCTCCTTGGCGTACCTCTCTATATATGATATATCTTCATCCTGCTGTACAAAAAGCCGAAGTTCCCTGTAGCCCTTTTTATAGAGATATTTGACGAGCACATTGCCGATATGCCCGCCTGCTCCTGTCACCAATATCATTCACTATCATCTCCTTATCATGAATACATATGATAATAACGGTTTACAGAGAGATGATGAAAATGATGTTCCTTTGATATTATTATACCCCAAACCATGTGTTTAACCATGAACAAAATGTGAAATTATTGAAAACCATTACCTGGCAGCGGCGATGCTGTGCCACTCGACCGTATCGCGCATTGTTTGTTCGAGCGGACGCGGGCAGAACCCCAGCTTCGTCCTTGCCTTCTCGTTGGAAATGCTCACGCCGGATACCATGACATCCACGGTTTCCTTCGTGATGATTGGTGTTTTTTTCGCCAGCTGGTAATACGCGGGCATGACGCACGCGCACGCTTTGACAAGACATGTGGGCATGTTGAGCGTCTTAAGTTCTTTTCCCGAAAACCGCCCGATCAGGCGAATCATGTTTTCGATGCTGCACTGTTCGCCCGAGAGGATATAGCCCTGCCCCGCCTGCCCAAACTGCCAAGCCCGATAAATACCGTCTGCCACGTCGCGGACATCGACAAAATCGAACATTCCTTTAAAGCAGAGCTGTGTGCCGCTGGCACCGATATATTTTTTAAACATCGTTCCTGACATGGAAGACCGATAATCGTGCGGACCGATCACACCTGTCGGGAATACGACAACGGCATCAAGACCGCGCTGCTCACATGCCGCCATCACCTCCAGCGTGCCCTTGAGCTTGGTGCGGCTGTATTCATCCGCGCAGCGGCTCAAATCCGGATCAATCGTTTCGTCGATGCGCAGGTCTGCCGAAGGCGACAGCGCGTGGATGCTGGACACATGCACAAGGCGTTTCACGCCGCAGCTCAAGCAGGCGTTCACGATGTTTACAACGCCGCCGACATTGATGTCGTTAAGCAGCTGCTTGTTGGTTCCCGACATGTGAATATAGCCAGCGAGATGGAACACATCGCTGCAGCCGCGCACTGCATCTTCCACGGCCTTGGCATCCCTGATGTCGCAGTGCACAATTTCTTTCGCGTAAGGCTCGATGAACGATGTATCACCGCTCTGCACCATCAGCCTCAAATCACGGTGCCCCTTTTCATGGAGCAGCCTCACAAGCACGTTGCCGATATGCCCTCTCGCCCCAGTCACAAGTATCATACGCGTCTCCCGTTATTTCGCCGGTTCGGCTTTGACAGGCACCACCGCCAGCACAACGCTGATAATATAGATCACAGCCGTGATAGACTGCCATGGAAACCCGAATATCAGTGAAGCAAAAGCCACCAGCATCATGATCACGGAACCCATCACATGATGCCATTTCACAAGCACGGCGCCCGCAATGCCCAGTGCATTGGCCGCAAGCAGTATGATGGCGTAGGTTTGCACGCTGGCCGCGTCATGCGGCATGATGACGTCCTTTGTTGAATATGGCAATATCTCAACCATTGACAGCACTGCAAACACAATTCCGACTATGCCCGCAAACACGCCAAGGCCGATTTCTGTCTTTCGCATAGACTCCCCCGTACAGCTTTTTCTGGTATTATACCGCACCCTTTGCCTTTAGGCAACGCGCTTCGGTCGTGGTCAGAATTCTGATAGTCTCTCATTAAAAAGCCGCGTTTAAACGCGGCTTAGTTAGAATCAACCTTGCAAGATGGCTCACTCAGATGAGGGGGCTGTCGCCGATAGGCGACTGGGGGAGGGAAAAAGGCTTAAAACCGGCCGCTCCCTCCGTCAATTGCCTGATTAAAATCCGGGATGAGACCTCCATGGGATGTTAATCTGCGATGGAATGTTAATCTGCGATGGGATGTTTCGACAAGCTCAACATGACAAATTGGCAAGCTCACTACGAAGCGGAAAACATGACAAATTGGCAAGCTCACTACGAAGTGGAAAACATGACAAATTGACAAGCTCACTACGAAGTGACATACCAATCTGCTGTGATGGCTGACTTTATGGAACCGCGATTAATTCAGAGCTTCCTTATATTTCAACCGCGTGGCATTGCCGCCGCGAATGTGGCGTTCATCCTTATTCTTTTTAAGCACCTCCGCCACTTCCTTGGCCAGCGCCGGTGAGATGGCGGTCAGGCGCTCCGTTAAATCCTTATGCACCGTGCTTTTGCTGGTGCCGAAAGCTTTGGCCGCCTGACGAACCGTTGCGCCGCTTTCCAGCACGTAGTCCGCAATGCGCTGCACCCGATCCTCGATATACTCCTTCATACCACTTTGATCCCCCTTTGTACATACTTGATACATGTGTATGTGTGGCAGGGGGCTTGTATGTATTAAATATGGCAAAGGCATTAATTCCGGTGTGTTGTTCCTTTTTATGCTACAAATGAAGGAATTTTTGGGAATAAGTCGAATTATGTATAGCAGTTCGAAATGTGCTTTTTAAGTAGGTATCAGAATGAATATTATTGAAGAATATAAAAACCCTTGTAGAAGTAGATTTGTAGATAGGTATAATTCGTTGTCAGAAGATACCCAGAGACAAATAGACAATATAGATAAACTACCGAAAGCTGAGCTATACTTAAAACCAATCAAGAAACAGAGAAATCCTAATATTCATGAAGGAACAATATTTGCGATAAAGTTGCCCGAAGAAGTCTTTTTCTTTGGAAAAGTAATATGCTTAAAACCAGAGCTACCTAACATTTGTAAAGGCTTTTTTTCTGTGTTTTTCTTTCGTCGAGGGTCAAGAGATTTGGGACATTATCCACTGGAGCTTACGAAAGATAATATTCTAATTGGTCCCATGATTTTAGGAGATGGTTTTTGGAGAAATGGTACTTGTTATACGGTCGATTTACACCCGCTTACCAAATACGAAAAAGAAATTGATTATGGATTTTATAAACCGAGTTATAAACCTTCCGTATCAGGAAAACTAATCTGCCAAGGCAAAATAATTGATGTAAAAGGGAATGTATTACAAAAAGAGCCCTCCTTCTTACATCATTGTGCATATACAACTATCCATGGTATAGAATCTGCTTTTAGAAAAGAAATCATTATTAATCCTTCGCTTATAAGCGACCTAGAGTGAATTAATTCTAATATAGCTCAACTCTCAGTTATCCATATAATAATCAGCCGCGAAACATCATTCATTCACAATATTCACCCGTGTGCCGATATTAACCAAACCGTAAAGCTCTTCGACATCTTTGTTATGCATGCGAATGCAGCCTTTGGATGCGGCTTTGCCGATTGAGGCAGGGTTGTTGGTTCCGTGAATGCCGATATGAGGTTTGGATAGCCCCATCCATCTGGTGCCGTACGCCCCCCCGGGGTTGATGGATTTGTTGATGATTCTAAAGCTGCCCTTTGGCGTCGGTGTTAACAGCTTGCCCACGGCGACCGGATACGTTTTATAAAGCTTATTCTGCCGGTATAAGTCGAGTTTTCTGGACTTCACGCGTATCACAATTTTATCAGCCATGATTCAAACGCCCAATTCTCTTTTATTCGTATCGTATTCAGGCGTGACATATGAGTGACTTAATCATCATTCAATTTTTTGTCGAAATAAAAGAATCCTTCGGAGAAAATTGTTATATGACTATCTTAAAACCATACAGGAATAATAAACAAGGCGTCACACCCCTGGCTGGTGCAGCGCCCTGTCAATAAATCAATTGGTGTGTTATTCAACTGTAAGCGGCAGTATGCTCACGGTGAAAAAGCTTCTTGCCTGTTCAGGCGTCACGCTGTGCCGGACGCCGCCCAGCTCCACCATCACGCCCTTGTTCTGACACTGCTTCATGCAGAACGTGGCCTTGAGCGCCACGCGCTCGTGCAGCTTGTGCTCTTCAATTGCTTGCTGGAATGTCTGAATCACGTTGTACGCGCCCTTCAAGTGGCACGAGCTCCCGATGCAAACGCTGACCTCAATCATGACCCAAGCCCCCCTTGCCCGCATAATCCACATGCAGCAGCTCATGCACACGGCCTTTTAGCAGCCCGCTGTAAAGCGAGAGCATCAGCGGGTTTTCCTCTGAGCGCTTGATGTTGCTCATCCTGTCCGCGCGGTATAGCGCTTTACCGCGAACCGCCGCGTCCTCATGCGTGCCGGTGGGCTGACCCGCGCCGTTGATGCAGCCGCCGGGGCATGCCATCACTTCCACAAGATCGTAATGCGCGCCCGCCTTTATCCTCTTAATCAGCTCGTCGGCGTTTTTCAGACCGCTCACCACGGCCACCTTCAATTCCCTTTCGCCGTACTTGACAGCCGCCTCCTTCACGCCCTCCATACCGCGCACGCCGTTAAACGCCATGGCACGAAGAGCTCCTGCCGACTTGTCGGACGACACATAGCGCATCACCGCTTCGGTGACGCCGCCGGTGACGCCGAATATCACGCCTGCGCCCGTCACCGCGCCAAACGGCATATCCACCGCTTCGGGTTCAAGCTCGCTGAACACAAGCCCCGCCTCTTTGATCATGCGGATCAACTCCTGCGTGGTGATCACGTAGTCCACCTGTGGCGCATCGTCCGTCTTAAATTCGGGGCGCGCGGCTTCAAACTTCTTTGCTGTACAGGGCATCACCGCCACATGCACCACGCGCTTGCTCGATGTCGCGTATTGCTGCTTGATGATGGACGCAAGCATCTGCATGGGCGAGCGGCATGTGGACACATGGCTCAAAAGCTCCGGATAATTCTTTTCGCAGTATGAGACCCACGCGGGGCAGCACGAGGTAAACAGCGGCAGCGGTTTGCCCTCTTCGAGCTTTTTGATGAACTCACCCGCTTCTTCGAGCACGGTTAAGTCCGCACCCGTGGAGGTGTCGAACACCTCGTTAAAACCGAGCCGCCGCAGCGCCGCAACAACGCGGCCCATCTCATTCTCACCCGCCGAAAGCCCCAGCTCCTTGCCGATGGCCACGCGCACCGCAGGCGCAATCTGAACAACCACCTTTGTGTTTTCGTCGCTGAGCGCCTTCCAAACATGCGGTATATCGTTTTTCACCACGATCGCGCCCGTCGGGCAGACCGCCGCGCACTGGCCGCAGCCCACGCAGCCCGATTCCGCCATGGGTATGCCGAAAGCCGTGCTGATTGTCATTTTGGAGCCGCGCCGCGCAAAATCAATCGCGCCCACGTTCTGTATTTCGCTGCACATGCGCACGCAGTCGCCGCAGAGTATACATTTGCTCTCGTCGCGCGATATGCAAAGCGACGAATCGTCAGTGACGGGCTTCTGCTTGCGGTTCACGAAGCGCACGCGGTCGATGTTGAACTGCACGGCAAGCTCCTGCAGCCGGCATTTGCCGTTCTGGCTGCAGGTGGTACAGTCGCGGCAGTGGTTGGAGAGCAGCAGCTCGAGTATCATTTTGCGGTACTTGCGCAAGCGCTGTGTGTTGGTATGAACCGTCATGCCCGCCTTTGGCGGTGTGGAGCAGGACGCCTGCATGCCGCCCCATTCGTCCTCCACCATGCACATGCGGCAAGCGCCGTATATGGACAGCTCCGAATGGTAGCAGAAGGTGGGCAGCTCGATGCCGACCTTGCGTATCAGCTCCAGTAAGTTCTTCTCGCCGTTTATTTCCACGGGAATCCCGTCTATCGTCATGTATTTTTGATTCTGCATGTTTTACGCCTCCTTGACCGCGCGGAACGGGCATGCGTCCACGCAGGCTCCGCATTTAATGCACTTTGCCGCGTCGATGACAAACGGCTGCTTGATCTGCCCGGATATCGCAACCACGGGGCACACCTTGGCACACTTGGAGCAGCCCTTGCAAAGCGCCGCGTCGATGGAAATTTGCTTTAGCTTGGCACAGCTGCCCGCCGGGCAGCGCTTGTCGAATATATGCGCCTCGTATTCCTCGCGGAAGCTCTTCAAAGTGCTCACCACGGGGAACGCCGCCGTTTTTCCAAGCCCGCAGAGCGCCGTTGCCGATATCGTATCGGCCAGCTCCAAGAGCAGCTCGATATCGCCCTCGCGCCCGTTACCGGCCACAATGCGCTCAAGTATTTCGAGCATGCGCCGTGTGCCTTCGCGGCACGGCACGCATTTGCCGCATGATTCGTTCTGTGTGAAGTCCATGAAGAACCGCGCCACCTCCACCATGCAGGTGCCTTCGTCCAGCACCACAAGCCCGCCGGAGCCGATCATTGCGCCCGCTTTTTTGAGCGAATCGAAATCCAGCGGCAGATCAAGATCCGCCGTGGTAAGGCATCCGCCCGAAGGGCCCCCGATCTGCACCGCCTTAAACGCGCTGCCGTCTCTCATGCCGCCGCCCACGTCGAATATCACCTCGCGCAGCGTCGTGCCCATCGGCACCTCGATGAGGCCGGTGTTTTTGATGTTGCCCGTCAGCGCAAACGCCTTGGTGCCGGGGCTCTTCTCCGGCCCGATGCTTTTATACCAGTCCGCACCATTCAATATGATCAGCGGCACATTCGCAAACGTCTCCACGTTGTTGAGCACGGTGGGCATGTCGAAAAGCCCGTGTTCCACGGTGCGCGGCGGTTTCACGCGCGGCATGCCGCGCTTGCCCTCGATGGATGCCGTAAGCGCGCTGCCTTCGCCGCAGACAAACGCCCCCGCGCCGCGATTGATATGCATGTGAAAGCAAAAGCCGGTGCCGAGTATGTTGTCGCCAAGCAGCCCCAGCGCCTGCGCCTCTTCAATCGCGTTTTTAAGGCGGTTCACCGCCAGCGGATATTCCGCACGCACATAAATATAGCCTTCGGTCGCGCCGGACGCATAGCCTGCGATTATCATGCCCTCAAGCATCCGATGCGGATCGCCCTCCATCACGCTTCTGTCAATAAACGCGCCCGGGTCGCCCTCGTCACCGTTGCACACAATGTATTTCTGCTCTGTCTGCTGGCGCTTCACCTGTGCCCATTTGCGCCCCACCGGGAATCCACCGCCCCCGCGCCCGCGCAGGTTGGACGCGCTGATTTGGTCGATCACCTCGTCGTCCGACATGTCAAAGAGCGCTTTTTCAAGCGCCGCATAACCGCCCGACCCCAAATATTCGTTGATGGATGTCGCGTCGATGCGTCCGCAGTGCTCCAGCACAAGACGTGTTTGCTTTTGATAAAACGGAATCTCATCATGCTTCGCGTACACCATGCCGTCATTCTGGTATGCAAGCCGTTCAATAAGCTCGCCGCGCAGTATCGTCTTCTCGAAGATCTCCTCGCAGTCACCCATCTGCACCTTTGTGTATAAAAACCCCTGAGGCTCAATCAGCACAAGCGGGCCCATCTCACAAAAGCCGTGACAGCCGCTTTTTTTGAGGCCCACCTTCTTTTCATGCGGTTCTTCCTGCAAAGTCACCTCGCAGGGGACGCCGTGTTCTTTCATAAGCTCATGAAGTCTGTCATAGATATCTAGAGAACCGCTGGCGACGCAGCCCGTCCCTGCGCAAACCAGTATCTTTTGTTCCTCCGCAGCCAGTGAGCGGCCGTATGTGTCTCGGGCTTTTTTCAGATCACATCTGTTACTCAGCATGCGCTTCATCCTCCTTTAAACCATTGATGAGCTGCGTCGCTTTGTCGGGTGTCATTGCGGGGTACACCTTGTCGTTCACAGTCAGCACCGGCGCTAAGCCGCACGCCCCCAGACAAGATACCGTCTCCACAGTGAAGATCAGGTCGTCCGTGGTCACCTTTTCTTCAGACAAATTCAAATCACTGCGAAGCCGCTCAAGTATTGACACGGATTTTCTCACATGGCAGGCGGTGCCGTCACAGATCTTAATCACGTATTTACCCTTGGGCTCAAGCGAAAAGTTATCGTAGAACGTGGCCACGCTGTAAATACGCGCTTCGCTCACGCCAATTTGCTGGGAGAGGTATGCAAACACCTCACGCGGCAGATAACGGTAATGCTCCTGAATGCCTTGAAGCACTGCTATGACGGCCCTTGGCTCACGCCCGTGAGCATCCAGAATACGCTCGACAACTGAATAATCAAACACGCTGTTCATATGGTCTCCTTTATATAAATTTTAAAAATAACTCACTTTGATCTTTTTGCCCATTGCCTTGAGGCATTCCGACAGCCTGTCGATCAGCCGCATTTTGATACTAAAGCCAATCGGCAGATCGGGATTCTGATGCGCTGGATTCACCGCGCGGCCCACAAAAAAGTTGATATCCGTGGCTTCCTCAAACAGCATGCGCGCAATGCGCGACGCGCCATCCTTCTTGTTCTCGAAATCTAGGAAGCAGCGGCTGCCGTTTATATATTCCTGCGCATAGGTCAACACCTTATTGATGGTGATCACGCCCTCGGTCACCAGATCGACGCCTTTTATCTTTGCAATGGGCGGCACCTCGGGGTCGGGGTATTCGAGCAGCGGCTCCACCGCGTTGCCAAGATGCTGCGCCGCGAGTGTGGAGGTCGTGCCGCCGCAAACGATATGCTGCCCCTCCTTGGAGAAGAAAAGCGACATCATCTTGTTCACATCGCCGGGATTCGCGGGCGGGCCGATCATCAGGTTCATCGGCTTTCTCGGTCGTATTTTGATCGCACAAACCGTCGCGTCATCGCCGGGCTCGCCTTCGTAGAGCCTGTTGCACTGATCCAGCAGCACTGAGGTCAGCGTCTTGGCGGTATAGCTGCGCTCGTACATCGTTTCCATATACGAGATGATGTTGCCGCGCTGCCAGCCGAAGTTGAGCGTCTTGCCCACGCCCGCGTGCACCGCGCCGTCGCTGAACGCAATGAGGGCATCGTCCTCGCGCATCTCAATATGCGATTTGTATATCGTCTTGCCCGCAATCTCCATCGCGGTTTCGGGGAAATCTATGTGTCTGCCGCGGCGCAGCAGCACCACATGCGGGTTGTCATACTGTATGATCTCCGCCTCGCGGTTGTCAGTCACACGGATAATCGTGAACGTGGAATACGCGATCTGCCGCGTTTTGCACACAGGCAGCGTGGCGGCCAACGTCTCCACGCAGGCCTCAAGGGGCATAGACTGCGCCATCATTGTGGAAATAATCTTGGCCGTCAGCGTCGAGAGGATGTTTGCCTTCACGCCGCTGCCGAGGCCATCCGCGAGCACGACCACCACGGATTCGTCGTCCTGATGCACCACGTCGATACGGTCTCCGCATATCTGTTCACCGAATTTATTCAGGCTGTGATAGCCGATATCTGTCCATAGATTATTCATCGAAAAGCGACTCCTTGAGGCGGGTCAGCGCGATCTTGGTTTCAGCCGTTGTTTCACCGAGCAGCGATGCGATTTCCTGAACGGTGCGCATCTGCTTTTCAATCACCTTGTCGGTAATCGCGATGGTGCGGCGGCTGATGTCCTCTTTCTTTTCGCGCGAAATCTCCTCCTCGGTCACATCGCGCATGAAGCCGATCAGTATATGATAGCTTGCATCGTGAATCACCGTCTGCTCCACATACCGCCTATATTCCGCAAGATAGACGCGCTTGTTATAAACGTTTGCGCCGTTTTGCAGCACTTCATAGAACACCTGCGGATCTAAAATCCGGTGCACCTGCTCACCCAGCACATCATGGCTGTCCTTCACATTCATGATCTGGCATGCCGCGTCGTTTACCTGCTGCACCTCAAGCTTTTCGTTAAGCACAACGATGCCGTTAGGCGTGTTGCTGATTATGTTGTTGGAAAAGGACTCCGCTCTTTCTTTAAGATACGGCAGACACATAGAGAGATCTGCCTTGCCAAGCAGTACGGCCACCGCCTTTTCACGACATGTGTTGTAGCCGCAGGTACCGCAGTTTAGCTCATGCTCGGGGCGCGTTTTGCCCATGCGGCGCAGCACTTCTTCAATCGCGCTGCTGCCCGGTATCTGCCTGTGCAAACCGATATATCCGATCTTCTTTTCAAGCTCCTTTGCGGCGGGCATTGTCACTATAAAATCCTCTCGCCCCGCATAGCGCTGCACCGCAATATATTCACGCACGGGCGCGCGACGGTTCTTGTCCATGCCGGGCCCGCCGATGCAGCTGCCCGCGCACGCGGACATTTCAATAAAGCAATGCGAAAGCTTGCCGTCCACGATGTCCCTAAGTGCCGCAAGGCAGTTGTCCATACCGTCTATGCTGATGTAGCTGTAGTCCGAATTGCGTTTCTCCATCGTATTCAAAATACCGCCCGCGGTCGGGAATAGGCGCGCACGGCTTTGCGCGTTATCATCCGGCACAGCTTCAAACGTCACACCGCGTTCATCCATCCATTGAGAAAGCTCCTCAAATGTGAGTACACAGTCTACAGCGCCCGGATATTGCTCCGCCTCGGCCTTCTTGGATATACATGGCCCGACAAAAACCGTTTTGGCCTGCGGATGCTGCTGCTTCACGCTTTGACAGTGCGCCATCATGGGCGAGGTCACCTGCGCGACGCAGGAAACCACTTCGGGAAAATGCTTTTGTATCAGCAGATTCACCGTATGGCAGCACGAAGACACAATCACGTTCTGGCGCGCCTCATCCACCATATCGTCATAGCGCTTTTTGACCATCGTTGCACCCAGTGCCGTTTCTTCCGCACCGCTGAAGCCCAAGGCTTTAAGCGCTTTTTCCACCGAACCGATCGTTATGCCCTCATAGTTCGCCACAAAAGACGGCGCGATGCTTGCATACACCTGCACGCCGCTCTCGATAAGCGCCTTGGCCTTATCGATATCGCAGCGAATCTCCTTTGCATTTTGCGGGCACACCACAAAGCACTGTCCGCAAAGCACACATTCCTCCCCCACGATCTGCGCCTGATCGCCGGAAAACGAGATGGATTTCACAGGACAGCGCCGAATACACTTGTAACAGTTCTGGCAATTCGATTTTTTGAGCTTCATGTATTCGTTCATGGCTTCTCCTGCTTTTCGTTCTCGGCGGCAATAGCCGGCTTTTTGTTTATGCCTCGCACATGCGTGTCAAAGAACTGCTGAAAATTTTCTTTACAAACACCGCATACAATCTCACCGTCTATTCTCACAGTGACACCGTTGGTACAGCGTCCCAGGCAAAAGGCGGCTTTCAGCTCCACCGCCTCGCTTAAGCTGTTATCTTCCAAATGCTTTTTTAGCAGCTCGATGATCCCGTATGAGCCCTTAAGGTGGCAGGAACTGCCCACACATACATCAATTTTCATTGGATTCCTCTCTGCACTTTATTTGAATGGCCGGCTAACCAAACGGTTTGCTTACACAGACTGACATAAAATTGGATGTTTTGATTCAGCACTGGACAAATCGTTTGGGAAGCCAGACCGAGGGATAGCTTGTTTTATCGGCTCTCACCGGCGTGTAACCTTTCGGACAAATGCTTGGAGAGTACCGATAGAGACACCGCCATGTTTTCGTGCTGCAATATCACATGATTCGGCACGTTTAAATACACTGGCGCGAAATTCCATATCGCACGAATGCCGCTTTTCACAAGCACGTCGCATACGTCCTGCGCAGCCCGCGCGGGCACCGCGATGATGCCGATATGCACGCCAAGGCGCTCGCAGAGATCCTTGAGCTTGGCCATCGGGAATATCGTTTTTCCATGCGCTTCCTTGCCCGCCAGCTTTGGGTTGGTATCAAACGCGGCAACGATATGAAGCCCGTAGTCCGCAAAGCCTTCATAGCTCATCAGCGCCATGCCAAGGCTGCCCGCCCCCACGATCACTGCGCTGTTGGTGTCGCCGCAGCCAAGGTATTTCTCAATGTCTTCGATCAGCGATGAGATGGCATAGCCCACCTTGGGCTTGCCGCCCGTGCTCACAGCAGCAAGGTCTTTTCGTACCTGCACTTGATTAAGCCCCAATTCGGCGGCGATACCCGTTGCCGAGATATTGATGGAACGGTCGCTAGGCAGCGATTTTAGATAGCTCAGATAATGCGGCATACGCTTGAGTGTTTGTCTCGAAACCGGATTCATAGGCGCTGCCTCCAATCGTTTATTGCATATTCGTTGTCATTGATAATATTTTAACAATCTTTCGGTATATGAGGTAATATATAAAAGGCATATCGATATATGTTTATCGATATGCCCATACTGATTCGAATCAAAAAGCATCTTAATGAAAAGTATTGGGGATTTCAGCTTACAAATGAATTTGCGTTCCTAATGAGATATTCGGCCATGGGATTTCTCGACAAGCTCGAAATGACAGAGGCACCTGCCTAAAAGATTCGATATCTGCCAAATGGGCAGCGTCATGTAAGTATCTAACGACATTAATTGATGTATTTTCAGAGGGTTGAAACTAGCGGAACAAATTCTTCGTTTAAGACTTTCACTCAGAATGGATTTGCGTTCCTAATGAGATATTCCGCCATGGGATGTCTCGACAAGCCTCGATATGACAGAAGCACGTGCCTGCCTAAAACATTCGATATCTGCCAAATGGGCAGCGTCATGTCAGACGTTAACGATATAAATTGAATTTTCAGAGGGTTGAAACTATCAGAGCAGATTCTTCATTAAAGACTTTCACTCAACTCAGACAGTGCATCGCGGCCGACTACGAATTGAATAAGCATCTGTCTTCCTTTTCCACCTTATCCCCTGACAACCTCGTCGCGCACGACAAAAAGCTGCCCGATAAATGCGTTGTCCAGCGCCGTCAAACGATAATCTTTGGAATAGACCAGCAGGTCTTCGTAGGTCTCCCCCGTGTCACTGCACTGCTTTTGCACAAGGCCATAGCACTCAAGCAGCTCTTCGGGCATGGGCGATACCCACATATACGTAGCGGGAACCTTGCGTAGCAGGTCAAACTGGCTTCCGCGTTCATAAACGTATATGCGCTTTTTGCTGCGTTCCGTCTCTGTCTGCCTTTCCTTGGGCGCCACAACGGGGATCATGAGATCACCATGCGCAATCTCTATGTATTCATCAAGATCGTGATAGCCACACTTTTCTTTTACCGCAAGCGGATGAAGTTTTGACATCAACACCACATACTGATACTCAAGCACGCTTTTACGCTCAAAGCCCTTATCGTCAAGCAAGCTATGAAAATAGCCCTTATTGGCAAGCTGATAGCGGATAATACCTAAGCTGTAGTCCTCCTCAACAATATTACTGATCGCCGCCATGGAGTTTGTCTCGTTGAAGTTGATTTCAATTTCTTTGTCCATATCCAGCGTGTTGACAAAACACGTAAACGCATGGGCGATATAACTCGCGCGGGGCACGGAGATAGAAAAGCACTGCTTGTTTTTCGATTCGGGGCGGTAAAGCGCTTCCATCTCATCAATTTGAGCAATGATATTTTTCGCGTAGCTCAAAAACTCGCCTCCCTTTTTGGTCGGGAGTATGCCTTTGGGTGTTCGTTTGAATATCGGTATGCCCAGTGTGGACTCAAGCTCCTTGATTGCTTTGCTCAAATTCGGCTGACTCATAAAAAGTTTTTCCGCCGCCTGCGTGATAGAGCCCGTCCGTTCCACTTCGACAGCATACTTCAAATGCGATATGTTCATGACCTTGCCCCTTATTTTGGTAATAGTATATCCGAAACCCTTAATATATTTCGATACATTTATATCGATTATTTTATATCGATTCATGCAAGTTGTCAAACAACTTCTATCTGTTTGATAGGTCTGATCTTAAGGTGTCAATACAATAAAACAACAAACCTAATAATCTGTCCTGAAACCGTCATGCTTTCAATCCTTTTGGATTGATCTATCTATAAACAACATAAAAACCGTTTTATTGCAAATTAATGAAAATTTTTTGTAAACTCCCTTCTTATTGTCGAAATGCGCACGTATATGATATATAATGAATCATCTTATCCTGGAGGGTATTCAATGAACGATGGCATCACACTTTTCAACGATACTTTAACGGAAGCGGTGGCGAAAAACAAACGGTTTCTGCTCAAGCGGCCTGCCTACATTCCCGCATTCGCGCGCATTTCCGCACACTTAGGCAAAGCGAATAAAACACGCATGGCGCTCGCGACCAAGGAAAACCTCATCGTACCGCCGGTGCTTATTATCAGCGTCACAAATGAGTGCAACCTTAACTGCGCAGGCTGTTACGCATGCCATCAGAACCGTGATAAAAGCGCTGAGATGGACACGGCGCAGATTTCGCGCGTCGTGGACGAAGCGGCAGCGCTTGGTGTCTCCGTGGTCATGATTGCAGGCGGAGAGCCTTTCTTAAAGCCCGGCATTTTGGAAATCCCCAAAGCCCACCCAGAGCTGTTGTTCGTGATGTTTACCAACGGTCTGCTGCTTAATGGTGACCTGGCTGCCAGCGTCGGCAAGCTCAAGAATCTCATTCCCATCATGAGCCTTGAGGGCGGGGAAATTTTGACGGATGCACGGCGCGGCACGGGCATATATAAAACGGTGACGGATACAATGCGCCGTCTTGATCAAAACGGCCAGCTTTTCGGCGTTTCCGTGACGCTGACCAGCGTCAACTACGACGAAGTCGTCCGCTCGGATTATCTCAAAGCCATGCAAAGCCAAGGGTGCCGCGCGGCGTTTTTGATTGAATATGTGCCCTGCGGTGCAGAAGATCTGTCGCTGTGCTTAACAGACGAGCAAAAGGAGCATCTGCGCGCTATCGAAAAGGATCTTTATAAAAATCATGACATGCTCGTGGTTTCGCTGCCCGGCAACGAAGACCGCTACGGCGGCTGCCTTGCCTCAGGCCGCGGCTTTTTGCATATCGGCTCAAGCGGCGCTCTGGAGGCCTGCCCGTTCGCGCCCTATTCGGACACGAGCGTCAAAGATATGCCGCTCAAAGAAGCGCTCAAATCACGGCTCATTAAGGAAGTGCGTGAGAATCACGACAAGCTCAAAGAAAGCCGCGGCGGCTGCGCGCTCAAGGAAAACGCGGATTGGGTGGCCGCTTTGCAGCGCGGAAACGGCTGAAAGTATCAGTTAAAAGAAAAAAGCAGAATCAGGGGGTTCCTTGCTCTGCTTAAAAATATAGGATTTGAGATATCTGCCGCTGCTTACTGCGCTATCGCTTTGTTGAGTACGTCTTCGTAGTATTTCTTGGGCCGAACGCCCACAGCACTGTCTACCACTTTACCGTTTTTGATGACAAAAACGCTCGGGATGCTCATGACACCAAAATGCTGGGCAAGCTCACGCTGTTCATCTATGTTGACTTTGCCGATCACGGCTTTTTCCTTGTATTCCTCACTCAGTTGATCAATAGATGGCCCGAGCATCCGGCAAGGTGCACACCAGGAAGCCCAGAAATCGAGGAGCACCGGCTTATCCGAATCGACCAATTCTTTAAAATTATCCATTGTGATATTTTTTGCCATATTAAACATCCTTTCTCATCATACTAATACTATATTGTCCTTTCGACAAATTAAGAATACAATGCGGCAAAAAATATATCTGTGACATAGTTACCTAATCACAACGGATTTTAAAATAATTTTCCCCCGCATTAATTCGAGCAATCCGCGATCGCTCATGGTCTTGAGCTGGCGCGTAATCACCTCGCGGGACGACCCAAGCTCCACAGCCATTTTTTCATGAGTCGTTTTTACAATACCCTCCGCATTCGCGTAACGCTGCAAATAAGCCATAATGCGCTCTTCTATGCTGTTGAATATCAGCATCTCGATGGTTTCGATGGAAAGTATCAGCCTTTGCGCAAGCGCGTTAAACACATAAGTACGGAACGGATCGCTGCGGTAGATGAGTTCTTTGAACGTATCAGCAGGAATATTCGCGATCACACTGTCTGCTTCGGCTTCGATGGAAAAATCGTACTCCGTGTTGCCCATGGCGCAAACGCCCGCGAGGAGGCAAAGCTCGCCTTGGCCGATGCGGTAAATTGTCATCTCGCGGCCTTTTTCGGAGATGCGGAATAGCCGGAGACGCCCTTTCATCACCATCGGGATGCCGTTGCAGCGGGTGTTATCACCTATCATGATCTGGCCTTCAGGTATATCTTTGTGTATAACCGATTCGCGAAGCAGCTTCTTGTCTTCCTCGCTCATTCCAGCGAAGAACGAAAATCTGTCGAAAAAACGATTGTCCATCATGCCCTCCCTCAAGTTTTTGTTGGTTCCATTATAGCCTGCTCACTTCCTTAATGCAAAAGACCGTCCCCTCTATATGATTGTAATATATTCCATAAAGCATTATAATCCTTATAAATTCGACTGAGGGCTTAGCTTATGAAAAAAGCGCTTTTTCTGTTTATAGTTTCGGCGATTTTGCTGCTTTGCGGCTGTGTGAATGACACAGTGGCTCAGGGCGGTGTTGTGCTGCGTGCCAAATCTCCCGATCAGTCGCCGAAAATCAGCATACCCGCAGACGAAAATATCGTTTACGTGGCACCAAGCGGCGCCAAATATCACACGTTAGAGTGCCCTCTGTTTGACGAAGCTTACCTGCCCGTTACGCTGGAGCAGGCAATTCAAGAGGGCAAGGAGCCCTGCAGCCGCTGTCACTAGCGTTATAAAAACCGCTTGATAAATGCATACTTTTCAGGATACGGCGCATAGCGCGGCAAATCGAGCGCGAGATGGCGGTACACCACCGATCGTTTGTGGGAGAACGTCTCAAAGCTGTGGCGGCCGTGATACGCCCCCATGCCCGAATAGCCCTTGCCGCCGAACGGCAGATGAGGATTGGCGCTGTGGATGATGGTGTCATTCACCACCGCGTCTCCGGAAGACCGCATTGTCAGATATTTTTGAACACGTTTTTTGTCAGTACTGAATATGTAAAGCGCAAGCGGCGTCTCCATCGCCTGAAGAAGGCTGAGCATCTCGTCCTCATCGTCATACGCGATCACGGGCAGCACCGGCCCGAATATCTCCTCTTGCATCACCGCGTCGTCAAACGTGACGTCCTTCATCACCGTCGGCGCGATATAGCGGCTTGGCGCATCCGTCTGCCCGCCGCAGAATACCTTTTGAGAATCGATCAGACCGCTCACGCGCTCGAAATGCGAAGGTGTGATAATACGCGGAAAATCGCTGCTTTTTTGCGGGTCTTCGCCGTACATGCGCGTCACCGTCTCTTTTAGCGTATTCAGCAGGTCGGGAATCACTTCGCGTTTTGCCATTACATAGTCAGGCGCAATGCAGGTCTGCCCCGCGTTTAAAAACTTTCCCCAGCAAAGCGATTTCGCTGTCTTGGCGATATTCGCAGTCTCGTCCACGATGACCGGGCTTTTTCCGCCAAGTTCTAACACCACAGGCGTCAGGTTTTGCGCGGCGGCGCTCATCACAACCTTGCCGACCGTTGTGCCGCCGGTGAAAAATATAAAGTCATAGCGCTCTGCCAGCAGCGCTTCATTCACATCGCGTCCGCCTTCAAAAAGCGCGATGTATTCATCCGAAAAATTATCTTCGATGATGCTTTTTAGCAGCGCGGCGGTATGCGGCGTGTATCGAGACGGCTTGACCACCGCTGTGTTGCCCGCCGCCATCGCCCCGATCAGCGGCGCAAGCGTCAATTGTACAGGATAGTTCCAGGGAGACATGATCAGCGTCACACCAAACGGCTCATGGACAATCGTGCTTTTGGCGTGAAACGTCGCCATCGACTTTGGTACTGTGCGCGGACGCGCCCATGCCTTCAAATGCCGCTCGAATTCAGTGATGCCGCTTAATATGAGTCCGATTTCGGTGGCGTAGGTTTCAAACGCGCATTTGCCAAAGTCGTCATGCAACGCCTTTTCAATATCCGACTCGCGCCGGATAAGCTCGGCTTTGAGCTTTTTTAACTGCTCAAGGCGAAAGCCGATCTCCCTTGTGCGGCCCGCGTTGAAAAATGCGCGTTGTCTGCGAATCGTTTTCTTTATATCGCTCATATATTACTCCTTTATTTGGAGATTTGTTTGTATACATTATACGCATATTATCAATGATAAACAAATAAGCAACAATAATTGATTTGCTGCATTTATGACATAAAAACAAAAGCTCTTCTGAGCCTTTTTAATGGCTCAGAAGAGCTTCGTACTATATTGGAGGAAGCCCTTTTTATTATTGGTCTTTTCTATTCCTTATGATTGATCAATCATTTGAAAGCTTTGACAGCTTATCTGTAGGTCTTTAACACGTCTTTTATACGTTCTTTAATGAGCACCTGTGCCGTCACCTTGTCTGTCTTGGTAAGCACCCTTTCTTTTTGCTCAGGGAAGTACTGAGATATCAACCCGAACGGCAAGTCCGCCGCGTTAATATTCGCTATCAATCTGTGTATCGACGCATTTATCGTCTCATCATCAAGATAATAACGGCATCTGTCGGAAAGACTGAATTTTCTCGCGTATGCGATATCCTGTTCACTGCCGTGATAATAATTCTTCCAGTACTTCTCATCACTCATCAGCTTGCCTTCGAGCACATCACGGAAGCATGAGTAGCCGCCCTTTGGCGAGAACGGATATAAAATGCGTTCCATATCCTCAAGAGCGAACAACGCTTCACGCAAGGCAAAGGTCAGCGCCGGGCCCACCTTTAATATGCCTATCCCGTCACGGCGCATCAAATCCAGCACAGCCTTGGGCTGGTAATCAGTGGAATGGCCTTCAAGCACAATGCCTTCAAGGCTCTTCGCATAGTTGACGAGCTCCTGCGCTTTTTCCGGCTCATACTTGATTATTGTGTTGTCAGCAAACTCAACGCCCGGCTGCACCACAACCGCGACCACCCTGCGCCATGCATCACCGAGCCCCTTGTCATCAAACGCCTTTTTAAACGCGTCCAAAGTCGATGCCAAATCCTCAGGCGAGGTCACGGCAATGCTGTCTTCATTCTCTGTCGCGCCACCCGGCACCGGCACCTCGCTGCCTATCACATATACAGGCTTTGCTTCGCCTGCTTCCGCTGCCGCACATAAACGCGCCGCGCGTCGTGCAATTGTCTCGTCTGAAAGACGCGCCGTTATCGAGTCATCCGCAAGCCGCATGCTTGTATCCAAATGAATTTTGGTGAATCCCGCAGCGACGTATTGCCTGATCAGCTCTTCCGCTTTATCCATGGCCGCTTCTTCGGCTTCACCCTTCCAAGTCAACGGCCCCAAGTGATCTCCGCCTATGATAAGCCGGCTCTCATCAAGCCCAACTTTTTGCGCAATACGGCGTACGAATGCCATAAAGTCGTCCGGTTTCATGCCGGTATATCCGCCAAACTGGTTGACCTGATTTGCGGTTGCTTCAATTAATACCATGAGTCCGTTATCGCGGCCGTCTTCCATGGCGGCTTCCAGCACAAACTCGTTGGCACTGCAAATGGAACAAATGGCTCTGTCAGACCCGTTTTTCTGCTCCTTTATGAGCTGACTGAAATATTCTGCTGTTTTCATTTCGTAATCGTTCCGTCCAAATCCCAGAGATCTTCCCAGCTCTTAGCGCCTTCCCATAGGAACACCTGTCCTTTGATAAGGCGGCAGTTCTTGTCGGCAGACTTGATTGAATCCATCTCTTTATCAGAAAGCGGATCTTCTGTCACACACTTTAAGTTGCTCGTATACTCGTTTTCATATACCGAGAACGGTATCGGAGCCTGGCCGCGCTGCACCGCCCACTTCAGGCATATAACCGCGGGGTGCACGCCGTGTGCTTTGGCAATTTCCACAACCTCAGGCATCTGAATATCGACAACGTCGTCTTCCGTCTTATCACGGTCAGGACGCGTGGGTGAACCGATCGGACAAAAACCGATAGGAACAATGCCTTTAGACACAATATAGTCGTAAAGCTCAGGCTGTTGGAAGCTTGGATGCAGTTCCATCTCTATCACAGCCGGTTTGATGCGGCAAAGCGGCAGCACAGCTTCCAGCTTGGGTATGGTCATGCTCGACATACCGATATACTTCACGAGTCCCATATCGACAAGCCGCTCGCATTGCTGCCATGTGGCCATGAATCTGTCAACAGAAAAAGGCTTGGAATCAGGATTGCGCGCGTCTCCGGTGCAGCCCGGTGCATGGTAGTTCGCGAACGGCCAGTGCACAAAGAACGCGTCGATATAATCAAGATGCAGATCTTTTAAGCTTTTGGCACACGAGATCAGCACATCGCCTCTGCCGTGCATGTTGTTCCAAACCTTTGTTGTGATGAACAGCTCCTCGCGCTTGACAATTCCATTATCAAAAGCGTCCTGAAACACGTCGCCAATCATGTCTTCGTTGCCATACACTGCGGCACAGTCAAACATCCGATACCCTACCTTTATCGCGCCCGACACCGCTGCCGACACCTGATCCGGAGTGAATCGATCTGAACCAAATGTACCCATGCCGATGCAGGGCATCTTACCGCCATCGTATAACGTCCTCTGCGGGACCTTCTTAGGATCGATGAATTCCATTTTTGTTCCTCCCTTTTATTGATTATTCGTAAGTAGTATCTTGCCTTTAACTGCACCCGGCGTCTTGAACATTTGAAACGCTTGCTGCGCCATAGACATCGATATACGCTCTCCAATCAAGCCTTCGTCAAACCTCAGCTTTCCTGCGGCATAGTAATCCGCTGTCATCGTCCATTCATTTCCCGGATACGGCGCGCTGTAGCTCATCCAAGAACCTGTTAATCGAAATTCCTTCCGGTTCATGTTTTCCCATTCCGCCGGTGTATAACATAGCTCGGTGTGCGGCGTGCCGATAAAGCAGACGTTGGCCTTTGGTGCGGCCAGCTTGAACGCGATCTTCATCGTCGCCGTGACGCCAGCCGTTTCGTATACGTAGTTATAGCTGCCGTCCGCTTGCGCCAACGCGTCATCCATGAAGCCCTCATGAAGCGTATTAATTACAGCATCCGCGCCCAGCTTTTTCGCCAGAGCAAGCCGTTCATCGCTGATATCAAAAACAATCACCTTTTTGGCACCGAGCAGCTTTGCCCACTGCAATGTGAAAATGCCGATCGTGCCGCCGCCGAGTATGGCAACAGTGCCGCCGCCCCGATAGTCATTCTGCAATACCCCGTGAAGAGCCACTGTCGAAGGCTCAAACATGGCGCCCTGCTCATAGCTTATGGATTTGTCAAATACAACGGCATTGCGCTGCGGAATCACCACATAATCCGCATTGCTGCCGTTCTGTCTGGAGCCGATAAATGTGTAATTCTTGCACAGCGCATAATTGCCTTTCTGGCAGTCACTGCAAACCATGCACGGAACCAGCGGCGCTCCTGCTACCCTGTCCCCAACCTTGACCGAAGTCACTCCTTCTCCCACTTCCACAACGTCGCCGGAGAATTCGTGTCCAAGCACAATCGGGTAGAAATGCACACCATTATGGAGCACACGCGGCACATCAGACCCGCATATCCCCGATACCGCCACCTTCACTTTTACCGTACCAGCGGATACCTTGGGATCCTCAATATCCATATACTGAATTTTTTCATTTGCAACAACAACAGCTGCCTTCATTTTGTCTTTGCCCTCACCTATGCATTAAATTCTTAAGCGCAGAATACAGCGCCAGATACGTGTCGTATCCGTTATCGTATTCCTGCTTGTTTGCGTTACTCGGCTCATGTCTTCTTCTGACCTTCACCGTTTGTGCAACGGCGTCTGCGAAGTCACGATATACACCCACACCCACACCGGCAAGTATCGCCGCTCCCAGAGTGGTCGCCGTATCCGATGCGGGAACCTCTATGGGTTTTCCCGTGATGTCCGCTTTGAGCTGTGTCCAGAAGGTTGAGTTCGCGGCGCCGCCCATTGCGCGCATTATCCCGACAGCCGCGCCCGCACCTGCTGCTACCTCTATATTGTGGCGAACGGAGTATGCCACGCCTTCCATGACCGCGCGCGTCATATGAGCTTTGGTCTTCGAATAATCCAGACCATAGAAGACACCCTTAGCTTTCTCGTCCCATATCGGCGATCTTTCCCCCGCCATATAGGGAAGGAAAACCACACCGTCACTTCCGGCCGGTACCGCTTCCGCGAGCTTATCCAGCAACGCCAGCGATGAGCCGCCTGTTTCCTTTGCTAAGTGTCTTTCTTCACTTCCAAACTGCTCATGGAACCAGCGAATAGCGCCGCCGCCGCCCGTTGTGCCGCCCTGTAACAGCCATCTGTCCGGCACCACATGATAGCTCAGTATCAGTCTGGGATCAGCGCAGTAATCCTTAAGGCATATGCTCATGCCGCCGGCCTGCCCCCCCTGTTCCTGTGTCTGACCCGGTTCAAGCACGCCCGCGCCCAGTGTCCCGCATGCGGCATCAAGGCCGCCTGCCACCACCGGCGTACCAACTGACAATCCCATACTGCTTGCGGCGCTTTCAGATACCGTTCCCACGACCTCATGGCATGCTGCAATATCAGGCAAAATACCGGCATTAATGCCAAGGGATGTGCACATTTCTTTATCCCAGCAGCCTTTTCTCATATCAAAACAGTGAAGGCCGTATCCTTGAGACACATCCTGACTCATGACGCCCGTCATGCGGTATACGATATAGCTGTTTGATTGAAGAATCTTGTTGATTTTCTTATAGACATCCGGCTTGTTTTGCTTATACCAGAGGATTTTGCCCGTCGTGTATTGCGCTTTGAGCGGATTACCCGACAATGAAAATATACGGTCTTCACCGACTGCCTCATTCAGATGTCTGCATATCGCTTCCGAGCGGGTATCCATCCAGATCGGATTGCGAGTCAGTACGTCACCTTTTTCGTCAACCGCTATCGCCGCCCAGCTCTGTCCGTCTACGCCCACACCGGCAATATCGGCTGGATCAATGATGTTCTCCTGAAGTAGCTTCCTTGTACCACGGCAGACAGCATCCCACCACTCACCCGGCTCCTGTTCAACGAATCCCGGCGCCGGATAATAAACCTGATATTCTTCTGTCACAGAGCATATAACGCTTCCATCACGGGAAAACAGCGCAATCTTGCATCCGCTGGTTCCGATATCAACGCCAAGCAGCATATCCATATTACTTGATGACTCCCTTTTGGATCATGACGTTCGCGTAAATCGCCTCTTCGCCGGATTGTATAATGCAATACGCATTCTTGGCTTCGTCATAAAAATCAAATCTATCTAAAAACCCGATTGCTTCTTCGCCGCGCGTATCATGTTTTGAAACAATCTTTTTATATTCATCCCAAATCGGTATTTCCAATTCTTTGTCACATTCCATTGTCTGCATGAGCTTTACCGGTTTTTCGGAGTACGTGTCGCAAGGTATGACAGAAAGGATTGCTTCCAATAAATCTGTTCCGGAAAGACCATCTGCGCGTAAAAACTTACACCCACCTGCAGCCGCGAACTTTTTTCCCGGAAAATTGGCATCGCCAATTACGATGACATCACTGTGTCCCATTTCGCATAGCGTTGCGACAATTTCAGGTGATAATAATTTTGGTACTCCTAAAAGCATCTTGTTCTACCCCATTCCTCGTGTTTATCATGTTTTTATCGTTCTGTGTCAATTTGTTATTTCTAAAGTGTCTTTTAATATTGAGGGCAGCCATTGTTGGCTGCCCTCTTTAATGACAATTCTTTCAGTGTCTATTCGTAGAGCAGGTTCGCAATGCCTTCGTCGCCCATGTTCTCGGCATTATAGTACTTGCAGCCTGTGTCAACCAACTCATCAACTGTCTCGCCGTTTAAGGTCTTAACAGCCAGTTCGACCGCATAGTATCCGATCATGTACGGATCCTGTGTCACAGCGCCGTCAAACCACTTGTTCGTGATGGCGTTGAGCAGGGTTGCGCCGGAGTCGAAACCAACAACGATCATGTCTTTGTATTTGCCTTTTTCGCGATCAAGGTCAGAGCCGTCAGTTGTCGCAGCGAGCATACCGTCAACAGAACCGGAGTTTGTGCAGAACACGCCGACGGGCGCTTTCTGGAGAACAGCCTGAGCTGCCGTCTGGCAATCCGTTACGCTTGTGGAAGCCGCGATGGAAACGAGAATTTCAACCGCAACATCACCGGAACCGGAAGCCTTGTTCCACTTGTCATGGCCAGTCACAGCAACAAGACCGGACTGTGCAGCATCACAAAGCTCAAACATTTTGTTTACGAAACCGGTTGTACGGCCTGTGATGGAAGCGGATGTTGCATCCTGGCTGATCACGCTGATCACAATGGGTTTTCCGCTTGTCGCAGCCGCAACAGCAGCTTCGACCTTCTTGTACATTTCTTCAGCAGCAAGAGCGCCGGCAGCTTCGTTGTCTGTTGAAGCTGTGGATACGATCGAGCCCGCAGGAGCATTCGGAACGCCGGAGTCAAAACCGATAACCGGAATACCCTTCTCCACGCAAGTGTTCAGCTGTTCGTTCAAAGACTCGGTATCAAGAGCCGCGAGAGCCAAAGCAGCGGGATTCTTCGCCAGAGCCGCGTTCACCATATCCACCTGTACGCTGATGTCAGATTCAGACGGAGGGCCGTCAAATGTCATGTCTACGCCATACTCATCGGCAGCTGCCTGGGCGCCAGACAGAACTGTTTGCCAGAACTTATGCTGGAAGCCCTTCGATATAACTGCGATGTAAGGTTTCCCAGCTGCAGGTTCCTCGGACGGTTCTTCAGCCACAGGAGCCGAAGACTCAGCTTCCGGAGCTTCTTGGGTTTCCGAAGGAGCCGGTGTGGGTGTGCCGCAAGCGACGAGCGACAGCATCAATGCCAGCGCCAGCATCATCAATAGAACTTTTTTCATGTGTTATTTCCTCCTCTTTATTTTCCAACGGGTTAATCCCGAGGATGACAACATTTTATCTAGTCTTATGCTTTTTTAACTTGGTTACCTTTTCTAATACGATATTGATCAAGCAGAACCGCAGCAATGACCACGATGCCTGTAAAGAACGTTTGCCAATGGCTCTGAAGCCCCATCGACATAAGACCCTGTTTGAGCACGCTCATGATGAACACACCGATGATTGTGCCGACCAGCGTACCTGTGCCGCCGCTCATGCTTGTACCGCCGATAACAACACCCGCGATTCCCAGGAGCTCCAATCCGTTACCGGTTGAAGGAATAATGGAAGTGTATACTGCGGCATACATAACACCTGCAAGACCGCTGCAAAAACCGCAGAATGTGTACACAGCTGTTAACCACGGACGGGTTTTAATACCCGAAAGCCGCGCCGCTTCGCTGTTTGATCCAATCGCAAAGGTGTAACGGCCGAATTTTGTCTTGTTAAGAAGCAAAAACGCAATGATGACAAAGACCGCCAGCCAAATGGCGCCGAGGGGTATGCCATCGGACGTTTTGTAGAACACGTTTTTAAACCAACCCTCAGGCGTGCCGAACGTCGGATATCTCATCGTCTGAACCTTGGTCACGATTGCGCCAAAGCCCATACCCATCATCATCATGCCCAAAGTGGCGATAAACGGGGGCAGCTTAAAGTATGCAACCATGATGCCGTTGATAAAGCCCATTACCGTCGCTGTAAAGATAACAAGCACGAGACACCAGCCCATCGGCCATCCAAGGGTATTAAACGCCCAGCCTCCGAGAAGAGCTGCACACATCATGTTAGTGCCGAGCGAAAGATCGATACCGGCGGTTATGATAACAAACGTCACACCGATCGCCATAAATCCAATATAATACGATCCGTCAAGAATGTTGACCAAGTAATCGGTGGAGAAGAAATTGTTTCCAAAAATCGAGAAGAACGCGTATAAGATCACAAGAACCGCGGGTGCTAAGAACTTTGTCAGATCAAACCTTTTGTTTGTTGCAGTCATTTTCTTGGTTTCCATTACATTAACCTCACATATTCATAGTTGCTAAAGTCATGATTTTTTCTTGTGTGACTCCGCTGATATCCAACTCACCTGTCACAGTGCCTTCACACATGACAATGAGTCTGTCGCTCATTCGCAGCAGCTCCGGCATTTCCGAAGAAATCATGATGATCGATTTCCCCTCATTCGCAAGAGCATTCATCAATTTATAAATCTCTTGTTTAGCACCAACGTCAATACCACGTGTTGGCTCGTCAAATATGAGGATATCGCTGTTCCTGACCAACCATTTCGCAATAACGATCTTTTGCTGATTACCGCCGGACAGATTTCTGACAAGCTGCTTGCCCGATGGCGTCTTTATATCAATTTTTTTAATATACTCGCTTGTTATCTCATCAATTTTTTTGTCGTTGGTGAAAGGCCCGGCCATGAATTCATCGAGCGATGCCATGACGCAGTTGTCTCTTACGCTCAAACCGACGGCAAGCCCGAATGCTTTTCTATCCTCAGACAGATAGCAAATACCGTTTGCAATCGCATCGCTGGGAGAGTTTATGTTGACTTTCTTCCCTTTCACAAAGACCTCTCCGCCTTCCATAGGATCGGCACCAAACAGTGCGCGCATGGTCTCGGTGCGTCCCGCACCCATAAGACCGGCGAACCCAAGGATTTCACCTTTTCTCAGTTCAAACGACACATCCTTGATGTTGTTGCCCATCATGTGCTCCACTTTCAAGACGACAGGCGCCCCCTCCGGCACGGTACTGTGAGATTTTGGCTGCTCGTAAATCGTGCGGCCGACCATCATGCTGATGATCTTTTCCTTCGTCACATTCTTTGTTTCTTCTGTGCCGACATACTGTCCGTCGCGCATAACGGTAATGCGATCGCTAATCTTTGGCAGTTCGTCCAGGCGGTGCGAGATATAGATGATACCGTGCCCTTTTTCACGCAGATCATGAATCACCTTAAATAATTCCTCAATCTCGCTCTCGGTAAGCGCAGCGGTTGGCTCATCCATAATCAGCAGCTCGCTGTCGTATGAAAGCGCCTTTGCGATCTCCACCATCTGCTGCTTGGCAACGGTCAGATGCCCGGCCGGCATCGCCGGATTGATGTCAACGTTGAGCGCGCTAAGCATTTCTTTTGCTTTCTTGTTTTCGGAGCTTTGATCAATAAACAGGCCGCGTGTGGGTTCCTTGCCGATGAAAATGTTTTGAGCCACCGTCAGGTGCGGCATCAGGTTCAGTTCCTGGTGGATGATGCCAATACCGAGCGCCTGTGCGTGCTTAGGATCTGTCGGTTCAACTTCTTCACCGCGGAATTTTATCGTGCCGCCATCCTTCTTATAGATGCCGGAAAGCACCTTCATAAGTGTGGATTTACCAGCCCCGTTTTCTCCCACGAGCGCATGCACTTCACCTTTGTTCACACAAAGATTCGCATCATCCAAGGCGTGGACACCGGGAAAGTACTTTTGAATATTGGTCATTTCAAGCAATACTTCAGCCACAATCGTAATCCTTTCGTCTTAATGAAATTCAAGTTTGCATTATATTTATAAAATGTTTAATGGCAATTGCTTTAATTAAAATTTTGTATATTGGCTAGCTCTAATTATATTGCATTTGTTAGCGTTGTCAATTGTATTCATTAAATTATAAATTGAATCGTTTCACCATTTTTGTATAATGTCTTTATTTATATGTACTTGTTAAGTTAATAAATATGTTTGTCATAATTTTTAATCTTAATTAATGACTTATCATTATTAGGCATTGTTCATTAATTTATTATTGAACCGTTTCACTAATTGTGTTGCTTTTTGTAACTCCTTGCTTTATAATGAGCCTAACTTAAAATAGCTGGAGCTAAAATGAGCACTATCAAAGATGTCGCGAAACTTGCTGATGTATCGGTTGGTACGGTCTCCAATTATCTGACCGGGGCTAAGCATGTTTTGCCGGAAACCGCAAAGAGAATAGAATCTGCAATTGAGCAGCTAAACTATAGGCCTAACCCTTACGCTAAAAATCTTCGTACTAACAGCAACCGTGAAATCGGCGTTGTTTTACCGAATACGGCCGAGTATTATTACGCATATATGCTTGAGGGCATTGAATCGGAAATAAAAAGGGCGGGATATTATCTCAATCTCGCCTTAACAGGAGATGTGCCCGAAAATGAAATTGCCGCGGTCAACAGTCTCCTCAAAAAGAATGTTTGTGGCCTTATCGTCATGTCATGCTTAAAGGGTCATGAGTTTTATGACCACATAACAGGCACACCGCTGCTTTTTATTGACCGGAAAGCGACGTCGCAGGATACAAATTTTGTTTCGTTCGATCAATATGAAACAATGACATATCTTATGTCACAGTTGTTTGAGCACGGCTACAGAAAAATTGCGCTCGTCGCCGGGCCTGAGCATTTTTCATGTGAACGAGAATATGCATCGGCTTACCGCAACTATTTTAATGAACAAGGCATCGAAATAGACCATAACCTTATACGTCACATAAGCATGACCAAAGAAGAGGCATTCAGAACGGGTATCTCACTGTTTCAAGATTTCTCTCCGCAAGCGGTTATTTCGACATCGCAGCTTCTCACAAACGGTTTGGAACAAGCCGCCTACCTTGCAGGCATCTCGTTATATGATGACATAGTGATGGTATCAATCGGTCAGGAGACGCTATCCAGTATACTTAAGTATAACAACATCATCTTTACGATGCGCCCTGCTAATTATTTGGGTACCAAGGCAGCGAAACTTCTGTTAAGCAACATTGGCAGTCCGCTGATGTTTGAAAAGCAGCAAATCATTCTGCACGACAAGATCATAGGTAAGAATCTTTTTGAATCCGCAAAGGCGCCGGTAAGTCCGCGCAAACCGGTTGAGAAGAAGCTGCGTGCGTTATTCCTTAATTCACTGAATGCTCATGGTATCATCAGAACACACTCTGACTTTACACGCAGAACGGGTATTGACGTTGATGTGACCCTCTGTGAACATGGTACAATTTTGTCCAAGCTCATGGACAAGGATTATATGTCCAATTTTGATGTGTGTATGTACGATAATCCATGGCTCGATATTCTTGTTTCGGAAAATCTATTGACAGATATCAGCGGCTTTATAAATTCTCCGGCCATCGATCAATCAGCTTTTTTGGATGGGCTATTAGATAAGGTTGGGATGGTTGACGGTAAATATTATGGAACACCTTTTCTCTTTGGCCCTCAGTTTTTGCTTTATCGCCGTGATTTATTTGAAGATCCCAAGCTCTGTGACATTTTCAAAAAGAAATATGGTACCAAATTGCGCGTACCAAGGACGTGGTTTGAGTTCAATGTCATCAGCAGCTTCTTTACGCGCTCAATCAATCCCTTGTCACCGGTAGACTACGGTACAGCTTTTTCCGCATGCAATTCTGTCTATCTTCTTCCCGAGCTTCTTTCACGCGTTTGGGCTTACAATACCTGGGTGTTCGATGACGACGGGAATCCGCTTGTAACCTCACCAGCCTTTAAAAAGGGAGTCAACAGTCTGGTTGAAGCTTTTAAATTCGCTCCGCCGCAGACACTCAACTACAACGTTGAAAATACTGTTGAGGATTTTTATCTTGGCAAGACAGCGATGCTTGTCAGCTTCGCGTCATTTATTGCTGATGTCAATAACACAGCGAAATCTAAAATTATCGGTAAAATCGGCTATGCCAACATACCCGGAAATCATTCCGTGCTTGGCAGCTGGGGGCTGGCTGTACCTTCTACCAACACCGACCCTTCGGCCGCTCTTGAGTTCATTGCATGGACATGCGATTCGGATATGAGCAAGTATTTTACGATTCTTGACGGCCAATCTCCTTTGAAAAACGTATATACGAACGACGAGCTCGCCAACCATTACCCCTGGCTTCCGTTAATATACAAAACTTATCCGGGCAACAGACAGCGTAAATCCGTGAGAAAACCAGATGGTTCTCTCGTGCCGATAACCATGATTGAAGCGCTTATTTATAAGCATATTATGAATATCCTTCAGCAAAATGCGTCGATCGACGATGCCATGGCTGCTTTGCACAAAGACCTGAGTGCTCTTATGTAATTGGTTTTGTATTGAAGCGGTCAGCCATTGGGATTTTTGCCATGTGATTATTCGTGCAGCGTTTACGTGCATAATTCTCCTCTTAAGGGACATGTTGTCATGTATTATGGGTATGTACTATCTTATTGAGTGCATTTACCACATTTTATTTTTTGATTTGTAGAATCATAGACTTTTTTCGTTTTTTATGTTCCAATGATTCAATACAACGGGTATAATAATTAAAATATGTTTCAATGAGGTTTATTAATGGAGCTTTTAAAAGAACGAATCCGCAAGGACGGCAGGATCAAAGACGGAAATATTATCAAAGTAGACGGTTTTTTAAATCATCAGATAGATATTGGTTTGCTCAATGAGATCGGAAAGGAATTTAAACGTCTGTTCGAGGGGATCGATATTACCAAGGTCATCACGATCGAGGCCAGCGGCATCGCCGTGGCTTGCCTCACAGCGCAGTATTTCAACGTGCCGATTGTTTTTGCAAAAAAATCGGAAAGCAAAAACATTGACGGTGATGTTTACAGGACAACCGTGACGAGCTATACCCGCGGCAAAGATTACACCGTCATTCTTGAAAAGCGTTACTTAACCTCCAATGACCGGATTTTGATTATTGATGATATCCTCGCCACCGGGAAAGCACAATTGGGCCTTTTGGACATCAGCAAACAAGCGGGCGCCACAGTTGCGGGCATCGGCGTTGTGATTGAAAAAGGCTTCCAGGGAGGCGGCGACCAGCTTCGAAAAGCCGGATACAATTTACACAGTCTTGCTATCATTGACAGTATGGAAAACCAAACGCCGAAATTTCGCGATTAAACCACTTTAGTCGTTTGAGGTCTAAGCGCCCCAGCCCTGCTTGTTCAACAGTGTGAGCCCCCGAAAAGCGATGCTTTTGGGGCAGATCACTTTTACCAACGATTTTTTACAAACTAAAACGGAGGCAATGGCTTACCCCCGTTTTATCGTTATTTTATGAACATATCAGGTTGGGTATGACATTTCATAGGCAAGGAAAGAAATGACCACTTACTTTCCCAGTCTATCCGCATAATGCTCTAATACGAAATCCAGATCCTTATCGCCTCTGCCCGAACAATTCACCAATATCGAGCCGATACTCATTTCCTTTGCCAGTTTCATGGCATAGGCGACAGCATGTGCGCTTTCAAGAGCCGGAATAATACCTTCTAATTTTGACAAAGTGAAGAAAGCATCTATTGCCTCATCGTCGGATGCGGCCACATAGTTCACACGCCCCAAACCCTTCAAATAAGCGTGCTCCGGCCCCACCGAGGGGTAATCAAGTCCGCTTGCCACAGAATAGACAGGGTCAGGCTCTCCCTTTTCATTTTGCAGCATAATGGAATTAAATCCGTGCATAACGCCTTCTGTTCCATACGTCAGGCTTGCAGCATGTTCGCCGATCTTTGTGCCGATTCCAAGCGGCTCGACACCATACAGCTTAACGGGATCATTTAAAAACGGAATCATAATACCCGCTGCGTTAGAACCGCCGCCAACACATGCCACGATAGCATCGGGCAGATTACCCGTCATGTCTAAATACTGCTCTCTGGCCTCAATTCCGACGACCGTCTGAAAATCTCTTACCATAAGAGGAAAGGGATGGGGGCCGACAACCGAGCCGATGCAATACATGGCGGTTTCATATTCTGTCATATAAGCTTCAAAAGCAGCGTCTACAGCTTCTTTGAGAGTTTTGAGTCCATGGGAAACCGGAACAACCGTTGCTCCGAGCAGCTTCATCCTCGCGACATTCGGAGCTTGCTTGGCAATATCGACTTCTCCCATATAAATATCGCATTCCAGTCCAAAAAAAGCGGCAGCGGTAGCCAGAGCAACGCCGTGCTGACCTGCTCCGGTCTCAGCAATGATCTTCTTTTTGCCTAAGTACTTCGCTAATAAACCTTCGCCCATACAATGGTTTAATTTATGTGCACCCGTATGGTTCAAATCTTCTCTTTTTAAATAGATTTGACAATTCCCTAAAGAGTTTGATAGTCTTTCGCAGTGATATGTGGGCGTCGGACGGCCTTGAAATTCCTTTCTGATTCTTCTCAGTTCACTGATAAACCGTGAGCTCTGACATATAGTCTGATACGCTGTTGTTATTTTTTCAAATTCGGAAACAAGCTGAGGCGGAATAAAGGCACCTCCATATGTACCAAAAAACCCCTCATTGGTTGGACTTTGCTTTCTGTAAATAGCGAAGTCTACATTCTTTTCTAACATATCTCTTCTCCTCTCTTTTTTTAAAACCGTGGTTCTATTTTGAATTAGCCTTTATACTTAAAAACGTATTCGTTTAAACCCACGCCAAGCAACCCTGAAAGCACCGGACATTTCGCTTTCAATAAAAAGTATATATCCCTGTCGCAATTGGATAACGATTCATAATTGCCCTGTCCTTTGCTGATCACGATGTCCGCACCGTAGAATATATCCATAAACGCTTCATCGCATTGGTCAATCAATACGCCCGGCACATCACATCCTGTTGAAATAATCTTGGCATACTGCCCTATCCCCGAGGCTTGCGCATCCCCAATCGTGGCGTCATTAAGTATGGGAGCGCTTCTTACCGCATATGTCAGATCAAAATCGGAAAGCTTTTCGAGAAGCAAACAATCAAATACTGTTTCTCCCGTGTTATCACCAATGACCAAGATGCTTTTCGTTTTTTCCAATTGACGCTCAAATTGCGCTATATCGCAGACTGCAAAAGGCCTTCCCAGTTCCGATTCTATGCTCTTTTCTATATCATAACCGCAAGAAACGGCAGAATCAATAACATTTCCTGTCGCAGCCGCTTTCAATACCCAGTACAGACGATCCTGCTTATTTTGAACAGACTGCTTCAGCTTTGGATATAGACTGAGCGCCGTTTGCAAATCCCTTTGTTTTATTTCATTATAGGGGTCAATCACCCCTGTTTGCTCCTTGACAATATTGTGCATCTCTCTGCAAATCTCAGGTGCGTTCTTGAAGGACTTATATCCACTTAACACGCCTATAGCTTCTTCCATGATACTGCCTTGCAGCATCTCATTATCCGTTGACATCCGCGATGCTTCAAGTACCTGCCGCGTCATGCACGGCAAGCAGTCAAGATATATCTGCATATTGACCCCATTCATTCTTTAAGTTTTATATATTTTAAACTGCTTATCCTCATATATAAGGGCTGAGCAATTTTTTCTCTGCTATTTGATAGATAACCGACGCATTCATTTACTTTTTTGACAGCCGTATTATTATAACATTCTCTTTCATCCAATGCACCGATAAAATTCTTTTCGTCGCCAATTTTCGTTAATATGATAAGGGGCAGGAGGCTCCTGCCCCTTGTTCTTTCGCTTATTGCCGAACTCTGCTCTGCTCTGCAAAATTGCTTTTCGTCCACGTCAACCGCTGTATCACGGGTCGGCATCAGGCATCAAATCAAATGGGCAGGCGCCGTTGCGAGCCCTGCTGCAAAATCGATTGAGACGGAGTGGACGATAAAAACGCAGCCAATCACAGGATTTTATAGGAATGCGATAAGTCAGACAGCTGTTGCATATCGCAGGCAGATACGTATAATGAATGTATGCGTAGTCGCTTACGTCCACTACGAATGGAAATCATGATATGAGGATTTTTGACCGAAATTGTTTCAATAACAATCTCAAAACCGCAACATGGGAGGCATAATGCTCGCTCAAAGAATTGTAAACAGCTCGTTTGTATTCCAGCACATTATCGAGAACATGCACGATGGCGTCCTCACTATTGACGACACGGGGATAATGACAACGGTTAACCCGGCAGCAGCAAGCATTCTCGAACTTGATCGGGAGCAGGTTCTGAACAGAAAGCTGTCTGATGTCTTTTTTAAATATCCAGAGAATGACGACTTCCTTCAGATTATTATTGATGCAGTTTATGACGCCTCCTTGAGTCATCACAAGATCTGTGCGTATTACACAGGAAAACATCATAAATCACTTTTTATGACGACCTCTTTTCTCAAGGTGCGGATTGACGATGTGACCAGGCCTATCGGCGTGACAGTGCTTTTCAGTGATGTGACGGAGCTTGCGGAGCTGCGTGATGCGTCCGCAGCGCTTGATAAAATCAAAGCGCTTAATCAAAAGCTTGAGCAGCTGTCCTATCTGGACGAGCTCACGGGTCTCCCCAATCGCCGCTTTTTCAACGATGTATGCAATCGCGAATGGCGTCGTGTCATCAGGGATCAAAAATCCATGGCTTTTATCATGTTAGATATCGACTATTTCAAGGAGCTGAATGACAACCAAGGTCATCAGGCAGGAGATGAATGTCTGATCAAGGTTGTCGATGCGATTGGCAGCGCACTGCACCGCCCGTGCGATTTGGCAGCGCGCTATGGCGGGGATGAATTTATTGTTTTGCTGCCTGATTGCGATTTGCGCGGCGCCCGTGGCATCGCAGAGAGAATCCAACATGCCGTGAGCGAACTCAATTTTGAAAACGCGGATTCTCCTTTTGGCAGGCTCACTGTCAGTATTGGCATCGCAGCCAATATGCCCTCTCAAGGTTCTCACTGGAAAAATGTCTCTTTGGAGGCCGACAGGGCTTTATACCGGGCAAAAAGCAATGGGCGCAATCAGATATCCGAATAACAAAAGAATGCTTTTTTGTCTGAGCATTGCGTATTTTTCACACTCATTGTGAGATCGCCAGCTTGCTGCGCATCGTCCGCAAAATGATCCGGCTCCCTTTCGCCAAATCCAAAACGCCGATCATTCTATGGTCATGATGCTTGAAAACCCAGTCATATCAAAAATCTCCTTTATTTCAGGCTTTGCTCCCACGATTTTCATGGAAGTGCCCTGCGCATTGATTTTTTTCTGAGCTGTCAGCAAAACCCTAAGCCCCGCACTGCTTATATAGTCAAGAGATGTCATGTCAAAGACCAGATTGGTTTTCTCTCCTTGAAGCACTGTTTCCATTTCTTCGGCCAAAGCCTCTTGCGTGATGGTATCCAGTCTGCCTGAAAGAGCCATCGTGACAGTCCCTTCCTGCACGCTTGTCTCGATTTGCATTATCCTCCTATATTGTGATTATGATTTTGTTGACACCGTCTTGATAGGAGAAGTGGCTGTCTTTGGCCATTTTGCCGACAATCAGCATCGAAAGACTTTGCTCACCCGCTGCATCCAGCGGATTATAAAGCGAGCCGGCGTAGTCAAAAATAAGCTGAAACGCGTTATTTCTTTCCGCATATTCCAAAGACAATACAATTGGCACATCCTCTTCTTTGCCGGGCAGCAGCATCTGCACGAGAATTTCCTCAATAAGCAGCAAAATGTTTCTAAGGGTCGCTTTGTCGACCGTATATTTGCCACAGAAAGCCTCAATGTCGGCATTCAGCTTGTACAAGTCGAAATCCGTGCTTGTGATTTCTTCCTTCAAAATGCGAAGTCTCTGAATAAACGCGCGTGTTTTTTCACGCTTCGGATTTTCAAAAATCTCCTTGGGGCTTCCTTCTTCGTAAATGAATCCTTCGTCCATATAGAAGACCCGGCTGGATACATCCCTTGCAAAATCCATTTCATGCGTCACGATCGCCATTGTCATCCCCTCTTTGGCCAGACGGCGAATAACCGCCAGCACCTCACTGACCATGGTGGGGTCCAGCGCGGATGTCGGCTCATCAAACAGTATGATCTCCGGCTCCATCGCAAGGCATCTCGCAATCGCCACGCGCTGCTTTTGACCGCCTGAAAGCTCATCGGGAAATGCATCCTTTTTTTCAGCAAGTCCCACTGTTTTTAAGATTTCTACAGCCTTTTTTTGTGCTTCTTCCTTTGTTTCTTTAAGCAGCTTTATCGGGCCAATTGTTAAGTTCTCAAGCACTGTCATATGGGCGTATAAATTAAAGGATTGAAACACCATGCCCATTTTCCGCCGAACCCTTGGCACATCCGCACCCTTATGCAGGATATCAACTCCGTCAATTTCGATTCGACCGCCGCTCGGTATCTCCAGAAGATTCAGACAGCGCAGCAATGTGCTTTTGCCTGTGCCTGAGGGGCCGATAATAGATATGACCTCGCCCTTCTGTATCTGTGTGCTGATACTTTTCAGCACGCACAATTCGCCATAGTTTTTTGAAAGCTTCTCTATCTTTATCATCGTCAGGCCTCCTTGTCCGCGGCTATAGGCGCGTTGCTTACCACATTCCGAGCTTTTCGCAAAGCCTTTCGCCTTGTCTTTGGGTCTGTCCTTCTCTCAACAGCATTGAGCAGCACAATCACCAACGCGGAAATCCCAAAATACAAGACTGCCGTCATGATGAGCGGGAAAAACGCGTCAAAAGTCCTGCTGCGGATAATGTCACTGGCCTTGGTCAGATCCTGCACCGCGATGTAGCCAACAACAGACGTCATCTTCACCAAGGATATCAGCTCACCCTTGTAAACAGGCAACACCTGCCGGACAGCCTGCGGCATCACAATATAGAAGAAGGTCTGAGCTTTTGTAAAGCCGCCGGCGATGCCCGCTTCGCTTTGGCCCTTATCAATGCTCTTAATAGCCGATCTGAACATTTCCGACACATACGCCGCAAAGTTCATTCCGAATGCCAGCACCGCCACAAAAACAGGGTCAACGTTCGACTTCGCAAATACGATATAAAAGATCACCATCAGAAGAACCAGCACCGGCAGACCGCGCAGTAACGAAATATATACCTTGGCAATGACATTGGGCAATTTCTTTTTTGCCATTCGCATCAGGCATACGAGTGCACCGAGCAGAGTTCCGAATACAATCGAGAGCACCGAGATGATACCGGTGGTTTTCAACCCGTCCAGAATAAGCAAATAGCGCTTTTCTTGTATGATATTGTTGTAAAAGCTGTCTGCTACGCTTTGGAAAAATGATACGGACGTGCCGCCTTTTTCTGATGCCCCGAATACACAGGCTTGAATCTCGTAATATGGATCGGAAAAATCGATTTGCTTTTGCCTCTCCTCCGTGATCAATGTACTCGCAATCATATCGATTTTTTTGGTTGACAGGGCGGCAATCAGATTCCCAAACTCCATATCCGAATATACGACCTCCTTGCCAAGATATGCACCGAAACGTTCGGCCAGCTCAATTTCGGAGCCGATCAATTCATTGTCCTTAATCACCGCATATGGTAAACCTTTATCGCCCACAACGCCCACGATCAGTTTTCCGTTGTCTTTCTTGTTTTCTATAGTCGGCATATCGGTGGAGCCATCCAGATACCACCTTTTAATGAAGTCATCATATACACCGTTTTCCTTCATCTCGTTTAAAAACGCGTTGAACTCTTCGCGCAAATCATCGCTTTCCTTGTGAAAGCCCATTCCAATTGGAATAGTATATACGTTGTCCACAAGCATCTCCAGGGAGCTGTCGTCTTTTTTAAGAACGTAAAAAGACTCAGTGGTGATAAATCCTGAATCAACCTTCCCGGACTTTACCGCAAGCACCAAATCCGGATAGTTTTTGTACTGCGAAACCAAAGCGTCTGGGTAGTTCTGTGCCATGTATGAATCGTGCACCGAACCTTGAAGAACGCCCACCTTCTTCTTCGCAATATCCGCCACACTCACTGCTTGGGGGGTGCTTTGGAGCGAATCGTCCAGTCTGTCCTTTAATACGATGATGGCGGATTTGTCCTCCATGTACGGATCGCAGAAATCCACCTGCGCCTTTCGTTCCTCTGTAATGGCGATGCAGTCGGCGATCATGTCCACCTTACCGGCCGCGAGCGACGCCACCAGCGCTGCGAAATCCATCGAGACAATTTCAAGGTTCAGTTCTTCCTTCTGGGCAAACGTTTGTACCAGCTCAACATCGAAGCCCACGTATTGGTTGTTGATGAATCCGACATTGGGCAGATCCCCTACAGCCACACCCAAAACGATTTTCTCTCCCGATGGGTTCGCCTCAAATTCCGGCATTGTCACGCTTTCTGGATCGTTCTCAAACCATTTCTTATACATGGCATCAAAGCTGCCATCCTCTTTTATGTCTTTTATATAAAGATTAAATCTTTCCCGCAAACCAGGGTTGCTCTTGCTAAAGCCAATACCGATCGGGAACGACAGAACGTCATCCGTGAGTATCGCGATCTCCGGATTGGATTTCATGGCATTTTTCACCGAATACAAATTCGATATCGCCGCGTCAATTTTGTTGTCCTTCAAAGCCAGTATGAAATCGGAGATGCTGTTATATCTCATTATTGTGGCATCGGGGAATCGTTCTACGGCAAATTTGTCGTAGATAGTGCCTGTATAAACGCCAAAACGCTTATCATTCAGGTCATCGATGCCGGTAAATTTTTCGGCCTCTTTTTCTGCGCATCCACTCAATGGCGCCACAAGCAAAAATAACGCCAACACGAAACCAAGAAGTCTTTTCAAGCACTTGCACCTCATCACTTACGAATTCATACAGAAAAGTGGCCTTTTAGGCTTTAGTCCTCAGTTTTAATTGCATATGATTTTACACCGCCACTTGAAAGTATGGTAACATTCCGGAAAACCCATCACCCTGGCAGAAAACATGTCCTATATATCTAATCTTAATCCGGATAGTATTACTTTACACGCGATACAGCATAATGAAACAATATATTCTCTCCAAATCCAAATTGTCGTTATTCGTGTTGGCGCAACTGTCGTTCTATTGATATTTACTTTAAGAAGCTTCGGTTTTATAATTATTCACATTACATTAAGTGGCTTTTTTCTCCTCACCCGAGGCGTATTTACCAATGCCAATACCCGAACCACCGAATATATTCGCAATCCTCGTATCGCCATAAGGCAAGATGGCACAGCCGGTGTTTGGTTTGCATACGTATTGTGCGTTTAACTTCTCCAAGTCACGCAAGACACAACGATAAATAAAGCCTTATAGGACGACTCTCTCAAGCCGGCTGCTTAACCGGCTCAGCAGCTCGTTGGGAATGGTCTCTGCTTTTTTTGCCGCTTCAACAGCGGAAATTTCTTCCCTGCCGTCCTGACCAATCAGCGTGGCAATATCGCCCCTTTGTACACCCTGAATATCCGTTACATCCACCATAAGCTGATCCATACATATCTTTCCAATTATCGCAGCGCGCTGCCCGCGAAGCAAAACTTCTCCATTTTCGCATAGACTTCTGGGTACGCCATCCGCATAACCAATAGCAAGCACCGCCATAAGAGTATCCCGTTGCGCGACGAACGCGCGGGCGTAACCCACACTTTCCCCGGCAGCGATTTGATTGATATGAATCACCCTTGCTTTTAGTGATAATACCGGCATCAAGTCAATATGCTGTCTTGGCTTCTCTGATGCGCCATACAGTGCAAGTCCAATTCGGACATAATCGCACCGGACATCACCATGGTTCATGACACCGTAGCTGCTGAGAATATGCGTTTTTGGCAGTGAAACTCCCTGTTGCTTGAGGCTGTTCAGCAGCATATTAAACCTCTGGATTTGCAGACGTGTAAAAGCTGCGTCGCCCGCTTCAAGGCTGTCCGAAGCGCATAAATGCATATAAATACCGTTGATGCGCAAATGTTTGCAGCAGAAAATTTGCTTAATCTCATCGATACGCTCATGGCTTTCGCCCAGCCGATGCATACCGGTATCCACCTTGATATGTGCCTGTACCGATTTGCCCGTGCTGTTAAGCTCGCTGGCAAACTGCGTATCCACGATTGTTTGCGACAGATTATACCTGAGAAGCTCAACTGAACGTTTGACGTCCGTAGAACCCAGAATAAGTATTTCACCCTTAATGCCGTTTTTGCGCAAGCGCACGCCTTCATCGATCGTCGCGACGGCAAACGCACGAATCCCCTCCTTGCGGAGCGTTTTGGCGACTGTAATGTCGCCATGTCCGTAAGCATTGGCTTTGACAACGGCCATAATGCTGCACCCTTGAGGAAGTATTCTTTGCAGCAACCGTGCGTTATGCGCCAAATTTGACAGGTTAACCTCCGCCCAAGCTCTGTCCATGCGGCTCTGAGGCGGCGACGTCGTACCTTTTATCCTTTGGATAATTGCCGACCACAGCAACGCTGCCGCCAAAGAAACTGCCGCGACAGCAAGAAAGTGCGCAATGCTATTATCAACAAGCAGCCATTTCAGTTTGGTGAATGCCGCGAGCTGCCGCACAAGCACGATCATCCACGGATGAATGATATACAAGGTGACGGAATACCCTCGCAGCCTTGCCGCGTCTTTACCCACCCAACGCAACAGATATTGAAACAGAAAAAACACACAGGGCAGCAGCATAAAATACATGCTGTCATGTTTTTGGACATTCAGGCTCTTGAGCAGCAAGCCTTCCGCCAGCATCAGTGCAACGGATACACACAAACCAAGAATGCATGTTTTTTTCGCGTACGGTTTAGACTGATTCGCGATGTAAGATCCGAGCATCATGAAAACAGGAGCAAAGAAAAAACCGTTGCGTGTATAATCGGCAATTGTAAAGATTGTATGGTAGAATTCTTTGAAAATCGGCACCGTTTCAGAGAAACCATAATAGCTGTCACCAAACAGTCCGATGATATACAAAAGACCCGCGCCAATTATAGCGCCCTTTTCTTTAAAACACTTGATAAGCACCCATGAAATCACAGCGCCCAGCATAGACGCCGGAACATACCACAGATGATAGAATGTACCCTCGATAAATAGATCGTTGAGCAGATTGGGCAGTGAAATCCAATTTTGAATCGTGCCATTGTAAAAATTCAAAGGCAAATATAGCAGCACTGCAGCGGCATAGAGGAGTGCAGTCTTTTTTAAGAACGTTAATAACCCGCCCGCGGAAGGGACGCCGCCGTCACGTCTGGAAAACAGAAAGAACCCCGAAGCCATAAAGAAGAAAGGAACAGCCACGCGTGCCAGTATCCGCGTAAGAATAAAATCTGCCGTATCATCGACCGAGGTCAGCGGAGAAGTATGGATGGTGATCACCAGCAGCGCGGCAATCATTCTGAATACGTCGATACCCGTATAAGTCGTTTTTTTTATCATTTATCTTAGCTCCCACAGTGTCACGACCACGCCGTCCGCATTGTTTCCGGAGAGCTGATATGCCATATGATTGGGTATCTCTATTTCAGTGAGGGTGTCAAGCCGGATAAATCCGATTTCGCAGCGAAGTCCGTTTTCGCTGAAAACAAGATGTTCTTGCTGATAAGCAAAGCGCCTTAAATAGTCCGTGTACTCCTCAAGCGTCAGTCCGGTTTCTGTCAGTATTTTGGAATGCGGATATCCGACAAAGCGAAAATGCCACGGTTCGTGCCCGATTTGCGTCACGTGCTCTCGCCCTGCCGGATACCGCTCAACAAACCCGTAATCTGCCGCTTTGTCGCGAAAGTGTTGGCATACACCGGAATAGGGAAAATGCGGACGAATAAAGTCAACAGCTTCCGAATTTTCCGCCAGATCCACCGCAAGACCCGTCTGATGTTCACTGCAGCCCGGCAGGGCGACATATTTGCATGTAAATTCGATCCCGTTTTCCAGCAGAGATGCGTTATATATCCGCTGCTGCTCGCTCTTTGTACGAAAGCCGCTGACGGGTATAATCTCATCGCCGCTTTGAATGATTGAAAGTATTTTGGTCAGCATTTTCGCCGCGTGCCTGTCCAGCAGCACAGCCCCATCGCCATATTCGACACACGAAAGGGAATCTTCTTTGGGCTCCTTTTTCAATGGATGGGCGGCGTTGACGAGGATGAGGCTGCCATGATGAATGTTTCCCGGGCATAGCTTGAGTATTTTCATAGCCGCACCGTCTGATTAATCAATGCGTCTACGGTATCCGAAAAACTCATGCCAATTCCTTTAAGCATGTTGGGGTATCGGCTGTGCGCCGTGAAGCCGGGGATCGTATTGACCTCGTTAAATATGATTTCGCCGTTCGGTTTGAGGAACATATCCACGCGCGCAAATCCGCGGCAATCCAGTGTGCGGTAGATAATTGCTGCTGTTTGTTTAACACGCGCCGCTGTTTCCGGGCTGATGCGAGCAGGCATATGGATTTTGGAGGTCTGAAGCGTATATTTTTCGGTGTAGTCGAAAAAGCCTTCTTCCAGTTCAATCTCATCCACATCACCGATGATTAACTCTTCGGTGCCGAGTATGGCGCAGCCCACCTCAAAGCCCTCAATCGCCTCTTCGATCACCACCTTGCGATCATGCTGAAGCGCGTTTGTGATGGCCTGAATCAGCAGCGTCGGGTCGGCCACCTTGGAAATTCCGAAGGAGGAGCCTGCGTTGGCAGGCTTAACAAACAGCGGATACGTCAGAGCGCCCGTCAATTCCAGTATCTCCTTTTCTGTCATCGATGCATAAACGACCGTTGAAGGGGGCGTTTTGATTCCTGCACCTTGTACAAGCCTGTGTGCAATATCCTTGTCCATGCAAATGGCAGAGCTTAGCGCACCGCAACCCACACAAGGAATACCGGCCATCTCCAAAAGCCCCTGCAATGTCCCGTCTTCTCCGTTTTTTCCATGCAGCACCGGAAACGCCGCATCAATCCGAATCATGGTGGTGTTGCCGTCCTCCAGCACGAGTATTCCGTGCGTCTGCCTGTCGGGCGAAATGACGGCGGGCGTACACGAAGAATGCTGCATCCATGTATTATCTTGAATTTGTTCAACGGGTCCGTCGTATTTGTACCATGCGCCGTCGCGGGTGATTCCCAGCAGGACGATATGATATTTTGTATCAATGTTTTGTATCACAGCTGCTGCCGATTGGAGAGAGACGTCGTACTCGGTGGAACAGCCGCCGAACAGCACCGCTATTGTTTTTCTTTGCATCATTATGACACCTTCGTTTCCTGAAATTCTGCATCATCGGATAGTGAATATCCGATCTCAAATACGTCCGTGTGAAGACGTTCCTCCGAGCGGACAAGGCCGCTTTGAACATCCAAGCTCTGCCGATATACCGAGACACGTTCGAAAAGCTTTCCGCCTTCTTTGAAGTACATCTTGTCTTTGTTGATCACTTCATATCTGTTTGGCAGGGCTTTGTTTGCGAGAATCCGTCCGCACAGATATTTCCCGTCAAATTCGAGCTCAATCTGATATGTGAGGTCAGTCTCATTTTTCACTTTCAAATCCAGCCAGCCTTCACTGACTGTGGCATCCACACCATCAGGATCATTCTCATCGGGCGAGGGGAAATCTTTAAGCCTGTGGGGATGACGTTCCACAATTGTCATCGGCGTATGCAGGAACATCCAGAAAAGAAAGTTGCTCAAGTGGCACAAGCCCCCTCCCTTTACAGTAACCAGCTTCCCGTATTCCACCGACAGCCCCTCTTTGAAAGCCGACTTGTTCACTTTTCTCACGAGCTGCCAAAATGAAAATGTCTCCTGCGGCTGGAGTATAATTCCGTTAATCGGCTTCGCGGCCAGCCGCAGATTGAACACCTTATTTTCCTGGTACTTCATATCAAAGCCCGTGTTCGGGTTAATCAAACTTGTGCTTGCTTCGTACACGCAAATGGGAAGCGATTCAACCGGCTTCGTTTGCGCATAGCAGTTACCGTCGAAACACATTTTGGCGTAGAAAAAAAGCCTTCTTTGGACTTTGCGAAGCATGAGCAAAAACGGAAACAGCTGCATCACACGTTGTTTAAACAAATTCTCAATCTCCCTTCATAACAAAAAGCCCAACCGGCTTTTGACACTATGGTATCAAAACCGGACAGGCAGAATGGGAATTTCTGATTATAAAATGCTTAAGAATCTCTTATGAAAAGCTTATCAATCAAGGAGCCGTATTGGGCAAGACGACTGTGAAGGTTGTTTTCTGCGCGTCGCTGCTTGCGGTAATCTTGCCGCCATGGGCCACCACGATCTCTTTTGCGATTGCGAGCCCGAGCCCCGCGCCGCCTGTATGAGATGAACGCGCCGAATCCAGACGAAAGAACTTTTCGAATATCATATCGAGCTTTTCCCTGGGGATAGGATCACCCTGATTGGAAAATGTGATAACAACGTCGTTATCTCTTTGCTTAGCCGTGCTGATCTCAATGGCGCAATTATCATAGCTGTAAGCGACAGCGTTCTTCAGTATGTTGTTGAACACACGCGAGAGCTTGTCCGCGTCGCCCCATAATATCAATTCTTCGGGAGCGTGAACCTCAGCCGTTTTATGCTGCGATTCCAACATGGGGTAAAACTCATCCGCCATCTGGCGCAGCATCAGGGAAAGATTGATTCTGGTCTTGTTGACAGAAATGTGTGCAAGATTGAAGCGTGTGATTTCAAAAAATTCGTCGACAAGCTGATCCAGACGATAGGCTTTGTCCAGCGTAAGACGGGTATATTTTGCCCTTTGCTGCTGCGGCATGTCGCGTGCCTCATCCAGCATGCTTAAATAACCGATGACCGATGTCAGCGGCGTCTTTATATCGTGCGCGAGATAGACAATCAGATCGTTCTTTCGCTGCACCTCGTCTTGTGCCGCGCGTTCATTCCTTAAAGCCGTCTGTTTAATCTGATTCATTCTGTCCTCCACCTGCTGCAGCAGCGGAGACAGGCGGATAGGCTCTTCATCTGGTGAAACGAGCGTTTTGCTCGCTTCAATGATCTCCTCCATATATTCTGCCGTCTTACCCCAATAGCGGTAGAGAATAAAGAATGCCGTAATAAGATACGATCCAATGAGCACAGCCACGTAGTTATCCTTTATAACCGATAAGGCATAATATATGGGGCTTGGCTGCCAGATGATACTTTGAACGATTGTCAGCACCAGCAATGCCAACAGCACCAAAGCAACCGCCGACAAGAGAAGGGCAATCACGCAGCGTCCAAGCAGCTTTCTCATCAGCATTGACTTAAACGGGCTTTTACTTTTCAATTTTATAGCCTACCCCCCATACCGTTTTAATATATTTGGGACGTTCCGCGCTGTCGTGCATCTTTTCGCGCAGATGCCGGACATGCACCATCACCGTATTGTTGCTGTTGGTAAAATACTTTTCTCCCCACACCTCACGGAACAGCTCCTCCGAGCTGACGACACGTCCGCGCTTTGAGGCCAGCACCCACAGGATAGAAAACTCAAGTGGTGTCAGCGCAAGTTTTTCTTCGTTCAGTATACACTCGCGGGTGTTTTTGTTCAGCACAACGCCGGAAAAATCGATTATATGCTGCTCATCAGGTGATTCTGCCGTGTTGTATTTTGTAAACCGTCTAAGCTGTGCCTTGACGCGCGCAACCATTTCGAGCGGCCTGAAAGGCTTGGTGATATAATCATCCGCACCCAGCGTCAGTCCGGTAATCTTGTCAATTTCCTCAGACTTGGCTGTCAACATGATCACGGGGAAGTTATGCTTTTCGCGGATGCGTTGGCATATGGAAAATCCATTTTCGTCAGGCAGCATCACATCCAAAATAGCCAGATCGATTTTTTCATTTTCAACACAGTTTAAAGCATCACAGCCGGTGTAGAACTTGAAAACCGTATAATCTTCGTTTTTTAGATATAGCTCAATTAAATCGGCAATGGCCTTCTCATCGTCCACAACCAGTATATTTGCAGTCATTCGCACTCCTCGTTGCTATTATGGAAACGGACAAACATATCAATTAAATAGAATGATAGTATTTGTCCAGTCGGAGCACATTGCTCCGGCCTTGAAACATTTGATCGTCAGGGCAAATAAAAGCCCATGATCATTTTATCATGAAATGATAAATTATATCGAATTGATTTTCTTATGAAAATCTTAAGATTTATTATAATTGATTGGATAAAGAATGGGTGGCGAAATTTTTCCCGCGAGATAATTTACAACAGTAAAAAACGCTGGATTCTCATCCAGCGTTTTCATCCCCATTATGTCAGTTCCCTCGGCGCGTTATAACACAGATACCAGTCCATACAGTTTTCGCCCGAGTCCAGCCGCTCCATGGCATCTTCCAGCGTTCTCGGCGGCGGTATCACCGTCGGATAGCCGGGCCGCCAGTTCGCCGGTGTCGCAACCTTGTCGCGATCCGTTGTCTGCAAAG
>JAEWBO010000043.1 GCA_023391105.1 Bacillota bacterium
TCAAACAGATGGATCAGCGATTCGGGAATCTCAAAATGGATGTAGTTCGCCTTGCCCGGCTCAAACACCTGCGGTGTCATGTCGGATATCTGAACGCGGATGACCACGTCCTTCTCACCCATCACCACATGCAGATAGATCTCACTACCCATCATTTCCGACACGTCGACCTTCGCTTTAATGGCGTTCGGTGTCTCCGCCTTTACCACGTTGATGTGCTCAGGGCGAATACCCAGCGTCACATTACAGGGCTCCTGCTTCTTCTGCTGCAGAATTTTCTGCTTGTCAGATGAAAGCATCATATCTATTCCGGCAAAGCGCACAACATAGTTGCCGCCTGTGAGCGCCAGCTCCGCATCAAAGAAGTTCATCTGCGGTGTGCCGATAAAGCCCGCTACAAACTTGTTCGCCGGCCTGTTGAACACATCCTGTGACGTGCCGATCTGATAGATCCAGCCGTCCTTCATGATCACGATGCGGTCACCCAGCGTCATCGCCTCGATCTGGTCATGCGTGACATAGATGAATGTCGTATCGATACGCTCACGCAGCTTGATGATCTCCGCGCGCATCTGATTCCTCAGCTTCGCGTCCAGATTGGACAGCGGCTCATCCATCAGAAACACCTTGGGTTCACGGACGATCGCACGGCCGATTGCGACACGCTGACGCTGACCGCCCGAGAGCGCTTTGGGCTTGCGTTTCAAAAGATCCGTGATGCCGAGGATCTCCGCGGCCTGCTTGACCTTCCTGTCGATCTCTTCCTTCTTTTCCTTGCGCAGCTTAAGCGCAAACGCCAGATTCTCGTAAACCGTCATGTGCGGATAAAGCGCATAGTTTTGGAAAACCATCGCAATATCGCGATCCTTGGGCGGAATAGCATTGACGAGGTTGTCGTCGATGTAAAGCTCACCGTCTGTGATCTCTTCGAGACCTGCCACCATACGAAGTGTAGTGGATTTGCCGCAGCCCGAGGGGCCGACGAGCACGATGAACTCTTTGTCTGCGATTTCAAGGTTGAAATCGTGGACGGCCGTGACATTCTTGTCATAGACCTTTTTGATGCTCTTGAGTGTAACTTTTGCCATACAGACAGCTTTGCCGCGCACAGCCTTCGCTAACTGCGCAGCTCCCCACCGCCAAGCTTTGTGGCGATGGCATTACAGCAGGTCTCCACACTGCTGCACCGCAAGCTGATGCGGAATTGCATGCCTCCTTTTTTAACGTACCTTAGGCGGTGACAGTGGAGCCGCCCAAAGCCGCTTAAATGCATTGAGATAAATCAACCCGTTTAAGTATTAGCCCTTGACGCTGCCAACTGCCACACCGCGAACGATAAATTTCGACATTAATAGATAGATAATCATCACAGGGACGATAGCGATAGCGACGATCATATACACCTGACCCATGTCAAATCTAAGAAAGTCCGCATTTCTCATCTGCGCAATCAGTATTGGCAGCGTTCTCTTTGTTGCTGTCTTTATAACCAACGCTGGAACGAAGAAGTTATTCCAAGCTCCAACAAAAGTAAATATTCCCTGAACCGCCAAAGCCGGTTTCATGATGGGAATGACGATCCTGTTAAAAGTGCGAAATTCGCCCGCACCGTCAATACGCGCCGCTTCTACAATTTCCACAGGCAGTGCGCTCTCCATATACTGTTTCATAAAGAAAAACACAATTGGCGCCGCGATAGACGGAACAATGAGAGGTACAAATGAATCCATTAACCCAAAACTACCCATCAGGTTCAAGAATCCAAGCGTACTCACCTGCGTCGGTATCATCATGATAAGCAATATAAACGTATAAGCGAGTTTTTTAAACTTAAAATTATATGCGTATATGCCATATGCCGTCAGTGCGGAGAAATACGTGCTCAATACCGCCACGGAGCCGGAGACAAAAAGGCTGTTTAGCACGCCGTTTAAAATCGGCAAGGTGGGGCTGGACATCGTGTTGTTAAAATTGACCCACGTCGAGTTGCCCGGAAGAATGGAAAAGCCTTTCTGTATATCAGGATGGGCGCGTGTTGCATTCACAATAAGTATATAGAAAGAAAACAGGCATAGTATCGTTATCAAGACAAGAACGATGTAACAGAACGTTCTTTTTAAGTTCAAAAGCGCATTGTGCTGCGCACTGTCCATATTCTTTTTCCTGCTCATTTGACTGCTCCTTTCTTCGCCTTCTTCTCTTTCTTTTCTGCAGGGGGGCTTATCACCTTGTAGACAACACCGCTTAAAGCAGCTGTCACAATGAATAAGAGCACAGAAATCGCACCGCTAATACCTAAGTTCTTGCTGAAAAGATGTTGATTGAGCCACATGATGATGGTCATGCTGTTTCTATCTGGGAAGCCTTGGCCGTTTGTCAATATCTGCGGCACATCGAACATCTGGAGGCCGCCAATCATTGAGGTGATCAGCACATAGACGAGTATCGGGCGAATGAGCGGCAGCGTCACCTTTCGGAACACCTGCCATGATCTGGCGCCGTCAATCTGCGCCGATTCAAAAAGTGCAGGATCAATGCCCATGATACCCGCCATCAGCAATATGGTGGTGTTACCGAACCACAGCAAAAAGTTCATGAGGGCGATAAGGCCGCGTGTCGTTCCCGTTTGTGATAAAAATCGGATGGGATCCATTCCAAGACTTTGTAGAATGCTGTTTATCGGACCGGCATCTGAAAATATTGAAAAGAACAGCATCGAAAATGCAGAGGCCATAATGAGGTTAGGCATGTAAATAACGGTTTTAAAGAAACCCGTCCTGAGCCTTAACCGTAAATCCGTAAACCAAGCGGCCAGTAATAAGGAAATTAATAGCTGCGGAGCGAATCCCAATATCCATATAATACCGGTATTCGCTAAATACTTAATCAGTTCGCCTTCCGTGAGTATTTTCACGTAATTGTCTAAGCCAACAAAATTCGGCCCTACCTGAGTCAGGCCCATCATGTAATTTTCGAAAAAGCTGTTGTAAATCGTCGTGAGTAATGGATAAAAAGTAAAAATCGCAAAAACAACGAAAAAGGGCGCTATAAAAATGTATCCCCATTTTCGGTAACTTATAGATTTAACTTTTTTTTTGGGTAATGCAACAGTCGTCATATCTTTCACCTCGAATACGGCTTTCGTCGTCTTTTGCGTATCTGCCAGCCAGTCATCAAAGACGGTGCAGATGTCCGCAGTTACAAGATCAGGACGGGGCACGAGGCTGTGCCCCATCCTGTCACTCTTGTTTTACATACCTTCCCAAGAAGGCTGTATTGTCTCGTCACAATACTTTTATGACATGTGAGGATGACTTATTCGGGTTTCTTCAAGTTCGGATATCTCTCAATAACGCCTGTGTAGAAGTTCTCAACGGCTTCTTCATATGAAACGTTACCGTTGAAATAATCACGCATCATTTCCTGGAATTCTTCGTTGCAGCCCTGATCATAAATAGTCAAGTAGTCCATCTTGATGGTTTGAACAGCGTTTATGAACCTGGCAATGTGATTCTGTCCGCCAAGGAATTCAGAACCGTACGTCGTATCATTCGCGACTTCTTCCATCGCAACCGAGTTGTTGCAGAAATCGTTAAATTGGTATGTGATCTCCTTCAGTGTTTCAACATCACATGTCATTGTGTAGATAATATCCTTAACGAGGTTCAAGTTATCAGTTCCAGCGGCTGCATGAAGGAACGAACCGCCCCAGTAATAGCTGCCAGGACCTTCACAAGCTGCCCAGTCGCCAAAGATACCATTGCCAACTTCCATCTTACCACCTTCAGCCTCTGGAGTCTCAAGAGAGTTGCCCATCAGCACGAAGTCGAAGCCCCACGGCGGCATAAAGTAACCAAACACTTTGGCTCCGGGGCCTTGGTCTGCTGCCCACTGTGCATCCCACAGAATGCTCTTGTTGTTGTAGCCCTTGTCAGTATAGGTCTTGGTCTGATCAACCCACTTCTTAATGTTAGCATCAATCTGGAGCACGCTGTTCTCATCGACCCACGGAGCCGATACGGCGTTGGAGAATAATCTGTAAGAATCGTCAAAGCCGGTCAGCATTTTGTAGCCTTTTCCGCCCATCTGAGCCGCTACCGCATCGAACTTGGTCCAATCACTCAAAAGCGCCTGAACCTCGTCAGGATCATCTGTGCCGAGCACATCTTTTGCGATCGAACGTCTGTAAGCAAACAGTCCAGGTGTGGCCTGCCAGCTTAAGCCTTTAAGAGCACCGTTAGTATCCGTTGCGATGATTTTTGTGTAGTCAAACATGTTCGCAATATCATCTTCTTTGATTCCCAAATCATTAATGACATCAAGAGTAAAGTCAGAATTAACGTACTTTGTCACATAATCCACTTCGGTTAGGAACAAATCGATCTTATCTTCAGGAGCTGCCGTTTCCTGATTCAAAAGAGCCTGATCAAGTGCATTCTGATACGCGTTTTCCGCATTCGGGGTAATCACGAAGTTGACTGTGACGCCCTCAGGAACCTTTCCGGCTTCTTGATAGAGTTTCTCGAATTTTCCTTTCCACTCTTCATTCCAGACCCAAATGTTAAGCACTGTACCTGTATCGGCAGGGATTTCCGCAGACGCCTCTTCAGACGGCTGATCTGCAGGTGCAGACGCGGATTCGGATTCGGCGGGAGCGGAATCCGACGGTTGTGTTGCGGGCGCACCGCAAGCGGCCAGCGAGACCAGCATGACCAAAGCAACCATGCTGACAATCAGCATTTTTAAAGTTCTCATATTTCTCCTCCTTTTTTATTGCACACGCTAAGGTTTTTGCGCATGCCAATTTTGAAATTTATCGTAGGTTCTATGAGAACCATTATTACAGATCAACGACACTCATTGTACGATTAAGATTTTTGACCGATTTGCCTTCAATGATGTGTCCAGGCACGATCACCTGCTGCGGAATAAACGTTTTGGGCGATACGATCGCCTCAATGAGCTTCGCCGCGGCTTCGCGCCCCAGCGCTTCGGTGTTCTGCTTGAGCGTGGTCAGACGCGGACGCAGCACCTGGGATAAATAAATTCCGTCATGCCCCACCACGCTGATATCGTCGGGGATCTCAAGGCCATGACGTTCAATCTCATTCATGCCGCCGATAAAGGAAAAATCGTCGGGGTACATGATGCACGTGGGTCGTGTGGGCAGCGCAAGCAGTTCGCGCGTGGCAAGCCCGCTGGCCTTGGGATCATGGAAGATCGCCGGTTTAATGTATTCGTCAGGCGGATCAATGCCGAGTTCTTTGCATGCTTTATGAAAGCTGGCAAGGCGCTTCTGTGTCACCGAGGTATCCTCGCCGTGTATATACGCAATACGTCTATGTCCGCAGTCGTAAAGATACTTCACCATTTGACAGACGCATTGGACGTTGTCAGATAAAATAGCAGTTCTGTTGTCAAAAACGTGGTCAATCGTGACAGTCGGTATCTCGCTGTTCACAAGCTCAACGACATCCGGGTCTTTAAAGTTAACGCTCGCAATCACAACGCCGTCACAGTTGCGGTACTTACAGTGCTCGTAGTAGCTCATCTGGAACTGGCCGATATTCTTGCTGATAAATGTGATATCGAAGCCGCGCTTTTCCGCTTCCACCTTAAAGCTATTAAGGACAGACGAGAAGTATTCATGCGTCAGGCCGCTCTGTGTTTGATCAATAAACAATACACCAATATTATTAGAACGATTCGTTTTAAGTGCGCGCGCCGTCGCGTTGGGCAGATAACCCATCTCTTTGGCCACTCTGCGAACATGCGCTGCTGTTTCTTCCCCAATATCCGAATACCCATTGAGTGCTTTGCTGACTGTAGCGGAAGAAACGCCGCATCTTTTTGATATATCCTTGATTGTTACCATCCTAATAAAACTCCTCGAAAACGATTTATAATGGATTGTACACGTTTTCGCCCAAAACATCAACAAATTAAGAGTTATTGTACAAGCTTTATTTCTTAATCGTTTTCGCGAGTTAATTATATAGCATCATTTTACGTAAAGTCAATAGGGTTTAATAATAAAAAATTTACAATATTTTTTGATTTGCAGCCATTTTTCGCACTTATAATAGAAATCGACTGCAATTTTCATAAATACCTTTACTTTTTTATCTGTATTGTATAAAATACTCTAAAGATAACGAAATCGTTATCGCTCACGTTAATATATATAACACAGGAGACCAACACCATGAAATACGGCCATTTCGACGATACATTAAGAGAATATGTCATCGACACACCTGCCACGCCCCTGCCATGGATTAATTATCTCGGCAGCAGTGACTTTTTCAGCATCATTTCCAATACAGGTGGTGGATATTGCTTTTACAAGGACGCAAAGCTTCGCCGTCTCACACGCTACCGCTACAATAATGTGCCCTACGATCAGGATGGCCGTCACTACTATATAAAAGATGAAGGAACACTCTGGAATCCAGGGTTCCTGCCCTGCAAAACGGCGCTCGATAGCTACAAGTGCCGCCACGGGCTCAATTATACGATTTTTGAAAGTACCAAAAATGATCTTTCGGTCAAATTGACATGCTTTGTTCCTCTTAATGACACATGCGAGATCAATATGATGACGGTCAAAAACGCAGGCCGCAGCGAGAAAAGCATCCAGCTTTACAGCGCCATCGAATGGTGCCTGTGGGACACCGTGGATGATTCGCAGAACTTCCAGCGCAACTTAAGCATCGGTGAGGTTGAGATCGACGGCAGTGCGCTTTATCACAAGTCTGAATATCGCGAACGCCGAGATCATTACGCATTCTACAGCGTGAACGCACCTGTAAACGGCTATGATACCGACCGGGAATCGTTTATTGGGCGTTTTGGCTCCTGGGAAGCGCCCAAAATGGTACAGATGGGTCAAAGCGGCGGCAGCAATGCCAGCGGTTGGGCGCCTATAGCAAGCCACCGCATCGATTTAACGCTTGCTCCCGGTGAAGAAAAAAGCTTTATATTCATCATTGGTTATGTAGAGAACAACCAGAAAGACAAATGGGAAAGCAAAGGCGTTATCAATAAAACAAAAGCCAAGGCCATAATGGCGCGATATGCCGATACGGCTGCGGTCGAATCCGCTTTTCAAGCGCTAAAGGATCACTGGTCACAGCTGCTTGAGCGTTTCTGCATCACCAGCCCCAACGATAAGCTAAACCGCATGGTGAACATATGGCATCAATATCAATGCATGATGACGTTTAATCTCAGCCGCAGCGCCAGCTACTTTGAGAGCGGCGTGGGACGCGGCATGGGCTTTAGAGACAGCTGTCAGGATTTGCTCGGATTCGTTCATCTCGTTCCCGAGCGCGCAAGGCAGCGCATACTCGATATCGCCGCCGTTCAGTTTGAGGACGGCAGCACATATCATCAATATCAGCCGCTCACCAAGCGCGGCAACGCCGATGTGGGCACCGGTTTCAATGACGACCCGCTCTGGCTTGTTGCCTGCACCGCAGCATATATCCGCGAAACAGGCAAGGCGGACATACTTGATGAGCTTGTTCCGTTTGACAATCAGCCCGGCAGCGAACAGCCGCTTTTTGAGCATCTTCGCCGCAGCATCAACTTTACCGTGACTCACAAAGGGCCTCACGGCTTGCCGCTGATCGGCCGTGCGGATTGGAACGACTGTCTCAATCTGAATTGCTTCTCCGATAAACCCGGCGAGAGCTTCCAGACTGTGGCCAACTTCGAAAGCGGTAAAGCCGAAAGCGTGCTGATTGCGGGAATTTTTGTGAAATACGCCAAAGAATATGCCGACCTCTGCCGTTTTTACGGCTCAAAAGAGGAATCCGACGCGGTACTGCGCGAGGTTGATACAATATCTCAGGCGGTGCTGGATAACGGCTGGGATGGCGAATGGTTCCTGCGCGCTTATGACGCTTTTGAAAACAAGATCGGCAGCCACGAATGTGAGGAAGGACAGATTTTCATCGAACCGCAGGGATTCTGCGTCATGGCGGGTATCGGCATCGAGGAAGGATACGCCGAACGCGCGCTTGTATCGGTCAGAAAGCGCCTGCTTAACGACTTCGGTATTGAGCTGCTCGGGCCCTGCTATTCAGAATATCACAAGGAGCTCGGTGAAATCACGAGCTACCCTGAATCCTATAAAGAGAACGGTTCTGTGTTCTGCCACAACAACCCGTGGGTAAGCATTGCGGAAACGAAGCTTGGCCATGCCGAGGAGGCATTCGACACATATCGCCGCAGCTGCCCCGCTTATGTCGAGGAGTTCAGCGAGATCCACAGAACGGAACCATACGTATACAGCCAAATGATTGCCGGTCGCAAAGCCCCGCGCTACGGCGAAGCCAAAAACAGCTGGCTTACCGGCACAGCCGCGTGGACTTTTGTGTGTGTCAGTCAGGCGCTGCTCGGTATTGCGCCGCACTATAACGGCCTCATGATCGATCCATGTGTGCCGGCAGAGCTCAGCAGCTACACAGTTAAACGACATTTCCGCGGTGCTCTTTATACCGTTACCGTCCATAACACCGGTAAAAAAGCGTTTGAAATGAAGGTGGATGGCAGACCTGTCAGCGGTAATATCATACCGTTTGAAGATGGTAAAGAAGAATATCAGGTCGAGGTATTTATCTGATGGCATTTCCAAAGAACTTCATTTGGGGCGCCGCCAGCTCTGCCTATCAAACAGAGGGCGCCTTTGACGAAGACGGCAGAGGCTTAAGCATCTGGGATGATTTCTGCCGTATCAAGGGTGTCATCACCAATAACGAGACAGGCGAAGTCGCCTGTGATACGTATCACCGCTTCGCGGAAGACATTTCTATCATGAAGCAGCTCAATATTAAAGCGTATCGTTTTTCACTTAGCTGGCCGCGCATACTGCCCGAAGGGCGCGGCGCCGTTAACGAGAAAGGACTCGCTTTCTACGACGCGCTTGTCGATATGCTGCTGGAGAACGGCATCGAGCCTATCATCACGCTGTATCACTGGGATACCCCTTCCGCCATTCACATGCAAGGCGGCTGGCTGAACCGTGATATTATTTACGCATTTAAAGAATATTCAGAAATTGTAGCGCGCCATTTTGCGGGGCGTGTTAAAACCTATATTCCACTTAATGAACAACAGTGTTTTATCAGTCTCGGGCATGAAATCGGCACCCATGCGCCCGGCCTTCGTCTGCCGCTTGAAAGTATATTTACATGCATACACAACTCGCTGCTAGCACAGGGGCTATCCATAAAAGCACTGCGTGAAAACAGTCCTGATTCCGTCAGAATCGGCTCTGCGTCCACAGGGCGGCTCTGCTACCCAACGGATGACACACCTGCGCTTTGCGATGCGGCCGAAAAATCCAGCTTCGTCGTATCTGGGAACGAGTGGCTCTTCTCGCACAACCTGTTCCTCGATCCGCTCATATTAGGCCGCTACCCCGAGTGTGACGTACCCGGATTTCAAGAACTTGCGGCATCGGTTCCCGATGAAGACTGGCAGATCATCAAGCAGTCCATCGATTTTATCGGCCTCAATATATACAACGGACGGCTCGTCGATGAAAACGGTGATGATATTGAGAAGTATCAAGGGTTCCCCCGTACAGCCATGAGATGGCCCGTGACGCCCGAGGTGCTGCGTTTCGGCCCTCGCTTCATACACAAGCGATACGGTTTGCCCGTGATGATCACCGAGAACGGCCAATCTTGCAATGACCGCATTTTCCTTGACGGCCAGGTGCACGACCCCGAACGCATCGATTTTCTGCACCGCTATTTAATCGAGCTTCGCAAGGCCTGTGACGACGGAATACCAATCATGGGCTACCTGCACTGGAGCTTCACGGACAACTTCGAATGGATGAATGGGTATGACGAGCGCTTCGGCCTTGTTTATATTGATTACCCCACGCAACGCCGCATCCTAAAGGATTCAGCGCGTTGGATTCGCGAAGTGGCAGCCACCAACGGGATGCATATTTAGCACCAGCCAGCGAAACACAAGGTTCATTTCGCTTCTTTCCTTCATAATTTTTTCTACCCTAATTTTATTTTGGCATTGTCTATTGACACATGCCATTATTTTTGTGTTCTTAAACCGGCTCACAAAGAAAAATCAAATCACGATATATGAAAATGCCCGGGAGCTTTAAGCCCCGGGCATTTAGCTATTCGTAAACTGTCAGCACCGCGATAAACAGAAAACTGCGGTAGCCCAAATTTTGAACAAGGATCGCAGTGACGGTGGAATGGATCTGTTACAGATCCTTCGTCGCTTCGCTCTGCTCAGGGTGACTTAATGAGCGGCTCAAGCAATGACACAAGCCAACATTTTGACAATACCCATGTCTTTAACCGTTTATTGCACCGGCGGCTGCGGCAATGGCGGAACTGGCTGTTTCTCCTTCATGAGCGCGAATATGCCTCCCAGTGTACACAACACCATTGTGAGCCAGTTTCCGGAAAGAAGAAGACTGATACCCGCCGAGACGATCATCAGCACCCCTGCCGTCACATTCTTCTTGTCTACCATTAAACCGCCGACCAAGCCCAATACGCCGCCCACCGCATTGAATACGCCAATGACAATCAGCATAACGCCCAAGATGCTCGTCGTCCAGTTCATTATCATATTGGATGCAAAGCCCATGTCCATATCCATGTACATGCTGTCAATCAAGTCCGTGATAAAGCCAGTGTCTGTGCTCATAAACACGATGCCGCCGATGATGTAAAGCAATGTGGCAAGCAGCGACAACGCGCCGCCCACAATACCAAGTACCTTACCTGCCTTTCTCATATTAACCCTCCCCTGCCCATTTAGGGCTTGTATAATTGATGATAACATCAACATTATACAGTATATGGTGCCATTACTCAAGACAGAACAGTTGTGACGGCAATAGCAGTAATACGGCAGGGCTTTCGTCTGTTAATTCGATAATGACTGATTTTCACATCTGCTTCGTGGCTGGCTGGATATCTGTCTGCTTGTCGTCTTTAACAATGACTCTCATGCCCAACCGGATCACAGCTGCAAGCAGCTTTCCCACAAGGCGGCGCACCGCATGAGTGCCTATGGGATAAAAGTAACCATCCGCTTTCTTGAAATACGCATAGTCCGCGGGACAGGCCTCCTTGTAAGACTCCAACGCGCTCATGGTCTTAAACGCGCCAAAGTATGCGAAATCCGCCAGACCCGGAAGCCTGCGCTTATCATTGGTCATTGCATGATAAAACGCCTTTGTGTTTTTGCGTATCTGCTTGGACGCCTTTTTTTCGAGTATCGGCATACGGATGGGCGGCATGGACACACCGAGCCTAAGTGATTTCTTCGCGCCTGCCGACAGCAGGGCGAGCTGAGCCAGCGCCTGCTTCATGCCTATTACGCCACCGACCGTGGACACAGCAAGAAACACCTTGTCGAAAAAGCAGGGTCGGTGCAGCGTATACGCAAATCTGTCAATAAAGTTCTTCATGATCGCAGGTACGCCCATCGCATAGGTGGGCGCGGCAATGACGATGCCGTCCGCCTCCATTATCTTTGAATAGATCATGTCGCGGTCGTCCTTTAACGGACATTTGTCTTCGCCCTTTGCAAAGCATGTAAAGCAACCCTTGCACATCTCTAAGCGGCAGTCTGCTAAGAACAGATACTCAAAATTAAGGCCTTCATCCATGTTCACCAGAATGTTCTTTACACGCTCCACCGCGTTATATGTATTGCCCTTCTTTCGCGGGCTGCCCATAATCGCCAGTACTTTCATGATTTATTCTCCTTGTTTCAAAATATATCGGGCAAAGTAGTCGTTGTGCTGTTTCATTTTTTTATCAATCACTTCAAGGCTCGGGCTGTCGTGCAGAAAATTCTGTTCATAATACAGATACACGATATACGCGTTGTACTCCTCAGCAAGCACACGCGTATCCATATCACGAATAAGCCCTTTTTCCGCCATAACATCAAAAACATGCTTTGTGGTCTGGGCAGGATTATCAATCAGCACTTGTACAAAGGAATCACGCACAGACCGGTTGTATTGCTGCTCCCTCGTAATGATTTTCGCCATCTTTAGCACAACGGGCTCCCACATCACCTGCTTAAACCGCTCAAACGCGAGCTCAAAGTATTGGCTGGGCGATTCTATCTCCGGCATCTGCACATCCGTCTGTGTGAGCTTTTCACTGAAAAGCGCAAATATGCTGTTCAGAATATCTTCCTTGCTCTCATAATGCTTGTAAAGCGAGCTCGCCTTGATACCCACCTCGTTAGCGATCTGGCGCATCGACACTTCCTTGAACCCATATTGCGCAATCAGATCGATGGACACAGAGAGTATCCTTTGTTTGGTCGTCACTTCGGCTTGCATAATCTCTCCTTTGGCTAACGCTTGTTATCCTCATTATAGGCTAACACTTGTTATCCGTCAATCCTCTGTAATACGATAACGTAAAAATAAAATTTTATCGATATATTTTTATTGACATACTTTTCACAATCTCGTATAATCTAATTGTGAAATGATTCACAACCAAGAGCGTATAACCGCTTTCAATTATGGAAACTTAAGCCCTAAAGGGTTTAAATAAAATTTATAACAAGGAGAATAAAGCGATGGCAACAGAAAAAAAAGCGCAGGATTTAAATGCCGTCATTGACGGTCTGGTGAAAAATGCGAACGACGCTTTGAAAGCCTATATGGCGATGGATCAGAAGCAGATAGACGGCATGGTCCACGCCATGACGCTGGCCGGGCTGGATAACCACATGCGTCTTGCCAAGATGGCCGTAGAAGAAACCGGCCGCGGTGTCTTCGAAGACAAAGTCATCAAAAATATATTCGCGACCGAATACATCTGGCACAGCATCAAAGATCAGAAAACCGTGGGCATCGTGGACGAAAGCGAACTGGAAGGATACGTCGAGGTCGCGGAGCCCGTTGGCATTATCGCAGGCGTGACGCCCGTCACCAACCCGACCTCCACGACGATGTTCAAGGCGCTGATTGCAGCGAAAACACGTAACCCGATCATATTCGCGTTCCACCCTTCCGCGCAAAAGTGCTCGGTGGAATCCGCAAAGGTGCTGCGCGATGCGGCCATCAAATACGGCGGCCCCGAAAACCTCATTCAGTGGATCGAAACGCCATCCATCGAAGCAACAAGCGCGCTGATGAACCACCCCAACGTATCTTTGATACTCGCCACGGGCGGCTCCGGCATGGTGAGAAGCGCGTACAGCGCAGGCAAACCGGCGCTCGGCGTGGGTCCTGGCAACGTACCCTGCTACATTCACAAGGATGTGGATATCGAGCGCGCCTGCACCGACCTCATCATTTCCAAGACGTTTGATAACGGTATGATCTGCGCTTCCGAGCAGGCCGCGATCGTGCATAAGGACATCGCCCCCGCGTTTGAAGCCACGATGAAACGCCTTGGCTGCGTGTTTCTTAATGATGAGGACACCACGAAGCTGACAAATTACGTAATCAACACGGCGAAGATGGCTGTCAACCCCGAGGTTGTGGGCAAAACGGCCGCATGGATTGCCGAAAAAGCGGGCATCAAGGTGCCAGCCGATGTCAAGATTTTGCTTGCGAAGCTGCCAAAGCCGGATGTCGCTTATCCGCTATCGCTTGAAAAGCTCTCCCCCGTGCTTGCTTACTTTGTTGCGAAGGATGAAAAGCAGGGCTTTGAGTTTGCCAACAAGATGCTCGAGCTGGGCGGCCTCGGCCACAGCGCTGTGATTCACGCGAATGACGAGGCACTGACAGTCGCGTTCGGCGAAGCCATGAAGGTGGGCCGCGTCATCGTCAACACGCCGTCCTCGCAGGGCGCGATCGGCGACATATACAACACGAACACCCCGTCGCTGACGCTCGGGTGCGGATCGTTCGGCCGTAATTCGACCACGTCCAATATCTCGTCCATCAATCTGCTGAATAAGAAGCGCATCGCGCAGAGGAGGGTGAATATGCAGTGGTTTAAGATTCCGCCGAAGATCTACTTTGAGAACAATTCCGTGCAGTATCTGGCTTCAATGCCGAACATCAGCCGCGCGTTTATCGTGACAGACCCAATGATGGTGGAGCTCGGCTACATCGACAAGGTGCTGCATTACCTGAGAAAACGCGATAAGTATTGCCACAGCGAAATATTCGCTGACGTGGAGCCCGACCCGTCTGTCGATACCATCATGCGCGGCGTAGACGCCATGAACAAGTTCAATCCGGATGTCATTATCGCACTGGGCGGCGGCAGCGCCATCGACGCGGCCAAGGGCATGTGGCTGTTCTTCGAGCATCCCGAAACGGACTTCGAAGGCCTGCGGCTCAAGTTCTTAGACATCCGCAAGCGCGCGTTCCTTTTCCCGAACCTTGGCAAAAAAGCGCAGCTCGTCGCGATACCTACCACATCGGGTACAGGTTCTGAGGTAACGTCGTTCTCGGTCATCACCGACAAAAAGAACGGCAACGTCAAGTACCCGCTGGCGGACTACGAGCTCACGCCAGATGTGGCGATCATCGATCCGCAGTTTGTGCGTACGATGCCCAAAGCCATCACGGCGGACACCAGCATGGACGTGCTGACCCACGCGATCGAAGCGTATGTGTCTATACTCGCTTCGGATTACACCAACGGCCTTGCAATCAAAGCGATCGAGCTTGTGTTCAAATATCTGCGCCGCTCCTACAACGATCCCGAAGACGCGGTGGCGCGTGAGAAGATGCACAACGCATCGTGCATCGCAGGTATGGCGTTCACCAACGCGTTCCTGGGTATCAACCACTCGCTGGCACACAAGCTGGGCGGCGAATACCATATCCCGCACGGCCGCGCCAACGCAATACTGCTGCCCCACGTGATCGAATACAACGCGCAGACGCCCACGAAGTTTGCGATATTCCCCAAATACGGCAAGTTCGTCGCAGACGAGCGCTACGCGCAGATTTCCCGGTATTTGGGCTTCGGCGGCACGACCAAGGAAGAGCAGATCGCGAATCTTGTCAAAGAAGTCAGACAGCTCATGAAGGATCTTGACAGACCGATGTCGATTGCCGAGTGCGGTGTGGACGAGAAGGAATTCCTGGCCAAGCTCGAAGGGCTCTCGGAGCGTGCGTTCGAGGATCAGTGCACAACGGCGAATCCACGTTATCCGCTTGTCACTGAGCTTGCGGACATATACAAAAAAGCGTACTACGGAAAATAGAATACAACTCCAGACAAAGAGAAGCAGCCTGTCATGCGGGCTGCTTCTTTATATTCAGCTTAACCCTGCGCTTCGTAGGGAACGGGCGCTTGTGCCCCGAATGGGGTACAAGCGTTCCACAGCAAAAGACAGCCGTGGTTTTATCAGACTCTTCATCCACTTTGTGAATTTAGAGTGACAGCCGCAGCTCCGTGCTCTCCGCTTATGTCATGCTGAACCGAAGGTGAAGTAACTGTATGCTTTATTCTCTTTATGACAGTTGACATTATCACAATTTATGTTATTATTAACATTGTTAATAATTATTATATCTGTTCACATTTTTGAACTATGTTAATGCACAGGGGACATCATGGCAAACAAGAAAACAAAAAAAGACGATAACCGACAGCTGAAAAGAGACCGCATCAGAGAGTATTTTTTGAGTGCGGCAAAAGAAATCATCATTCAAGATGGTGTGGAAAGCATCACGGTAAGAGGTGTCGCAGATCGTGCGGGCTATTCGTACGCCACGCTGTACAACTATTTCGAAGATTTGAACAGCCTGCTCTGGCATACGAAGCTGAGTCTGATTAATGATGTGTTTGCTTGGATGAATGAAGCCGTCGCCGATGTTCCCAAAGATATCACCGGATTAAAAAAAACGTACGAAATATATATGTCCTATTACTTCGATCATCCAAATGCATTTAAATTCTTATATAATCATAGGGTTTACGCCCCCGCCACGCAAAGCAGACCCCACGAGGTTGATTTTGACAAAACCATGCGCGAAACCTTTAAGAGCCTTGTTCTCGCCTGCAAGCTGCGTGAAGAGGATGTGCCTCTGGCTTACAGGCTTTTTGTCTATGTGGTACATGGTTTGTTGACGCTCCATTTTTCCGGCAATACAAATTCGTCTCTCGAAATGGCCGTCGGCGAAATGAGTATGGTGATAGATTTTATATTTAGCAGAAAGGCAGAAGAAAAATGAAAGTAGGAATTATTGTTCACTCCCACACAGGCAACACGCTCAGCGTGGCAGAAAAACTCAAAGACGCGATTGCCGTAAAAGGCCATACGGTTACACTTGAGAGGGTTAACGCTGTCAACGAAGACCCTTCGGCCCAAGGCCCCGTTGAACTCAAAGACATCCCCGAAGCCGGCAGCTATGATGCACTAATTTTCGGCGCGCCAGTGAGAGCCTTCTCGCTGACACCGACAATGAAGGCCTATCTGGCACAGATATCCACGCTTCAAGGCAAGAAAGTGGGTTGCTTTACGACTCAACAGTTTCCTTTTGCATGGCTTGGCGGCAATAATGTGATTGGCCAGATGAAAAAAGCCTGCCAATCCAAAGGCGCTGTCCCCTTCAGCACAGGCGTTATCAACTGGGGTTCGAAAAAGCGCGAAGAGAAAATTGCTGATGTTCTTAATAAGCTGAGCAACCTATAAGGAGTACTCAAAGCCATCAGCTATCCCTATGATTGATGCTTACAGGGTACGGCAAGAAGACGGCTCTTGGCCGCCTCCTTGCCTCTATGTCAACGAGCCGCGAGCCCGCGAACTGCGCGGACTAGCGCGTCGATATCCTCATACGTGTTGTAAAGCCCCAGCGAGGCGCGTGCTGTGCTGCCAAGGCCATAGTGTGCAAGCGCGGGCTGTGCGCAGTGATGTCCTGCGCGTATCGCGATACCCTGCATATTAAGCTTTTGGGCGATGACGTTAGGCTCCATATTGTGCATCACAAACGCCGCCACGCTCGTTTTGCTTTTGGACGTACCGATCAGCCTCACGCCTGGTATGCGCGAAAGGTTCTCCATCATGTACTGCGTGAGCGTATGCTCAAACGCCGCGATCCTGTCCATACCGACTTCGCTTAAGTAGTCGATGGCCGTACCCAGCCCCACCGCATCAGCGATGTTGCCCGTGCCCGCTTCAAACTTGGCGGGCAGCGGCTGATATTCCGTCTGCTCAAAGCTCACGTTTTTAATCATGCCCCCGCCGCTCTGATACGGCGGCATGTTTTCCAGCAGCGCCTTTTTGCCGTAAAGTATACCAATGCCCGTGGGCGCGTACACCTTATGGCCCGAAAATACGAAGAAATCGGCATCCATCTCCTGCACATTGACAGGTAAATGCGGCGCTGATTGTGCGCCGTCCACAAGTATCAGCGCGCCGTGACGGTGGGCGATGTCCGCAAGCTTACGCACGGGATTGACCGTGCCCAGCACGTTGGACACATGCGCGGCAGCCACAAGTCGTGTGCGCGGCGTAAACAGCTGCTCGAAGGCGAACAGCTTTAAGTCCCCGTTAATGTCCATCGGCGCCACCTTTAGCACTGCGCCTGTTTTTTCTGCCACACGCTGCCACGGCACGATGTTGGAATGGTGTTCCATCTCAGTGAGTATGATCTCATCGCCCGGCGACAGATTGTTCATACCCCAGCTTGCCGCTACAAGGTTGATGCCCTCCGTCGCGCCGCGTACAAATACGATCTCCTCGCGTGACGATGCGCCGATAAACGCGCGCACCTTATCGCGCGCCTCTTCATAGCACAGCGTGGCCTGCTGCGCAAGCGTATGAGCGCCGCGGTGCACGTTGGAGTTGCACGAGCTGTAATACCGGCTCACCTCGTCTATCACACTCTGCGGCTTTTGCGTGGTGGCGGCGTTATCCAGCCACACTAGCGGCTTTCCGTTCACCTTATGTCTGAGTATAGGAAAGTCGTCGCGCACGTACAGCGCCGTGTGCATCGGCGCGCCGCTCGGCGCTGACGTAGTCGCCATGCGCTGCTGCATAAAGTAATATGGCGTTTCAGACACCTCAGCAGTTTCCTGTTGCCCGCTTCCGCCGCGGTAATAGCTGTTCGCCAGGGACATGAGTTCCTCGAACGACTTGCCCCCCATGCCGCAATTATACGCTGACATATTATTGGTAATCATAGTAGTTTCCCACCTCGACATTCTCGAGAACACCCAAAGCGTCGTCTGCGAGTACTGCGATAGAGAAATATAGGCTTAAAATATACGAGGCGATGCCCCTGTTGTCGATGCCGCCCAGCTTCATTGAAAGGCTGGGGACTTCCGTTTCATCGGGCACGCCCGGCTGATGCAAGCCGACCACGCCCTGATGCTTTTCACCGACGCGTACAAGCAATATGTTCGTACTGCCGCTTTGCGTATGGGTATGCGCGCGGTTACCGACAAGCAGCTTGTCGCACGGCACCAGCGGTACGCCGCGCCACGTGATAAACGGAGAACCGAACAGATTCATGGCTACGGGCGGTACGCCGCGCCGCGTACATTCACGCCCGAACGCCGCAATCGCCTTGGGATGCGCCAAAAAGAACGCGGGTTTTTTCCAAACCTTGGAGAGCAGATCATCAAGGTCATCGGGCGTGGGCGCGCCGCGCCTTGCGCGAATGCGCATATCGGGAGCAGCCACATTGACCAGGCCGAACTCAGGATTGTTGATCAACTCCCATTCCTGCCGCTCCTTCATCGCTTCAATCGTGAGCCGAATCTGCTCATGTTTCTGATCGATTGGACTGTTAAAGATATCGGTCACGTTGGTGTTGAGCCGCAGGATCGTTTGTATCATGCTCAGCATGTATTCCTTCGGTTCTTCTTCATAATCCGCATATGTTTCGCTGATGTTATCCTCGTTGATCGGCCTGTGGTTCGCCGCAATCATTTTTTCGCCGTATTCGTTTACGAGTTCCTGCATATCCTGCGCCCGTTTGATGTGGTTCACGCGGAAGACACCGGCTTCAAGAGGTATCCAGGGTAAAAAATCCAAAAACCACCGGGGTGTGATGCTGTCCATTATCGGTGGTGTTTTTGTTGAATTGGAAAGACGCCGTGCGGCACTTGAGTACAGGCTCATATGCGTCATAGAGGGATCATATTGATTCACTTTTCTTCACCTTCTTATATCTGATGACCATAGTGGTCTTCATATACTATATGAACTCAAAGCCTGCTCTGTGCCGTCTTTATGAACGTCCAGCCAAGCGGGGACGCAATTGAGTTCAAGAAGCTTCTTGCTAGCTTGTTCGTGATTGACACGTATAATTGAATCTATTTTTTTGTTGTTAAAAAAAGAAGGGTGAGAACCCTTAATGTGAAGATCAACCCCATCGAATCTTCGATTCGCCTGGGATTTCGGGAATGTAGGGCCCGCCACCATAGGCGAGCCTTTTTGGAGACTCCTAAGGGCACTTAAGCCTTTAAGGGACATCCCGGACGTTTTACCAGCGTCGGCCACAGCCGAAGCCGCAGCCACAGCCACGGTTAAAGCCACAGCCGCAGCCACAGCCACGGTTAAAGCCACAGCCGAAGCCGCAGCCACCTCCAAAACACCGATTACACATAAATCTCACCCCCTATCTCAATATATTCAATAACCTGCATTGTGTCACAAACCGATTTTGATATTTATCGTCTTATGTTTCTATGAATAATTTTCTAGCTCTTTTTGGATAATATAAAAGGGTGATATTTGTTAAAGGAGAATTCCATGTTTCGTTCCTCGAAAAAAAAGCAGGCAGTTATAGACGAGGCGGTCAAAGGCTTAAATGAGGATATTAGTAACGCCGTTTTGGCGACTTCGCTTGAACAGAATATGGCGACCATTAACGATCTTTTTCAAGATGTTGATATCTTTAAGACAAAATATATCAAAAATATTCAAAACAGCGAGCTTGGCTTTTGCATCGCTTATAGCGCCGGCGTGGCGGATAAAGCTCTTATCGGTCAAAACATCATCGAGCCGCTGACAATCTCAGATGCTTTTTCAGACGGTTGCGATATAATTGCGACACTTAAAGATAAGGTTATTCAAATACCGGATGCGGAGCAGACAGACAGCCTTCTTAGCGTTGTGGAAGCCATTAGCTATGGAGACACGGTGCTCTTCGCAGATGGCGAGGCACAGGCGCTGGTTCTCGGTACACAAAGCTTCACTTATCGGTCTGTATCCGAACCCGAAAACGAAAGAGTGCTAAGCGGCCCAAGAGAAGGTTTCACGGAAGCTCTGACGACGAATCTTTCTTTGCTGCGGCGCAGGGTTCGCACGAACAAGCTCAAGATGAAATCATATACGCTGGGAAAACGCACAAAAACACTGTGCAGCATTTGCTATATGGATGATATCGTCAATAAAAAGATACTGCAGGAGCTTTACAGACGGCTTGACAATATTGATATTGATGCCGTGCTCGATGAAAATTATATCTCGGAATTAATTAAAGACGCGCATTATTCCCCTTTTCGCACCACGGGCTACACCGAACGGCCGGACACCGTGATCGCTAGACTGCTGGAGGGGCGCATTGCGATACTTGTGGATGGCAGCCCCTCGGTGCTGACTCTGCCGTTTCTGTTTATCGAAAACTTTCAAAGCAGTGAAGACTATTACATGAACTACTACTATGCGACTTTCTCACGTATGCTTCGTATATTCGGCTTTTTTTTAACTCTTGTGGTGCCGGGGCTTTACATAGCGATCGTGGGTTACCACCATGAAATGCTGCCCACTCAGCTGCTGCTCAATATCACCGTGGAACGTCAGGGCGCGCCGCTGCCGGCTTCTATTGAAGCTTTCCTCATGCTCATCGTGTTTGATATTCTGCGCGAGACAGGTGTGCGCATGCCGTCCAATATCGGCCAGGCGCTCAGCATCGTAGGCGCTCTGGTTATCGGACAATCTGCTGTGGAAGCAAAAATGGTAGCAGCCCCTATGATCATCATCGTGGCGCTCACAGGCATTACGAATCTTCTGGTGCCGCGGCTCAACGGTCCCGTGATATTCTTTCGCTATCTCTTCCTGTTTGCCGCATCATTGCTTGGCTTCTATGGCCTTGTCCTTGCCGCGGCGTGCGCGCTCATTCACCTTTTAAATCTGCGTTCTTTCGGCGTTCCGCAAATGATGGCTGCGGGGAACCTGCGTTTTCAGGAGGTCAAGGACACATTTTTCCGCGCCCCCTGGTGGAAAATGCTGCTGCGTCCCAAAGGTCTCACCAAGAACAGAACCCGGATGAAAACCGAGGATGACGCGTCATGATAAAAAAAACGCTTTGCAGCTTTATTCTGCTGTTAGTGATTCTCAGCGGTGGCTGTTGGAGCTACCGCGGACTCAACGAAATGTCCATTGTTTCCGGTTTTGCGATCGATAAAGACGGCGAGAGCGGCGAAATTAAAGTCTCTTTTCAAATCGTCGATCTCGTCGGCAACATCGAAATTGAGGGCATTAACGGCAAGCTTCTCGAATCGAGCGGCAAAACGATTTTTGACGCATGCAGAAACGCAAAGCGAAGTATCGTTGGCAGGCTTTATTTCGGGCATGCGCAGATTATGGTGATCAGTGAGGATATCGCCCGTAATGAAGATCTAAAAAAAACCATCGACTGGATGCTGCACGATGCCGAAGTGCGCGAGACAATAACGCTCGTGATTTCCAAAGGGGCCACAGCAAAAGAAATCCTGAACCATGAAACCGTTGTTGGCCCCATCGTGGCTTATGATGTCAACAAGTATATCGAGGAGGACAACAAAATCACAGCATCTACGTCGTATAAACAGCTTTACGAAGTTTATAATACACTGCAAGACGAAGGTATTGATCTCACTTTATCCGCGATAAAAAACGTGGATAATAACGGCCAATATATCGCCGAGCTTTGCGGGACAGCCGTGTTTAAAGGCGAAAGGCTGGCCGGATATTTAAGCCCTGACGAATCCAAATATCTACTTTTTGCGACTGATAAAGTAAAGGGTGGACTGCTCACCTTTCCTGCGAGCGGAGAAGGCAAAGACGATGTGACACTTGAAATCTTTGAAAACAAAACCAAACGCACGTTTTCTTATAAAGAAGGCAAACCGATAATTGAAATCGAAACAGAGACGGATGTTTTTCTTGCCGAGTGCAACGCTCATCTGGATTTGCTAGACGAGCAGCAAATCTCTATGCTCGAACAAAACGCCGCCAAAACGCTGGCTGGACGGACGGCTCAGCTCATCAGTAAGGTTCAGTCCGAATTCGGAGCGGATATCTTCGGTTTTGGTAATATGATTCACAAAAAGGACCATGTTCTTTGGCATAAGCTCAGTTCGAAATGGGACACGCTTTTTCCTAAGCTTGAGGTGGTGGTGCACGCAAAAATCAATATCATTAACACCTCCTCATCTAAGGAGTAAGAAAGGAGATGCCTTGCTGACAGCTATGGTGATTGCCCTTTTCGCGGGCGCAATAATTTTTGATTATGTGCCGGGAAGAAAAAGTCGCAAAAAAAAGGAAAATCTTATATATGGCACGCTGCTTGCATTGAGCTTTGTTATATTGTTTCTCTTTAGCGTTGGTGTGAATATTCCCAGCCCGGCCAAGGGCATTGAAGACGTTGTCAAACTGATTGTTCCGATTAGATAAGAAAGGACGGCCAACACATGCAAAAAGAACTGATATCTATGCGACAGGCGTTCTGCACAATCGTTTTGTTTATATGCGGCAGCAGCGTGGTGATGGGCGGCAACTCCGATGCCGGCCAAGACTCCTGGATATCATTGCTGCTGGCGTTCTTGGGTGTGATCCCCATGTTTATCTTTTACGCACGCATTATACGGCTATATCCCGATAAGAACATATTCGAAATCTTTGAAGCTCTCTTTGGAAAAATTTTCAGTAAATTTTTCATTGCCATGATGAGCTGGTACGCGCTGCATTTATGCGCGCTGGTAGTCGTCTATTTTTCACAGTTTATTGAGATTATGGACTTGCCCGAAACACCACAGCTGCCGCTCATGATCATCATGCTGGCCGCCACATCATTTCTTGCGGCAAGCGGTGTTGAAACATTAGGCAAATGGTCGATCATCGCCTTGCCCGTCGTCTGTGTTATCGTTGCTCTCACAATTATCATGTCACTGAATCAAATGAACTTTTCCAATATATTGCCCGTGATGGAAAATGATTTTTCTACAATTGCATCAGGCTCGTTAAAGTTATTCTCATTTCCACTTGCTGAATCGGTGCTTTTTCTGGGTCTCGCCGGCTCGTTTAAAAAGCAAACAAACCCGTATAAGCTTTTTGTGTATGCCGCAGCCTTTGCCGTACTTCTCATGATTATCGTTATGCTGCGCAATATCGAATTGCTGGGTCCGGCGCTCATGAAAACCGAATATTTCCCTTCATATATTGCCGCGCGCATCATCAATGTTGGTGAATTTCTCACGCGTATTGAAGGCAGCATATCAATGAATTTTATTATCTCAGGCATCACAAAAATCACGGTTTGCCTGCTTGTGGCAGCCAAGGGCACAGCGCATCTTTTCGGCATCCCGAATTATCGAAAAATACTGATACCCGTCGCTTTGCTTACGCTCTCACTCAGCGCGATTCTTTTCAGCAGCGCGATGGAGATGTTTGAATTCTTGAACACTTATCAATACTATGCCCTTTTGTTTCAGGTTGTCATTCCGATCATTGTCTGGCTGTTTGCCGAAATCAAGATCAGGAGACAAAAAAAGCTGGCAGCGGGTGGTTCGTAAACGCCACTGCCAGCACTCATGGCGATCGTTATTTCACCTTGGCCGATACGTTAACCTCGATATTGCCGCGTGTTGCGTTGGAGTACGGGCAAACCGTATGTGCTTCGCTGACGATGTCGGCTGCCGTCTCAATATCTACGCCGGTCATCGTCACTACGATGTCCGCAGCAAGTGAAAACCCGCCCGCGTCGTTTCTGCCGATGCCAACCATTACCTGCACATCAGGCGGATCCAGCTTGAGCTTGCGAGAGCGCAGCACATGCTGAACGGCGCTTCCAAAGCAAGCCGAATACCCGGCGGCAAAAAGCTGTTCGGGGTTCACGCCCTGCGGCTTTGCGCCGCCAAGCTCGGCGGGCGTCGCCATTTCAAAATTCAACGGGCTGTTTTCGACTTTCACCTGTCCGTCGCGTCCACCGGTGGATAAAGCTGTCGTGCTGTATAAAATCTTCATATGAACCTCCTATTGTTTTGTTATTGTATGCGGTATGATGCCAGCGCATTGGCCACAGCGCCGGAAAAGCTTTTGGAAGCGCCCCAATCGAAGCGGAACAGGCCTTCTCCGCCTCCGCCGCCCACGGAATGCACACGCGTGCGTCCTGTGAGATCGTCAATAACCACAGTCAGTGTCAGGCGGTTGCCCGCACGGTAATAATGCTTCTCATAAACAAGTACCACAAAGCCGCCGCCCTGTGGCGCAGCCACACCATAATGGTCAATCCGCTCTCCCGTGATGCTGCCGCTCACAACGGCATTCTCGATCACATTGATCGTGTTCTGCACATCAAGTGATACAAAAAAAGTTTCCTCCATCACAACCTCCTGCATCGGTATTTGCCTGGACTTACTGCGTATTTAAGTATATTATACCACGCAAATCCGACAATTTCCAATAAAGAAGCTGCTAGTAACAGATGGCTTTACTCTGTGCATTCTCTTCATATGCAATAAGCGGCTGTGTCTCATCCCTTTTCTTTCCTTTAATCAGTATTGTCTCCTTCGAGCAGCTGCTTGATGCATCAGACACCTTACAGACTGCAAGCATGTGTTTCCGTCACGCTTTCCGTATCGCTCAGCACACGCTCGATCTTTTCCAGTGCCGAAACGCGCAAACGCCCGCAGGTGGCTGCCGAACAGTAAAGTCGCTGCGCCGCCGCTTCCACGCTGCGCGATTCAAAGTAACGCAAACGCACATATCCGGCCTCGGGCGCTGTCAGCCCCGCAGCCTGAACCGTTTGTTCTATGTGAGACAGTGTGCTGCGCTCGTGCATCAGCCGCTTTTCAATGCTCAGCACCTCGGCGTGGAACTGATCTACCGCGATAATCGCCGCGCGTTCCACGGCGCTGTGAAACGTGCGCTGCTGTCTGATTGCCTTCACATATCCGCCCGAACCGGGCAGGCTTGTCAGGCTTTGCTCATATGCCTGACGTGCCGCCGACAGATCCAGCATCAGCCGCCCGATGCTGCGTGTCGCATACCAGTAATCCTTCAAAAATCTCTCAGCTTCTTTCATGACCTTAACCCCCTTTATTACAGCCAATGTAACGGTTTCGCAATGCGCCTGTCAGACAGCGCAAGAAACTCGTCCCATGCAAAACGCTGTGCACATTCATCACATATGGCCTTTTTTTCATAGACGTAATATCCGCATGCTTGCCGGATGGCGCTGCCGCAATAGTCACACCGAAACAGCACCGGCGGCTCCAGCGCCTCACCCTTGAACCTATCGTCATTCATTCGCAGCCCCTCCTTTCGCAGCCTTTAAGCGCACCAGTTCCTCCAGCGCCAGCTCAGTGAGTACCAGCGCAGCGGCTGCAACGCGCTTGTCCTTTGTTTTCAAATAGGCGTCCTTAACCAATCCAATGGCTTCCGCTAGCACACAAAGACGAAAACCGAAATCATTATCCTGCATAGCGTCTTCTCCTTTTCACATTCGATTCCGCATAAAATACGCGAAATATCTCATTTTCAGGAATATTCAGCACCTTGGCAATACGCACAGCCACATCGGGCGACGGGCAGCGCACACCGCACTCGATGTCCGAATAATACCCTTGAGATATGCCCGCGCACTGCGAAATCTGTGTCTGGGTGATATTCGCTCCTTCACGAAGCATTGCCAGCGTGACTCTCATACTACACCTCCATAATAGCTTTTAGCTATAAAATAGCCATTTTTCGACAATAAGTCAATAGCTTAAAGCTATACTATACAAATCTATCGCTTAGAGCTATAATTATGTCGGTGTCTACCATACAAAATCCAAAGCAAAGGGGTATCCTCTGTTGAACGATCTTCCTAAAAGAATCAGTCAAAGACGTAAGCTGCAGGGGTTCACGCAAACGCAGCTTGCGCAAAGCGTCGGCATCACGCAGGCATTTCTCGCAGAGATCGAAAAGGGCCGCAAACGCCCCTCCATCGAAGTTCTTGAGAAGCTGTGTGACGCGCTCGGGTGTTCGGCGGATTATCTTCTCGGTATCCCCCCAAGCCGCCATCACAAAACGCTGCAGGAAAGCGCCATCCCTTCTTCTCTTCTATGCCGCGGTATAACCGATGATATGCTCAAAGAGATTGAAGACCGCAACATCACCTCAGACGAGTTCCGGCTGGCTATTAAGCTGGCCCAAACAATGAAAGAGGAACGCAAAAATACATAAATGGAACATCCGTTGTGCTGAGCCGCCATTCTCAATGCATGGATTCGCTTATTTATACCTCTAATATAGAACATGTGTTCTCATTATACAAGTCTTCTGTCCATCTTTTAGGATAGAAGTCACAAAAAAAGGATAAAAAGAACGAAGCGACAAAATCGTCTGCTTCGTTTTGTTACTTTTTTATCCATTAATAGCAGGTATTACGGAACCTTGACTTGTGGCTATTCTACACGAATGATATAATTCATATATTATGATGCAGGGGGGATATCTAATGTTTAATCGTATGGAAATTAAACAGCGTGCCAAAGCCACTTTTCTGAATGATTACGGCATTTCTATCGGCGCCTATGTGCTTTACGTACTGATAGCGGCTGCGGCCTCGAGCATCACTTGGGGTCTGGGCGCACTTCTTATCGCCCCGCCTCTGATGGTCGGCTACAGTTCCTTTGTGCTGCGCATCTACAAAGGAGAAAACGGCGATATTGGCGACATGTTTGCCAACGGCTTTTCGAATTACGGACGCAACTTAGGCGGCATGCTCTGGATGGAGCTGTTTGTGTTCCTCTGGTCGCTGCTATTTATGATCCCCGGCATCATCAAGGCGCTGGCCTACTCCATGACGCCGTTCATACTCGCCGACTGTCCCAACGTGCGCGCCACCGATGCGATCAAGCTTTCCATGCGCATGACACACGGTCACAAAGGCGGCATATTTGTTATGTGCCTAAGCTTCATCGGCTGGTGGATTCTGTCCGGCCTCACCTTCGGCATTTTACAGATACTCTTTGTCGGGCCGTATACGAGCACAAGCTTTGCGGGTCTTTATGTGGATCTGAAGGCCAGAGCGCTCAGCAGCGGCATCATCCGACCCGAGGAAATTTAATTCGCAAACTCGTTGTTAATAATATCAATAGCAATTTCTTTGGCATTCTGGCCTGTGGTGTTAGGCTCGTTTAAACGGACAGAGAAATATATTGTTTCATTATCGTATTCAAAAAACCCTACGAACCAAGCATCAACCCATGATTCATCCATTATGCCTGTTCCTGTTTTGCCATAGATTTCGGTTTTATTACTATCGTTATCAATCAACATTATTTCCTTCAGCCGATCAATATTTTGTTCGCTAAAAGTATCCTTGTCGTGAAATATTTTATACATAACCTCAGTCTGCTGTATCGGAGAGATTTTTAGCGTGGACTCTTGCCAGAATCCGTTAATCGACTTTAAGCCTTTTATCTGTGGGAAAACGTTGTTATTCAAACTGCCTTCCCACTGACTTATATCACAGTTCCCATAGCTTAACTTATTTAATGTTTCCTGAACATAATCCTGCCCCACAAGGTCAAGAACTTCTCTATAATACCAAATGGCCGATACTTTAAAAGCTTCTTTATATTCCAAATCCTTATTCCATTCTGTAATGGGATACTCCGTGCCATCCCATTTCATTGTTGAATCGGAAGGTTTAATAATACCGCTTTCCAGACCCATAAGGCAGGATATTATCTTAAAAGAAGAATTAGGGGCAGTTTGCATGTCTGCCAGTTCATTATTGTAGATATAATATTTGTTTGTATCTCCATTAAAGAAGACAGCCGTACCTTTCATGCCCTTAAAATACTGGCTGTAATCTTCAATAATTGGTTCAGACATATTGCTTTGATTGGACGTATTGGATTTTGCACACCCGCCTAATGATGCTGCTATAAGAATAATAATGCTGAATAGGCTTATAATCCACTTTTTTCTATTGCTCATCTAAAACTCCTGTTTTCAATATTTGTTTTAACGCAGGATAAGCTATTTATAACTACGCAGACAGTAAATACATATGTTTGCCATTATTACACACAGAATATTTAATTGTCAATACAGTATGATTCATAACGAATTCTACGAATTTTGTTAATCACCATACGCTGGATCGCCACGTTTTTCGGTCAAGAAAAAAGCCGGAGTTTCCCCCGGCTTCAGACTGTCAAAAAAGGGGTTTATGTCATTCCGATTGAGCATATGCGATTGACTACGGAGTGGACTGGAATCCCCTTCTACGAAGGGTTTTTCATGGGATTCCTCGATAGGCTCGGAAATGACCAAATGGGGTTTTTCGACAAGCTCAAGCCGGAGTTTCCCCCGGCTTCCTGCCCTTTGACTTATTTTCGCCTGCAAATCACAGAAATGAGATTCATGTACTCCCCGGCTCCCTCTTCCATGGACACACGATCGTTAATCGCGTATGGGTTATCGCACGCGAGCCAATCCGCCCAGCTGGCATCATGGCAGTCCATTTCGTGCATACTCAGCACTTCAACAAGCTCAGACTTTTCAAATATGGCTTCCCACCAAGCGAAGGACTGGAATGTCTCCAAGTCCTCTTCCGTCCACGAGCGCAGCATGACTTCAGGAAGCTTATCGTGAATATCGTCTTTGAAGCCCGGAAACGCAAGCGCAATGGTGCCGCCTTCTTTGATATATGGGGCGAGCTTTTCGTCTAGGAACGTATCATTGCGTCCAAAGTAGTGATAGGCATCGATGCTGACCACAGCGTCAAAATAGCCTTGCGCAAACGGCAGCTCCATCACATCGGCGTGTATGGGAATGATATTCTTTTCAAACCCCATCTCTTTGAAGCGCTCATAGTTCTCCGTCGCGGGTATCCAAAGATCGACGGCAAACACCTGAGCGCCCGCTTTTTCCGCAACCACCATTGATGAAAGCCCCGTACCGCAGCCCAAGTCCATGATGCGCATATCGGGCGTAAAACGAAGATTCGCAGTCAGCTCTTCCGTCAGTGTGACCACATTCGGACCCATCATATTCTCTTTTAAATACTTTTCATCAAATGTCATTTTCTTATCATCTCTTTCTTTAATCGCTTCGCCCTGCAAAACCACCCCGAAAAAGAAAAAGCAGGCAGAAAAGCTGCCTGTCAAGATGCAATCACACCCCAAAAAGCTGAGCTTTTCGGGAAATCTGAAATAAAAAAGCATCTGTCCGGCTCATTGTTTCTGCAAGGCATACTCTGAAGGAACACAAAAATAAGCTTTTGCGTCCTCTTCACACAAAATGCAACCTACAGAACAACCGCCAAACAGACACCACCTTTTCGATTTAATATACTTCCATTATAGATAAATATATCAAACTGTCAATGCGCATTTCTCCGGCGAAGGAAAGCGGCTCAGCAGATACCGCATCATTTCAGTGCCGTTATTGAAAGACAGCTCCGCGTCTATACCGCTGCCAACGGCATAGAAAACGGCTTCACGCTTCATGGGCTCATCGTTAATGCTGTCTCCTATGGCAATCACCTGTGACGTATCCCAACCGTTACGCTGTTTGAGATAAGCGATGGCCGTGCCCTTGTCCACCCCCGCCGGTACGATATCCATGCAGTCAGGATGAATATACGCCGTCACATCGTCTCTGCTTGTCCATCCTTGTTCCTTGATATACCCGATGGCGGATGCGAGAACATCCATATCCTCGCAGAAGACCGACACATTCACAGCATTGCATTGAAAGAAAATCTGCGGAAACAGCTCTGTCAATTCCTTCTCCAGCTTATCGAAGTCTTTGTGGCGCTTAACCAACTGATAAATATGACCGTTATAGGTGTCCAAATACACCGCACCGTTTTCCCCGAGCGCAAAGTAATTCTGAAGACCAATCGCACGTGCGAAGCCCTCGATGTATGTACAGGGCTTGCCCGAAGCAAAACCGACGCGGTAACCGCGCTGCTCCAATGTGCAAAGCCCCTGCGAAATTTCTCTATCGACAGGCTGTCCCAGCGATGCCAGCGTCCCGTCGATATCAAATACCATGGCGCGTATATTCATGAGTCATTCCTTTGCTGTTAAGTTAAGCATACACCAAATGGCTCGCATGCCTTGGGTATTGTAACATCCCAAGGCCGGGGTGTTCAACCTATATTGTAACCCCCCAGCCTTTGGCGTCATGTTTATCTCCTTAGTGCGATTCCGGTCATGGCCTGGAACTGCGCCGCCGTGATGAAACGTTTTAGATACAGGTTGTACGCCTGCTTAAATGTGTCCTGTTGTTCATCCTGCAGCATTTTGTGCCAGTCCATATCATAATCCGCCTGCCACTGACTCTGCTTGATCAACGCCTCGTTGCGTTTTGCTGCATTGCTTGCTTCAAGGCTGGTCACATCCGCGCCGTATTGCGTGGCAAGATTCGCAAGCGCAAGGTTCACATCGTCCGTGTAATCCTGCTGTTGTCGGGATACGTCTCCCAGCGTGCCGAGCAGCGCAGCCGTATTGCGCTGCTGCAGCGTCTGCGAGGTGCCGCCCGCGCCCGAAAGCCCCCTGTTGGCGATGTTTTCGCGCCGCCCGCGCTCCGCAAGCGCATTGTTGACATAAGCCTCGTTTTTTAGCTGACCATATTGCGCGGCCGCTTCATTCAGCTTCTTTTGAAAGGCCGAGGTGTTTTGATCAAATTCGGCTTTGATCTGTGCCTTCTGCGCGGCCAGCGTCTGCTCATACTGCTCCTCGATCTGCTTTGTCCAATTCTGCGCCACCTATTTTCCCTCCTTCAGGCGAAGCAGCCGCGCCTCAAGCAGATTCCCCACATACGCTGCAATATCATCGGCGTTGTTTTCCAGCACCGCAAGCGAGCGTGCCGACAAATCGCTTACGAACATATTGAGCGCTTTTTGCGCCAACTCTTTGACCTCATCAGCGCTCAGCTTGCCATCCGCGCTTTTGGCTTTGAGCCCTTCCACCACCGTGGCGTTTAGCCCCGCCACCACCTGATCTGCTACCGTTTGAGCCTCATCCAGTGCCGCAAACAGCGCCTCATTCTGTGTCTTTTCCTTGATGCACGCGAAAGCCGCCTTCACCAGCGGTATCACCACCGCCGAAAACACGAGACCCACTGCCGCAATCACAATCTGTGTCCAATCCATGCTTTTTCTCCTTTCACAGGCATATGCGCCCGAGAAAAAGCTATACCGCTTTGCCTCTCAGCAACGCTCAAACTAAAAAAGCAAGAGATAAATGGTCTCTTGCTCAAGCTGACATCTAAACTTAAGACAGCATACTCAGAAATCCTCGTTCCCCACATTCATGCCTCCAATATTGCCCTCCTGCTGCAAAAAAGACAGCGTATAAATGTATTTTGAAGATAGTGTGTCGATATCCGTTCCGTCCTCAAATATCAGCACTTCATAGTAGCCGTCATCGCCAAACATATCCGTTTCTCCGAACCATTCCACGCCATATGCTGCCTTCATGCGGAAGCTGCCTGTCGGCAGCTTGATTTTTGTCTTTTGACCCGAAGCCACAAAAACAGTCGAAACAAGCACGTCGTCCGGCGTGAATATCTTAAGGTAAAGCGATTCGCCCGTATCGCCCACCTTTATTGTGACGGAACAGGCTTTGGAACCAAAGTCGGGGTTTCTGTACAGCTCGCCGTTGTCGGGGTTGGGCTGCACACACGCCAGAGCACGCTCTGCGGCATCCGAAAAACCGTTCAGCGACGAAAACAGCCGATAAGCATCGTGGTATTCTTTGTTGTTTAGTGCAAGCTCAGCCGCCGAATAGTCCATATGGTTGCGGCACGCGGAAGAAAGCGTCGAGGAGTCCCAAAACTTATCGAGGCTATCAAATATCTGCTTGGCCTGTTCATATTGCCCGGTCTCCATCAGCGCCACGGCAGCGTTGTAATCAAGCTCATTCTGGCAATCTCGCGCCATCTGCGCCGCGTCCTGAAAATTACCCAGCGCCAGAAAAGCATTTTTCGCCTGCTCCAGCTTGCCGCTTTCTTTAAGTAAAACGGCACTATTGTATTCAATTGTATTTCGGCATTCCTCTGCCATCTTTTCAGCGTCCTCAAAGCCGCCCAACGCGGCAAACGCTTTCTCAGCGTCTGCGAAGCGTTCGTTATCCATCATCTGCTTTGCTGCGTTATAGTCGATGATGCTTTGGCATTCCTGCGCCATGCTCTTGGCATCTTCAAATGCGCCAAGCTCTAAAAAGACGGCCTTGGCTTTTGCCGCATCACCCGCATCCATCAAATCACACGCTTGCTGATAACGATCATTCAGTGCCGCATTGATCAGCACAGGGACAAAAACCGCGCACACCGCCAGCACGCAGCCTGCAGTAATCAGCACCATCTTAAGATTAAGCTTTTTCCAAATAACCGGAGACGTTTGCGCGCTCTCTGCCGTTTCCCGATCTGTGGCATTCCCCGCCTCCGCTCCGCTCTGCGTGCAAAGACCCGCAGAATCCGCTGATTGCTGTCCGCGTTTACGACAAAACAACATACGAGACCTCCTCACCAAAAGACATTCAAGCAGCGTTTATATATGTCTATTATCTATATGTATTTTTTCTTATACGCAGACATGCTCTTTTGCGCTTGACCGGCATAAAAAAAAGAGCCGAGGCTCTCAGACTGTCGCTAAACCCCAAACTGTTATTCTGTGCTGACATATGTTGATTCGAATAAACATTTGCATTCTATCATTCCGAGCCGGCAGGCGAGGAATCCCACGGCTCATGCTTGAAGCCGCTTATTATGCCCTTGCCTCGGGACCGTCAAACCTAGCCCCATAAAAAAAGATGCCCTCACCTCGAGCATCTTTCTTATAACGGTTTACTGATTGGTCTTAGGGCTCCCTGCCGGAGATACTGTCGCACCCGGCAACTCATCCCCTGTGATATCAGGGCTTGCCATTGGCGAAGCTGTCATCGTCGGCTGTGTTGTCATAGCCGGGCTGACCGTTGGCGATGCCATAACCGTAGCCGTAGCCGTCGGCGTGACCGGCTTAGCTGTGCCGGTGGGGGTGACATTGTTGTTGTTCCGATTTGTACACCCCACAAGCACTGAGCTGAAGAGAACCACAACGATGATTGCAATCAATAGTTTTTTCATTTAATCCGCCTCCTTTTGCAATTATTCTTTGCAAAGCGAAGCGGTATTATAATCAAATTTTATTTCCAATTTTTTCATCCAATGAATTCGCGCAATATGCTCGCGGGCGGCACGATGCCCTCTTCGCTGAAGCTTAAGAAGTAATTTAAGAATTTAAGCAGATCCAGCGCTTCGGGATAATGCGGCATATCCGGCGTAAAGCGCCTTAAGTCGCTGTAAGCATATTTTTTAAGCAGCAGCGGTTCATACAGCAACGTCGAATTGAACATCACATCTGCCGTATGCTGATATGGTAAAATGAATTTAAATTCTCCTCGCCGCACGCTGTCCCAAATGGCGAAGGTCTGAGCAAATGAATAGCCGCGCGTGCGCTTGTCGCGGACAAGCCGCCTGAGCAGCCGCAGATCCTCCGGCATCACGACGCTGTGTCCGTCGATATTGAGCGTCGTCAACGGCGAAATGAATATCTTAAACTTCACATCAGCGGGTATGGTGTAAGTCAGCGCGTCATTCAGCCCGTGAATTCCTTCGATTATGAGAATATCCTCGTCTATCCTCATGGGCGCCCCCTCACCGCTCCGCCTGCCCGCGACAAAGTCGAATCGGGGCAGCAGCGCTTCCTCACCCTTAAGCAACAGCGCCAAATCCTCACCAAGCTTTTGCGTATCGAGCGCCTCGATACATTCAAAATCCGGCTTCCCTCGCTCATCACAGGGGATATCTTCTCTGTTTTTATAGTAATCGTCCACGGAAATGGCGCGGCAGCGCTTTCCAATCGCCTTTAAATGCACCGACAGGCGCGTCGCAAACGTGGTTTTACCCGAGGAAGACGGACCTGCCACCAGCACAATTCGCACCTTATCATTTCGCGCAATCATGTGCGCGATATCGGAAATGGTTCGCTCATGCATCGCCTCATTCACACGTATAAAATCCGCCATGCCTCCTTCTCGGAAGATGTTGTTGATGTCTGCCACGAATGACACCGAAAGCTCCTTGCTCCATCTTTCGGCTTGCTGGAAAACCTGCGCGTATTTGGGTTGATCAATAATGGACACGCTGGCTTCATGGTATGGTGTGGGAATCTTAAGTATCATGCCTTCCTCATAAGGGTAAAGACGCGCGTCCTTCAGAACGCCCGTACTTTTGGGCATGATGCCGTGAAAATAGTTGTGCAATCCGCCGTATTCGTACATCCGGTAATAGTCGAACGGGCGGTAGCTTAATAGCTCAGCCTTGGCCAAAAGGCCTTCGCTTAGCATGATTTTCTTGGCTTCGTCTACGCGCATCAAATGCAGTGTAAAATCCTCGTCGGCCAAAACAAGCTGTTCCATTCGCTGCTGCAATGCCGCAATGTCCCCCGCTTCCAGCGGCTCCATCTCGCAGTATATACCGCCGCACAGCATGTATTCCACGACAAACCGCCGATCAGGATATAGCTCGCGCACAGCGCGATACAGCATAAATGTCGCACCCCTAAGAAACACGCGGGATGCCTGTTCACTCTCATACGGGGAAAGAAACTCAACCACCGCTTCCTGCTCAGGCGCGTCGGCGAGCGACACAATACGGCCGTTCATCATCGCGCAGACAGCACCGTGAAAGCCGCCGCTCACGCTAAGCTGCCACAAGCGCATATCAGGCGTGAAAGCCATCGTCTTTTGCTCGGTTTCTCCTTGTGCAACGTAACAGATGTTTTGCATATATCTCTCCCTTATTTACGATACTACCAGTATAATCTGCAAAACACCGTTTGCCAATACCAACCCGTACTTATTAAAGTTGGTTACACATCCTTAAATATGCTATAATCATATGCATAAATGAAAGAAAAGGAGATTTTTATGACATTCACCAAAATGGATATTGTGGCACATACGGAGGTATGTGTAAAATAACGCTTGCATCATACCTCCAATACATTTATAAGCGATTCTTTGGAGGATATGAAATTGGATAAATTAAAAATATACGGGCTATCAGCCCAGTTTGAAGCACAGGCCAAGCTATACGGCAGCGGTGTGTGCGGACGCGTTGTCTCGCAGAGCAAGGAGCTGTACAGAGTCGTCACGCAAGATGCAGAGCTCTTCGCGGAAGTCTCGGGCAAATTTCGCTATGACGCAAAGCGTCTGAGCGATTTTCCGGCTGTGGGCGATTTTGTGATGCTGGACCGTTCTCAAGGCGATAGCGGCAACGGCATTATCTCGCATGTGCTGACACGCAAAAGCGTGTTCGAACGAAAAGCGCCGGGGCAAACCATCGACACGCAGGTTGTGGCCGCCAATATCGACATCGTCTTTATTTGCTCGGCTCTCAATAACGACTACAATCTAAGGCGGCTCGAACGGTACCTCTCAATTGCGTGGAGCAGCGGAGCGGTGCCGGTGGTTGTGCTCACAAAGGCCGACATTTGCGATGATACCGTGGAAAAGCTCGCCGAGGTGAGCGCAGTGGCGATCGGTGCGGATGTTCTTTTGACATCCGGGATGATTCCCGATACGCTGGCCAGATTGCGGGCGTATTTGCAGGACGGTGTCACCGCTGCTTTCATCGGGTCTTCGGGCGTCGGAAAATCCACATTGATCAACGCACTCATCGGCGATGAACGGCTGCGCACCGCTGGAATACGGGGCGACGACAAGGGTCGGCACACCACCACCCGCCGCGAGCTGATTTTGCTGCCGCAGGGCGGCATCGTGATCGATACGCCGGGCATGAGAGAGATCGGCGTGGATTCGGCCGACATCACCAAGGCCTTTGCAGATATTGATGCGCTGGCGGCGAAATGCCGTTTCCGCGACTGCACGCACAAGTCCGAGCCGGGCTGTGCGGTGAGAGCCGCGATTGAGAATGGGCAGCTTGACGCGCAAAGGCTTGAAAGCTATTTCAAGCTGAAAAAAGAGGCGCGTTACGACGGGCTAAACGCCAAACAAATCGAAAAAGAAAAAATTGATACCATGTTCGCTGGTTTTGGCGGCATCAAGAACGCCAAAAAGTTCGCCAAAGAAAAAAGAAAATATGATTGAACCACTAAATCCCGGACTGACTCAGTCAGGGATTTTTTAATTTTATCACAGGAAAAAAACGCGCTGTAACAATAACTATCATTCTGAGCGAGTATAGCGAGTGACTACGGAGTGGACATGAATCTGAAATAGATGCTTAGCTCACTATGATCCTCTGTATGACATAAATAACTGATTATTGAGACTGAATCTAGAACGCGTCTCGGAACGTTACATGCCTTTAGGTGCGGATGACAAGCGTCCCTTATTGGTTCCACAGGCTGTCGATAAACCTTGTTTTGTCATTCCGAGCCTGTCGACTACGGTAGTGGATCGGAATCCCATGAAAAGTGCTTTGTAGAAGGGGATTCCTCTATCGCTTACGCTCAATCGGAATGACATAAGTAACTTTTTTGACACTCTGAAGAACCCCTTTTGGGGTTCTAGTAAAACACCTCTTTAGGGATGGAAACTTATTTTTGCGGAACCACTGATTAATTCAGTATGCCCGCCTTATATTCCCATGCATTTGAAGTATACATAATTCTACCATTATGTTTAATTATACACCAAGGGTTTTCCGTAACAGCATGGGTGAAAGAAGATTCGGAGAAAACCTGTACAGATCGTTTCCGACGTGCTGTAACTGGTCACCGTCCGGATTTCCATGTTTAAAGGAAACCGCTCATTATTCGACACTGAACAATAAAGTGGCATCAGGGTCGTCCCTGCCTTCAATATATATATCAACGCTGTAATCTCCTGTTGGCCATAAATTATCAGATGACAACGTACTGGATATATATACACCGCTTTTTCCTTCAGCGTCTACGACTACCTCATCAATGACTTGTTCTTCGGTTATATAATTCCATACAAACCTTACCTTTGTATCTTCCGGTGCATTGTTCAGTATACCCACAGCAATAAAATGAGGTGCATCCTGAGTATAAGTCGTGACAGTATCTACAGGTTTACCATCTTGCATATCTGTTGTCATCACTGCGTCAGTCATGTTTGCAGTGCTGAAGCTGAATTCGAAGCCATTAGATTGGATGGTACATCCCACAGAACCTAACAATAAAGTAACAAGAACCAATAAACAAAATATTTTCTTCATAAATCACTCCAATTAAATTAAGCAGATTTGCCCATGTTAAAAACATTATAATATTAACATATTATATTAATAATAGATATACGACAAAAGCATGTCAAGTATGACTCGTTTAAACAGAACATAACTGATTGTGCCCCGTACATACACAAGGCTGCACTTTGCACAGCATCGACAAAGTGTTATCATTTCATTTTGCACAGCCTGCAAAAACAGCAAAATATAGTACCCTGCCTTTTTTCCTTCCCTTTATATTGTAGCTTTTGGTTCTCCTATGCTATAATCAAACAGATGGACAAAAAAGACGAAAAACTCACGCTATTAAGCGCGATTGATGAGAGTATGATCCGCGAAATGTCGCCGCTCAATCTCGCCTATATCGGAGACACGGTGTACGACCTGTATATCCGAAGCTTTCTTGTTAAAAATAAGAAGGGCCGTGTGACCGATATGCATAAACAGGCCTCCGCAGTGGTAAACGCGCGTGCGCAGGCACAGGCGGCGTTGCTGCTGTCGCCGTCGTTTAGCGAGCGGGAAAGCGATATATTCCGTCTCGGAAAGAACGCCAAAAGCCAGCCGCCAAAGAACATGAGCCATGAAGATTATTCGCTGGCCACGGGGCTGGAAACTGTGATCGGGTATCTGTACTTAACGGGCCAGACGCAGCGGTTGGAAGTGCTTTTTTCCGTGATTATCGCGCATTTTATGGGGGAGGAACCAAATGCCTGAAGTCACACAAAACGTAAAGCTCATATCCTGCACGCCCGACGCGGCGAAGCTGACCGCGATGGCGGCCAAGCTGTGCTACAGCCAGTCGCATATAGACGACATTGAAAACGGCCTCACAAGCGAAAAGGCGGCAGCGTTCATCTCGCGCATTGTGGACATCGGACATCTGTCTACCATCGAACACGCAAGCTACACGTTTGGCATCGAGGGTGTCTCTCGCACGCTGCTCGCACAAATCACGAGGCACCGCATCGCCAGCTTTTCGGTGCAGTCCCAGCGGTATGTGAGCTATGCGGAAAAAGGCTTTGGCTATATCATACCGCCCGCGATACGAGAACTGGGCGACGAGGCGGTCAAGAAATACGAACAGCAGATGGATACGATACAGGGCTGGTACAACGACTGGCAGACAGAGCTCGGTAACGAGGGCGAAAAGTCCAACGAAGACGCGCGGTTTGTGCTGCCGGGCGCATGCGAAACGCGTATGCTGCTCACAATGAACGCAAGGGAGCTGCTGCATTTCTTCTCGCTCAGGTGCTGCAACCGCGCCCAGTGGGAAATTCGTGCGCTGGCCTGGCGTATGCTGGAGCTCACACTGCCCACTGCCCCCGCGCTGTTCTCCGCAGCAGGCCCTTCGTGCGTGCGCGGCGTGTGCGGCGAAGGCAAAAAAACATGCGGCCTCGCCAAAGACGTGCGCGAGAAGCTGCAAGCAATAATGAAAGGTTAACACATGGACATTATATATGGCAGAAACGCGGTCAAGGCCGCGATCAAATCCGGCCGCTCGATCGACAAGGTCATTGCGGTCAAGGAGCTTAATGACCCGAGCGTGCGCGAGATACTGACGCTCGCGGCACAGCATCACGTCCCCATCGTGCGTGCGGACAAACGCAAGCTGGACAGCCTGTGCTTGCCTTTCGGGCACGATGGCAAGCCCGCAAACCATCAGGGCGTCGTGGTCGTGACCGCAGCGAAGGATTACGCGTCTCTGGAAGACGTGCTCGCATTGGCTGAACAACGCGGCGAGCCGCCGTTTATCGTGATACTCGACGGCGTGACCGACGAAGGCAATTTAGGTTCCATCATCCGCAGCGCCGAGGTGCTGGGCGCTCACGGCGTTGTCATGGGCAAGCGCCGCAGCGCGTCGCTGTCCGCCGTGGCTTACAAAGCATCATCCGGCGCGGCAGAGGTGCTGCCCGTGGTCAAGGCCACGAATCTTAACGCCGTGATTGATGAGCTCAAGAGCAAAAATGTCTGGATCGTGGGTGCGGATATGGAAGGCAGAGATGTGGAAACCATCGATCTAAAGGGCGCCATCGCCGTCGTCGTCGGTTCAGAGGGCGATGGGCTCTCGCGCCTGGTGAAGGAAGGCTGCGATTTTCTCGCGCGCATTCCCATGAAAGGAAAGACAGGTTCACTCAACGCGGCGGTCGCTACGGCTGTCATCATGTACGAAAAGGTCCGGCAGGACGCGCACTCATGATCGTCGACGGCTACAATGTGATATACGCCTGGGGGCTGGATACGTCAAATCTCGAGGATGCCCGCATATCCCTGCTGGATATTCTCGATGATTTTGCCGGATTCACCGGCGAATCCATCACAGTCGTTTTCGACGGTTACCGCACGAAAAGCGCGATGAGCGAAACACGCTACGGCCTTATCGACGTGGTGTTCACTGCACACGGCGTCACTGCCGACACGCATATCCAGCGCATCGCCAAAACAAGCAGCCAGCCTGTCACAGTGGTGACGGCGGACTATCTTGAACAGCTATCGGTATTTGGCTCTGGCTCCATGCGCTTAACCCCTGCCGAGCTTCAAATTCTCATTCGTCAGGCGCGAGAAAAGCATATCGCACTCATTCACCGCAGCACCCTTACCGGCAAAGAGCTAAAACGCAAGCTTTACCTTGATGGTATGTCAGAAAATTGATGTAATCACATAACATGTAATCACGATCGCATTGTATCCTGCTTGACGCTAAACTGGACAACCGTTATAATGTAAATATCAAGCATAGGCCTTAAAAGCAGGAGGACATAAATTGACGACTCTGTCTTCATTGAAAGAATCACCGACACGCTACGGGGACATGACGGATGAGGCCGTTGCGGAGCTTGCGCGTGGTTACGACGGCGATGCACTCGAGTATCTGCTCAATAAGTACAAGAATTTCGTGCGTGCCAAAGCGCGTTCTTATTTTCTTATTGGCGCAGACAGAGAGGATATCGTACAGGAGGGCATGATCGGTCTTTATAAGGCGGTTCGTGATTTTCGTTCGTCCAAACTCACGTCTTTTCGTGCTTTTGCGGAGCTTTGCGTCACGCGGCAGATCATCACGGCCATTAAAACAGCGACGCGCCAGAAGCACCGCCCGCTCAATTCCTACATCTCATTAAACAAACCCGCTTATGATGAGGAATCCGACCGCATGCTGATCGACGTCATATCCAGCAGTAAGATTTCCAATCCTGAGGATATCATCATCGGGCGTGAGGATTTTTCCTCCATCGAAACAAAAATGAGCAAAATATTATCACCGCTTGAAATGCAGGTGCTTAAGAAATATATCGACGGCAAATCGTATTTCGAGGTCGCCGAGGAATTAAACCGCAGCGTCAAATCTGTGGACAATGCGCTCCAGCGCGTGAAAAACAAGCTGGAAAAGCTTATCAGTACCGAAAACGGCTTATAATGATAGCATGAAACAATCTTTAGAGTGGCTGAAAAGCCACCTGCTAAATCTTGAAAACGAATTGCTGCTTGGCGAGACCCGCCGGTCGGCGCAAAGAATCGGGGAGCTGCTCTCACCCGATTTTTTTGAATTTTGCAGTTCAGGTATTGCCTATCATTACCGCCCCGGCCATACGTTTTCCGCCTTCCCTGCACGAATCTGCATTACTATCGAAGACTTTTGTATCAAGCCGCTTGCGGACAACTGCATTCTTGCCACGTACCTTTGCATCAAGCACGACGAAACAAACGGCTCAAGCAGCCGCAGCCTTCGGAGCTCCGTCTGGCAGGAAACTGACGGCGCATGGAAAATTGTCTTTCATCAGGGCACGCCTTGTTTGTGAATTTATTTATCTATCACACTTCCTTACTCTTGTTACAACTCTTATAGATAGTGCTTTTTATTAATCCAAATAGTTATTTAGACTCTTTATATTCATTATACAAAAAATATTATCGCCAATATTGACCACATGGTCAATACATGCTACAATATGGATGTTGACCATCTGGTCAACAGGAAGGAGCATATAATCATGAAGGTCATATCAGCACAGCAGCTGACCAAGGTCTACGGCAAAAACCGAGGCATCACCGATCTTGATATAAGTGTGGATGAAAGCGAGATTTACGGCTTTATCGGCCCGAATGGTGCGGGTAAATCGACAACGATCAAGCTGCTGCTTGATTTTATTCGGCCCACCTCGGGCAGCTGCCGCATTTTCGGACAAAACTGCATTGCCGCGTCCTCAGAGGTCAAGAAGGATATCGGCTATATTCCCGCCGAGGTAAACTATTATGACGGCATGAAGGTTTTAGACCTGCTTATCTATGCGTCAAGATATTATCCCGGCAATCATCAGTTGTATACCAAGAAGCTCTGCAATGCGCTCGATCTGGATACCTCGCGCAAAATCAGCGAGCTTTCAACAGGTAACAAAAAGAAGGTCGCTATCGTGCAGGCGATGCTTCACAAGCCAAAGCTGCTGATCATGGACGAACCCACTTCCGGGCTCGACCCGTTGATACAGCATGAATTCTACGGTCTCGTGGAGGAAGCGAACCGCCAAGGCGCGACTGTCTTTTTCTCGTCGCACGTCTTGAGCGAGGTGCAGCGCGTATGCAACAGAGTCGGCATCATACGCGAAGGCCGTCTGATCAGCACGCAAACCATGCAAGAGCTTACCGCGGCGCAGTACAAGCGCGTTAAAGCCACGTTGGACGGAGATTTCTCGCTTCCCGGCTCAGAGGATGTCAAAAAGCAAGACGGTACAATCGAGTTCCTCTATAAAGGCTCTCCAGACGCGCTGTTAAAGGCACTCGCAACTCGCCATGTGAGCAACGTTCTTATTGAAGACCCGCCGCTGGAGGACATCTTTATGACGTATTACCGGGAAGGAGGCAAATAGTATGACTTTGTTTATAAGAGAGCTTAAGGGCAACTTCAAATCCTTTGTGATATGGACACTGTGCATCATTGTGATGCTGGGTGTATTCATGGCGATGTTCCCGTCGTTCGCGGCGCAGGGCGACAGTCTTGACCAGATGCTATCTGGCTTCTCAGAGGATATGCTCAAAATGTTCAGCTTTGACAACCTTGAATTTACAGTTGGAATCGATTATTACGCCTATATGTTCCAGTACATGCTGCTCGCGGCGATGATACAGTTCATGGTTTTGGGCGCAGGCCTGATATCCAAAGAGGAAGATGGCGGCACAATCAATTTCCTTTACGCTAAGCCGCTGTCCCGAACGTCGATTGTCACAACAAAGTTCCTTGCGGGGCTCACGTATGCCGCCGCGTTCTTCATCGTCTATACGGTATCGGCGTGCGCTGTGCTTGCCATTGTGGATACCGCAGCCATTGATTTTGGCGTCGTGCTGCTTTTCAGCTTCGCGCTGCTTTTGGGACAGCTCATGCTGATGGGTATCGGCATGCTGCTCTCGATGTTCGTCACAAAAACAAGAACGCTGATGTCTCTTTCTATCGGCGTTGTGCTGCTGATGTACATCTTAAGCATGGTGGTAAATCTGAACGCCGACTTAGGCGCTCTGAAATATCTCACGCCGTTTCAGTATTTCGATTCGCGCTCAATACTGCACAATATGAGAATTGAATGGATATACGCAATATTGCCTGTCAGCGTTGGCCTTGCGGGGTATGCGCTGTCTCTGGTAATATATAACCGAAGGGACTTAAAATGCTGATCATATGAATGAACGACTGGAATCGCTGCCGGAAGAAAAACGAAAGAATATATTAAACGCCTGCTTAACGGAGTTTGCGGAGCATGGATATTTAAACGCATCCACCAACCGCATCGTCAAGGCAGCGGGCATATCGAAGGGACTGCTTTTTCATTACTTTGAGAACAAGAAAAAGCTGTTCCTTTATGTGCTTGATTACACGATCAACCAGCTCATGCAAAAGATGAGCACGTACAGCGTGACGCTATCGGGCGACTTTTTTGAACAGATCGGGCAGTATGCGCTTATCAAAATGCGGATAGGCATTGAAGAACCCGAAATGTATCACATCCTGTACGACGTCTATGTCAATCTGCCTAAGGAAATTAAGGACGAGCTTATGCAACGGTATGGGCAGATACTGTCCGATAGCCGCAAAGATTTTATCATGACAATGGATAAAACAAGACTTCGAGAAGGCATTACCGCAGAAACGGCGGTCAACCTCATCATCGATTTTCTCGACGGCTACTATCAGCGCAACATCGAGCTTTTTAAAACGAAAACGCCGGATGAACTGCTGGCGTATATAAATGACATGCTGGACGATATCATGGGATATCTGAACATCATCAAACGGGGATTGTATAAAGACGAAGGATAATACCCTCTCCCCTATATCACAAACCCGCCGTTGGGGCTAATAACCTGCCCCGTGACAAACCCCGCGCCCTCCGACGCCAAAAACCGTATCGTCTGCGCAACGTCCTCCGCCGTCCCAATGCGGCACAGCGGCGTCTCCTCCTTGAGCGCTTCGCGCGTTTCATTATCCAAATCTGCGATCATGTCCGTTTCGATCACGCCGGGCGCCACCGCGTTCACGCGGATACCCGACGGCCCCAGCTCCTTGGCAAGCGCCTTGGTGAGTCCGATCACGGCAGCCTTGGCTGCGCTGTAGTGCACCTCGCACGACGCGCCCACCAGCCCCCATATCGACGATACGTTGATTATGCAGCCTTTTTTGCGCGATATCATGCCGGGCAGCACGCTTTGGCAGCAATGGAACACACCCTTGACGTTCACATCGAACATCGCGTCCCAGTCGTCCGCGGCCAGCTCGGTAAACAGCTTGCTCTGCGCGATCCCCGCGTTGTTGACCAAAATATCAATATGCCCGAACACCTCATTCACGCGTTGCACCATCGTTCTGACCTGCGCCGCGTCCGATACATCCGCATGCACCGCCATGGCACGCCCGCCTTGCTGCGCGATATCCGCGCACAGGTTAAGCGCCGCCTGCTCGCTCTTGTTGTAATGCACAGCCACGTTGTATCCATCAGCGGCGAAGGAAAGGGCCGTCGCTCTGCCGATGCCCGTGGCCGCACCGGTTATCAATACTGTATCCATATCAGTTCAGCTCGTCGAGCGTGAGCTCAAAGCTCGGCACGAACGTCTCCATAAAGTAATTAACCTCAGGCCTGTCCATCTCTTTTATCGTTTTTTCTATCGCGTTCTTGGCTTTCTCGAATTCGCTGTTGCCTGCGGACAGCTCCTCCACGCATTTCAGATACGCACAGATTTTATCCGCCGCTTTCACGATCGCGTATAGCTCACCCTCGGCATCGCGGTCAAGTATCAGCGATTCATAATCGCCTTTAAGCGCTTTGGGCAGCATGTCCACAAGCTTTTCCTCAGCCACGCGCTCAATCTGCTTGTACGCCGTCTTGATCTCGGGGTTGAAGTATTTAATGGGCGTTGCGAGATCACCCGTGATGACCTCCCCCGCTTCATGGTAAACGGCCAGCGCCAGCACACGCTCCGCATTCACGTTGCCGCCGAACATGCGGTTTTTGATGAGCGCCAGCGCGTGCGCAATCATCGCGGTCTGCAGCGAATGCTCCTGTATGTTCTCCTCACGCGTGTTGCGCATCAGACCCCAGCGCTTGATGTGCTTCATCCGCGCCATATAGCTGAAAAAATGATACATTGATCTCTCCAATGTTCAATTATAATTTAATATTAAGAATTAATATTTGATGTAAGCATTTATAAACATCTATCTTTATTTTTCACTCTTAATTCTTAATTCTTAATTATTTTATCGCATGGCAGGACTATTGACAACTTTAGCTTCAAAACGGCATTTATTAGCGTTGGAAAAAAACCCAAAATATTTTTTCTACAGTACCTTGCATTATACAGTACCATGTGGTATAGTGTATTCAACGGAAAGGGAGGTGCATGGTTGAACACCCAATTAAAGAAAGGCGTTCTGGAACTTTGTGTGCTGCAGCTGCTTCAGGAGAAAGATCGCTACGGTTACGAGCTGGTGGCAAAAATATCGACGAGCGTAGAAATTTCTGAAGGAACGATATACCCGCTGCTAAGACGGCTCAAAAATGATGGTTTTGTGAGCACATATCTTGAGGAATCGAGTGAAGGTCCGCCAAGGAAGTATTACAGGCTGACAGAAAAAGGTGAGGAAACGCGCGCGGCGCTGATTGCAGACTGGCACGCGTTTACCGGCGGTGTGAACCGCATATTAGGAGGGCAGAGTGAATAAGGAGCAATTTTTAAAGCAGCTCGGTACGCACTTGAAAAAGCTGACGACGACCGAGCGAGACGATATTTTAAGCGATATCGAAGAGTTTTTCATCTATGCCGCAAGGGACGGTGAAGCGGAAGCGGATATCGCCCAACGTCTGGGCGATCCCAAAAAGCTGGCAAAGGAGTATCTGGCGCAAAGTCATATCGCGAGCGCCAACGAGAAAAGGTCACCCAAGACTATGATCCTCGCGTTCATATCTGCAGCGGGGCTGGGAACTGTTAACGCATTATATGCCATCTTCGTGGTAGGCGTCGGTTATGTGGTGATCAGTACGTTTTATATCACGGCTGTAGCCATTGGTCTTGGCGGCATTGCGGCAATGTTTTATGTGCCGATTGCGCTGGCCGGTACGGGCGCTATAGCGTGGCTGGCGATCTTCACCGGCATTGCGCTGATCAGTATCAGCATCTTATTCTTTATCGGCATCATGTATCTATCAAAAGTGTTTCATAGGGGCAATATGGCCTTTCTCAACCGGATATCGGATAAAATTAAAGAAGCAGGAGCAAGAAAATGAGTGCAACCAAAAAGATAGTGTTAATAGCGAGCTGCGTGCTGCTGGTCTGCATCATATGTGCAGGCATCATCATGGCCACAAGCTTTGGCAGCGGCGGCTTTGGCATGCTGTTTGGCAGCATAAAGAGCAAATCGATCCACGTCGATGAAAGCGCGGATCTTGATTTAAGCGGTATCGACAGCATTAATGTACAGTGTGTGTCCGGCAAGATCATCATCGGAGAAGGCAGGCCGCATGCCTCGCTGACCGGCAGCATTCTGTCCAGCCAGCCCAAGGACAATTATCTGGTCGTCGAGAAAAACGGCAGCACGCTGACAGTCAGGTTTGATTCAGACATGATTTTTCCGCAAACCATCAGCACCAACGTCACTTTGGACGTGTCGCTGCCCAAGGATGTGTTGGCAAACCTCAATGTGTCGGGCGCATCCGCAGACACTGAGATCAGAGAGCTTATGCTTAAAGACATGCGCGTGGATACCGCAAGCGGCATCACGACCATTTCAGACTGCACGGGCGGCACGCTGCATATCGGTGCGGCTTCCGGCAAAATCGATCTGAGCGATGCGCAGTTCGATCACATTGACGCAAGCTGCACATCGGGCACTGTCAACATCGAGAACATCACAGGCTCGGTCACTGCGGGCAGCACATCAGGCGTGGTGCGCGTCACCAATGTGACAGGCGATGTATCTATCAATAACACCTCGGGAGGCGCGTATGTCTCGCAGGAACAAAAAGACATCGGCGCCATTCATGTCGCTCTCACCAGCGGCACCGTGGAGGTGAAGCTGAATCCCGAAACCGCTTTCGACATAGACGCCGAAACCACCTCAGGCGGCTTCAGCACCGACTTTGACGTGACCGTCAGCGGCAGCATGTCCAAAAAGGTCGTCGGCGAGGATCTGTCCGGCAAAGTGAACGGCGGCGGCCCTCAGGTGAGTCTTAGCACCGTTTCGGGCAGTATCCGTGTCAACAAGCTTAGTGAATAATAGTTTCCGGCAAAAAAACCGTTAAATCGCCGGATATAAAAAGAGCTATGCAGCATCAGCCGCGTGGCTCTTTTTGGTATAATCATAGGGCGGCATTCCCCATTCGGGGCACACGTGGAACACTGTCCCCTACGAACCGTGTCACATTTTTTGCGATCACGTTGAGGAGCGTTTCCACCCAACCTGTGATTAAGATTGTTGATTTGAATTTGAAAATGGCTTTGTTATAGATTCTAATCCACTTCGTAGTTAATCGCTTCGCAATCAGAATGACGTTGCAGAGTCTATTTTTAACGTGTACCCGTTTTCGTAATCGTTGCACGGAAACGATACGCTCAATGCAGAACGACACAGAGGTCGTTCCCTGCAGGGGTGTGACGAATCGTGCAGAACGGTCGAGACCGTTCCCTACAGGGTACGCACGGGAGACCAGCAGGGCAACGCGGAGAACAACCCCTACGAATCGTGAATGAGCCCTTCTGGTTTTTGCAGCAGCTCGATGATTCTCGCCGTAAACAACGCCGCCTGCGCACCGTCTATGCTGCGATGATCGTACGTAAGAGACAGCCCCATCTTAAGCCGTTTTTCGATCTTTCCCTCGTCGTCCATCTCCAGCCGCTGCTCGATGGCGCAGACGCCGAGTATCGCGCTCTCGGGCGGGTTGATCATCGGCGTGAACACAGTCACGCCATACGCGCCAAGGTTGCTCACCGTGAACGTGCCGCCGGTGTACTCGTCCGGCAGAAGCTTGCCCGCTCTTGCTTTTTCAGCAAGCGCCTTTGCGTTGTTGGATATTTCAATAATCGAGAGCGTGTCCGCATCTTTCAGCACGGGTACGATCAGCCCGTCCTCGCGCGTCACCGCGATGCCGATATGCACATGATCCTTGATCACGATGCCCTCGGGCGAAAACGATGCGTTGATATGCGGCTGCTCCTTGAGCACTGTGGCCACCGCCTTCACCACAAAGTCGTTCACGGTCAGATGCGTCCCGTCCTTTGCATTCAGCTTGCTGCGCAGCGCCATCATTGCCGTCACATCCGCCATGCTGTGCTGCGTCACAGCAGGGATATCGGTATGGCTTTGCTGCATCCGCCGCGCAATCGTGCGCCGCATCGCCGAAAGCGGCATCAGCTTGTTGCCGCCATGTGCTGCCACATCCGCAGCCTTGATCTGCCCGAAGCTGCCGGATGGCTGCACGCTGCTAAGCGGCACGCCCTTTTGCCGCGCCATTGCACGCGCCGCAGGCGTCGCCAGTACACCTGTGTCCGTGCGCAAAACGGCTCTGGGTCTGTTCCGTTCATACGATGACGTCTGCTTTTCGGAAACGACACGTACGGGTTCATCCTTGGGCAGCGGTTCGCCAAGCTTGCCGATATAGCCGATCGTCTGCGTCACGGGCACCACTGTGCCCGCGCGTGCACAAATTTTAAGCAGGATACCGCTCTCCCCCGCTTCAATCTCCATCGTCGACTTGTCCGTCTCTATCTCAAGCAGCGGTGCACCAGCCTCGATCTGCTCGCCTTCCTTCTTAAACCACCGCATCACGCGGCCTGTTTCCATCATCATGCCCGCCTTGGGCATAATCACGCTGTATGCCATCTGCGCCCCCCTCTAGCCGCGCACCAGCGACAACGCGTTTTCAATAATCACGTCTTTGCCGGGCACCACGTTTTTCTCCAGCTCGGGGCAGTATGGAATAGGTACATCGAGGCCGCAGCAGCGCCGAATCAGCGCATCCAGCTTAAAGAACGCCTCGCTGTCCGCAATGACCGCGGCCAGTTCACCGCCGAAGCCGCCGGTCTGGCATGCCTCATGCACGATGAGAACGCGTCCTGTTTTGCTGGCAGAGGCGATGATCGTCTCCTTATCGAGCGGCACAAGCGTACGCGGGTCAACCACCTCGGCGCTGATACCCTCGTTTTTCTTGAGCTGCGCCGCCGCGTCAAGACACACCGGCAGCATCCGTCCATAGGAGATGATCGTGAGGTCAGTGCCTTCACGCTTAATATCCGCTTTGCCGAGCGGCACTGTGTAATCCCCCTCGGGCACTACGCCCTTGGTGCGGTAAAGCACCTTGGGTTCAAAGAACAGCACGGGGTTATCATCGCGTATCGCAGAGATCAGCAGCCCCTTGGCGTCCGCCGGTGTGGACGGCATTACCACCTTAAGCCCCGGCGCGTTACAAAACCACGCTTCCGGGCTTTGGCTGTGCTGCGCCGCCGCGCCCGTGCCCGAGCCGGATGCCGAGCGTACCACCATGGGGACGGACGCTTTACCGCCGAACATGTATCGCATCTTGGCAGCCTGATTCACAAGCTGATCCATCGCAATGGTCAAAAAGTCGCTGAACATAATCTCCGCAATGGGCCTCATGCCCATTGCCGCTGCGCCTGCCGCCGCACCCACTATCACGGCTTCGGAAATGGGCGTATCCTTGACCCTCGCCTCACCGAACTCCTCAAACATGCCCGCCGACACGCCGAAAGCGCCTCCGTACAGCCCGACATCCTCACCCATCAAAAATATGTTTTCATTACGGCGCATCTCCAGCGTCATCGCTTCACGGATGGCCTGCGCGTATGTCAATTCCCTCATTCGTTTCTCCTTTTATGCGTACACGTCGTCGCAGACGGTGTCTGCGGCCGGGTACGGACAGCTTTGCGCGAATACGAGCGCGTCCTCTATCGTCTGATTGGCGCGCCGCGCCATGTGCTCCAGCTTATCCTCTGTGAACAGGCCGCTTTGAAGCATCGCCGCCCTCATGCGCGCGATAGGGTCTTTGGTCTTCCACTGCGCAATCTCGTCCTTGGAGCGATACACGTTCGCGTCGCTCTTGGAATGCCCGAGCAGGCGGTATGTATCGCACACGAGCAGCATGGGGCCGTTTTTCTTCACATAATCCCGCGCCTCGCTGGCTTGGGTATACACCGCCACAGCGTCATTGCCGTCTATCGTTTTACCCTTGATGCCATAGCTTTGTGCCCGCAGTGAAATATCACTGATATTCATGGAGCGGGTACGGCTCATCGACATGCCGTATTTGTTATCCTCGCAAACGAACAGCACAGGCAGCTTCCATATCGACGCGAGATTCAACGACTCATGGAACGAGCCTTGGTTGGAAGCACCATCGCCGAAGAAGCAGACAACAATGCGGTCTATGTTTTGCATCTGCGTGGCCAGCGCCGCGCCCACCGCAAGCGGAATGCCGCCGCCCACAATACCGTTGGCGCCCAAATTGCCGCCTTCCAGATCGGCAATATGCATCGAGCCGCCCTTGCCCTTGCAGTAACCCGCCTCCTTGCCTAAGAACTCCGCCATCATGCGCGGCAGGTCGATGCCTTTTGATATGCAGTGCCCGTGTCCGCGGTGTGTGCTTGCAATCACATCATCGCTGCTAAGCGCGGCGCTTACACCCGCCGCCACCGCTTCTTCACCCACATAGAGATGCGTGGTGCCGTGCACTGTGCCCATAGAAAAAAGATACGCCACCTTTTCTTCGAAGTGCCGTGTTAGCAGCATTCTTTCATATATCTGTTCAAGCTTGTCTCTGCTTATATTCATGAAACGTCCTTCCATTGTCAAATTGATCTCCATACATATTATCGCTATTTATTTTCTGTTTTTCAATAACATTTTATCATATAGCTTTACCATTGTCTGTGAACTTTCTTATTTTGAGTCCTTTAGCCAAAGCGTTGACGTTTGGGCGCTTAAGTGCTAAAATTTTAATATTTGCATGACATAAATGCAAGAAGGTCAAATACGCTAAGGAGACTTCCATGAACAGAAGAAAAATCGTTGCGCTGCTGCTCTGCGCTTCACTTGTCTTTTCCGGCGGCTGCAGCCTGATCGACATCGACCAGGAAAAAGCCGATGCCATTGATAACGCAAAGGTACTCGCCAAGTATAACGATACCGACATCACAAAGGGCCAGGTTGTACAGTATATGACGCAAAGCCTATCCCAGCAAGGGATGACGCTGGAATCCATAGAGTCGGATGAAACCTATTGGGAATCCTACAAAGAAAACACCATCAAACAGCTTGTCATTAACGAAATTGCTCTGGAAAAGGCAGCAGAGCTTGGGCTCGATAAGCTGACCGAAGACGAAGTCTCTAAGGTCGATGAACAATATAACAGCACCATGGATTCGATGAAATCCTATGCCGAGTATGTGGCTCAGTCGGCCGTGGATTCAGATGATACACTCAATTACGATGAAGAGTATCAGAAAGCGATTGACGGCTATTATGCCGCAATCGGCTACACAGCCGATACGCTTCGCGCTCAGATGGAGAGAGAAGCTATCCTTAACAAAGTGTATGATTATACCGTCAAGGACATTACCGTCACAGATGAAGAAGTTAAGTCTAGCTACGACAGCAATGTCAGCATCCAAGAGGGCAACATAGAAAATGATCCGACATTTTTCGAAATGCAAGCTTCTTTCGGCGGTCGCATACTCGTCTATCCTCAAGGGTACATGAACGTGCGCCACATTTTCCTAAAGTTTGACGACGAAACCAAGAGTGCCGCCGCCGCTGCTTACGGCGATGAGGACACTGCGAAATATGACGAGCTGATCGGCAAAGGCAAAGCGGCCCTGCAGACAAAGATTGACGACATACAGTCCCGCATCGCCGCTGGTGAAGATTTTACCGCGCTGATGGACGAGTATAACGAAGATACAGCCTATTCCTACGAGCCCAGCAAGACCGAGGGCACCGTAACCGGGCCGTATAAAGAATCGGACATCCCGGGTTATCTTGATGCAGTGGCGACGCTTACCACAGCAGGTCAGGTTAGCGAGCCTGTTGTCAATTATAACGGCGTTTACTTCATACAGTGCGTGAAGCTTCTGGGGGGCGTCGTGCCTTTCGAGGACGTGAAGGAGGACCTAACATCGGAGATGCTGGCTAGCAAACAGGACAACGAGTGGACAACCGTCACCAACGGGTGGGTCGATGCAGCCAAGGAAGCGGGCACGCTTAAAATGTATCCCGAAAGATATTAATCCAAAATGTATGAAAGCGCCTGCGCAATGTGGGCGCTTTTTTGATTGTCCCCCGGTATCGGGGTTCCTCAAAATGGCGACGAAAAACGGGCACATGTCCTGCATTTATGGCAGGCTTTACAAATAATATAAACTCGTGTATAATGACGACTGTATTATAAGTATCGTTTGCGCATAGCCGCAAAGCATTCCCAGCGAATCGCGCTTTAAAACAAGTCGTATTTTTAATACAGCCAGTACGGGAATTGTGACCCGTACGACGTATCGGGGCTTTCCGGCTCCGGCTTAAAAGTATGGAACTTGTGGCGTCATAACAAATTCGAAAGACTTTGCTATATCGGCATGGTCTTTGTTTTTTATGTAAAAACCGGAAAAGAAAAGAGGATAAATTGAAATACTTTGAATTGCTCTCGGAAGAGATGAAAGCCACGCTCAAAAAAGCGGGTTTTACCACACCCACGCCCATTCAGGAAAAAACATTAGAGCTGATATTTAACAAGTGGGACATCATGGGCATTGCCCAGACAGGAACGGGCAAAACGGCAGCGTTTGCTGTGCCCATTATCGAAAAAACGTTTATAAACAACCGCAAGACACAGACGCTTGTGCTTTGCCCCACGCGTGAGCTTGCGCTGCAAATCACGGAAGTGTTTCGTGCGCTTTCCGCGCATGCGAAGATTCGCATCGTCAGCGTTTACGGCGGTCAAGCCGCAAGCGTGCAGATTCGTGCGCTTCGCGCAGGTGCGCAGATCGTCATCGGGACACCGGGCCGGGTCAAGGATTTGATCGGCCGCAATGTGCTAAAGCTGCAAAACATCCGCACCGTGGTGCTGGATGAGGCGGACGAGATGCTTAACTTCGGCTTTCTGCCCGATATCAAAGCCATACTCTCGCAAGTGACAAATGAGCACCAGACGCTCTTGTTCTCGGCAACCATGAACAAAGCGGTATCGGGTGTGGTGAAGCAGTTTCAGCATGATGCCGTACGGATACAGGTTGGCAGCTGCAACGAGCCGACCGCGAACGTCAAGCAGTCGTATTTGACCATCGGCACACGCGGCAAGTGCCAAGCCGTACGAGCCCTGATATCAAAGGAAAGTCCCCGTTTGGCGCTTGTCTTCTGCAACACAAAACGACAGGTGAAGCTGCTGCAAAGGCTGCTTAGCGAGCAGGGATTGCCCACAGGCTGTCTGCACGGCGATTTGAGCCAGAATCAGCGCGACACCACCATGAACGCGTTTCGCAATGGCAAAACGAACGTCATGATCGCCACAGACGTCGCAGCGCGCGGCATCGATGTGAAGGATATTGATCTTGTGATCAACTACGACATACCCGACAAAATGGAATACTACGTGCACCGCATTGGCCGCACAGGCCGCGCCGGGCATACAGGCCGGGCGTGCACGCTCGTGAGCCCCCAAGACAGCGGCCGCATTGCCGACATTGAAAGGCAATTTCGCGTGCAAATCACCGAAGAAAAGGCCATGTAAGGTTTCCAGACTTAATAAAGCAAGAAAGCGCCTGCCAAATGAAGCGGGCGTTTTTTTTGAGTCTATGTCAATGGCAGGCCATCAGCCCAAGCCTCCTTTTCTAAAGGAGGTGGCACGCGAAGCGTGACGGAGGATTGTACAAGGGAACACACTTCTCGAATATTCGCAGAATAGATTTAATAGACGGCGAAAATGCTATTTTATATCGTAAAACTTCACGTACCACGCGGCAAACTTCTTAAGTCCTTCGTCGATGGAGGTTTTTGGCGCAAAACCAACCGCATCCTTTATCCGATCGATTGATGCAAACGTGGCTGCAACATCTCCCGGCTGCATGGGCTTATATACCTTTTTAAAAACAACGTCTTTTCCCGTTGCCTCTGATAGGCTCTTCTCCAGCTTCTGAATGAAGGCCGTCAGGCTTTCAGGGCTGCTGTTTCCGATATTATAAACACGATGCGGGACAATCCCGGCTGGACGATGGTCCAGTAATCTTTCAATACCTTCAACAACATCATCAATATAGGTGAAATCCCTGTACGAATCGTTTTCAGTATTGCCGTTGTTATAAATCGAGATAGATTCTCCGGCGAAATATCTGTTTGCGAATGCAAAGTACGCCATATCAGGGCGCCCAAACGGGCCGTATACCGTAAAAAAACGCAAGCCGGTGGCCGGTATTTTATAAAGATAGCTGTACGCATATGCCACCAACTCGTTAGACTTTTTTGTTGCTGCATACAAGGATATGGGCTTATCGGTAAAATCCGATTCTAAAAAAGCGCCCTTATCTTTGAGCCCGTATATTGAACTGGATGACGCATAAACAAGGTGGCTGACCGGGTATTGCCTGCAAGCTTCCAGTATGTTGTAAAAGCCTATCAAATTGCTGCGAATATATGCATCAGGGTTGACCAAAGAATACCTGACCCCCGGCTGTGCAGCCAGATTCACCACAATATCCGGCCGGCACTGCTTAAATATTTGATTGACCGCTTCCTTGTCCGAAATATCCTCTTTAATAAATTCAAAGTCCTTAAAAATTTTTAATCGCTTCAAACGCTCATTTTTCAAATTCACATCGTAATAGTCGCTTAAGCTATCTACCCCCACGATTCGGCAGCCTTTCTCTAATAAGCTCTTGGATAAAGAGTATCCGATAAACCCCGCCGCACCGGTAATAAGATATACCTTTTCTGCGTCCACTTCTATATTGTTCATCATCGTTTTCCTCATATACATTTGAAAGTATGTATATTCGCCGCCATGGTGCCGCCGTTTTATGTGTTTCAAATATATACTCAAACGATATAAACAAGGATGTTCGCTAGAACATCCCCGTATTGACTTATTGCGTTTGCGCCTTAATCATCCTCAAATTCATCTAAGTCACCGTTATCCTCCAGCGATATCTCCTCAGCATCATCCAACTCATCAGTGGCGTTTATGACTCTGACGTTTAATGTTGTCAGACCGGTGATTTCGGCACCCAGCTCATACTCAATCTGAGCCTTGACGCTGGCGCCTTCACGTCCGTCAACAATCGACGTGCCGCAGCACTTGGGCGCCTTCTTTATCCATGAGCGGACTTCCTCGTCACTGTATTTCTCCGCGCCCTGAGCCTTGATCGTGACAACATCCGAGAACTTCGTGCTGACCTTTGCAACCTTTGTATCGCCGCCCAGCGCATACCACAGATGGGTATCGAACTTGATGTTAACTCTGACTGCCTTTCCGTGCTCTACGTTTCCTTCAAAGGAACAGCTCGTGATTTCAGCATCGGTTATGATACACCCAAGGATTTGTGTGGGTCTCTTTCTTTCATAAGTATTGATATCGATACCTTTGCTGAACGTCTTCGCGCTTTGGCCAAATGAGGCCTTTGCAACTATTTTTTTTATTTCCTCCATTTTTCTCCCTCTTTTCCGAAACCTTGATATCTGTTTGCTTAGATACTCATCGTGTCCGAATAAAATTATTCCACCACTTCAACCATAAGTCTGGAATCGCCTACAACCGCCGCCGATATCTTTATCAATGCCACCACCCGAATTTTATTGCCTTCCGGTATCACTTCGACAATTTCGGGAGTATCTTCAATGTCCGCTGACGCAGTGACAGGGCCGATTGGCCTTCCGCTCCGTTCCAAAATGGGGACATTCTCATGATAAACGACGGATGTACTCGCTACAGCCGTATCATGTCCATTATTGTAAGCATACCAGGCATGCATATCGAAAGACCCTTTAACAGGAACATAGTAACGGCTCTTTTCGGGTACTTTCCATTTAAGCGCTTTTGGTTTTTCCACGTTCGTAATGGTACAGCCCATTATGCGGTCAGGAACGACGTCCTTCGGCAATTCCATATATTGAACATACTCAATGACCTTGGATCCCCTGCCACAGGTCGTCTTGACGATTATCTCTCGATGATTATTTGAATCCACCTAAAATCCCCCTTCGACAAAATATTGCGGATATCTCACATTTAATCTCATCATTGATCTGTTATATACTATTCTTCATTCACACTTATGTGACTCACGGCGTAAATCTCGCAGATGACGGAAGCGGACAAACATATCTGCTAAATACGCGCAATGCTTAAGCCTTGATAAATTTCAATCGCCGGAGCCATAAAAGGGACCCATTACATAAGAATGAGTCCCCGTTTTATCACATCATTATAATGAAACTTGTGCTCAGGATGTAAATAAACCCATCAGATCATTTGCTACCCGTTCCCATGAGTACTTTTCCTCTGCGAGCTTTCTGCCGCCCTTTCCGAGCTCCAGCGCAATCGATGGCTGATCAAATAAATAAGTGATGGCGTCGGCAAACGCTTGAGGCTGGTTATACTCACTTAAGACCATACCGTTACCGGCTCCTCTGACAACCTCAGCATTGCCCCCCTTGTCCGTGGTGATGATGGGAAGACCCGCCGCCATTGCCTCATAATGGACCCTAGCCAAAGGTTCTCTCCATTGAGATGCGCATACAAACACATCACCCAGATAATAATGAGATATCACCTCTTTAGGAGGAAGAAACCCCGTCAATATGATATCTGTGTTCAGCTCCTGCGACATCTGTTTAACTTGCCGCACAAAACTGTCCTCCTGGTTATCGCCGTACCATTTGCTGCCGACCACCACAAGCACGGCATCCGGATGGGACGATAAAACTGTGTCCATCGCTTTCAAAAGAATATGAGTCCCTTTTTTCGGGCTCAGCCTGCCGACATACAGCACAACTTTTTTGCCGGATATGCCATACTTGGTCTTTAATTCTTCTCTTATCTGCATGGCTTCGTCAGACCATATCGGCTGATACCGATGAATATCGACGCCCGAATAAACAGTGTGCAGCTTTGATGACGCTTCAGGGTAGAGTTTTTTTATTCCCTCCGAAATAAACCTGCTGACGGTCGTAATGAATTTGACTTTCTTCACACACCTCTCACCGTCCGCCTTAGAGATTTTGGATGGAAGAAACATTTCATTGTGTATACTCAGGCTGATCGCGGCTTTCGGAAACGCATCTGCGATCGTATTCACCCACTGAGGCCGGTTAAAGACATGTATCAGGTCATAGTCGTTCTTCATCCGACTGACCACGTTATTTATATACTCCTGTTTTTGCTTGCCGCCAACTCGTATGATATGAACATGATGGTTGTCTTCCTTCTGTGGCAATTCTGGGTCTTCCATACTGAACACAGTGATGTCGTGTTTTTCCTGTATATAAGGCAATACCGCATCAATATACTGCTGAATAGCGCCGCCGCGAATTGGGGGTATCGGTAGTTTTTCTGTACAGATCATCGCGATTCTCAAGACAATTCCCCCTCTATTAAGCCACATAAAATATTTTGTTTAGACGTTTCAAGCCGTCCGATTTTCTCTATGCCTGAAGGCTTAACCGCTTTGTTTTTTTGGAATTGGTTCTTTACGCTGCCGAAAAAGGCGTGCGGAAACAGACTGTCGATGTAAACCATTTTTCTTTCATCATGGGTAAGCGCATATCCCTTTTCATACCACATGATAATATTTTTCATGACTTGCTCATTCCATCCGCCTTGGTTTTCCATTGTTTTGAGTATGATTTTTCTTAGGTCTCTCGCTGCCAATTCATATGTCACCCCATCCAGATCCAAAACGCATATGCCCCTTGGCGTAAGCAGTGCGTTGCCCTTGCCGTAATCCTGATGACACAATACCACTGACGGTGAACCCGGACGCGACAACACGTCGTACCCGAATCGCTCAAGGTACTGAATTGCTTTTTCGCCCAAAGCCATGATCGGGTCAATCCATTTCAGATACGAGTCGTAAACAGCTATGCCCGTTTTTTGCTGCGATATATTTTTCCACTCATTCATCCTTTTGAGCATAGACTGGTACTGATCCGGCCATTTTGCAAGCTTTGTCGATACTCTGGCCTCCTCAGGCGGCTCATATCCCTTCGAACACTTATGAAACAGTGCCAGCCCCTCCATGGCCGCCATAAAATCACTTTCAGTATGAAAGTTGAGCTGCTTGCCTTCCACCCATTCATACAATACAAAAAGCTCATCATGAAAATACGTGATAGGCTCACCCGTTTTATTGGCTATCACACCGGGTACAAGCCCGCCGTTTTCTTTTATATACTTTTGCGCTTCTACTGAAAATATCGCCTTCTCGGTAGATTTGTTCAATCTTTTCAGACATGTGCTGCTTTTGTCGGATAATACCTTCCATACCGTCTTGATGCCGCCCTGCTGAATAATTTGTATTTTCACCGGACTGACATCATATTGTGCCAATACCGCTCGCGCAATATCCTCCAAGCTCATATTTTGTTCAAACATCTTCTATCCCCCTGATATAAACATTACCGAAACTCTTTAATAATCGTTTCGTATTGATCTAATACACTCTCCTTGGACCGTTCTACAGCGATCATCTCTCTAAGACGGCTTAAATATTTACCTTCGGTCCAATCCTTTTCTCTGCGCCGATAATACTTATCCATAATTCCGTTAAACAGATGCGGAAAGTTCAAATCCATTTTCACAACGGCCCATTCATCGACAGACAGCGGATTAACTTGCTGATACCAGCTTAAAATATTGCGCAGCAACGCATAATCCCATTTCCCGTTTTTCTTCATCACCTTATTGAGCAGCTTTCGAATATCCCGAGCCGGCAGCTCAATGGTGAGCGAATCCGTATCCAATATATACACTTTGCCCGACGGGCTCAGCAGAATGTTCCCTGCGGCGAAATCCTGATGGCACAGCCCTGAATTTGCGGCAATTTTATCAACCCATGCCGTATATGCGGGGCTGCTCAGCCCCTCTATGGTCTGTTCCATTCTCTGCGAAAACGAGGGGAACACCTCCAAGATGACTTTTCCAAACTCATTGTGCGCCGTTTTATTAAGTTCCTCCTTGTACAGCTCCTCGAGTCTGCCGGCATCCGCGCTGTAGTCCTGCGGCCAGTTGCCAAGATGCTGACGGATTTTTGATTCTTCCGGCGGCGTAAAGCCTTGTGATGCCGCGTGAAACCTCGCCATTTCTCGAACGAGAGACTCCAGCTCTTCCGGTTTCTTGTAATTGGGGTTGACCCCTTCAACAGCGTCTATGAGGATAAAGCAGGCTTCACCCACCTTCACATATGACGCGCCATCACTCGTCTTATTGACACCGGGAATATGAATACTCTTATCCTGCAAATGAGAAATGGCGGCCAATAAAAAAAGCAGCATAGCTTCTGAGCTGGGGTGCTTTTTTAGAATCTTCATACCTTGAGAGGTATCAACCCACCATACACCCTTTTTTTGTTTATATGACTCCGTTCGAATTCCCTTGATCGAGTATGGATATCTGTCCAGCACCTCATTCAAGGGTTCGTCGTTTAAATCCTTTATCATGTTTAACCTCCTGTCCAGCTTATAATAAAAGGATGCTCTAGCTATGTAGAACACCCCTGCATAAAGACTTTTACTCTATGTATCAAACACTCTCACGCTAAGCACTGCTTTTCCGATGATTTCTGCTTCCAGAATATATTCCATCTCGACCGCAATCTGGTTTCCTTCCGAATTGTCTATGACGACCGGTTCGAGACATCTGGGTTTATCTTTCATCCATACGCTTAGCTTTTCTTGAGAAAAGCCTTGGGGCCCTTGCCTGCAAACCTCAATAATATCTGAGAATTCAGTGCTGACCTTGGCTACCTTGGTATCGCTGCCTGTCCGATACCAAATATGTATATCAAATTTCACTTTAGCCTTTGCTTTTTTACCTTCTTCTATATCTGCTTCAATGGAAGAGCTTAATACTTTGGCTCCGCAGACGCAGCAGCCCAAGACCTCAGGGTCGTTTTCCCCTTCATCGGCTGTCACACGAATTATTCTCCGGAACGTTTTTTCATTACGCCCATAAACCGCATTTGTTATGATCGTCCTGACTTCTTCCACGAACTCACCTCCATTCCATATAAAGCACATACCCGGCAAAGTTCGCTTACTCCGCCGGGCAGCATACCATTCGTGTATACGGCAGTGTTATTCCTCTTCTTCTTCCTCTTCTTCTTCCTCTTCCTCTTCTTCTTCCTCTTCCTCTTCTTCCTCTTCAGCATTTACCCAAGAGATTTTAACTGCAAGTGCTCCATCATATTCGTCATTTTCATATTTGATTTTATAAGTCAGCTCTTTGTCTTCGGGCACTTCAACTTTTTCCGACTCGACCATGACATTGTTTTGTACAAATTTTTTGGGCAAATCCTTTAACAGATCATAAATCTCCTCATATGATCCAACATATTTATCTTGATATTTCATATTATTTTTTTCCATCCTTTCAACACTAGATATGTTATGATAACATTATATTCGCCATCAAAACACATGTGACCACTTAATCTAGGAAAATGTTATCTGACTACCTGCCGACTCCCACATAACGAAATCCTCTTTGTTCAATGCAGTCCCGCTCAAACATATTCCGGAAATCAAAAAAAATCGGGGCTTTCATTATCTCGTATAGTTTACCTAAATCCATCGTCTTAAACTGAAGCCAATCCGTGAGAATAACCAGCGAATCGGCCTCGTTTGCTGCCTGATATTCATTTGTACAAAACTCAATGCTGTCTTTTATCGCATCCAGCCTCCACTTACCTTCCTTTTCTCCCTGCGGATCAAAGATTTTGAGCCTTGCTCCCCTCCTTGTCAGTTGCTCCAAAATTGTAAGAGCAGGTGCTTCCCTCATGTCGTCTGTGTCCGCTTTATAGGTAATACCAAGGATTCCAATTGTTTTTCCTTCGAGATCACCCATTGTCTTCGCTATCTTATCAACCATCCAAAGCTTCTGTCTTTCGTTCGCATCAATCGTTTGCTTAACCAATGAGAGATTCACACCATGATCCATTCCTATCTTGACAATGGCTCTTGTATCCTTCGGAAAGCAGCTGCCGCCATATCCCGGCCCCGGTTTCAGAAAATCAGCGCCTATTCGATTATCCATCCCCATGCCCTGAGCCAGCTGATGAACATTTGCGCCGACCTTTTCGCAAACCTGAGCCATCTCATTGATGAATGTAATTTTCATTGCCAAAAAGGCGTTTGACGCATATTTAATCAGCTCCGCAGTTCTAATGTTTGTAAAGAGAAACGGAACTCCTTTCCTGCAAGGTTCATCATAGATATCCATCATTAAATCTTTGGCTTTTGACGATTCAACCCCCAAAACGATACGGTCGGGATTCATAAAATCATAGACAGCGGTCCCCTCCCGCAAAAACTCAGGATTCGCTGCCACATCAAAGGTATCGTTTACCCCACGTTCAATAAGCATTTGACTAATGGTCTCTTTGACTTTTTGTCCCGTGCCCACCGGCACTGTCGATTTGATAACGATGAGCTTATATCCATTCATAAAACGGCCGATTTCTTCGCTCACGTGCAGGACGTGCTTGATATCTGCACTTCCATCCTCTGTTGGAGGTGTTCCGACTGCAATAAATATGATCTGACTCTTCTCTACGGCCTCACTCGTATTCGTCGTGAACATGAGCCTATCTTTTTGGGTGTTATGTTTCACCTTATCCTGTAACCCAGGCTCATATATAGGTATATTCCCCAGGTTCAACTGATCAATTTTGGTTTTGTTGTTATCTGCACATATCACTGTATTTCCCATATCAGCAAGGCATGTTCCCGCAACAAGGCCGACATAACCCGAACCAATAATTGTTATATTATTCATCAAGCCTTCCCCTTCTGTCTCCGCAACAACGTATCTTTTTTGTCGTCTGCTGTCGAAGTAGTAAATAAGTTGCTCAACACTAATATATTCCGAAATACATTAACAGTGCTTGCACACCATCGTATAATCCGGAATAACAAGGGGTATGTGACTTGATAAATTTTATTTCATTTTTGTACTTGATATTGCAGGCAAATATACGGCATGTCGAATAGAATAATCAAGAGCATATGTCAATTCACGCCCCCATGCAAGGAGCGACTAGGTTTTCTTCCCGCAAAGCCGCAGAGATGCATGCTCTAAATTTTATTCAATATTAGCTTGATGACCTTGCCCCCTTAAGGAGCTTTTTGGCCGGAATGCTTGATACAATTAGCGAGAGTCTTACCTTTCGCTAAATTATAGATTTTTTCCAACATCCAAGTCTTGTTCATTTTAATATCGAACCGGCAGTCAGAGCGTTTTCGATCTGCTTATAACCAAATATATAAATCAACGCAGTCGGTATACTGGCAAGTATCATAACCGCACCAATCTGCCCCTATCAATATCATCCGGACTAAATATTTCGAACCCCGATTCATGCTAGACCTCGCTCAATATTGGATTGCTTCTTTGCGTGACAACTTATTTATAATAAATGTTACCATAAGGCATTGAATGATAAATATAACGGCTACGGCGCTTCCCACGCCAAACTCGGAACGTGAAAAAGCATTGTAGTATATTTCATAGATCATGGAACGAGACGAAAAGTCCGGCACTTTTGGCCGGCGGAATAAATACCGTTGGCACACAAAAGACAGTCATACTCGTCATACACAAAAACCTCTCCTTTATCGTGTAAAGTTGAGGTTTCTGTTTTTTTGATCCTATGTGCGTTTATGTCATTGTTGATCAATATATAAAAGCGTTTTAAGCAATACGTTTGCGCCCTTCAGGCAGTTTCCGGTCGGCGTATATTCAAGTTCACAATGGCTGTGTCCATCCACGCTCGAAACAAAAATCATTGTTGTGGGTATAATATCGGCCGCAAACTGCGCATCGTGCCCTGGACCGCTATACATTCTCTTGCTTGTATAACCATACTCATTCGCGCTTTTTTCCACATAATCGGTCAGTTCGGATGCAAATGCCACGGTCTTGCGCGACCAGGCTTCTTTGTAGCTGGCCTTGCATTTTTGCACCTCCGACGGTATTTTGTGTATGATCTCAAGCACCTGTCTGATCACGTCAGGGTTCTGGTGTCTTGCGTCAAGTGTAAACTTGACTTCATCCGGAATAATCGTATGGATGTTCGGATGCGCCGATATTTTACCTGTTGTGTACACAAGCCTGCTGTCCAGCTCATCCAGTTCGTCATGCAGGTATTGAATCGTTTTTACGGCCGCGTACAATGCGTCTTTTCTGTATTTCATGGGTGTTGTTCCCGCATGGTCTGCCTGCCCGGCAAACGTGAATTCATAATTGATCATGCCGCATACACCCTCGACGATGCCGATATCAATGCCTTCGCCTTCTAGAACGGGTCCCTGTTCAACATGCAGCTCGATAAGCGCGGCATATTTCCCGGCGGTCATCCGGTTGGCTTCGCTTCCCTTGTAGCCGCTTTTCTCCAGTGCGTCACCAAACGTCAAGCCGGGAACGTCTTTTGCTTCAGAAGCCAGCATCGCCGCCTTGTCAAATTTGCCGCATATCACGCCCGAAGACATCATGGCAGGCTCAAAACGAGCGCCTTCTTCGTTTGTCCAGACAACAACGGTGATGGGATGACGATGAGGGATCCCTTCTTTCACGATCGTTTCAGCCGCTTGCATCGCCGTCAATACGCCCAGTACACCGTCATAGTTTCCGCCCTTCCTGACAGAATCGAGATGCGAACCGGACATGATTGCGGGAAGTTTTTCTGCTCCCGGAATTGTGGCGTACATATTGGCCATATCATCTGTGACCACAGTTGCGCCGATGGCTTCCATCCTTTTTTTAAATTCGGCTCTGGCCATCAGCGCCTCCGGAGATAAAGAAAACCGAGTAATTCCGCCGTTGCCCGTATCTCCAAACCTGCTGAAAGTCTTGATTTTTTCGTCCATTCTATCATAGCTGCATGATACCATGTCTATATAACCTCCTTTACTTCTGCAAATCGATTTTCTAACAAACTCTTTTGTACCCTCGTTCCCCGAGAGACCGCCTCCGCCGGGCATACAGCCACACACAGATGGCAGCCCACGCATTTGGCCGCATCCATAATTGGCTGCCCTGTGCGCTCATCCTGCCGGATCGCCTGATGACCGCCGTCATAGCATGACAAATAACATCGTCCGCATCCAAGGCACTTGCTTCTGTCAAATCTCGGGAAACAAATGCTGTCACGGTTTAAATGATCCGCGTGAATAATCCGAGGCAAAGCTTTTCCGACAATCTCCGATACACTCTTATAGCCATGAGCGGATAAATACAACTGCATGCCTTCGAATAAATCATCGATTATACGATATCCGTATTGCATGACCGCTGTGGTGATTTGTACATTTTCACATCCCAGCGCAATAAACTCCGCCGCATCCTGCCATGTTTCAATGCCCCCCATGCCGCTGATCGGAACATTTTTCAGCTTTTCGCAGCTTGCCAGATCATGAATAAACCTCATCGCAATGGGTTTCACAGCTTTACCTGAATAACCGCCGATGGATGTTTTACCTTCCACGTCAGGGCCCGACGCAAACGTACTTAAATTCACATTCATCACGCTTTTAATGGTGTTGATAGCCGCAATCCCCGTCGCTCCGGCTTCCATCGCCGCGATGGCTGGCGGTTCCATATTTCCGATATTCGGCGTCATCTTAGCCAATATCGGCAGATGCGTACCTTTACGGGCGGCTCTGGTAAAGCGGGTAACCATATCCGGGTTCTGTCCCACATCACTGCCCAAACCATTTGCCGCCATATGGGGGCAAGAAAAGTTGCATTCTATTATATCGGCGCCGACTTCGGTCATGAGTTTGGCCATATAATTCCATTCCTCTTCATCCTGACCCATGATAGATGCCACGATGATTTTCGTCGGATAATACTTTTTCAGGTTTTTCAGATAGCCTAAATTCTCCTCGAGGGTGTGTTCAGAAATCTGCTCGATATTCTTAAATCCAATAAACGGATGCGCTTCTTTGTTAAGCTGATCAAATCTTGGCGAGACTTCCTTTGCTACAAAAGTGCCGATCGTTTTAAAGGCCACGCCGGACCAACCCATATCAAACGCTTTTGCGACCATCTCATAGTTACTCCCCACAACCGACGATGACAGAAAAAAAGGATTTTCACAATGAACGCCGCAAAAATCAATTGATAAATCGACATCCTCCATTTTTGTCTTTTTGCAATCGGACAGCAGCAGCATCATTTCGTCAATCTTAACGGGACGGCTGATCTTTGCTTTCACACACGCTGATAGACAGGGTTTTGCTTCGCACGATAAACATGGCAATATATCCGGGATCCTGTTTGCAGCTCCCGCTTCGTTCTGCAACCGAACAGAACGGATGATTCTATCCGGGTCCAGACCATATGGGCAGGTCTTGGAGCAGGGTGCGTGATGACAAAGCAGACAGCCCGCAGCTTCTTCCGTAAGCGAAATGTCCTTATATACTAAATTCATCAAAGAAATCTCTCCCAACTTTTTTACGGGCTGTACGCTTAACAAACTGCCCATATCCCGGTTCACCGACGAAATTTCCATTGTCATATACCAGTTTTCCGCGGACATATGTCTGCACCGGATAGCCGTGCACAATCTTACCCTCCCATATCGTATGGTCATAGTCCGAATGCATGTTGTTTACTGAAATCGTCAAATCTTTATTCTGATCGTAGATGACGATATCCGCGTCTTTCCCGACTGTTAAAGACCCTTTCTGTGTGCACCCGAAAATCTTTGCCGGATTTTCGGCGCATAGCTCCACCGCACGATTAAAGGAAATCCTGCCTTTGTTCGCTGCCGAGAGCATATACGGATACAGATTTTCCACACCGGCGCACCCATTCGGAATTTTTGTAAAGTCGTCCTTGCCCCAATCCTTCTCATAGCTCTGGAACGGGCAATGATCTGTCGCCACCGTGTCGATGATACCTGACTGAATCGCATCCCACAGTGCATCCTGACTCCCTTTATCTTTTATTGGAGGAGAACAGACGAAATTTCTGCCGTCTTCTCTCTTATAAACATCACATGTATATTCAAGATATTGAGGGCACGTCTCGATATAAATCTCATGCCCCTGCAATTTAGCCGCTGCCGCGGCCTCAAGACCTTCCTTATCGGCCATATGAACAATATAGAGAGGCGCTTCCACGGATTTTGCCCAATGGACCGCTCTCTTGTCCGCTTCCGCTTCCACGAATTCAGGACGGCTTAAATAGTGATACCAAGCCGACGTTTTGCCTTCTTTTTTGAACTGCTCGATGTAATAGTCGATCATATCAGGGTTTTCCGCATGGATATTGGTGATGGCGCCCGTCTCCTTGGCTTTGAGCAATACCCTCACAAATGTCGCGTCATCCACCATCATGCCTTCTTTCTTGTAGACCAGAAAGCATTTGAAGCTTGTCACGCCGTAATCGACAGCGTCTGCAAACTCATCCAGCAAAGCGCCGCCGTTAAGATCCGTGATACAGCAGTGGAACGCGTAGTCCACACATGCTTCGGGGTCGCACATGGCCTTTCGTGCTTCCACAGTTTCAATAATACCTTTGCCTTTTCGCTGCATGGGATAGTCAAATACCGTCGTGACGCCGCCGCAGGCCGCCGCTCTGGTGCCGGCAAGGTAACTGTCGGCGGAAACGGTGCCCCCGAAGGGCATGGCCAAATGTGTGTGCACATCGATAGCGCCCGGCAGTACCAACATACCTGTCGCATCCACTGTTTTTTCCGCGTCCAGCTCAAGACAGAGACCAATATTCACGATTTTTCCGTTGTCTACCGCAATATCCGCCTTGAAAGTGTCCTTAGCGCTCACGATCGTTCCATTTTTAATCAATAATTGCATTGAAACCCTCCTTGTCTGGCTTCGCCCTATCCGCTTATCAGCTTTTAAGAGGAGGGGTGCGCTTTCGAGCACCCCTCACCCATCCGCTTTATTCGTTAATCTTGTAAACCAGCACCAGACCTGATCTCTGGTAAACCTGAGCCACTTCCAGCAGATCCATACCGCCTGCGTTTGCGGCAATCAGGTTGGAAACCCATGTCACACCGAAATCAACCTGCCCTGTATAGACCGCTGTGGTTTCACTGATGTCGCCGCCGCCCGGAACGATGGTGACATTGAGACCGGCTTCCTCGTAGTAGCCCTTATCCAGCGCCACATAGTAGCCCATGAACTGTGCCTGCGGCAGCCACTTGAGCTGAATTGTTACATCTGTTTTTTCTGGCGCTTCCAGCGTGCCTTCAGATGCCATGGCCGCTTCCCAATATGAGGCATCCATGATGTTGTCCAGTGTGAGTGCTGCCAACGCGCCAGCTGCCGCTGAGTCGTCCAGCTTTATGTACTGCTTAGCCAGATCAAGCGTTTGCTGCATGGCTGCTTCATCCATCTTGCCGTAATCCGTCACCGTGCTGCCGCTCGTATCCATTTCAACAAGCTTCTTAACTTCGGATGCCATATAGGCCTGATGCTCGCCGGATACCGAGGAGCCATAGTTATAGACGATTTCAGCGGCCTCTTCGGGATTGGCGCAGGCATATTCCCAGCCCTTCATAGACGCATAGATAAACGCTTTGACTGTGTTCGGATTTGCTTCGGCGAAGGATTTTGTACAGAAGATGTTGTCCTCGAGCATCGCGACGCCCTCATCGTTCATGTCAATGTACTTAACGCTGTCGCCGTAGCCGTAGCCGCCATCATAAGAGTTTTTGACCAGTCCCAGCTCATTGTAGGTCATCGCTGATGCCAAAAGTATGGAATCATCGTCGAAACCGTCCATATCGAACGCCTGACTCAAATAAGCTGTGTCCTGTCCGTATTTGGTGAGCAGCGCCTGGATCTCATACTCGTTGCCAAGACCCCAGTTGCCGACTTTTCCTTGTCCTGCCGCGTCCACAACGATGTCTTCCGCCGCCGCGTCCGCCGCGTAGTACGGACCCTCAGCTGCTTCGGCCGGTTCGCTTGCGGTTTCAGAAGCTTCAGCGGATTCCGACGGCGCTGCTTCTTCCGAAGGTGCTGCTGGCGGTTCGCTTGCCGCCGGGCTCCCGCAGCCTGCGAAGCTCATCAATGCCATGGCGAGTACCAATAACAGCGAGCACATTGTCAATAACTTACGATTTACTTTCTTTTTCATGATCTTCCTCCTATATTTTTCAAATTCTCTATATTAAGCTGCTTGCGCCCTAACGGCGGTTTTTCAGCGTAATACCTTCTGAGATCAAGAGTATGACATACATAATGATGCCGATCGCACAGGCCACAACGATATAGGCCCAAGCTGTGGCGTATTGGGCCAGCACGATATTCTCGCGTATCTGGCGCCCTATACCGATGATGTATTCAGCGAAATACTCGCTGACCAGCGCACTGATGACGCTCACCGGTACGCTCACCCGCAGTGCGTTAAAAATATACGGCACACTGTTTGGGACGCGCAGCTTGAAGAATATCTCACGCTTGCTTGCCGCATAGGATTTCATTAAGTCCTCAGAAAACGGCTTGACTTCTGTCAGCCCGCGGTATGTGTTGATGCTCATCGGTACCATACACGTCAGCATGACCACGATCATTTTGGCGACCATGCTTCTTATATCCGCGGCGTCACTTAAATCCTTGGTCAGGTTGTTGATAATCGGTGCGATAGCGATAATCGGAATGGCGTTAAAGGCCGCCACGATAGTGAGCCCGCCGCTTCCCCACTTTGGGAAAAGCGTAGCGATCACGCCCAACAGAGCACCAATCAGTGAACCCAGAGCCAGTCCGCTGAGCGCTACGATCACCGTTGCATATACATTTTCCAAAATAGTGCCTGTGTTATCACCAATGATATTCAGTATTCGGCCGGGAAGCGGCAACGTAAATGTGTCCGCGCCCAGAATCATATGCAGCACCTGCGTTTGCCAAAGCACCACAATCAGCATGCCAAACAAAACAGGATACAGAATTGTTGTTATTGAATTTATTCTGATTTTCTTCTTCATAATTTCACCTGTGCATACGCCTGTAAGGCGATACCGCTTTTTCCAGCAGCGTCATCAAGTAATAGCTCAAGATTCCGACAATAGCGCTTAAGAACACGATCTGCCAAAACACATATATCGTCATCGCGTGCTTGAGCGATTGTGAGAGCATGCATCCAAGCCCGCCGCCGCCTTGCAGCGTGTCCACCAAGATGGACGCGGTGATCGCCATAGGCGCCGATATTTTCAGACCCGTGAAGAAATATGGCATGCTCGAGGGTATCATCAGCTTTCTGTAAATTTCGAACTTACTGGCCGCCAAAGAATGCATCAGATCCAGCTTCTCGCGATGAACCGATTTGAAGCCCGCCAACGTGCTTGTCGCGACAGGGTAAAACGTTAGTATCGCGGCAATGATGATTCGGCTTTTGTCGATATCCTTGGTGACCGCCAATATGATCGGCGCCATACCCAAAATTGGTATCATCTGAATGATCATCAGGTATGGAAATGCGATCTTTTCGACCGTCAGAAAGCGGCTCATGAGCAGTGCGAGCACGAAGCCCACCGCGATACCCATCACAAAACCGATCCCCGCTCGAAGCAGCGTAATCCCTGCGTTGCTCAGTACAATCTGCAGCGCTGTCTGGCTACCGTTCGCCATTTTTGAGCTGATCACCGATTCAAATATCTGATAAAGATGCGGCAGCACATTTTCCGGTGTCCGTTTTGTCCCCTCAATGATGGTTGCACCGATCTCCCACAATACGATGAGCCCGAGTATCCATACAACGGTCACCATTCGTTTTGAGGTCAGTACTTTTTTAAATGTGTTCACACCTATACCCCCTCGAAGCTGTTTCTCACTTTTGCAACCAGGTTGGTGAATTCGACAGAGTTCTTGTCGCTCAGTGTTCTTGGCCTCGGGATATCGATATCCACTATGGCGGATATTCGCCCCGGATGCGGCGACATCACCACCACTCTATCCGAGAGAAACACGGCTTCCTGGATGTTATGCGTCACAAACAGTATCGTCTTGTGTGTTTTTCTCCAGATCTTAAGAAGATCGGCATGAAGCTTTTCCTTTGTGAATTCATCCAGCGCGGAAAACGGTTCGTCCATCAACAAAATTTCCGGATCGATCGCGAGCGCCCTTGCTATACCAACGCGCTGCTGCATACCGCCGCTGAGTTCATGAGGATATTTCTTGCCGAACTCATACAAGCCCACAAGCTCCAGCATCTGTGACACGCGCTCAGTTCTTTGCGGCTTGGGCATCCCCATCAGCTCCATTGGCATGCACACATTGCGCCGCACTGTTCTCCAGTCGTAGAGCACCGGGCTTTGAAATACAATGCCGAATTTCTTCTGCATCCGCACTTCTCTGGGCGACTGTCCCTTCACTGAAATGCTGCCTGATGTGGGCTGCTGTAGATCCGCAATGGTACGCAGCAATGTGGTCTTTCCGCATCCGGAGGGGCCGACCAACGAAATAAACTCACCCTGATTGATGTCAAGGTTCACATTTTGCAGTGCCGTTAACGGTTCACCGCCTTCCTTACACGGAAACTTAACCCACAGGCTTTCAATCTTGACTTCGCTTTCCTTTTCCTTAGGCTTATAAAACTGGCTATGTTGAAAAACAATTCTTTCTTCTTCCAATGTCATAACGCTCTCCCTTTCCAAAATAAAATGACGTAAAACTCCCTCGCTTTACGTCATCGTAAATTTGATTGATTATTTATCCTTACCAGAGCCTGTTATATATGGCCTCTATATCCTCTTGCTTAATTTCTTTGATCGTGTTTCCCGGGCTCCCGCTGATAATTGCGTCACGCGCCATCTTTGGGATCAAAGAATCAAATTGGTCCTTGGGTATTCCATACTCTTTCAGTGTCGGAATCTCAAGCCTTGTGCAAAGCTCCTCCAATGCACCGATAAATTTTTGTGACGCTGTTTCATCGCTTTCATGGGCGTCTGCCGCCCCGATCGCTTTAGCAACCTGCGCAAATCTTTCCGGGCAGCCATCCAGTGCGAACGCAAGGCATTTTGAGATCAGCATGGCGTTGGATATCCCATGGGGGACGTGGAACAGCGCACCGATTGGCCTGCTCATACCATGCACCAGCGTCACTGATGCGTTGTTGATACACACACCCGCTTCATACGCTGCGATCGACATCTCTTCTCTTGCTTTTATATTGGTACCATCCTCGTATACCAACGGAAGATAAGTGAAGATGCGTGAGATCGCGCTGAGCGCATACATATCGGTAAGCGAATTGCTTTTCTTTGACGTATAGGCCTCGACCGCATGCGTCAAAGCGTCCATTCCGGTGGATGCGGTGATGCTCTTGGGCGACGTCATCGTGAATACCGGGTCGATCACCGAAAGGATTGGCATAAGCGCTTCGCCCTTCAAAAGCATTTTGACGCTTTTTTCAGTGTCCGTAATGACAGTGAACTTTGTCGCTTCAGAGCCCGTTCCCGACGTGGTCGGTATCAGAGCCATAGGCGGGAAATCACCCTTGATCTCCACTCCCATATAATCCGATATCTTCCCATCCAGAACGGACATCATCGCAATCGCTTTCACACTATCAAGCGGGCTTCCGCCGCCGATACCGATGAGAAAATCACATCCGGCTGCTTTGTATGCTCTTACGCCAGCCTCTATCATCTGAACTGTCGGTTCTCCGGTGATATCGCTGAAAACCTCATAAGCGACGCCCCACTGATCGAGGCAGTCTGTCAGTTTATTGACGATTCCCGCCTTTGTGACATTTTTGCCGGTAACCACGAAAGCTTTTTGACCCAGCGCTTTGAAATCTGCTTTGCTATCATTAAGTGCATTGTCACCTATTACCGTTTTCCCCGGCATTGTAAACTGATATGCCATATGTCGTCTCGCTCCTGCCTTAAATATACTTGTTGTCTACTATGCCAAGCACTTCGTCGAGTTTATCCATCTCTTCTCTTAACTGCTCTTGCGTTATGATAAGCGGCGGTGCCACAATGATCATATTCTCATGCGTATACGTCATAAACTTTCGTTCCTTGAGCATCCCCAGAATGCTGCCCATAATTCCCTGCGGATCCTGCCCGTAAGGCACCAGCGCTTCTTTTGTTTCTTTATTCTTGACCAGTTCAACAGCCGAAAACAGACCGATATATCTCACATCGCCCACGCACGGATGCGCCGCTTTCATCCTCTCCAGTTCTTCGCCCAGCACTTTGCCGACTGCGTTCACATTCTCGAGGATATTTGCCTCTTTATAGTAATCGATACACGCTACACCGGCTGCACAGCCGAGAGGATGGCCGCTGTATGTCAGCCCGCAGGACAGCAGATTGTCGTCAAAATACGCCGCGATCTGCTTGCTGACCGCCACACCGCCGAGCGGCACATAGCCGCAAGTCACGCCCTTTGCGAACGATACGATATCCGGTTTAATATCGAAGTGCTCGAAGCCAAACATTTTTCCGGTTCTGCACCAGCCCGTCATCACTTCGTCGCAGATCATAACGATACCGTACTTATCACAAAGCGCTCTCACACCGGGCAAATACCCTTTCGGGGGAATAATGACGCCGTTGGAGCCTGTGATGGTCTCTAGCACAATGGCCGCAACCGATTGGGGATTTTCGTACTGAAGCTGCTCGTCGAGTTTAGCAAGGTAATACTCTGTTGCCGCTTCTTCCGATTCAAAATTGACCACTTCTCTGTAAACATACGGATCAAAGGACTTGATAAACCCCGGAATACCCGGCTCCAACGCATAACGCCTTGGCTCGCCCGTGAGGTTGCCCGCTCCGAACGAGGAGCCATGATAGCTTCTGTACCGGCTAAATATCTTGTTTCTGCCCGTGAACATTCTTGCCATCTTTACCGCGTTTTCATTGGCCTCCGCACCGGCGTTGGTGAAAAAGACCTTGCCCATGTTATCCGGCATCAATTCGATGATCTTCTCTGCGAGCTTGGCCCTTGATTCGACGCCGTATGAGGGACTCGCAAAACAAAATTTGTCCGCCTGCGCTATTATCGCGTTTGAGATCGCTTTATTCCCAAAACCGAGGTTCATATTGACCAACTGAGAAGACATATCCGTATAACGGTTGCCGTCAAAGTCCCAAAAGTAAATCCCTTCGGCTTTTTCTATGGGTACGGGATTGATGTTTTTCTGCCTGCTCCAGGATTGCAGATTGTATTTTTTTTGCATGTTTGTGATGTCTGGGCCTGTCACGGCAATTCCTCCTACTCTCCCCAAAAACGCTGCTTTTCGGGTACTCCTTGATAAAAAAACAAACGGCGACGGAGTATATTTAGCTCCATCGCCGTGTTTTCATCGCTTATTTATTTTTATAATCTCATTATAGACGCTTTGTGACGAAAAGCAATTGATAGATGACCAGAGTTGATTGTGCATTTGCACAACAAGCCGTTTCCCAAACGGCTTATAATACCTGTTTGACATAGAACGCCAACGACAGCTTTACCTTGTCCTCCAGCTCTAGCGGATTATAACCCGTTATTTCCCCAATTTTTCTCAAATGGTTCGTGACCGTATTTCTATGCACGAACTGCTTCTCCGCAACAAGCTGCAAGCTTCCGTTGTTTTCCAGATAAGAGCGCAGCATTTCAGTCAAATCTGTCGCGTTTTCCCTGTCATAGTTCTCCAAGCTGCCGATCACATCTTTATAATAGTCTCTCAAAACTGTTTTCTCGCTCACCGCATACAGCACCTTATAAATACCCAGCTCATCATAGTAACAGTGTGTTTGCCCCCGCGTTTTTGCCATTTCCATTGCGGACAGCGCCTTATCAAAATTCGTCCTCTGATTGTAAATACCCATTTGATTGGAACCGATGCCAATATGCAAATCCCAGCCCTTGTTTTGCTGCACAGATACCCGAAGAAATTCATTGACAAACATTTTTATTTCCTCGTCCGAGTAATTCATCAAGCATAAAATGAGATAATCCTTATAAGAGAACGATATGTAAAGCTCATGCAGCTTTTTCGCTGTTCTCTCTGCTATCTTTCGGAGCTTATCTTTGAAGTCCTCAAAGCCTGGGGCGTTTGCATCTCCGGCCATGATGCTGATAAAACAGAACTTTCCGTTCCTTTGATAACCGTATCTCTCCATTTGCAGAATCTGCGCATCAATATCACCGATATTAAATATGATGTTTTTAACCGTGGTGGCCGTATTGGTCTCGACCTGCTCATTGTGCATGATGCGATGACAAAAATCCCGCGTCATATCCACCATTCTTGTTTCCCAAGGTATGGTAAACAGCGGCATACAAACCTTGTCGCAATACGCAATGACAGATTGCGGTACCTCTTTGGTATGAGGGCCGATATTGACAACAAACGCGCTTGTTCCCACATCATGCAGCCGTCGGGCAAAGTTTAGCAGCCAATCATCTGAATGATTTAAGATACCGGCCGTAAAAACCAACTCGTTCCCATGCAAAAATGCTGCGACGTTATCATCCTCCAAAATATGAACCCACTGAACTAGGTTATCCAGCCCGTTTTTTCCGGCAATCAATTTCATCCTATAAAGGAACTCGCCGTTCTTATAAAGCTTTCTCACCATAATTGCCATTCGCGTCACCCTTTAAAATAAAAAAAGCGCTGTAAAGAAATACAACGCCTTTGTTTTGATTGATTGTATTATATCACAACACGTCGTGCCAATCAACATCACTAATTAAACGTCTCTCTACGTTGTCAAATGATCTGTTACACTTTTGACAAAGTAATCCCTCCAGTACTGGAGGGGCGATTTTCGCCCCAGAATCAGCAGCGGAAAGTTGTTATCCCACCTCTGATATCGTCGCAATTGC
>JAEWBO010000008.1 GCA_023391105.1 Bacillota bacterium
CGTGCTGACGCTGCCGATGATCATCAGCGGCACCACGACAACCAGACCCGTGATCACACCCGCCCAGGCTCCCGCTTTGGTCATGCCCTTCCAGCGCACGCCAAGCATGAACGGCGCGAGGAAGCAGCCGGAAAGTGCACCCCACGAGTAACTCATCAGCGTGACAATCGCGGCGGGCTGCAGCAGTGCAATCACGAGCGAAATAATCACAAACACCCCACAAAGTACCCTCATCAGCGTCATCAAGCTCTTATCCTTCATCTTAGGCCGCGCACTCTTCACAAGATCCATGGAAATGGATGAGGAGGACACGAGCACAAGCGAAGAGAGCGTGGACATTGAAGCGGCAAGCAGCAGCACGAGGATAAGCCCGAGCATCACAGCCGGAAGCGCCGCGTTCATCACCTGGGGCATCACATAATCCATGTTTTCAGGCGCTTCGGCGAGGTACAGACGACCGAATGTGCCCACGAAGTAAGATGCGCCGCCCACCACCAGCGCAAACAGTGTGGAAATCACCGTGCCTCTCTTTATTGCTTTGTTGTCCTTGATCGCATAAAATTTATGCACCATCTGCGGCAGGCCCCATGTGCCAAGGCTCGTGAGCAGCACAAGCGAAATGAGCATGATGGCATTCTCTGCACTGCCGAACGGCGACGCCAGAGACACATCGATCTCGGCAATTTTCGAAAGCCCCGCACTGATACCGCCAACCGCTTCGTTGCCGACAACGAACATCATCATAAGCAAAACGCCCACGATCATAATGATGCCCTGAATGAAATCGGTCAGTGCCGTGGCCACATAGCCGCCGGAGAGCAAATACGTTGCGGTGAGCGCTGCCATGCCGACCATACACCACGCGTACGGCAAATGGAAGACGCTTTCAAAGAAATAACCAAGACCCTGATACACACTCGCGCAATACGGCACCAAGAAAACAAAAATAATGAGCGCCGCGGTGATTTTGAGGCTTTTCGAATTGTATCTTTTGAAGAAGAAATCGGGCATCGTTGAGGCATCCAGCCTGTGCGTGATGCGCCGTGTGGGCTTAGCGAGCAGCTTCCACACTAGGAACGTGCCGATCAGTGCGTTTGCGATACCGACCCAAGTAACACTCACGCCTAAGTTCCAGCCGAATTTTCCCGCATAACCCACGAATATAACAGCAGAGAAATACGTGGTACCGTAGGCAAACGCGGTCATCCAACCGCCTACTTTGCGCCCGCCCAAGAAAAAATCGTCTGTTGTTTTCGTTTTGCGTCTGGCGAAGATGGCGACTGCAATGAGCATCGCCGCATAAAGACAAATAATAATGATTTGAGCAGCCATAATATAACCTTCCTTCCGTACTACTGGCAATTTGGACAACAAAAAAAGCTCTGCCATCCTACAATTCTACCTGAAAATATATTACTACACACGGCCGTGTATATGCAACTTTTTTTCTATGAAACAGGGTTGACATCTCTATTGTAATAGTGTACTATTTTACTAGTACACTGAAAAGAGGTGAAATATGGAATACAACAGCCGATATCCGATCTATTTGCAGGTCATCGATTTAATACAAAAGCAGATGGTACAGGGTGAAATACTGCCCGGGGAGAAGATGCCTTCCACACGCGCGCTTGCGCTTCAATATGAGGTAAACCCCAATACGACAGCAAGGATATATAAGGAGATGGAAATCATGGGTCTGTGTTATACCGAACGCGGCCTTGGCACGTTCATGACAAACGATACAAACGTTGTCCAACGCATACGGCGCGAACTTGCTGACAAACTCACGCACGAATTTGTGCACGAAATGAGCACGCTTGGCTTTTCGCCCGAAGAAATGAAGAAAGCGATTGAGGAGGAATTAAAATGAATCTCAAAGCAATTAATCTGACAAAAAAATACTCAGCGACAACAGCTGTCGATTCGGCCACCGTCACGCTTGAGCCCGGGCGCATTTACGGGCTGCTGGGCCCAAACGGCAGCGGCAAATCAACCTTTATGAAGCTCGCCGCAGGGCTTGTACACCCCACATCCGGAGAAATCCGCATCATGGATCAGCGCATAAGCGAACAGTCCCGCGCTCATGTGGTGTATATGCCGACCGAAGCCTATTTTTACAGCTTCATGACAATTCGGCAGGTCGGCGTCTTCCATGCCGATTTCTACGCGGATTTTTCCGCCGACACCTACAAAAAACTGGTCACGAGTATGGGGCTTCACATGGACATGAAGGTATCATCTCTTTCATCCGGCATGTCCGCCAAATTAAAGCTGGCGGCCGCCGCCGCACGCAACGCACAGATCATCATGCTTGATGAACCGCTCAACGGCATCGATCTCATCGCGAGAGATGTGATTTTGTCTACCATTATCGAGATTGCCGGCGAAGATAATACGATACTCTTATCCAGCCATCTGATCGACGTGATGGAAAACATACTCGATGAGGTCATATTCATCAAGCAGGGACGTATCGCCATGCAGGGCAATGCCGAGGCGCTACGCGGCGAACACGGCAAATCAATCGTGGATATTTATAAGGAGGTTTTCGCATCATGATGAAGCTAATGAAATATGAACTGCTGCGCCGCAAGCAGCTGCTGCTTGGCGCGTTGCTGACAATACTGGTGATTGAAGGCATCACGGTTTATGCCATTTACCGGGGCGGTAACTGGAATGTGCTGGCCATTATATTGACGTTTCTGATGGCTATCGGCGCTTTGCTGCTTCCTTTACTCAACTCTGTCACCAAGCTGTACGCCGATTTTAAACAAAAACAGGGCTATATGCTGTTTTTAACGCCGCAAAGCGGATATAAAATACTTTGGACGAAAACACTTTATGGCGCAATGGAAACGCTGGCAGCGATTTTGCTGGTCGTGGGATGCCTTTTCTTAAGCGGATATGCCGCCGATCAGTTTCAGGACGGGGTCATAAGCAATATGCTCGCGTCCATGCAGCAGGAAATGGGCAGCTTGTCTATTGGCATCGCCGGGGTTGTCTATGTTTTGCTTATCGCGCTGCAAATGCTCGCTCAGCTGTCGATTGCGATGCTCGCTGTAACCGTCAGCCGTTCCATCATGCCGGCCACGAATTACGGCTGGCTCATCGCGCTGCTGATGTATTTCGCATTTGCAATCGGCGTGAATCTCGTCAACGGTATTCTGTTGCTGGCGTTTGGCCTGATCGGAGACATTACGAGCAGCCTTCAAAGCGGCGTGACGAATGCTGGCAGCATGATAACCAAGTACTTTATAATAGGTGCTGTCACCTATACGGCGTGGTTTGCTGGATGCACAATGCTATCCGGACGTCTTGCAAGCAAAAACGTCGATCTATAAAAGGTGATGACTATGAAAACAAAGCTGATTTTGATACTCTCCGCCATTTTAATGCTGGCTGTGCTGCTATGCGGGTGCACGATCACCAGCGGAGTGTTTATGGACATGAGCCACAGTTCATCGGACACATCGCTAAGCGCAAGTTATTTGAAATTTGACGGTTCGATAGCCAAGCGTGTGTCGCTTAAAGCTGATGACGAGGTGCATTTTAGCTATCAAGGCGATGACGGACTTACGGCCGCCGTCAAGCAAGGAAGCGACGTGATAACCGACATCACAGACACCGGTGAATTCATCGTTCCTGCCGATGGCACTTACGATTTCACGATAAAGGGAAGCGCTGAAAACGGCGCCTTCTCCCTCTCATGGTCAATCGAATAAACTTACACTGAAAGCAGCGCCTTTAAATCATCAAGGCGCTCTTTTGCTGCATCCTCACCCGTTTGAAGCATGTTTTCAATGCTCTTGAAGCTATGACGCGCATACCCATCAAGATCGGGACGCAGCATAAGGTCTGCATATCGCTCACAGATAACGCTGTTGATATTGGTGCTCAAATTGTACGCCGTCAGGAACACATCAATACGCTTTAAGCTCTCAGTGCCGCGGCTCCTGTCGGCATTTAAGTTGATGCCCACCACGGTATCCGCGCCCATGTCCCGAAGCTCGCGCGTGGGAATACTGCGCAGCGTACCGCCGTCTATATAAACCTTATCGCCGATGCACACCGGCTGAAACACACCCGGCACAGCGCAGCTGGCCGACAGCGCCTTGGACACGCCGCCTTGGCAGAGCGTATCCAGCGTTCCCTGCTTTAAATCCACCGCGACGGCACAGAACGGCCGGTGCAGGTCGTCAAACGTCATATCCTTTAAGAAACAGTCCGCAAGGCGTTCGATGATTTCGGGGCTCATATAGGAGATCAGATGCGGTCTCTTGGGCAGTATGTTTTTATCACGCAGATTCAGCACAAAGTCGTAAAGCTGCTCCCAGGGAATATCCGCCGCGTACAGCGCGCCCGCGATAGCGCCCGCCGAATTGCCCGCCACCATATCAAACGATATGTTGTTTTCCTGAAATACACGTATCGCGCCCAGATGCGCGATACCACGCGTTCCGCCGCCGCCGAACGCAATGCCGGTTTTTTTTGCCTCCATAACAAGCGCCTCCTAGCCGCACCAAAAAACAATGCTTTTGGGGACCCTGTAATAAAATGTCGATAATTATCGCCAGTACTTACATTATACTCGTGTTATGGCAAAAGTAGTATCTTTTCTGGAACTTTTCATTAACAACTGCGTCTATATGTTATAATCATCACAACAAGTTTGGAGGAGACAACTATGAAAAAACTCATAATGATATTGCTCGCTGCAGCGATGATGCTTGGCGGCTGCACAGCACAGGGAACTAAGTCTCCCGCTAGCCAAGCCGAAAACCATCGCGCGGCACTTGCGCAGCAGAGCATCGCGCCTCTGAATTCAAGCTTTGTCAGCGCGGTCAATGGATTCGGGCTGGACGCCGCGAAGCGTCTTTATAATGCCGAAGAAAATCTCGCGCTGTCGCCCGCAAGCATAGAGCTTGCGCTCTGCATGACGCGCACAGGAGCCGGAGGAGACACAGCGAATGAAATGGCGCAAACGCTGGGCGTTTCAGATCTTAGCGACAGCGAGATCATTGAGGCGTGCAAGTCACTGATGTGGCGCGCCAACACAGGCGGCATGGAAGCGGCCAACGCCATCTGGCTCAGCGATGCATACACCTTCAAGGACGACTTTGTGAGCACCTGCACGGGTGACTTCTTCGCTGACGCGTTTCCGCTTACAATCCCCGGTGCTAAGGATGCGATCAACGAATGGGCTGACGAAAAAACACACGGGCGCATCAAGGATATCATTGCACAAGAGCTGCCCGAAGAAACGCGCATCGTGCTTGCCAACGCGCTCTACTACCTCGGCGAATGGGAATTGCCTTTCGAGGCCAATGATACATGGGATGACGAATTTGCCGCGCCGTCCGGCAGCGTCACCGCCGCGTTTATGCACAGTAACTGGTCAGTGCCTTATTATAAGAACGATGTTTTTTCCATGATCACGCTGAATTTCAAAAGCAAAGATGACGAAGGAAAATACGCAATGGCATTTTTGTTGCCCACCGAGGGAACTAGCGTCAATGATATGCTTCAAAGCCTCGATGCCGATACATTTTCGAATGCGCTCAAGGCTGATAAGCAGGAGGTGTGGATCAAGCTGCCCAAGTTCGAGTTCTCGTATTTCAGCAAGCTCAAGGATACGCTTGCCGCCATGGGTATGCAAAAAGCGCTAAGTCCCGATGAAGCTGACTTTTCACGAATGACGAACGAAGAAAACATGATTTATATCGACGAAGTGCTGCACAAGTGCTACATCCGTGTGGATGAGCTGGGCGCCGAAGCCGCGGCAGTGACCGCAGTGATGATGGCAGGCGCAGCGATGCCCAAAGATGAACCGCCCAAATTCTACGCCGATCGTCCCTTCGTATTCGCGATCTATTCGCAGGAGGACGGTGCCATCGCGTTCTTAGGTGCTGTCAACGACCCGACAAAAGATTAAAAGATATGAATATAAAAAATCGCCTTTGCAAGCTGACTGCATAGGCGATTTTTGTTTCTTGAATTACAGCCTGTGCATCGCGTCGAAGATTTCTTCGCGCATGATGCGGATATCCATGCAGATGGATTTCGCTGTTTCGCTGATGCTGTCGCTTAGCTCGCCAAAAGGCACGCCGCAGTTGTCCAAATCCACAAGCATGATCATCGCAAAATAGTCCTGAAGCACCGTCTGGCTGATATCGAGTATGTTGACGCCGTATTCGCTAAGCGCCGCCGACACGCGCGCGATAATGCCTGTTTTGTCTTTTCCCGTTACTGTTACGATTGCTCTCATTGATTTATATCTCCTGCCCTATGGGCGTTTAATCAGTTCATTTTTAATGTATGGACGCGCCGCGTTATCGCTGGCGGCAAACCCAAGCGCTTCCTGCGCTTTTCTCATATAGCTATCGTCTTAGTCGACCGATACAAAAACGCAGATGCTCATTTCTTTATAAAGCCTCCGTTGATCACGCGCACGTCGTTCACCGTGATCACAGCACTATCCAGTTTGGATTTAATCATAGACATTGCCGCCGGAATACGTTTTCTTTTCAAATGCAGCAGCAGAATTTCTCTTTGTCCGGACTTGCCTTCTCCCTCCATTATGGTCACGCCAAAGCCGTTGTCGCGCAGCTCCTTCACAACGCTGTCCGCAGATTCGTCCTTGTTGATAATAACCTGTATAGAGCAAAGGCCGAACGCAAGCTTACCTTCCAGCCATGAGCCCACGTAATTACCCAGCGCGAACGCAATGGCGAATATGACGCAGCGGATGATGTCTTCCTGAAAGCCGACGAGCACCGTACCCGTCACAACGATCCACAGTGATATCTCGAAGAACCCCGTGACCGCCCCTTTGACGCGCTCACCTCTGTTGATAAGCACAAGACGCACCGTGGATACGGCCACTTCAAGGATTTTGCCGAAGAAAATAAACAGATACAACCAAATACTTGGGTGCTTTAAAAACTCCATTGTTCAAACTCCTTTGTTTGGCAGTCATTATACACTGTCGCTTAGTCGAGTTCAACCCTTCATTCTCTTATATGGCATAAACTACAATTTGTGTTTGTTAAATCCTGCATTATCCTTGTTTCGTTATTATCGGACAAAAGAGGGTTTAAGCTTATGAAGAACACATTTGCTTTTATACCTCGGTACGCGACAAAGGGATTAAAGGGGAATAATCGAGATGAACAGTCCATTTTTCGGGACATCCCGAATGTTAGTATTCCTTTAAAGACCCCTGTTTTTGTGTCCCTGGCGCGAAGAATAGATGCTTCGCGCCTTATTTTCTTTGGCTGTGGATCGTTCGAGCGCGGAGGCTTCGTGCTTATCGAAATACGAAAAATGAAATTCACATATTTCCTTTTTATTGTGATATTCCTGCTGTATAATAATGATAACCTACGCGAAAGGCGGCAGGCAATGGTACACGATATAATTAATGAAATGATTCAGTTAAACGGTGAAGATACAAGACGGATTAACCACGCGCTTAAAGTGTACGGGCTTGCGGTGTGTATCGCGGGGCGCGAACGTTACAGCGAGACCGATCTGCTTGTGGTGTCTTTATCCGCAGTGCTGCACGACATTGCCATCCGCCATTGCGAAGCCATTTATGGCAGTTGCGGCGGCAAGCTTCAAGAAAAGGAAGGCCCGGGCATCGCTCGACCCATGCTAACAAAATACACAGACGATGAAGAACTCATTGAGCATGTATGTGATATCATCGCGCATCACCATACCTATTTGGGTATCGACGATATCTGCCATCAGGCCATCATTGAGGCGGATTTCCTCGTCAACTTCGACGAGGGTGAATTTGAACGCTCCGCTTTTGAGGCGGCTGTCTGCAAGCATTTCAAAACAATGGCTGGAAAAGAGCTGGCCAAGGCCATGTTCGGCGTCTCCTAACACCAAAGCCTGGCTCTTTTCACTTGACGAGAAGGATATGCTTTTGTTATACTTAGGCTTGCTAAAATTCTATATGGAGAGATGTCTGAGCCTGGTTTAAAGTGCCGGTCTTGAAAACCGGTGTTGCGCAAGCAACCGTGGGTTCGAATCCCACTCTCTCCGCCAAGCAAAAACGAACCCCTCACCGATTGGTGAAGGGTTCGTTTTCATGTTTATTTGGAAGCTCTAAAGAATATGCAGACGACGCCTCGTCTTTTTTTTGGTGTCCAAGGTTTGTCTTTGATTTTCTCCAAATCGTTCGCTTTGGTGTTGAGAAATTGGAGGACCCGTTTCTCATAGCGATCAATATCTTTTTTTTAACGATAAGCAAAAACTTTCAGCCTGCCGATGTTTGAAAATTCGAAATTTTATGATATAATATTAAAAATTAATACAACTGCCACCGGGTAGTCATGCTGATTGCATTGGTTCACACATCGTTAGGTCTTAGAAGATGTGTAAACGGATGCTTATTTTTTTTGGGGGTACATAATGACATTTCACAATCCGTTCTCTAAACTTACAAAATTCGAATGGTTACTTTGGGTAACCTCTATGATCATCGTAGTTGCTTCATTTTTCTTTTCGGGCGGGCTCGATTTACTTACATTAATTGCATCGCTTGTGGGCGTAACCGCATTGATATTTGTTGCTAAAGGTGATGTATGGGGGCAGATTTTAACCGTACTGTTCAGTCTGATATATGCCGTTATCTCATTGAAGTTTCGATATTTCGGTGAGATGATTACATACCTCGGTATGACTGCGCCAATCGCGGTCCTTTCCGTTATTTCATGGCTTAAACACCCATATGAAGGTACAACGGTGGTTAAGGTGCATCATCTCAGTAGAAAACAACGTGTATGGATGGTTGCTTTGACGATTGCGGTTACTTTCGCATTTTATTTTATTCTTTCGGCATTAAACACTCCGAATTTGATTATCAGCACAATATCCATTGCAACCAGCTTTCTCGCATCCTACCTGATGTTGTTCCGCAATACAGGTTATGCACTGGCATATGCAGCAAATGATATTGTTTTAATTGTTCTTTGGATCTTGGCAACCATAACTGACTCGTCCTATCTGCCCATGATTATATGCTTCTTTATGTTTCTTTTAAATGACATCTATGGGTTTATCAACTGGATGCGAATGAAAAAAAGTCAGGCAAAATAGCTATATTTATAAAGGAATCTCATGATATTGCCGTTCATTATTGATGTTTAATACCGGATTATACAACTTCAGAGGTTTGACGCAGCACCATAAGTCTTGTATAATGACCGTGTTTGTTATATGAAAAGTTATCGGGTGGATGGCAATACCGTTTTCAAGAATATTCAGGCTTTCAGGGTGGGAAGCTCTTATTGTATGGGCTTCTGTTTTTTTGAGAAGATATAACCAATTGAAAATTTGTGTGCAAAGGGGTAATGACCAATTATTAGTATCAAAAATGAAATTAAAAAAGAGGTCTCGCGCAGGCGAACCTTCGCCATCATATCGCATCCGGATGCGGGAAAAACAACACTAACGGAAAAGCTGCTGCTCTACGGAGGCGCCATTCGTCTTGCAGGCGCTGTGAAAGGCAGGAAAGCGACAAAGCATGCTGTATCTGATTGGATGGAGATCGAAAAACAAAGAGGTATATCCGTTACGTCAAGTGTGATGTATTTTGATTATGAAGGCTATCGGATTAATATACTGGATACGCCCGGCCATCAGGATTTCAGCGAAGACACGTACAGAACCCTGGCGGCAGCGGATTGCGCCGTGATGCTCATCGACGGGGCGAAGGGTGTTGAAGCCCAGACGAAGAAGCTTTTTCATGTGTGCAGAATGCGCGGCATACCCATTTTCACCTTTATCAATAAGCTGGACAGGTTTTGCATTAATCCGTTTGAACTGATGGATGAGATTGAAAAAACTTTGGGAATACGCTCTTGTCCAATGAATTGGCCGATTGGCGAAAACGGCATGTTCAAAGGCGTATTCAATCGAAAAGATTCGCGCATTGAGCTTTTTGAAGCTCAAGGACATGGTCAGCAGATCGTCCGCTCACGAACCGCGTCTATCGAGGACAGTGGATTCAGGGATTTGTTAGGGGAGCGGCTTCACGACAAGCTGTGTGAGGATATCGCCTTGTTGGATATGGCCGGTGATGATTTTGATTTAGAAAAAGTCAAAAGCGGCAATCTGACCCCTATGTTTTTCGGTAGCGCCATGACGAATTTCGGCGTCAAACAGCTTTTGGATGAGTTTGTGAGCATTGCCCCTTCGCCTTCAAAGAAGAACAGCACAAAAGGGACTGTTGAACCGGTGGGTGAACAGTTCTCCGGTTTTGTATTTAAAATTCAAGCCAATATGGACCCCGCGCACCGTAACAGAATCGCCTTTATCAGGATCTGTTCCGGAAGGTTTGAGATCGGCATGGAGGTGATCCATGAGAGAACCGGCAAGACATTGCGTCTTGCGCAGCCGCAGCAATTCTTCGCGCAGGAAAGAACGACTGTAGAAGAAGCATATGCTGGGGATATTATCGGCGTGGTGGACACGGGCCTTCTGAATATCGGTGATACATTGTGTGAAGGTAAAGAAACTTTTAAATTCGAAGGTATTCCTATGTTTCCGGCGGAGCATTTTGCGCAAGTGCGCACACCCGATGCCATGAGAAGAAAACAGTTTCTTCAGGGGATAAACCAGATATCAGAAGAAGGCGCCATTCAAGTGTTTAAGCAGCCTAATCTGGGTGTAGAAACACTGATAGTTGGTGTTGTGGGCGTGCTTCAGCTCGAGGTCTTGACATATAGGATGAAATATGAGTATGGCGTGGACATTGTGATTGAGCGGCTGCCGTACACGCTGGCCAGATGGGTGATGGCTAAGAACATATCAAGAGATATGCTTGGTTTTTCAGCCAACGCGAAGGTTGTAGAGGATCAGCATAAGCGGCCTGTGATTCTCTATAAGGATGAGTGGACGCTGCGAAGAGCCGAAGAAAACAACAAGGATGCGGTATTTCTCGACATACCGCCATCTGTTTAAGCGCTTCTTGTGTAACCGCTGGTTGATCTATTGCTTTATCAGTTTGCTCGGGTATCACATCTTCGGCACATCAGCGCTTAGGCATTCAATTGTTTTCATTTCCGGGAACCAGCTGGTTGTTCTATTGGCGATTCTCACAAGCGTCAGCATAACAGGAACTTCGACCAATACGCCAACAATTGTGGCCAGAGCCGCTGGTGACTGCAATCCAAATACGGATATCGCAACTGCGACCGCCAACTCAAAGAAATTACTTGCGCCAATCATCCCTGCAGGGCACGCGATATTATGCGGAAGGCGCCATTTCTTTGCCCACAAGTAACCAATAAAGAAAATCAGGAATGTCTGTATAATCAGCGGTACGGCGATTAATACGATATCAACGGGCTGTTCCACAATTGTCCGGCCCTGAAAAGAAAAGATGATCACCAGCGTCAGCAACAAACCAATGACGGTGACATTATTGAACTTGGGAATAAACTTTTTCTCAAGATATTCCTTACCTTTCTTCTTCGTCAGTATGCTTCTTGTCAGCCAGCCACCGCCAAGGGGTATCACCACAAAGAGAATGACCGATAAGAACAATGTGGCCCAAGGAACGCCGACACCCTGTACGCTGATTCCTCCGAACATGAAAAGCAATCCGACAATGGGAGCAAAGGCAACAAGAATAATGAGATCATTCGTTGCGACCTGAACAAGTGTATGTGCCGGATTTCCTTTGGTTAGATGGCTCCATACAAACACCATAGCTGTACAGGGCGCGGCTCCCAAAAGGATAGCTCCAGCCAAATAATCTTTCGCGGTTTCCGCGGGCATAATAGACTGATAAATAATAAAGAAAAACAGATATGCCAAGCCGAACATGGTAAACGGTTTGATCAGCCAGTTGGTGACCCATGTCACAACCAGTCCTTTTGGGTTTTTGCCGACATGTTTAATGCTCGCAAAATCCACTTTAAGCATCATCGGATAGATCATCAGCCAGATAAGTACGGCTACCGGAACTGAAACATTATAGTATTCGAATTGTCCAAGAAAAGTTGGAATACCTGGTAACCAAAGGCCAATAGCCACACCGACTGCCATGCACAGGATGACCCAAACAGTTAAGTACTTTTCGAAAAACCCTATGCCTTTAGTCTTCTTTCGGCTCATTTTATTACCTCTTTCAATAAGATTTTCAGATCTGTTTTTTACCGTCCTTACATTCATGACAGATGCAGTTATCCTTATGAGATGTTATGTACGCTATGAATTTTTTTAAATCATCAATCTTTTCAAGATTCAGGCTGTAATTCATCCAGGCCCCATCCCGTCTGCCAAAAACAAGGTTGCTTTTTGTTAGTATTTTCATATGGTATGATAGCGTTGGCTGTGTAAAATTAAACTTTTCAAGAATCTCACATGCACACAACTCTCCGCAGGAAAGCATATCGATGATCTTAAGCCTGGTTTCATCCGATATTGCTTTGAGTGCGGCTACATAATCCTTATAGCAGTCGACCAATTTATATAACCTCCATATCTACATAGAATAAATTCTATCACATAGATAATTGTCTATATCCATATTATATGCAATCACGGTCTCTGGTCAATAGATATAAAATTTATATTCTGTGAAAAAGATTTATATGTTACGCAATGCTCACAAGTCAAAATGAAAGCGCATGCAATCCGCATGCGCTTTCATAAAATATTAAGTAATCCGAGTCATTTTAGCAGAGAATTTGAACTGGGTTTTAACCAAACAAATTGCTGAAAAAGTCACCAATGCTTTTAAAAACGCCGGAAAAGAATTCACCTACAGATGCAAAAAATGAAGAAACGTTCTCACCGGCTTCTTGAGCAGCTTTCATCGCTGATCCCAATTGCGTCAGCTTTTCAACCCATTCCGAAGCGTCAATTTTTTCAAGCGTTCTGCATAGGCTGATAATCTGGAGAATCTCTTCTTCGGTAAGCTGAATGTTTTTAACGGCTGCAATGTTTAATATTTCGGCTTTTAATTCGTCATCTGTCATTTCTTTTGTCTGATCTAGAATTTTCTTTAACTCGTTAATCAGCTCAGTTGCGTTGTCATCGCCAATAGATTCGGCGAGTTCACCTGTGATGACCAATTCTTCAGCAGCTGCTTCCTTGGCCGTTTGATCCAGTTCTACACCGGTAATCTCTTCATAGGCCTTATAAACACCTGTTAATGCGGCCGTGCCGGAAACTGCAAAAGGTGCGGAAACCATAACCCGTGCGTCCTTAACCCCCGCAGTAATCAGTGCATTCACATACATATTAACGGTACACCAGTTGATGTTGTTTGTTGAAACAGTAATGCCAGACCCTTCATCGAGCGTTTTTATATAAATGCACGAAAGCGCGACAGAGCCAATTTTCTTCTCCGGTACAAGTCCGGCCAAGTATTCACGTTCTTCGTCATTCGAAACCGTTATTTCGGTAACAGAGCCACGTTCAAGGCTAAAGTCTTCATAGATTTGATCAATCTGTTCCTCCGATAAATTGGCTCCCAACGTCACTCTCTCTTCGCCGGGCCCAACCGCAAAAGCGGATGTCACAAAAAGGATCATGGCCATAACAACAATCAGCGTGCTTACACAAATTTTCTTTGACATATTTTCCTCCTTCTCATCGCTGTCAAGGCATTACATACCTTGAAATAAAAACAGCGCTCTTTATCATCGCGCAATTCGTGACATAAGATATTCATTATCTTTCCCTCTCACGCGCTTACAAGATTAGCTGACGGGTTCGGGTTGAAAGGTACCCTACCGATATTTCGACTCACCCCAATAATTGGTCTTTCTCCGTATCGGAGATTCGGCAATAAAGTTCTCTTTAAGTATAGTTTTGTATTTATTATATGTCAATGTTAACGCACGATATTAAGACTCCTTTTTATGGACAGCTCTGTGGTGCCAGACAAAAAATATTGTTTTGTCACCGCAATAAATACCGCATCGCTTGTCAGATATGTTTGACACATATCAAATTGGCGAGTTGCCATGACCGCCCACAAAATGCCCGGGAAATACTTATAACAAATAATAGTCGCTGCCCTTTTGCTTAAGCGCCGCTTCATCCTTGATGATATAGCCTTGCCGCGTCTTTTGGAGTATACCCTGACGGCACAGATTGTCCAGCGTACGCAGCAGGTGCCTGTAGCTCGTGCCGAGCATTTCGGAGATCTCGGTGAGTTTTTCCTTAAAGCATCCATTGATGCTGGACATCGCGATATAGGCGCACAGGCGCACATCAAGAGATTGAAGGATATTGATTGCGCTGTTGTTGTTGGATCGCATCATCTTCTGCGCCAACGCCGAGCTCACGGCATTCATGAACACAGCGTTGTTTTTGAGCTCCTTTTGATATCGCGCGCGCGGAATGCCGATGCATGTCACATCTGTGATTGCCTGCACGCTGGACGCGGCCGCATCAGAGTCCGTTGCAAACTCCGCCTCCCCCATAATGCCCTTTGCCGCGTTAAAGCAAAACAACAGCGTCCTGCCGTTTGGCGCCGAGTTAAAAACCTTCATACGGCCATTCAAAACAATCAGTACATAAGGGCATGTGTATCCTTGCTGAAAGATGAATTCTTCGCTTTTGTATCGAAGAAGAGAAATTTCGCTGCAGTCTATATTTTTAAGTCCATATTCAGATAATGTCTCATAATGATTGGCCTGAAGCTTTTCTTTTACCATAGCATTCACCTCTGAAAACAATATGACACATGTCATATTGTGCGTCAAGCCACAGTGATAGTATAGCACCATGGAGGATTTCAATATGTATCATTTTTTGTCGGTGCTCGGAGGCGTAATCATCGCCATGATGGTCGTCTTAAACGGTGAACTCACTTCATTTTATGGCCTGTATTCCGCCACAGTGGTCATCCATTTGGCAGGTTTGCTTTTGATATCCATATTGATCGCAGCTCGGCGCGAGCGCTTCTTGCCTGCCAATAAGCTGCCGTTTCATTTGTACTTGGGCGGGGCTGTCGGCGTCGCCACAGTGGTGTCCACCAGCATGTCCTACGGCAGAATAAGCGTGTCGGCGATTCTCGCTATCAGCTTGCTCGGCCAATGCCTCACGTCGCTGGTTTTTGACCGATACGGCTTTTTAGGCATGCAAAAACACGCCTTCGCCAAAATGAAGCTGCTTGGCATCGCATTTGTGGTGCTGGGTATCGTGTTTATGACATCGGATTCAAAAATGAATGCCCTTGTGCCTATCATCGTGTCGCTGCTCAGCGGCGCGACCACCGTCATCTCCCGAACCATCAACGCGGCGCTTGCGCAGCGAACCAGCGTGCTGACCAGTACTTTTTACAATTATCTTGTGGGGCTTGCCTTATCGGCTGTGATACTGTTTATCGCCGGATGGCGTGAGCCCATGCTCACGCAATTCTCGCTGTCTCCCGAGGTTTGGATCTATCTTGGCGGCATACTTGGCGTGGGCTTTGTCACACTGCTGAACGTGGCTGTATGCAAAATATCGTCGTTCTACATGACACTGCTGATGTTTGCGGGACAGGTATTTGCCGGTATCGCCATTGATATGATGCTGACCGGCATCTTTTCGCTGAACAACCTGCTTGGCGGCGTTCTTGTCACGGTGGGCTTGGTGCAAAATTTATGGGCAGACAAACGGGGCAATGCACGCTCCGCCTGCCGTGCAGTCAGCAACTGATGAAAAATACACAATAAACCGCCCTGAATGTCCCTGAGCGCTTCATATATTACCTCTTTCTGTCGAAGAAGGGTGATTTCCCCGAAGCCGACAGCGGAATCGCCATCGCGATTTTGACATCGGCATCCATCACCCCAAGACTCAGCGCCGCTTTGCCCGCGGAAAACATGACACGGTTGTCGATGCGCGCATCCGCCGCGATGGAAACAGCCGACCCGAGCGCAATCCCCAAATCCAGCGGATCATACACGCAGACACCGTTTTTATCGGTGCAGTCAGTGCAGTTTTTAAAGTGACAATAGACGCAGCCTTCCTGCAGCTTACGTGTGTCAAACGTGGTGCCGACCATCACCACAACCTCGCTGCTGCGAATGCAGCTTGCATCCCGAATGAAAAAACCATAGTTCAACACCTCCGAGAGGCGCTCCATTTCATCGGCCAAAGTGTCTTTGTCCTCTCCAGTGATGATGCAGGTCTTGATATGGTCAGTCCCCTTTGTTTTGGGCGCGGTGCGTGCCGCCGCACACATGCTGCGCGCCACATTCATGATGGCCGCCTTTTCCGCCGCTGCTGAATTCTCAATCATTTTGTCTTCTCCTTTGTATATGCTTTAAGCTTGCTGCTTTTGATACTCTTCATACTGCGCCGAAAAGCATTCGATCTTGCATATGACCTTTGACAAATGCTTCTCCATCTCTCTGATCTGCTCCTCCACCGTAAGTTTATGCTCAAAAAGAATATCACAGCGCTGCTTAAGCGTCTGCCCGCCTTGCGCGCTTAATGCCACAAACTCCTTGATTTGCTTTATCGACATGCCTGTGCTTTTGAGACAGCATATCAGCTCCAGCGCTTCCAGATCATCCTCCGAAAAACGGCGGCTGCCGCCTGCGCTTCGATTTATATTGGGCAGCAACCCTTCCTTTTCATAGTAGCGAAGCGTATGGGTGGGCAGGCTGGTCTTGTTGGCAACCTGTTGGATCGAGTATGCACTCATTTTTTTCTCCAAATTCATTCATTATATCTATTGACTTAAAGTTTGCTTTAAGTTTTATAATCGTATTGTAAGGCAAACAAGTCCATGTTGCAAACAAATTTATACCATCCATACTTTTTATCAGACAAGGAGACATAACAGCAATGAGAACAATGAAATTAGGTGTGAGCGCGCTCAATGTACCAGTGATAGCGGTTGGCTGCATGAGAATGAAATCTCTGGATAGAAAGAGTGCTGAGGTTGTCATACAAACCGCGCTGGATCAGGGCGCGAACTTTTTCGATCACGCAGATGTATACGGAGATGGGCTTTCCGAAGCTATATTTGCCGATGCGGTTCAAATGAGCGCGCATGTGCGTGAAAAGCTGATACTGCAATCCAAATGCGGGATTTCGCGCAAAGGAATGTTCGACTTTTCCAAAGAGCATATTCTCGAATCGGTGGATGGCAGCTTAAAGCGCCTCAAAACCGAATACCTTGATGTGCTGCTGCTGCACCGTCCGGATGCGCTCGTGGAGCCCGAAGAAGTGGCTGAGGCGTTTGATATTCTGCAAAGCACCGGAAAAGTGAGACACTTCGGCGTCTCCAACCAAAAGCCCCTGCAGATTGAGCTGCTCAAAAAATATGTGAAACAGCCCTTCGTGACTAACCAGCTTCAGCTCAGCATCACGAACGCCACGATGATAAGCAACGGTATCAATGTCAATATGGAAAACGGTTCTGCCGTCGATAGAGACGGCAGCGTGCTCGATTACTGCCGCCTGCATGACATCACCATACAGCCGTGGTCGCCGTTCCAATACGGGTTCTTTGAAGGCGTTTTCTTAGGCAGCGATAAGTTCCCGGAACTCAACAAGAAGATCGATGAGATCGCCGAGCGATACAGCGTGTCCAACACGACGATTGCCATCGCGTGGCTGCTGCGCCACCCGGCCAAAATGCAGCCTGTGACGGGCACGATGAATCCGCAGAGGCTGATGGACTGCTGCAAGGCCGCAGATATCACGCTCACGCGGCTTGAGTGGTATGAAATATACCGCGCCGCAGGCAATATATTGCCATAATACGATACAAGGAGAGAATCATATGAGTTTTCATTATTATATGCCCACACGCATTTTATACGGCAAAGGAAAGCTTAATTCTCTGCATGAACAGGCACTGCCGGGCAGAAAGGCGCTGATTGTCACGTCTGCCGGCCAATCAGTTAAGAAACACGGGTATCTGGAGCGCGTGGAAAACGAGCTTAAGCTGGCGCGCGTTGATTACGAGCTATATGACAAGATTCTGCCCAACCCCATCAAGGATCATGTGATGGAGGGCAGTGCGCTGGCCAAGAGTACCGGTTGCGATTTTATCGTCGGCCTCGGCGGCGGCAGCAGCATCGATTCTGCAAAAGCCATCGCCATCATGGCAGCTAACGAGGGTGACTACTGGGATTATATATCCGGCGGCTCCGGCAAGGGACTGAAAGTCCCCAATGCGCCGCTTCCGGTCGTCGCGATTACGACCACAGCAGGAACAGGCACCGAAGCCGACCCCTGGATGGTGGTCTCCAATGGACAGGAAAAGATCGGTTTCGGATACGATAAAACGTTTCCTGTTCTCTCTGTCGTTGATCCGGATCTCATGCTGACAGTTCCCCCAAGACTCACCGCATTTCAGGGCTTTGATGCTCTCTTCCACAGCACGGAAGGCTACATTAGTGCCGCAGCCAACGAAATGAGCGATCTGTTTGCACTCAAGGCCATTTCACTGATTGGAAAAAGCCTTACCAAAGCCGTGAATAACGGCAGCGATGAAGCCGCCAGAGCCGATGTGGCGCTGGCAAATACACTCGCCGGCATTGTGGAGTCCACATCGAGCTGCACATCCGAGCACTCAATTGAGCACGCGTTAAGCGCCCATCATCACAGCCTCGAGCATGGCGCGGGGCTCATCATGATCAGCCGCGCTTATTTCACATTCCTTGCGAATTCGGGCTCCTGCGACGAACGCCTCGTCGACATGGCCAAAGCGCTTGGAAAGACTGACGCAACCAAGCCTATGGATTTTGTCACAGCTCTCTCTGATTTGCAAAAGGTATGCGGTGTGGCTGAGCTCAAAATGTCCGATTACGGCATCACACACGACGAAATTCCCGTGCTCGCCAAAAACGCACGCGATACAATGGGCGGCCTTTTCAGCGCCGACCCGTGCGAGATCACGCACAGTGATGTGATTGCGATATTGGAGCAGTCTTATAGCTAAACGAGATAAACGTTCTGCCTATTTTACCAACCCTAACTGAAAAGAGCTGACAGCGCGTCTGCCAGCTCTTTACTTATTACATGCAAAGTATCGTTATATAATGTTTTAGAGGTTTAATGATTTTCTCATTCCCATTTAAAAAAACGTATTGCCAACCCAATACAGACAGCCGCCAGCAAAACCATCACAAATACCGGAATAAGCACATTATCACCCGGCAGACCCAATGAGGTCGTCTTCAAAAGCTTGATGCCCTGTGTCAGCGGAAGTATATCTGCTGCTTTCTGAAGCGGAACCGGCATCACTTCGTAAGGAAGCGTGGCACCCGAAAATATGAGCATCGGAAAATACAAAACACTGCACAGCACGCCTGCCGTTTTTACATTTTTAGAAATACCGCCCACCATCATGCCGATGCTGAACATCGTCAGCATCACCAAAAGAAAAGCGAGCAGAAACTGGGGCCATGACCCCTGCAGCTGATAACCGAATAAAATTGCTGCCGCCGCGTATACAAGAACGAGCGATACAAGCGCATACACCGCATATACCGTAACCTGAACGGCCAAAAGCACAGTTGGGCTTACCGGCGTCACTTTGAACCGCTTTAGAATTTTCTTGTGCCGGTAATCGGATACCACCAAAGGCAGTCCCATCACGCCGCCTGCGCAAACAGCAATTGCCGAAACCGCACCAAAGCTTTGCTCCAAAGCTGTGTAGCTTGCGCCGTCAAAGGCGGGCTTGCTGCCAAAAATGATACCGAGTATCACCATCACGACAACCGGCATGCAGATTGCGAATATGACCATATCCATACCGCGAAGCGACAGTTTCATTTCTGTTTTAAAAAGTGTGCTGAATGCTTTCATATCAGTTTTCCTCCTCATCCGTGAACCAAAGATAGGCATCCTCGAATTTGTCATACGGGCTGGCCGCGATGGCTTCCTTTACCGTTCCATCGAATACGCTTATGCCTCTTTTTAAAATTTTTATTCGGTCACAGAGGGCTTCTACCTCATCCATGAAGTGAGAGGTCAGCAAAATCGTCAATCCCTGCGCCTTTAGCGTAGATAAACATTTCCAGACATCGCGCCGCGCTCTTGCGTCGAGTCCTGTTGTCAGCTCATCTAAGAACACAACTTCGGGGTTCGGAATAAGCGCCAGAACAATGAACAACCGCTGCTTCTGTCCACCCGAAAGCTCGCTCACCTGACGGTTAAGTTTGTCAATCAGTCCGAATTGCTTCAACAGCGCGGTTTCATCGGCAGCGTTTTTATAAAGAGACTTCGTCACGCTGCAAAGCTCAAGCACCGTAATCTTGTCCTGATAATTGGCCTCTTGAAACTGAATACCCACTCGCTCAAACAATGTCTTGCGATCCCTTTGCGGGTTCATACCAAGAATGCTTATCTCTGCACTGTCCGCCTTTTTCGTGCCTAAAATGCATTCGATCGTCGTGCTTTTTCCCGCTCCGTTTGCGCCTAGCAACCCGAATACCTCCCCGGAACAAACGGAAAACCCCACATTTTGAACCGCTTTTACGCCGTGATAGGATTTACATAGTTTTTTTACCTGAATTGTTGGCTCCACACTAAACACACCTCCAAATATTTGTCGTGAAAAAAGAATAACACCGGTATAAACACTGGTGTTATAGTGGAGGGTTTGTGCCAAACCTCTTTTTTATTTTTTCTAGCTGTATCAGCATATCGCAGCTGCTTTTTTCAGCCTGCTTTAGTGACGTCATCAGCTTGTCACAAACCGAGATGATATCGTCATTGTCTTTCGGCGTGTCGATCACCTCACGGATATTCGTACCAGGATCATATGTCAGCGCATTCAGCATTCGCAAAATCGATGAAAGCGAATAGTTCGCGAACCTTAAGCAGCGTATAATTTTGAGGCGGCATAGATCCTCCTGGGTATAAACGCGATAACCGTTGTGCTTGCGTTTAATCGTGAGGAGTCCGTTCATCTCCCAGTTTCTTAGTGCATCCATTGATATTTTGAGACACTCAGACGTTTCTTTTCTTGTTAAGCAAATGCTCTGCATGTTATAGTCTCTGCCCTTTAGTATTTGCTCTGCAATGACAATGGCTTCTTCAGCGTTCAATTGCTCCGCTTTGATCTGCTGCTTGTAGCTTTCTGCCAGACAAATCGCTCTGTCAAAATCGCCGGAAGCCGACGCTTTGATGATTTCTATCGCCTTTTTGCGCAAACCGTTTTGCAGCACCTCCACTCTGAGCGCCAGCCGAACCAGTTTTAACTGCTCCAGATGAATATCCGTAAAGACACGATACCCATTTGGCCTTCGCTGTGGCTTCGGTATCAGCTCCAGCTCCTCATAAAGCCTTATCGTATTCGGATGCACGCCAATGAGACTTGCTACCTGCGATGTTTTGTAGCCGTTCAATCAACTCGCCTCCTTAACCAATATCATATTTGTTAGTCTGGTGTTGTTAGTGGAGGGTTTCATTATAATGGCTTTCATGTATTTACTCAATATCTGACTATTACTTTGTGGAAATAGTCCTTGACTATTTTAATACTATATAGTACTATCCTATACAGAACGGAGGATACATATGGAAAAACGGGGCGGTTTTCTAATTTCACAGATAAAACAAATTCAAGGGCGCATTTTTGAAAGGCTGTTGTCAAATGCCGGTATTGAAGCGTTTAACGGCGCACAGGGTCGTATTCTTTATGTGCTGTGGCAAAAGGACGGCCTGCCCATCGTGGAGCTTTCCCGAAAGACGGGGCTTGCCAAAACAACGCTGACCGGCATGCTGGATAGGCTGGAAAGCCAAGGACTCATTACAAGATGTTCCGACTCGGCCGACCGCCGCCAGATCATTATCCGCCTCGCGGAGAAAGCCAAGCAGCTAAACAGCGATTATACCAGAGTGTCGCAGGAGATGAATCAGCTTTTCTATCGCGGCTTTTCAAATGACGACATCATCCATTTTGAAAATACGCTGAAACGTATACTTAAAAATTTAGAGGAGAGTGAGAGCCAGAAATGAACAGTACCACAAAATCGCAAATTCAAAGCGTATTAAAAAGTGCAAAGTTTGCTTTTGTATCTTCCATCGACGCGGATGGATATCCCAACACCAAAGCGATGTTCGCATTAAAACACGAGGGCATTGCCGTCCATTATTTTTCTACTAATTATTCCGCCAAGCGTACACAGCAGTTTTTAGACAATCCCAACGCGAGCATTTACCTGTGCAACCAATTAAGGTTCATGGGCCTAATGCTGGTAGGCAGAATGGAAGTCTGCACGGATCATGACCATAAAGCGATGCTGTGGAAGCCAAGGGATATCATGTATTACCCGCAGGGTGTGGACGATCCGGACTATTGCGTATTAAAATTCACCGCGCAGCGAGGCAACTATTATCACGGCTTAGAAAATCACGACTTTGATATCAATGATTTTTAAGATGCGGTAAAGCTTGCATGCGCTTCCTTCAGCACGTCGGCGATTGCAATGCTTTGCGGGCAATGGTCTTCACAGCTCCTGCATTCAATACAGCTGGTCGCGTCTTTGCCGTTGTTAGACACCATGAGAGAATAGAAAACACTGCCGTATTCCGTCCAGTTCGAAAGCGACGCGTCGTTGTATACCTTAAATATCTCAGGAATGTTGATGCCCTTGGGACATGGCATGCAATAGCCGCAGCCGGTGCAGCCCACCCTCACCGTCTGTCTGTATATGTCCTTAATCTGTGCAAGCATTGCTAAATCATCGGCACTGAGCACATCCGGCGCTGCCTCATCAAATATCCGAATATTCTCTTTGAGCTGCTCCATACTGCTGACGCCGCTGAGTATGACCTTTGCCTCCGGGAAATGATAGACAAAGCGCAGTGCCCACTCCACAAGCGATCTTTTTTCAGTATAGCCGTCGAGAAGCTTTTGAACATCATTCGGAATTTTGCTTGCGAGCATGCCGCCCTTCAGCGGCTCCATGATCGCCACAGAAATGCCTTTTTGAGCCGCGTATTTAAGGCCGCGCACACCGGCCTGGTGGTTATCATCCAATATATTGAACTGTATCAGGCACATATCCCAATGATATGCGTCCACTATCTCCTCAAAAAGATCATACTCGCTATGAAACGAAAAACCGATCTGCCTGATTTTGCCGCTGCTTTTAAGCTGCTCCATGAACCGGATACCGTCATACTTTTTGACCTTTTCCCAGTTGCCCCGGTCAAGGCAATGAAAGATATAGATGTCGATCACATCGACGCCCAGCCTTGCCACCTGCTCGCCGTGGATTCTTTTTAAATCACCGGCGTTTTTGACATCGCCGATCGGAAGCTTGGTCGCGATCACGACTTTTTCTCTGTACCCGTCCTGAAGCGCCTTTCCGAGTATTTTTTCGCTTCCGGGGTACGCATATGCCGTATCAAAGTAATTAACACCATGATCAATCGCGTATCTGATCATTCTGATGGCTTCTTCCTCGTCTATCACTTCACTGCCATCACTTAATTCTATCTTTGGATAGCGCATACATCCCATGCCAAACCGCGATATCGGCGTATCCAAACTGCCAAACTGGACATACTGCATGAAAATTACCTCACAAGTTTCTCCTGTCTATTTTGTCTGTTAGCCTGAATAAACGCAAGGTCCAATTATGGTTATTTTTTATGGCTCCATTTTAGATTAATTAAAGTATCAGCATTGTGATAAGCGGTATCGTGATAACGGACAGCAACGTGCTGATAACGATCAGCCGTGAAGCAAGCAGCGGATCTGTCTCGTGTTTTTGAGCAAACACCACCACCATCGCACCTGACGGCATGGCTGTGATCACAACGGGCACGCTTATCAGCAGACCGCTAAAGCCCAGCCATCGCAATACGAAAAACACCGCCAAGGGCAATATGAGCAGCCGCACTAGCGAATAGATATATGGCTTAATTCCGACGAGTGTTTCCTTAAAACTCCCAGATGCCAGAATGATGCCGATAACCATCATGGAAAGTGGCGTTTGCGTGACGCCCACCATACCAAGAAAATCCGTCACATAAACCGGCAAAGTCAGCCCGGACACAAGCACCACAAGACCCGTCATCGTGGCAAAGAGCGGAATGTTTATAAGCATGCTCTTATCAAATATCTTCTTGCTTTCACCCGCGGCGCTCATTAGTGCAGGTGTAATGCTGTAAAACAACAAATGCAATGGTATCGCATAAAGCGCGGCATACAAAAACCCCTCAGGTCCAAAAAGCAATTGACAGATCGGCCAGCCCATAAAGCCATAATTGTTGAAAAACAGTGCGCTGCGATAAACCGCCTTCTCTATCGGGCTTTTCATTTTGAACATGCGCGTAAACAAAAAGCTTAAAGCCAGCGTTACTGCAGAAGTGCATGTGGATACGATTATCAGTATCAACAGATCGTCTTTGATGGCGTTGTAATCAGCCGTCGTGATGGTCGCGAGCGTGCTGGCTGGCACTGAAATGTTGAGCACAAGCTTGGCTATCGCGGACGAATCCTTTTGTTTTGCGAGCTTGCTGTATACGTAACCCAGCAAAACAAGCGCGAATATAATACTTACCTTTTCTAACACAAGCCATATACTCATAGCGGTTATCATATCACTGCAAACACTTATCTTCAATACACTGCGTATCATAATTTTATTTCCCGCGCTTCGCATTGTGAATATATATTCATTATGCTATAATGCTCATGCAAGAATATTGTTAAGGTTTTATATATGGATATCAAAATCATTGATACCGATCGCTCTGCTCCGGACTTTGTCGCATTGACAAAACGTTTCGATGATGATCTGAACCAAATTTACGGCGAAAAGGTCATGAAGGAATATAATCCGCATAACGTGCTCGACGGGATATTTCATTCGGTGGTTGTGTATTGTGACGGTGAACCGGCCGCATGCGGCGGCATCAAACGCTTTGATGAGAACTCGATAGAAATAAAGCGCATCTATGTGCTGCCATCTCGGCGCAGGCTCGGATTGGGCGAGCATGTGATTAGGCGTCTTGAAGAGCTTGCTATATCAGGCGGCTATAAACGCGCCGTGCTTGAAACGGCAGTCGATATGACCGCTGCTCAGGCGCTGTATCAAAAATGCGGATACCAGCGCATGAAAAACTATGGCCCGTATGCAGACGATGATCTTTGTGTCTGCATGGAAAAGATATTTAGTTTTTAAAGCTGATGATTTTGGACAAAATTTGAATATTGTTGATGTCAGTTATAAAACAACACGGAGGTAAACACAATGAGCAATCATGGTATTTTAAATCAAACGGGAACCGCGCTGAAAACAATAGGAGAGCAGGGTGCGTTGATCGTTACCGGCACAGACACGCCCAATGTGATGACAATGGGCTGGGCAATGGCTTCGGTTATGTGGTATAGGAACATTTTTATCGCGCCCATAAGATTAAGCCGCTACAGTCACGAGCTGCTGGAAGCGCACAAGGAATTCACTATTTTTGTGCCAAATGAGGACATGAAAAAGACGATTGGCATATGCGGCAGCAAATCCGGCCGCGATACCGACAAAGTCGCACTATGCGGGCTGAAGCTTGCGCCTTCTCAAAAGGTTGCCGTGCCGCATATAGACGCAAAAGGCCTTGTCATTGAATGCCGCGTGATTTATCAGGACGATCTAAAGGAGGAAGCGTTGGATTCTGCCGTGCGCGAACGCTATTACACGGGCCATGACGAAGGCAACGTACACACACTTTATTATGGAGAAATTCTCACTCAATACGAATTGTCATGATTCTTTTATAGGGGGCAGCTCATGCCGGACATTGAGATCAAAACCGCCGAGGTTGCTGATGCGGCGCTGATTGCAGCGCTTGCCAAGGAAATATGGACACAGCATTATGTGAGCATCATCACGATGGAACAGATCAATTTTATGTTGGAGCACTTTCAGTCAGCCGAGGCGGTCATAAAGGATATCGAAAGCGGTACGGTCTACAACATTGCATATATAAGCGGCGACCCCTGTGGTTACAGCGCCACTGTTCCCGAGGAAACCGGGCTATTCCTAAGCAAGCTTTATGTAAAGCAAAGCTGCCGCGGGCAGGGCATTGCGCGCTCACTTATAGTGCGAATTGATGAACGTGCCAAAAATGCAGGCGCTCGGCGTATCTGGCTCAAATGCAACAAGCATAACAAGGGCTCACTCGCGGCCTATGAGCGTCTGGGATTCTCTATTGCGTATCCCTGCATCACAGATATCGGCGGCGGTTTTGTCATGGACGACTACGCACTGGAGAAAATGGTTTAAACAAAAGGGCTGCGAAGTTTTTTCACTCCGCAGCCTTTTTCAATTGTACAAATCTTACTTATTTAGGCTGAACCTCAGAACACAATCATCAAGCGTTTGCGAGTCTTCCTGCCATCCCTTCACATCTTCTTTTTTAATTCGTGTCGGCTCGCCTTCTACATACGGTACATCGTCATAGCCGGAAAAGCGCCCCAGCGTCAGTGTGATGCCATATGTATTAATGGCTTCTATTTCAGAGGGAAGCATGTTAAGACCAATGCACATACCGAGGTCTTCTCCCTCTTCTTCAAAGCCGTGCCGTTCGCCGCTTGTTCTAAGATCGATACCTTCTCCTGTCACGTTCGGTGTTAGGTTACCAAGGAAACACTGCTTATCCTTCTCATCCCATTCATCAGGACAAGTGATACTCATGTAAAGCTCAGCACCAGATGCATAGCAGTCGATGCGTTTCGCCTTTACTGTCACGCCAGACATATCGATGGTTTTATTGACAAACGTTACGTAATCGGGATCGCTGTCCCAATCTGCCCACGCATACGTGCCTTCGCCCTTAAGCTTGATTGTTTTATTGATTTCGTAGCTCTGTAAGGTATTGTATCCCGCCTCAGGTTCAAAGCTAAAACATATTTTCATCATGCCTATACACATACCCTGATAGCTATTACCGTCATCATCCACCTTTGACGGCGTTGAAAAGTCCGTGGCAATTAACGGTAAATGAATTTCCGCATGCTGGATGCCTGTGAGCTTATCAGCCGCCGTCTTATATTCACCGGGTGTAAAATCCGAGTCATATTGCTGCAACCTGTCAACATACTCCATATAGACCTTATAATCGTCTTCATACCCTTCTGGAAAACTATCAACGGTAACAGGCCTGCTCTCAATTTTCCTCGATAAATCGATTGTCGCTGTAAAGGGTACACTCTCATCTGCATCAACCAGTACGCTGATATCGTCCGACAAATGTCCATCTTCATCAACATGATTCAGATAATCGATATATTCAGAATCTGAAACACCGGCGTACATGCTATAGGCATACTTTTCACCATTGAGTATCATGTACCCGGGGTTGCTAAAAGTGATGCCAATCGGGTACTGATCATCCATGATATTACCGCCAATGACAAATTCACCAGCGCCACCACCCATATCGAACGATACCATCAGCCTTTTGCCGTCAAAAAAGACATCGCCGACACTGGGGTTTAAATTGTCTGCCCACTCTTTCCATTCGGGCGATATCGTGGCAATTTCAATGCTGTTTTTTAATTGAGTTTCTTCAGGCATGGTCTGCTCAATGATCGTATCCAATTCCGGTGTAGAGGGCCTTGCTTCCTCGGGCTGTGCCAGATAGTTTTGGACACTATAGTTCCTTGAAAACCATTGTGATATGGCTGCGCGTACGGATGGCACTGTTGCACATACAAGTATTAACGCGAGCAAACTCGCAGCTACGGGAATCAACCATCTGCGACGTTTCGTATTCAATCTCGATACAGGCCCCTGTCCCAGCACCTTCTTCTGAATTTTATCCCGATTGGGCAAAAGACCCTCTATAGCTTCTTTATATAATTGATGTTCACTGCTCATCATAATGACAGCTCCTTTCTGACCGCATTTCTTGCACGCCATAATCTGGTTTTTACATTTTGTTCGTTGATATTCAAATACTCAGCAATGGATATGATGGACATGTCGTAGTAATAGAAAAGAATAAACGACTTAAAGGAAATAAGTGGGAGCTTTGCCACGATGCTGCGGACAGTTTTTAAAGCTTCTTTATTCTCTATTAATGAGTCAAGCCGTATTTCGTCCGATTCGAGTTTTTCATCATAATCGTTAATATCCGTTTCAAGCTCTTTTTTTTCTGCCGTTTTTTTATAATGTCTGGCAAGCTCCTTTTGCGTGAGCTTGATAATAAAGGCTTCCGGAAACCTGATATCATCAAAGCCTCTTTTTAAAATTCGCGAGTAAAAATTGCAGTAAACGTTTTGCAGGATGTCATCAACCTGATCGATTGAGCTGGTTTTAATAATAACAAACCTGAGTATCTCTCGATATGTTTCATCGTATATTCTATTAAAATAATCCTGACAGTCCATCGTCTGCGTGCGCTCTTGTTCATAATAGCTGGATACTTGCATGGCGCTGCACCTTTCTGTTTATTTAACCGGTTCACTATATAAGAGGCATTTGTGCACAAAAAGGTCTCACTCATAATAACAAAATTCTTATATTATGGATATATAGACTATCCATATGACAGATTGCGACAACACCGGCTGAAAAAAGACCGCCTATCGATGTATTCATGCCATATCGAGTACGACTATATGGGTAAAGGCGAATGCATTGATCTATTGACGCTCAATGACACATATTATATTTATCCAAAAACAAAGAGCTGGTCCGCAACGAAGCTTTCACTTGTCACCGAAGAATTGTATAACTTATTTTCACGCACATAAAATGCAAAAGCCTTTTTTGTCTGTTAGAGTGATATAAACGGGTTTATGTCATTCCGACTGAGTGTAAGCAATTTTTACTATAAAATTTGATTTCTAGCAACAAAAAAAGGACCTTTAAAGATCCTTTTCACTGGTGTTATTCGAAGCGGCCGCCCGGCTCTGATATATCGTGCAGCGCAACTTCCGCATCGTCTTGCAGCTCAGGCTCGAGTGAAATATCACCCAGCGCCACAATACCCACAAGATGTCCGTTATTGACAATCGGCAGCCTTCTTATCTGATTCTGGCTCATCATTTGCGCGGCATCATGCACATTCATATCTGGTTCGCCTACCACCAGATCATGCGACATGACATCTCCCACAGTTTGGTTTGTCGTATCCTGTCCATCAGCAACACTCCTTAGCGCGATGTCTCTGTCTGTGACGATGCCGACCACTTCGCCTTGACGACACACAGGTATTGAGCCCACATCATAGCGCTTCATAAGCTGTGCAGCTTTTTGTATAGAATCCTCAAGGCCGATGCACGCGATATCTGTTGACATAATATCTTTGACTTTCATTTTCACACCTCCGCGCTTATTTTGCCCTGAAAAAATTTTTTTATCACCATTTAACAAAAGATCCTGCACCATTAAAACACGATGAAAATAAACCACATATGAATTCTCTTTATGCGCTGCACCGTACCCGTAGGGGCGACCTGTGGTCGCCCGCATATAAAACAAGAAGCTCGCAATGCAGTATGCAAGCGAGCTCCCCGTTAAAGAATATGTATAAAATTGAATCCGGCAGCTACCTACCCTCCCAGGCCGTGACCAGCCAAGTACTATCGGCGTATAAGGGCT
>JAEWBO010000015.1 GCA_023391105.1 Bacillota bacterium
TTGGCTGGTCACGGCCTGGGAGGGTAGGTAGCTGCCGGATTCAATTTTATACATATTCTTTAACGGGGAGCTCGCTTGCATACTGCATTGCGAGCTTCTTGTTTTTTTAACAGGAAGCACTGATTAATTCGGTATACTGCCTGATCGGCTGCTTTCGCACCCTGCTGTGTCGCGAACCTCAAAATAGCGCTGCTATTTCATCGATTTTGCTCCTTGCAGGGCACAAAACCATCTCGCTCACTCAGCACACCTCATTTATTAAGTACTTCCTAAACAATCAAAAGCACTTCAGGAATGCCGCGCCTTAAGTTATATCTTCATGTAGTCATATGCGGGCGACCACAGGTCGCCCCTACGGGTACGATGCGAAGATGCAAAATATAAAAGATGCCCCGATAAAACAAGCGAGGCATCTTCCAATGTGTCGAAGGGGTTATGGCGTGAGCATGGGCATCGGCGATGCTTGACCACCGTCGTTGCCGTATCCGGGCATGTTGCCATCCGGCATCGGCGATATCAGACCGCCGTTGCTGCCGTTATTGGACACGTTCGGTGTCACATCCGGTAACATGTCATATGGCGACGCGTAGGGCGACGCATTTGGCAAATCCGGAATGACATCGTTGTTGTTGTTCGCGCCTGTGCAGCCCGTCAATAATACGGCCAGCATACAAATGATAACCAAAGTCATAAGCGTTTTTTTCATTTTTTCGCCTCCTTCAAAGTTAGTATTCGCATATGTGCTCATTTTCATGATAAATGTGCGTTAACCAGTTTTTGCGATTTTTTGACGCGACGAAATTACGCTTTTGTGATCTGTGGCCGCTCTCGTTCATTCTCGCGCTCAAAAAAATGCCCTGCAATTGCAAGGCATCATAAGCTTTAAGAAATCTGTTTTCACGGCATGATTTCAAAAACAGTGCCTTGGTTAAAATTTGTCACGTTCATGGAACCGTAAACGCCCAGAAACATTCTGGTTTGTTCCATATTTGTTCCCAAGCTCACATAAAAGGAAGATTGAGAACCAAAATCATAGCGGGTTTCGATTACGCTGAAATCATTGAGACCGCAATCCGCTTTTTCTCTGGTATAGGCCAGAACACCTCTGGTCGGAGACGAAGAATTGTCCTCGTGGTGATGAGCAAAATCAGTAAAAACAATGGTTCCGGATAAATCGGGGATGTCACTGCCCATATACGGCTGAACGCCTGTGAGTGCCGTGGCTTCAAATTTGTCCGGTCGGGGGTCTTTGTGAAAGTAACTGACGATGGGCATCAGGCGCGGCACCGACGTTTTGACGGCTTCATCATAGTAAGCGATAGTCTCCTGTTCCAAAGCCGCATTTTCAGGGCAGCGCTTGATAATTGCAGTCGGGAAAGCGCCCTCCCAACCGCGCCAGCCAAGGTTGATAAATCCCTCGTGATGCGATTTCATGACGGAAGACTGAATCAACTGAGGCACCGGTATGGGCTTGTAATGAACGAATGAAAAAATCGACTCGACCAAATCCTGCCCGACATTGCCCACGAGCTTGATGTACCGGTTGTAAAACCGCTGATATGAGATGCCCGGTATATTGCGCACGCCCTTGGCAATGACCGTGAGTGTTTTCTGAATAGGCACTGGGATTTCGCTGAAGCGTGTGACAACGGGCGGTTTAAGGATATAAGTGTTCTTCGCGACATCAATTTCGATGATTTTGCCCGCGATTTCCAGATCGTTTTGGCTTAAGTTGAACGGATCATAGCCCGATCCGCCGTCTCCGGTGGTCAGCACGAGGTTTCCTGTTTCCGGCGAAAAGTTCAGACTGTTGACGCCGTTATGATTAAAGAACGGCCTTCTTATGTTGAGCAGCGTGCGCCGCTTTTGAGGGCGTCCGTTCGTCTGCAGAATCCACTCCTCCACCGTATCAATATGATCATATCGTGTTTCCCTATCAGTCCATTTCAGATTTAAGGTGCTAGGGTCACACGGGTTCGGCGCAAAGAATTCAGGAAGGCCGTTTTGACTAGCTGCTTCCGGCTTAGGGAGAGCGCCCGGCCCCTGCGTTCCGGCGACCGAATAGTGGACGTAAAACAGGCCGTTGTAAGTAAACTCGGGATGAAACGCCATCCCCAGCAAACCGCGCTCGTCATAGCCGCCGTCGGAAACGCCCAGCTTTAAAACCTGCGAGCGGATGTCCAAAAACGGGAGAAGACGATCGTTATCAACGTAATGGACTTCGCCGACCTGTGTGGCGATAAACAGCGTCTCGTATGTATCACCCGGCAGTATCGCCGTTTTCAACACGGTGGGCAAATTGATACCATTCACAACGGGGCGTAAACTGACACTCACTTTCACCACTGATTTTACACTCCTTGCTATTGTATTCTTACATTAAAAATATGATGGACACGGTTCTGTTAGTACTGTCACTATCAATCCGATCACCTTTGATGTGACGAGGGGATAACGGGCGCGCGGGCGCGGTTTCAATAACCACAATTGTACATCCCACTGTAGGGGCGGTCTGTGGCCGCCCGCGTTCTTTTACCCGTGTTCATATAAGAAAATACCCCGCAATCGCGAAGCGCTAAAAACGCGAGGCGATTTTTTTGCATATGGCGACAATGTGGTTTTTTCTTGATTCATTCGATGCGAGGATGAGCAGGGGAGGGAGAGATATCTGATTATATAATTCGATTTAGTTTTATATGTAGAATATTTAATATATATGCAATAATATGTGGTATAATATACTAAAGTTATTATTGCAAAAGGAACATGGATATGGATCGTGATTTATTAATCAACCCCATTTATGATGAGTTAAAAAAAAGAGGTAGTGATTATATTGCCAATATTAATATTGTTTATAATTTAATAACGCCAATCCTCGGAAGCATTAATAAGACTTTCCCCAATTATACGCTTCATGATATGAAGCATTCCATAAGAATTCTTAAAAACATTAGTGATTTGATCGATGATAGATTATGTGAATTTAATGAACTGGAACTTGTAATTATAATATATTGTGCTTTATTGCATGATATTGGGATGTATGTCGATGAAAAAGAAAAACAAGCAATTATTGAAGGAAAATATAATAATAATAATTTAAATTATTCAGCAATATACAAATTATGTAATAATGAGAATCAAGCCATACAAGAATTTGTGAGACCAATTCACGGGGTACGATCTGAAGACTATATTATTAATAACTTAAATTCGTATATGGTACTTATTGATGCGCCAGACATACATTTTACAGAATACGTATCAAGAATTTGTCGCTCACACAACGAAGATTTTTCTTGGATAAAGACCAGTTTGGTTAATAATGCTTTATTAGGGGAGTGTTTGATAGACCTACAATTGATAGCAGTTATGCTCCGTATTGGAGATATATTAGATTTTGATTCTAGAAGAGCACCAAAAGTTTTATATAATTCTATTTTGTTGGGCGAATTTAGTGATTCTGAGTGGAAGAAACATTTTATAACAAAGAATACTAGAAAAATACATATTGATAATGGAAAAAGACAAGTAATACTGAGTGGAATTTGTGACTGCCCAAAGACTTTTAGAAACATTAACAAGTATATTCAATTAATTGATGATGAATTAAATCAATCACAACCTTTCTTAAATGCAAAAAATATTATAATTCACGATAAAACAAAGAATAAAATAGAGACTGAAGGATTTAAAGCATCTAATTTAAAGATTAATATGAATTATAATGCCATAATGAATATTTTAATGAATAGAAGTTTATACGGAAAAAAAGAAGCAGCATTTAGAGAAATAATGCAAAATTCTATTGACGCTTGCAGGGTAATGAGGAAAGTTTATAGAGATGAATTAAATGAATACAAGCCTACAATATTAATAACAGTAGATAAAGCTAGAGATACTGTTTCAATTCAAGATAACGGAATTGGCATGACAAAGCATGTATTAGAAAAGTACTACTTGTCTGCAGGTGAGTCTTACTATAAGTCTAAAGAGTTTAAATATAAGGGTATTATATATGATTCTATCGGTAATTATGGTATCGGATTTTTGTCTTCATTTATGTTATCTGACATAATTACAATATATACAAAATCCTATTTCGAGAATTCTGAAATAAGACTTGATTTAGAGAAAGATAGCGAACATGGTATTCTGAGAGAGTGTAATACAATGGACTATCCTGGAACAAAAATTATATTTAATTATAAACAATTTAAACATGTATTTTTGGATATTAGTGAAATAGAAAAACATATTAAAGAAAATTTTTTATTTCATGATATCTCGATATTTATTAATGATGTCGATAGTAATAGCAGAAAAGAAGTGGTTATAGATATCCTGACAGACACAATATCAATCAAGTATGATGAAGAAACGATGCTTTACTTATTAAAAACTGGAATATCGAATGCTCACAATTCTATGAACATACCTCACTATGGAAGAAAACACTACTGCTTTAAAGATAAAGTTACTAGTTTAATTAAAAGCAAATCACCAAAGGATATAAAACAATATCTATATAATAATTACATTAATGTTATGCATTTGGTACTTATAGGTGACTCCGCTTCACAGCGGATAGAAGATCTGATTGACTCAGATATTGATGATTATAAAGCTTACGAAATAGTCGAAGAAGATGGAGATTTTGAGGACATTTATTTTATTTTGTACCCAAGCGATGATTTGAGTTTTTATGATATATATCTTCAAGAATTTGAGAACGCGATAAAAGAAGAATATACTGCTACAATTGAATCCGGAGATAATATTATTCTAAACTATTCATATGATGACTTCTGCAACGAATTTGGACATTCATATGAGTATCTAGATATAGAACTACGGAAATATCAAGTTGTTACAGATGACAATAACCCTGAGCTATTATTCTATGTCAGAGTACCTGCTATTGATGTTCTAGTATATTGTAAGGATATTTTTATTAGAGGATATAATATAACATTATCCAAAGGACTATATATTTATTATCCCAAAAAAATAATTGTAAATGTTAATAGTCCAGAAATTATACCTAATCTAGCCCGAGATAACTTTGAAAATTCTTTTGAAGAAAGGCTACGGCTTAACATTGAAAAAAGCATCTTAGTGTGGAATATTAGAATACAAAAAGATGAAAATATTAGACAGCTATTAAAACAATATATGAAGAAAGCCTATAATTAAACAGTATCACCTTCCCCAGCCCTCCCCGTCATATTCCCGCCCTCCCCGTCATATTTATGACTAAAAGGGGGAATGGCTATGGAACCGAATGGGAAAGCCTCAAAAAAGTCAATGGTGGGCGATGTATTAAAGCGCGGGCTCAAAGGCACGCTGATCTCCATGGTGTTTACCGTGGCGGTGATATTGCTGTTTGCACTCATCATCAAGGAAACGGGTTTGTCAGACAGCGTCATCGCGCCGGTTAATCAGGTCGTGAAAATCCTTGGCATCATCGGTGCGGCGTGGTTTGGCATCAAGGGAATGAGTGAAAAGCAATGGATCACAGGCGGCCTATCCGGCCTGCTGTTTATCTCCTTGAGTTACCTTGTCTTCTCGCTCATCGAAGGGATATTCGGCAACGTGGCGCTGCTGTTCTCGGATATGCTCATGGGCTTGCTGATCGGCATGGTGTTTGCCATCATCGCAGCAAACTTCGGCAAATCGTCGCGCACGCGTGTGAAAACACAAAAAACCAAGCGAATACAATTTAAGAAAGCACGCGTATAGGGTTGCAAATCAGGCCGCACCTATTATATAATCTGTTAGCAGCTTTTGTTTGCAATTCGCTGATAAGGAGATCGCTATGAAGCATATCAAAACGGTTGTCAAGGGCAGCCTCAAAGAGAAAAAGGAAAAGATGGGCTGCGGCGAGTGCCAGACGTCGTGCCAGTCAGCCTGCAAAACTTCCTGCACGCTTGCGAACCAGCGTTGTGAGAAGAAGATCAGATAAAGTGACCGGCATAAGCGGGGCACATCATTTATCGGCGTTGTCCGGACGAAAGCGCGGCACTCGTGTCGCTTTTTTGTTTTTCTGAAAAATGTAGTGAACGGTCTTGACCGTTCTGCAAGTCACGATACCCGCCAATGTCATGCTGAGCGTAGTGAAGCATCCCATGGCGTCTGCTGACAGTGACTGCGCCAGCAGGGGTAAAGCATGAGCAGACAGATTCTTGACTCGCGATGCTGTTCAGAATGACAGAATGTGTAGGGAACGGTCTTGACCGTTCCGTAAGTCACGATACCCGCCAAAGTCATGCTGAGCGTAGTGAAGCATCCCATGGCGTCTGCTGACAGTGACTGCGCCAGCAGGGGTAAAGCTTGAGCGGACAGATTCTTCACACGCGGTGCGCGTTCAGAATGACAATACAGGAAATAGGAGCCACTTAAAAATGATACATACATTTAAACACGGCGGCACCGGCTTTGTGCTGGACGTCGAGACAGGCAGCGTGCATGCGCTGGACGACGAAGCGTTCGAAGCGGTGGCACGTCTTCAGCAAATTGAAAACGACGGCGGCGACATCGACGCGGCGCTCGGCGAAGGCGGGCCGCTGCTGGAGGAAATCGGGGCGCTCAAGGACGCTGGGCTGCTGTTTTCGCAGGCTGACGAGGGTCAGGCCTTGCCCGAAAACGTCGTGAAGGCGATGTGCCTTCACCTCGCGCACGACTGCAACCTGCGATGTGAATACTGCTTCGCCAAGGGCGGGGCGTTCGCGGGACGGCGCGAGCTGATGAGCGCGGAGACCGCCAAGGCCGCGATCGATTTTCTTATTAAGGTGTCGGGCACGCGGCGCAACTTAGAGATCGACTTTTTCGGCGGCGAGCCGCTGCTCAATTTCGAGGTGCTCAAGGAAACGGTCAGTTATGCCCGCAGCATCGAAGCTGCGCACGGCAAGAACTTTCGTTTCACGGTGACCACCAACGCGTACCACGTCACGGACGACATGCGCGACTACATAAACAAAGAGATGAACAATGTCGTGGTCAGCATCGACGGGCGGCCGCATGTGCACGATGCCGTGCGCAAAACGGCGGGCGGCCGCGGCAGCTACGAGCGCGTGGCGAAAAACGCCAAAGCGCTGCTGATGAATCGCGAAGGGGAATACTATGTGCGCGGCACGTTCACGGCAGACAATCTTGACTTCGCGGAGGACGTGCTGCACGTCGCGGACATGGGCTTTTGGGGCTTGTCCATCGAGCCGGTGGTCACAAACGGTGCCAACGCGATAAAGGAAGAGCACCTGCCTGCGATATTCGATGAATACGACAGGCTCGCGGAGGAATATGCGCGCCGTCGCAAGAGCGGCAACGGCTTTACGTTCTTTCATTTCATGGTGGATTTGGGCGCGGGGCCATGCCGTTTAAAACGCATTCGCGGCTGCGGCGCGGGCACGGAATACATCGCTGTTGCACCCACGGGAGACATTTATCCGTGTCACCAGTTTGTGGGGCAAAGTAAATATATGCTGGGCAGCGTGTATGAAACGGGGCTGAACGCGGATATCGCGCATCAGTTTGAGGACTGCAATATATACAATATGGAAGACTGCAAAAAATGCTGGGCAAAATACTATTGCAGCGGCGGATGTGCCGCGGCGAATGTGAATATGAACGGTGACATACTGCAGCCGTACCGTATCGGCTGCGCCATGCAAAAGAAAAGGCTCGAGATCGCCATCGGTATGGCGGCACTGGAGCAGATGGAGAACGTATGATTCAATCGATAAACGGCGTTGATCCCGTAAAGGACAGGACGGCGTATGTGCATTCCGCGGCGGTGGTAATCGGCGATGTGACGTTAAGAAAGGAGTCCAGCGTGTGGCCGGGGGCTGTGGTGCGCGGGGACCTCTCGCACATCGAAATCGGTGAACGCACGAACATTCAGGACGGATGCCTGCTGCATACCACGCATTTGCCGCTGATCATCGGCAACGACGTGACAGTGGGGCACGGCGCGATATTGCACTCGTGCGACATCGGCGCGGGCACGCTTATCGGTATGGGCGCAATCGTACTGGACGCGGCGAAGATCGGTGAGAACTGCATCATCGGCGCGGGTACGCTGATTCCGCCCGGCAAGGTGATTCCGCCCCGCAGCGTGGTGATGGGCAATCCATTCAAAATCACACGAAACGTCACAAACGAGGATTTGGCAAACAACGCGGAAGGCGTGGCACACTACGTGCAGCAGATTAAAAACTACATAAAGACGGGAATTATTCGCTGAGCCCAAAGCGATGCTAACCGGATTATTCTGTCCAGAGCGTGGCCTGACCGGTGGATACGCCGATGGCACCGCTGGACAGCGCGTCGATCACCTGCCTGCGGCTGGTGATGAGCCCGCCTGCGATGACAGGCACGTCCACGTCCTGCGTAAACCTTTTGATGATGCTCGGAATGATGCCCGGCATCAGCTCGATCATCGAGGGGCGTACCTTGACAGCCGTTCGCACCGCGTTCTCATATGAGGCGCTGTCTAACATGAAGAAACGCTGTATGGCGAATATGCCGTGATCACGAGCGTATTTGACCAGCGCAGTTCTTGTGCTGATAATGCCGCTGGGGCACATGCTGGACTGAACGTATTCCAGCGCGCGCGTGCTGGTCGCAAGGCCGTCGATCAGGTCCATATGTAAAAAAACGCGGGTGCCTGCTTTTTTTGCGGTATCCACAAGCGCCTTGGCAGAAAAGATGTCGGTATTGATCAGAAATATGGTGGGAACACGTAGGTCGAGAGCGCGCTCAAGCGACTGCCTGTTTTGCACAGCGGCGATAATCGGCCTGTCCTGCACAGCTTCGATATAGTCGTGCATCATAACGCTCCTTTGTCTCTTTTTACGTATTATATCACGCGCGACGCGGTATTTACAAAAAATATCGAAAATGATATGATTGGCGGGGGACAGCCTGTGAAACCACACGAGCTGCGTTTTCAGACTCCCGACGGGACAGTGAACCAAGGCTGCAAATGGGATGCGGATGCGCCCGAAACGGCAAAACAGATTGTAAACGGCACGATTGAGCACGCCATGAGATACTTAATGAACAGAAAAACAGCGGGTGTATGAGGACATCTTCGCCTGGCTGGAAGACAGAGCAAAGCCTCAGCTTGGGGAGTGACAGGTTTGAAGGAGTATAAGGTCGGGCTTTTAGGGCTTGGCAGCATCGGGCGTGTTCACGCCTATGCGCTTGGCGCACTGCCGCACTACTATGACCTTCCGTTCAAGGTGATACTGGGCGGTGTTTACAACCGCACGTACGAGAAGGCGCTGGCAGCGGTTAATAAGCTCGGGTTTGAATATGCGGCGAGGACGCCCGAAGAGCTGATTTTACGCAGCGACATCGATGCGATTTGTATCTGTCTGCCTAACCATCAGCATGAGGAATACGCCATTAAAGCACTGGAGGCGGGCAAGCATCTTTATTGTGAGAAGCCGCTGTGCTTAACACATGAGGGGGCACAAAGGATCGGAGAAGCCGCAAAAAAGGCAGGCGTCAAAGCACAGATCGTGTTCCACAACCGGTTCTTTCCTGCGGTGATGCGCGCCAAGCAGCTGATGGAAGAGGGACGCATCGGGCGGCTTTACAGTTTTGAGGCAAAATACTATCATTCGACCAACATCGATGCGGACAAGCCCTTTAACTGGCGCTTTTCCAAAGACATTGCTGGCGGCGGTACGCTTTTCGATATGGGATCGCATGTGATTGATATTGTATCATACCTTGGCGGCCGGTATGCGCGTGTGAACGCGGCGATGCAGACAGCGATAAAGTCGCGGTTTGATGGCGGCGCACAGCGTCGCGTGGATGTGGACGACGCGGTGTATATCACTGCGGAGCTGCAAAACGGTGCGTTTGGCACGATCATTGCCTCTAAGCTGGCTACGGGCACCAACGACGAGCTGGAAATTCGGTTTTTCGGAGACAAGGGTGCCATGCGGTTTTCTACGGAAAGCCCGAATCATCTTGAGTTTTATGACAACGCCGATAAAGGCGGCTCTTACGGCGGAGATAAGGGTGTGAAGCTGATTGAGTCGTACCAGCGCTTTGACCCGCCGGGCGGCACCATGCCTTCGCCCAAATCATCGGTTGGCTGGGTGAGGGCGCACGTGCACAGTATGTATACATTCTTCGAATCTGTGCACACAGGCAAAAACTGCAATCCGTCTATAGAAGACGGCATATATAACCAGTATGTACTGGAGAAGGTGTCCGAATCTGCAGAGGACGGCATATGGAAGACGCTTTGAGAGGCACGCCCCATTGGGTGCGCGTCTATATATAGAAGGGAGAGTTGACAGATGCTCTTGGATGCGAATTATGATGAGAGCCTGAACAGATGGGATGTTCGTCTTTACGGGGAGGTAGACATCTACAACTCGGAAAGCTTAAAATCTGAGCTGCACGCGCTGGTTGACGACAAAAAGGCGGATATTGTACTCGACTGCACCAGTCTTAAGTACATCGATTCAACAGGGCTTGGCGTGCTGGTGAGCGCGCTTAAAAAGGTCAAGGAAGCAAGAAAGCAGATCAGCATTATCAATCTGAAACCATATATCGCCAAGATATTTACACTGACGGGACTTGACAAAATCTTTCTTATCGAGGTGGACGAAGCGTGAACGGCGACGTGATTCATCTGCAGCTGCCGGCCCGGCCCGATTATATTCTCGCGGTGAGGCTTGCGGTATCTGCAGTGGCCCAACGTGTGGGGTTTGACATTGAAGATATTGAGGATTTGAAGGTCGCGAGCGCAGAGGCATGCACCTTGCTTCTTGCAGGTCGTCCGCAGATGATTGATATTAGTCTGACTGTTGACGATGGGCTGGTGATGGAGTTTGAGGCATCGGGCTTTTCGGATGGCGCTGCCGATGCGGATGAACCTGACGGGATGAGTCAATATTTACTGGATGCGCTCGTTGATACATGTGAGATAAAAGATGACGGCGGCGTGATCCATGGTGTTCGGCTGAAAAAAACATTGTTATATTAATATATTGGGGAATTCTATGAGTGAGCGGTGGTCGGAGCTGGGCGAACAGTCGCTTTTTGAACGCTACGAAAAAAAACGAGAAGAATCGCTGAGAAACTACATACTGGAGAAATACCTGTACATCGCGGAAATTGTAGCAAAGAAATTTGTGGGCAGAGGCGTTGAGTTCGACGATCTTTTTCAGGTGGCGTCTCTTGCTTTGGTGAAAGCGCTCGATCGGTATGAGAGCGATCGCGGCGTGAAATTTGCGAGCTTCGCGACGCCGACGCTTGTCGGGGAGATAAAAAACTATTTTCGCGATAAAACACGCATGATTCGCATTTCGCGGCGGGAAAGCGAAATGATCAGAAAGCTTGATGACGCGAAAGGCGTTCTTGCCTCAAGGCATGGGCACAGCGCCACGCCCGAACAGATGGCGGAATATTTGGGGCTTAGTGTGGAGCGCATATTGGAACTTATGGAAGCCCAATCTGCCGGATACGCGGCGTCGCTGGACAATTATATCGCGCTCAATGAAGACACAAAGTTTATCAAGCTTGTGGGCTGTACGGACAACGCTTATGAAAAGATTGAAGACCGCGACTTTCTGGCCTATTGTTTCGAGCATTTAAGCGATATCGAAAAACAAGTGATTCAGCAGCGGTACGAAAACGATTTAAGTCAGCGTGAAGTGGCTGCCATGCTGGGTGTCTCGCAAATGTATATTTCGCGTATTGAGCGTAAAATACTCGTCAAGTTTAGAAATTTCTATGAAAAATAGGTTTGGATGGCTGCGCTAAGGGGTATATAGATGTAAGAAGCACGGTGCGCGCAGGTTTTGGCTGCTCACGATATTTTGTGCTTCTTGGTGTCTTTGTATGGAATATACAAGCCGATATGTGCTTACCTCTATAAATGACATAAAAGAAGCGGTCAGTGGTGTACTAAGCGGTGTAGAAAAATTAAAGCCACTCACTGACGAAAGCAGGTTTAACATATCGCTCGTCATCAAAGAGCTTTTAGCCAACTGCTTTGAGCATGCGATGCCTTCAAAAAGCATGCCGGTGGAATTAAAGGCAGTATTGAAAAACGATTTATTGGCCATCGGCGTGACAGACGGCGGCGGCGGTTTTGAATATGAAAGAATTCGCGGCAATATAAGCACCGACGAAGACGCTCTGCTCAAGGAGCGCGGACGGGGGCTGACGCTGGTGCATGCGCTGTGTCAGGAAATCTGCTACAACAGCGTTGGCAACAGTGTAGAGGTTAAAATGGCGTTATGACATTTTCTTTCCGCCTTGCGGAAGGATTCGTGTTTTTTCTATATTCATATACAAAGGAGTTTCTCTGGCTGCGGAGAAATAATAACAGAAAGAACCTTGGAAGGGGATTGAATGGCAGTCAGGCGAAGACCGAGAACAAGATTTTATTTTGTACTGGGCGCAATTGTCGTGGTTATCGTGGTGTCGCTTGTGCTGTTACTGGGATCGCCAAGCACAGTGGCCGTTGAGTGGGCCAGCGCAGAGTTTGATAAAAGCTATGATATGCTGATCGTTCGTGACGAGGTTGTCTACGAAGCAAAGAATTACGGCAAGACGAACTATATTGCAGTGGAAGGACAGCCAGTCAGCGTAGGCGACCCTATCATTGAAGTGTACGAATGGGGTTACAACGACGAAACGCTCTCAAAGCTTCTCGATCTGCAAAAGACGATCATGAAGTATCAGACCGATGTCGTCCGTGCGGGCGTCATCGATGAATCGCTGAATGATATCAACAGCCGAATTGACGCAAAGGCTACGGAGATTCAGCAGGCGATATTTGACAACAACGATTCTGTGCAGCTGTCGCTTCAGCGCGACATGGAAGCGCTGCTTGATGAGCGCATGGCGTATTTGAGGAAAAACACCATGCAGGACGAACAGCTTGGTGATTATTACACGCAGGAGTCCGAGTTGCTCACCCGTTTTGCGAAATGGCGCAGCCAGCTGGCCGCCAATGAAGGCGGCATCGTCAGTTTTTACTTCGACGGATGCGAAGCACTGATGAACAAACAAAACATTGGCAGCTTCACAAGAGAAGCCCTCGAAGAGGTGCTCGAAGGCAAGACGGTGAAGATTCCCGAGAAGGACAAGGCTTATGCGCCGCTGTACCGCGTGGTCAACGGAAGCGAATGGTATGTGGTGCTGCTATCAGAAAAAAAGATAAACGAGATGCATCCGGGCAACAGTTTTTCGATCATTTTCGAGGATTATCTCGATACACAGTATACAGGGCTTGTTTATAACGTATCAGAGCTTGAACAAAAGGCGGGATACGTGTATACTGTGATGATACAGGATAATATTGGTCCTTTGCTGGGAGAGCGGCGCGTGTCAGCGCGGCTTTATGGCGTACAGGAGGGATTAAGCATCCCGAAAAGCTGCGTCAAGACGATGGACAAGGTTGATTATGTGGAAACGGCTGACGGAGAGTACGTGCCTGTGCTCATCGTGGCGGACAAGGGTGATACGGTGCTTGTGCAGACTTACGAGGGTGAAGCAACACTTGAGATCGGAAAACTCATAAGACGGTAGTTTATTGGAGTCATCAATGACAGATATCGCGAAGAACATCGCAATAATTAAAGAAAGGGTTGATGCCAGCGCAAAAAAGACAGGAAGAAGCGGAAGCGATATTACGATCGTGGCGGTCAGCAAAACGGTGGGCGCCTATGCCGTTGAACAGGCTGTAGAAGCCGGCATGCGGGATTTTGGCGAAAATTATGTTCAGGAGTATCTGAAAAAACGTGAGGTAATTAAGGATACCTCCTTGAACTGGCATATCATCGGACCTCTGCAAAGTAATAAAGTGAAGTATACTCTTGACGGAGTGTGCTTACTGCATTCGCTTGACAGGCTTTCTCTCGCGCGAGAGATAGAAAGACAGTGCGAAAATAAAAGCACGCAGCTCTCTGCGCTTGTGCAGCTTAATATCGGAAAAGAGCCGACCAAGTCGGGCATATGTGAAGAGGATCTCCAGCGTTTTATACAAGACGTGTCTGTGATGAGGAGGATCCGCTTAAAAGGACTGATGGCAATACCGCCGGCGGCCTTTCAAGCGGATGACAACAGACCGTACTTTGAGAAAATGCGCAAGCTCTTCGACCGCTATAAAGCGGAGTATCCCGAATTTGAATACCTATCGATGGGGATGTCGGACGATTTTGAAGCTGCGATTGAAGAAGGCTCAAATGTGGTCAGGATTGGAACGGCCGTGTTTGGAGCGAGGTCAAATTAAAAATTTTCAGGGGGTTATATTATCATGGCGAGAGGTTTTTTTAACCGCATATTAGACGCGGTTGGTCTTGAAGAGGAAGAATTTGAAGGTGAAGAGATGATGGACGAAGAAGAGGGCTTCTTTGAAGATGAATTGGAAGATCCGGAGGAGGAACAGCGTTACTCCAGGAGAAAACAGCCCAAAGTGGTGGGTCTCCCAAATTCGGCAGCGAAGATGCGCATGCTGGTATTCCAGCCGAGCAGCTATGAGGAAGCTGAATGCATCATCGACAATTTAAAGGCCAGAAAGCCGGTGATCATGAATTTGGATGATCTGGATGTGGAGCTTGGCCAACGGATATTGGATTTTGTCGGCGGCGCGGTTTACTCGTTAAACGGCGATATTAAAAAAGTCGCCCGGAGCATTTTTGTGGTGGCACCGTCTAATGTGGATGTCGCACAGAGTGTGGATGAACGCAGCAGCCGTGAAGGTTTTAAAAGATTCGACTGATATTTATACACATGATGACGACATGCCGCAAGATGCCTTGTGGCATGTCGCGTATAGACGCGGGTTTAGTGGATATATTATTACGGAGACGGACAAACATATCGATTGAATAGAATCAGAGTGTTTGTCTGGTCGGAGTACAATGCTCCAGCTTTGTTATTATTTGATCGTCGGAGCAATATGTCTGGAGCCTGCGAATACGATGGAAAGGGGTAATTTTCGTGCCTTTAACCGTTAAGGATATATTAGAAAAAACGTTTAAAAGGTCCTTTAAGGGGTATGACGAAGACGAAGTCGATAAGTTTTTAGATCAGATTATCGATGAGTTCAAGCTGTTACAGAATGAAGTCGTCTCCTTGAAAAGTGAGCTTGCTGAGGCCAAAGAGAATGTGGGCAAGGTCAAGCACGCAGAAGAGACCATTATGAACACGCTGGTCAGTGCTCAAAAGACATCCGAGCGCATGATCAATGAAGCCAAACGCAAGGCGGAAGTGGTGATCAGCAGCGCGGAAGCCACAGCCAAGCAAAAGGCTGAGCAGACGCTTCGTGAGCTCGATGAAGCCAAGAGCAAAATCGAAGAGCTGAAAAGCTGCGCTCAAGCGTTTGCGACGAGTTTTGCAAACATGGTTAACGCACAAGCAGCCTATTTCGAGAAGACATACAGAAGCTACTTTGGGCAGGACTTTACGCCTCTTGGCGGCATCAATACTGATGCGCTGGAAAAGATCGATAAGGAAATTGCGCGAAGCCTTGAAGACATGGGTATTTCGGAAGATCAGGACGATCAGACAGTTCCCGAAGATACGCAAGATGATGGCGAAGCTTCATCTGACGACGACAGCGCCAATGTGGACGAAGCGGAAAAAAACGATGATAAGTCGGGATATATGGAGCTCTTTGAGATTAACAAGATGCTCAATAATATTGAAGAAAGCAATGAACCTGCGGGAGACTCAGCAGACAGCGATGACGTGATTACAGCTCAGCAGACGTACAACGATTACTCATGGTTATATGAAAGCGACGGCAAAATGAACGAAAATGACGCTGTATTCAAGGAACCAGAGGACAAGGAAGAGCTTAAGTCGTTGATTGATGAGATTATCGAATAGGCCCAAAAGACAGCTGCAGGGCATTCTGTCCAGGAGCTGTTTTTTTTATGCCTTTTTTGCATTCAGCTGCTTAATTTAAGGCGACAGATAATGTATGATTCTGCGTGATTTATCCACACTAACTATGAAGGGGATGAATATGCGCAGAAGAAAAGCAATGTGCGGTCTTGGCAAGCGTCTTAATGAGCTCTCGCTGATGCTTGAGAAGCTGAAACTGGCCGATTATTTAAAGCATCTGAATAATACCAAACGCATGGTGTGGGTGAATTTTCTCGGCGGACTTGCGAGAGGGTTCGGCGTGGCTGTGGGGTTCACGCTGCTTGGCGCTTTGGTAATCTATTTGCTTCAGGAATCATTTCTCAACAATTTGCCGGTAATAGGTGAATTCATTGCTGATATCGTCGAGATCGCCAGCGAAAGGCTCAAGCTGCGCTGATGGCTTTAGCGGAATCATTGGCAACATAATATTGGCAAAGTGTTCCCAGAAGCTTAACAATCTCGCAATTGAAATATTTACAGGGTTTGCTATAATGGTGAGGGCTCGTCGATGCCAAAATATAAAACAGGCAGCGATAAGAGGAGGCTTTTTTTAATGAATTTAACAATCGGGCAGTTTAACGAATCTTTTCCCCCCATCGTTGACGGTGTTGCCAACGTGGTTCTCAATTATGCCCGCTGTCTCAACAATGATCAAAATACATGCTGTGTTGTGACGCCAAAGCATCCGGATGCGGTAGACGATTATGGCTTCGATGTTCACCGTTTTGGATCGATCAAGGTGCCCACGCGAAATGAATACCGTGTCGGTATGCCGCAGATGTCCACTTCGTTTTGGATGGGACTAAAGAAGATCCCGTTCGATATTGTGCATGCGCACTGTCCGTTCAGTTCCGGGCTGGCGGCTCGCAGCATTGCGCGAAAGCGCGATATTCCATTTGTGGCCACATTTCATTCAAAGTTTAAGGACGATTTTAAAGCCGCAATCAAATCGGATAAGATCGTTGACAACATACTGCTAAAGATCGCGGGCTTTTATGAATCTGCTGATGAGGTGTGGATCGTCAATGAAGCGTCTTTAGACACGCTGCGTGAATACGGTTATCGCGGTGATGTGCATGTGATGGAGAACGGATGCGATATTGAACCCATGTATCCCACGCAGGAGGTATTGAGCGAAGTCGACAAACGCTTCGGGCTCAAACCCGATGTGCCGCTTTTTATGTATATCGGTCAGCATATCTGGCAGAAGAATTTGAAAATGGTGGTTGAGGCGCTGGGCAAACTTAAAGCCGAAGGCGAACACTTTCATATGCTGTTTGTGGGAGACGGAGCGAGACGCGCCGATATGGAGCAAATGGTGGGTCAGATGAATCTGTCCGACTCGGTGACATTCACCGGAAGGATACATGACAGAGACACCATCGCAAAGATATACCTTCGCAGCAGCGCCATGCTGTTCCCGTCGCTTTACGATACGTCATCACTTGTGCCTAGGGAAGCGGCGGCCTGCGGTTGCCCCACCGTATTTGTGAAAGGGGCCAGCACATCGCAGGGGGTTACAGAAAAAGACGGCTTTTTGATTAAAAACACGGCTGATTCGTTGGCCGAAACAGTCCGCCGTATCATTCATGAGCCAGAAATGGCGAAACTGGTGGGTGATACAGCGAGGCAGACAATTTACCGTTCATGGGACGACGCGATTAAAGTGGCGTATGAAAGATATTTATATTTAATTAATGTTAAAAAGAGTAGACTTGCCAAGCGCGCCGAGTAGGGCTTGCAGCGTATGATTTGACCCTGAGTCAGCTATCTGTGGAATAATGTGGCTTATTTTGTCGAATAACGGCTTGATTTCAATTCTTTTTTCTGTTATGATGCAAACAAGTTTTTTGTGGAGGGTCAATGACTAAGAAGAAGAAGACTCGTTTATTTAGTCTCATATACATTGGTGTAACAATCATTGCTATCATACTCATCGCCTTGCTTACTGATGTCAATGATATCGCAGAGGCTTTCAAAAGCTTTTCTGTTTGGTGGCTGGCGGCCTGTCTTGGCGCGTTGCTGCTTTATTGGCTGACGGACGGCTTGTTGCTGCACGATATCACGGCCTATATGTACAAGAGAGAGCCTTTGCTAAGGTCCTTGAAGATTGGAATCATCGGTCTTTATTACGGCGCGGTGACGCCATTTGCCACTGGTGGACAACCAATGCAGGTGCTCTATATGAAGCGCAACAAAATACCGGTGGGCACAGCCACTTGCATTGTATGTATCAAATTTGTGATTTACGAACTGTCATTGTGTGCCATTTATGTGGTTGCCATGATAGCCCGCGGCATCTATTACTATACCAACTATAACGAAGTGTTTTGGCTTGCGACGCTTGGATTCGCTATCAACCTCGCAGCCGTGTTTCTCATTATCCTCACGATCATTAATAAAAGGCTGGTGCTAAGATTTGGCGGTTGGTTGATTCGCGTATTCGCGCGTATCAAGGTCGTTAAGGATAAGGAAAAAACAATGGTTAATTTTGAAGGGACAATCGACGATTATCACACCGCGGCTTCATATATTTCACGTTATAAGCTTCGTGCTATTGGCTCGTTCTTAATATCTTTTGTGAATCTCGCGTTTTTCTTCGTGATTCCGTATTTTCTCTATCTGGCCTTTGGGAACCGAGAGTTCGATATGGTGCATATATTCACGATGCAGGCGTTTGTGTATCTTGCCGTGTCGTTTTTCCCAACCCCGGGCGGCAGCGGTGCTGCGGAGGGTGGATTCCTGCTTTTCTTCAGGCCATTTTTCGGCCCGTCAACTTATATCGCGATGATGATCTGGCGTACTCTTACGTATTATATCATGCTGATTGTGGGCAGCCTGATGGTGGTGTTTAACGAAGTGCTGGCTATGCGGCGTGTAAAGAAAGAATCGGTTGAAGAGATTAAGAATTAGAGCATCTTTGTTATTAAGGGATTTGGCGCTCCGCATGCTTTTGTAGACTGCGGGGCGTTTTCAAGTGGAGGCAATCCGTCCGGACGGTAATGAAGAAAAGGCCGTTTTACAGCGTCGATTCGTCTTTATAACACGACATTTTGCGCGAATAAACCTGTTGATTATTAAAAACCCCTATGCTATAATCTCAAATGTATGTCACACCATCGCCGATTTTTGCATTCGTGCCCATAAAATGGGTTATTGCAAAAAGGTGACGCGGTGGGAGGATAAAAACGAGGAGGAAACTATGTCAGTCATTTCAATGAAACAGCTTTTAGAAGCAGGTGTTCATTTCGGACACCAAACCAGACGCTGGAACCCCAAAATGAAGAAGTACATCTTCACGGAGCGCAACGGCATCTACATCATCGATCTGCAAAAAACAGTGAAGATGGTCGAGCATGCGTATTTTTTTGTGCGCGACGCGGTGATGGAAGGAAAGACCGTTCTTTTTGTGGGAACCAAAAAACAGGCGCAGGAGTCTATTGAACAGGAAGCCAAACGCTGCGGCATGTACTATGTCAGCCAAAGATGGCTCGGCGGCATGCTGACCAACTTTAAAACGATCCGCAGCCGTGTAAGAAGGCTGGAAAAGATCGAGCAGATGGAGCAAAACGGCGAATTCGCGATGCTGCCCAAGAAGGAAGTTATCAAGCTTCGTCATGAGCATGAGAAACTCCAAAAGAACCTCGGCGGTATCAGAGATATGAAGGAACTGCCCGGCGTAATCTTCATCGTGGATCCGCGCAAGGAACGCATTGCCATAGCCGAAGCGAAAACGCTCGATATCCCGCTCGTGGGTATTGTGGATACCAACTGCGATCCTGATGAGATCGATTATGTGATCCCCGGCAACGACGACGCGATCCGCGCTGTCAAGCTGCTTGCATCCAAGATTGCGGATGCTTGCCTTGAAGCCAAACAGGGCGAACAGCTTGTGGATCCCACGGCTGAAACAGCCGCTATGGAAACAGAGGAGCAAGACATGGAAATCGACGAAATGGAAAACATGGAGTCATAAAGCGAGAGATGACGAGGAGTGTGTTAAGATATGATTCAAGCAAGTGATGTAAAGAACTTAAGAGAGAAGACCGGCGCAGGTATGATGGACTGCAAGAACGCTTTGGTTGAGGCAAACGGCGACGTGGAAGAGGCCATCAAGATACTGCGTGAAAAAGGTCTTGCCTCCGCCGCTAAGAAAGCCGGTCGTATTGCGGCTGAAGGCGTTGTAGAAAGCTACATACACATGGGCGGTAAAATCGGTGTGCTTGTCGAGGTGAACTGCGAAACAGATTTCGTGGCCAAAACGGATAAGTTCAAAGCCTTTGTCAGAGATGTGGCGATGCAGATTGCAGCTTCCAATCCGCAGTATGTGGATCCGAGTGAAGTGCCCGAGGGCGAGATTGCAAGCGAAAAAGAAATATTGCGCGCACAGGCGCTGGCCGAAGGCAAGCCGGAGAATATCGTCGATAAAATGGTCGAAGGGCGCATTCAAAAGTATTTCAAAGACGTTTGCCTGCTCGAACAGGCGTTTGTCAAGGATCAGGACAAAGCTGTTAAAGACGTATTAAACGAAAAGATAGCTGAGATCGGCGAAAAGATTTCTATCAGACGCTTCGTCCGTTATGAAATGGGTGAGGGTCTTGAAAAAAGAAAAGACGATTTTGTCGATGAGGTCATGAAACAGGCGAATTTATAAAAAGAGCTTAAGGGGAGAGCCGAAACATGAGCTCTCCCTTTTTTAGCAAAGCCCCCAGAAGGGTTTCTTGGGGTGGTTATTGAACTGCCGGTTTTTTTGTATGAAACGAAAAGGAGATGGCTTATGCCCAAATACAAACGGATCATTCTAAAGATCAGCGGCGAGGCGCTTGCAGGAAGCGACAAGACAGGATTCGATTTCGACGTGATTAACCTCGTGGCGGATCAAGTGATCGAAGTGGCCAAGATGGGTGTAGAGATCGGCATCATTGTGGGCGGCGGCAACATCTGGCGCGGCCGCAGCGGTGTTGGAATGGACAGGACAACGGCTGACCATATGGGAATGCTTGCCACGGTTATCAACGCGCTTGCCATGCAGGATGCGCTTGAGAGCAAAGGCATGCAGACGCGCGCTTTGACCGCGATAGAAATGCGGCAGATTGCGGAGCCGTATATTCGCAGGCGGGCGATGAGGCACCTTGAGAAAGGCCGCGTGGTGATATTCGCTTGCGGCACGGGCAACCCCTATTTTTCAACGGACACAGCGGCGGCATTGAGAGCCGCAGAAATTGAGGCGGAGCTCATATTGCTCGCGAAGAACGTGGACGGCGTTTACGACTGCGATCCCAAGGTCAACAAGAATGCCAAAAAGTATGACTTTATCAGCTATATTGATGTGATCAATCAGGGCCTCACAGTGATGGACACCACAGCTGTGTCGCTGTGTATGGACAATAATATACCTATCGTGTGCTTTGGCCTTGATACACCGAACGGAATCAAACGCGTTGTATCGGGTGAGAACATCGGAACTCGAATCAACTCAAAACCTTAAAAAATAAATTCGGGAGGTTTGAAAAATGCATATCACACATGAAGCATTGGACACTGCAAAGGCCAAAATGGAGAAAACAATTTCTGTTTTTAAAAAAGACCTGACGCATATACGCGCCGGCAGAGCGAACCCGCAGCTTCTTGACGGCATCATGGTCGATTATTACGGCACACCGACGCCGCTCACTCAGATCGGCAACATTTCGGCACCCGAGCCGCGCATGCTGGTGGTTTCGCTTTGGGATCCCAAAATGATACCCGATGTGGAAAAGGCCATCATGAAATCTGAGCTGGGCATTAATCCTGCCAACGACGGCAAAGTGATCAGGCTGGTTGTCCCCGAGCTCACAGAGGAAAGACGCCGCGACATCGCCAAGAACATTCATAAAAAAGGTGAGGAAGCGAAGGTTGCGATTCGCTCGATTCGGCGTGACGCCAACGAGACGTTTAAAAAAGGCAAAAAGGCGAGTGAAATTACAGAAGACGATTTTGCTATCCTTGAAGATGAAGTGCAAAAGTATACAAACGACTATACCAAAATGATCGACGAGATGGTCAAGGAAAAAGAAAAAGAGATCATGGAAGTATGATGCCAAACGTGATCGGTCTGGAAGAGGCGCAGGCAAAGGCGATTCTTGAGGCTGAAGGGTTTTGTGTAAACTGTATTGAATATGTGTCAAGGCGCGGCATCGAGAACGCAGACTCCACCCGTGTGATACGCCAGCGCGAGTTTGGCGATAAAAAGGCTGAGCTTATGGTGTCGCATTTTAAAACGCAGATCAGTTAGGAGAATTTATTGGGCGTCATCGCGGACATCTTATTTCGCCGCAGACACACGGATGTTTATCGTCGTGTGGATAAAGAGCGGCTGCCCCGGCATGTGGCCGTGATTATGGACGGAAACGGCCGCTGGGCGAAAAAAAGAGCATTACCCCGCAGCGCCGGGCACAGAGCCGGCGTGGAAAGGGTACGCACCATTATTCGCATGAGCTCGGACATCGGTATCCGATATCTGACGCTTTATGCGTTTTCCACTGAAAACTGGAAGCGGCCTGCTGATGAAGTGGGTACGCTGATGAAGCTGCTGCTCGAGTATCTTGTCAAAGAGCTTGCCGAATTGCATGAAAAGAACGTGCGGATCACGACACTCGGTGACTTGTCCAAGCTGCCGGAGGAAGTGACTCGGGAAATAAACCGCGCCGTGGAGACGACCAAGAACAACACCGGGCTCACCGTCAATATGGCGATAAATTACGGTGCGCGTCAGGAGTATATTGACGCTGTGAAGCGCATTGTGCACGATGGAAAAAGCGTCGAAGAGATTGATGAAGCATGCATCTCATCGTATTTAAGCACGGCAGGGAAACCGGATCCGGATCTGCTTATACGCACAAGCGGCGAAATGCGCATCAGCAACTTTTTGCTGTATCAGCTCGCATATGCTGAGTTTTATTTTACAGACACGCTTTGGCCCGATTTTGATGAAGTGGAATACGCGAAAGCGCTTGACTGCTTCGCATCGCGTGACCGCCGTTTTGGCGGCCTTGGAGGAAGTTGATTGGCAAAACGGATACTTTACGCAATTCCGGCACTGGCACTGCTGCTGACTGTGGTCTATTTCCACGGACTTTACGCGCAGCTTGTTGTGGCTGCTGTGGCGGTGCTTTGCGTGCATGAAATGATGAAGGCCATGTCTGCTGTCGGGCGCCCAATAAAGCTTTTGGGCTACGCCTTTGCGGTGCTGCTGCTTCCCGCATATCTGTTCGCGGGCGGACTTGCAGGCATTGCGATACTCATCGCGCTTGGTATCATGGCGGTGTTTTCTGTGCTGGTGCTATCGGGCCGCGACGCGATAGACGGCTTGGTCACAGTGATCCCCATGCTGTATCCGGGGCTGTTTTTGGCGTTTCTGCTTGCGATATTCTGCATTGACAATGCGGATATGTCGCGCTTTTTGTTGATCATGACGTTTGGTGCGGCGGTTATTACGGACACCTTTGCGTACTTCAGCGGCAGACTTTTCGGCAAGCGCAAGCTCATTCCCAAGGTAAGCCCCAACAAAACGGTGGAAGGTGCGATCGGAGGTCTCGTTTTCGGGACGTGCGCTGTTGTGGTACTGGGCGCTGTGCTGCAGGGTTATTTTGGTATTAGCATGAATCCGCTTTGGTATGTGTTGCTGGGGCTGGTGCTTTCCGCGCTGACGCAGATCGGTGATCTTGCGGCATCGCTGGTCAAAAGACGACTTGGCATTAAAGATTATGGGTATATTATGGGTGAGCACGGCGGTGCGATGGACAGGCTTGATAGTGTGTTGTTCATCAGCCCGGCTGTATTCGCCTTTTATTTTGTATTAGTGGCATAAAAAAGGACGAACAAATGAAGAAGATTGCAATACTGGGCGCGACAGGATCGGTGGGGCGGCAAGCGCTTGATATCATAGAAAAATTCCCCGACAGATTTAAAGTGACGGCGCTCACGGCGCACAGGAGCAGTGACGAGCTGCTGGAAACAGCGAAAAGGCTTGGCGCATGCTATGTGGGGCTGACAGGCTGCAACGGAGACCTTGAATTTGAGAAGAAGGTTCCCAAGGGCATGAAGGTGGGCTTTGGTATTCAAGGCCTTGTTGAATCGTGCACCGCGGGTAACCCGGACATTGTGCTGATTGCCGTGGTGGGTATCGCAGGCCTGCCGCCGCTGATCGAATGCTTGGATCGCGGCATCGATGTGGCGCTTGCCAACAAGGAATCTCTTGTGTGCGGCGGGCATATCGTCAAGCAGAAGCAAAAGACATCCAAATCCGAGCTTTTTCCGGTGGACAGCGAGCTTTGCGCGATCTACCAGTGCTTGAAGGGTGTGGACACCACGGGACTTCGCCGCATTTTGTTGACGGCATCCGGCGGGCCTTTCTTTGACTGGGACAAGGAAACAATACAAAAGGCCACGGTTGACCAGGCGCTGTGTCATCCCAATTGGCGCATGGGTCGCAAAATCACGGTGGACTGTGCCACATACATGAACAAAGGTCTTGAGATCATCGAGGCGCGCTGGCTTTTCGATGTCCCTCCCGATATGATCGATGTGGTGGTGCACAGGCAAAGCATCATTCATTCGATGATCGAATACAACGACGGTGCGGTGATTGCGCAGCTGGGGCCCACGGACATGAGACAGCCCATTCAGTATGCGTTCGGGCATCCCGAGCGGCTTGACAGCGTGGTGGGACATCTGGATTTCACAAAGCTTAAAACGCTGACATTTGACGTGCCGGACACCGATAAGTTCCCATGCCTGAAGCACGCGCAGGACGCGATTCGTGAAGGCGGCGCCATGCCGATTATCATGAACGCGGCGAATGAGGCGGCAGTGGAGCTTTTCCTTGAGAAAAAGATCGCTTTTGGTGATATTGAAAAGAGCGTGTCGTTTGCGATGAACAAATTTGCCCACCTCAAGGCGAACACACTGATTGAGATTTACAAAACGGATATGGAAGTCAAGGATTTTGTGTATCACAACATTTAAAAAATGTTACGTATTATGTGGCGGCAGTTATGATATAATGAATTAAAAAGGGAGAAAAAGCCTTGGATATCATAGCGACTGTATTTAGCATTATCGGCGCGTTGCTGGTCATCGGCATCATTATCATGGTTCATGAGCTGGGACATTTCAGCATTGGCCGTGCCTGCAAAATCAAAGTGATAGAATTTTCGGTCGGTTTTGGTCCCAAGATCAAGCAGTGGGTCAAGAACGATATCATTTATACTGTCCGCTGGGTGCTGCTTGGCGGTTATACGAAATTTTTCGGCGAGGATGAGGAGCTGGACGATCGGGATTCGTTTAATAAGCAGCCCGCAGGCCGGCGTGCACTTGCGATTTTTGCGGGTCCGATGTTCAATATCATCTTTGCTTTTTTGCTTGTCGTCATTACGCTATGCGCTTTTGGCGATTACGCGCCGATGGTTGCGGCTGTGTATGAAAACAGCCCTGCACAGACGGCGGGTCTTCAGGTGGGCGATGTGATTCTCGAAATGAACGGCGTGGCAATGGATTTTTCGATGGAGATCGATTCGGCCACGCGGGCGTCCGATCATGTGATGATGCCCATCACCGTGCAGCGCGGAGATCAGGTGCTTTCTTTCGATATTCCTTACAAATTTGACGAGGCTCAGCAAAAATACTTGGTGGGTATTGAGATCGGCGGTCAACGCGCCACATTTGGCATCGGCGAAGCGATCGCGCTGTCGTTTAAATGGATGTTCCTGCTCGTGAAAGAGACCATTCTTGCCATATTTGGTCTGTTTGCGGGGCAGGGTACAGAGAATGCCATGGGCGTTGTCGGCATGGTGAGCTACCTTGGCGCGGCGATTCGCAGCAGCGTTGAATATGTGCTGCGGCTGGGTGTGGCAATCAGCGTAAGTCTTGCGGTGTTCAATCTGCTGCCGCTGCCCGCTCTGGACGGCGGACGGCTTGTGTTCATCGGCATCGAAAAGCTGTTCAGAAAGCCTGTGCCGCGCAACGTGGAGGGGGCGATCCATCTGGTGGGCTTTGCGCTGCTCATCGTGGTGTTCTTCCTGATTACCTATCAAGACATCTCACGGATGTTCAGCGGCTGACATGCATAGACAAAGTAAAAGTGTCACGTTTGGCGGCGTTGCCATTGGCGGCGGCGAAAGCGTGCTGATACAATCGATGACAAACACGGATACGGCGGACAAGGCGGCGACACTTGAGCAGATTGCGCGCCTTGAAGAGGCGGGCTGCGAGGCCGTCCGCTGCGCGTTCTATGGCGAAGAGTGCGCAGACGCGTTTCGTGAAATCAAAAAGCATATGCACGTGCCGCTTATTGCGGACGTGCATTTTGATGCGCGGCTGGCTGTGCTTGCGATGGAAAGCGGCGCCGATAAGGTGCGCATTAACCCCGGAAATCTACGCGGCGAGAACGCGCTGGAGACGGTCGTGCAAAAGGCCAAGGAGACGGGTGCCGCGCTGCGTATCGGCGTCAATTCAGGCTCTCTCGAAGAACGCTTGATTGATAAATACGGCGGGCCGACACCTGAGGCGATGGCCGAGAGTGCCACGGATTGGGTGCGCCGTGTGTACGACATGGGCTTTGACCGTGTGGTGGTATCCATCAAAGCATCGTCTGTCGCCACATGTGTCCAGGCAAACCGCGCGTTTGCCGCTGTGTGTGACGCGCCGCTGCATATCGGCATTACCGAAGCGGGCACATATGAGAACGCCATTGTCAAATCGGCTGTGGGGCTTGGTGCGCTGCTGCTCGATGGCATCGGCGACACGGTGCGCGTGTCCGTCACGGGCGATCCTGTGAGCGAAATCGAAGCTGCACGGCGCATATTGCAAAGCGCAGGGGTGCGTACCTTCTATCCCGAGGTGATCAGCTGCCCCACATGCGCGCGCACCAAGATTGATATCGTTCGGCTTGCGAGAAGCGTTCAGGATATACTTGCTGAAAGATCATGCGCAGTGACCGCGGCGGTGATGGGCTGCATCGTGAACGGGCCGGGCGAAGCAAGACACGCGGATATCGGCATTGCGGGCGGCGACAAGAAAGCGGCGCTATTTGCCAAAGGCGAGCTGATCGGGACATATGCCGAAGAAGACATATTAGACGCATTTACACAATATCTTGATAAACATTTTTAAGGAACTGATTACATAAGGTGTTTCGGCTGGCCGAGACCGCAAACGAATAAATCGGTTATTTTCTAACTAGGGGGCCATGGGTGAGTCAGGACAATGATTTTTTTGCCGCGCTGAAAAAGAGCGTCGGTATAGATGAATGTTATGATCTGCAGTTCGAAAAGGTTCAGCACGATAAGAAAAATTCGCGTCTGAAAATCCATTTTTGCAGCAATCTGCTTCCTGCTGAGGTCTGCCTTGGTATTGAGGGTTTTGTCAGAGAAAACGTGCGTGAGGATGCAGAAGTCTGCTTTCAATATCGTGACTTGAACGACGATGATGCAGTCAAGTTCGAAAACCATATAAAAGAGCTGTGCGGCACGTACAGAGAAGCGTTCGCGCCTTTTTTGTCGCGCTGTCTTGTCAAGCTCAGCGGCAAAACGCTGCATGTTGATTTTGCGGATGATTTTGCGCCCGAGCTTTTTGCGACCATGGGAATCAAGGATTATTTGACAGACTACTTAATGCGCTGCCTGGGAAAAAACGCGGCTGTGGTTGTCGGCCGGTGTGATGCTTCCGTGCTGCCCGCGCCCGTGCGCAAAAGACGAGAGAAAAAAATAACGGTTGAAAAAGCGTTGCCGGAGCAGACGGCAAAGCCAGCTGAAGCCATGCCCGCCGCTGTCAAAGAAGAACCCAAGCAGCCCAAAGAGAAGGATACGCCTCTGATACATGGCAAGCACGTTCAGGGCGACCCCATGCCCATCAAGGAGCTTTCCGAGCTGACGGGCGCGTGTGTCATCAGCGGGCAGTTGATGGACTTAAAGTCGTTTGACATCAAGAACGAGACGCGCGGCAAGAAGTCTATCATCGTGTTCGCCGTCACAGACCTGACTTCGACGGTGACATGCAAGGCGTTTGTGGGTCGTGACAAATGTGAGGAGATCAAAGAACGGATGCAAAAAGCGCCCGCGCTTCGCGTGGGGGGCACGGCGGCTTACGACAGCTTTTCGCGCGAGCTTTGCATCACGGTCAAAAGCATAGAGGAAACCAAGGCCAAAAGACGCGAGGATAACGCCGAAATCAAGCGCGTGGAGCTGCATATGCACACCAACATGAGCGCACTCGATGGCTGTGCGGACGAGGTGGACGTGGTCAAACGTGCCGCCGCGTTCGGGCATGATGCCGTCGCGATCACGGATCATGGCGTGGTGCAGGCGTTTCCGCGCGCCTTCGATGCCGCCAAGAAGCTGGGCATCAAGGTGATATACGGCATGGAAGCGTATATGTTCGACGATATGAGCCGCTCGTACAGTGAGGAATTTGCCGAAGAATACGTGGTGTTCGACTTGGAAACGACAGGGCTGAATCCTAGGTTCTGCGGCATCACGGAAATCGGCGCAGTGCGCTTGCGCCATGGCGAGATCATCGATACGTTCTCCACGTTCGTTAACCCGGAGCAGCCCATCAGCCAGCAGATCACCGACATCACGGGCATCACCGACGAAATGGTCAAGGACGCGCCCAAAATGGGTGAGGCGCTTGCGATGTTCAAGGAATACGCGGGAGATACGCCGCTTGCCGCGCACAACGCATCGTTTGACATGAGCTTTATCAAAAAGCATGGCGAAGACAACGGCATCCGGTTTGATAACCCCTCTCTCGATACGGTCGGGCTTTTTAAGCGCACGTTCCCGGGACATAAATCGTACAGCCTTGGCAATTTGGCCTCCGATTTTGACATCAAGCTGCGCCATCACCGTGCGCTCGACGACGCGGAATGCACCGCCAAGATCATGGCGATGGCCATCAAAAAGGATGGTCAGCCTCAAAATCAGCTTGATCCGTCGAATGAGAAAACAAAAAAGAATTATCATGTGATATTGCTCTGCAAGGACAAGAAAGGGCTTTTCAATCTCTACAAGCTGGTCAGTGATTCGCATATCAACCATTTTTACAGACGGCCCCGCATGCCAAAATCGCTGCTGATAAAGCACCGAGAGGGGCTTATTGTGGGCTCCGCGTGCGAGCAGGGCGAGCTGATACAGGCGATGCTGCGCTACGCATCCGAGGGCGAGATCGAGGAGGTCGCCTCGTTCTACGATTATCTTGAGGTGCAGCCGGACGGAAACAACTTTTTTATGGTTCGCGAGGGGCGCCTTCGAGATGTGGAGGCGGTGCGCGATATCACGCGGCACATTGTGAAGCTGGGTGAAAAGCTGAAAAAGCCCGTTGTCGCCACATGCGACGCGCATTTTATCGAGCCGCAGGACGAATATTTCCGCCGCATTCTCATGCACGGGCAAAAGTTTTCGGACGCGGACAATCAGGCACCGCTGTTTTTCCGCACCACGGAAGAAATGCTTGCTGAGTTTGCGTACTTAGGCGAAGAAAAAGCGCGCGAGATCGTGATCGACAACACGCGCGCCATCGCGGAGCAGGTGGAGAACATCAAGCTGCTGCCCGACGACACCGCGATGCCTGAGATTCCCGACGCAGCTGAAAAGCTCGAACGCATGGATTATGAAAACGCGCGCGCCAAATACGGCGATCCGCTGCCTGAGATTGTGGAGAAGCGCTTAAGGTTTGAGCTTGATAATATCATAGAGCACGGATACAGCGTGCTGTATTATATCGCCTACGAGCTTGTGAAGCACTCGCTCGACGACGGCTATCTCGTGGGTTCGCGTGGGTCGGTGGGTTCGTCGCTTGCGGCCACGATGGCGGGCATCACCGAGGTGAACGCGCTGCCGCCGCATTATGTGTGCCCCAACTGTAAGCACAGCGATTTTGACGTGGATACGAGCAAATACGCGTGCGGGCCGGATCTGCCGCCCAAGGACTGTCCCCAATGCGGGACGGCTTACATACGCGACGGCTACGATATACCGTTCGCGACGTTCCTTGGCATCAACGCGGATAAGGTGCCGGATATTGACCTTAACTTTTCTGGCGTTTATCAGCCCGAGGCGCACAAGTTCATACTTGAATTCTTCGGAGAAGAGCACGTGTTTCGCGCAGGCACCATCAGCAGCATCAAGGAGCAGACAGCCTATGGTTTCGTAAAGAACTATCTTATGGAAAAAGGCTTGAATGCGAGTAAGGCCGAGATCGATCGGCTGACAAAGGGCGTCTCGGGCACCAAGCGCACGACGGGGCAGCACCCGGGCGGCCTCGTTATATTGCCAAAAAGCCGCGATATCCATGAGTTTACGCCGATACAGCATCCCGCGAACGACGCGTCTTCGGGCAGCGTGACCACGCATTACAACTTTAATTCGTTGCATGATCGGCTAGTCAAGCTGGATATTCTCGGCCATGACGATCCAACGGCGCTCAGGATGCTCCAGGATATCACAGGCATCGACCCTAAAGAGGTACCCATTAACGACAGCGACACACTTTCGCTGTTCTCGTCCACAAGGGCGCTTGGATTAAAGCCGGAGCAGATACTCGGCACCGAGGTGGGCAGCATCGGCATTCCCGAATTCGGCACCAAATTTGTGCGACAGATACTTGTGGAGACACAACCAACCACGATCGATGAGCTGGTGCGCATCGCGGGGCTGTCTCATGGCACCGACGTGTGGATCAACAACGCGCATGATCTCATACAGGCAGGCACAGCCACGCTGCGCGAGGTTATCTGTACGCGTGACGATATCATGAACTACCTCGTATCGAAGGGCATGGACGCAAAGGAATCGTTCTTTATCATGGAGTCGGTGAGAAAAGGCAAGGGCTTAAAGGACGACTGGGAAGCGGACATGAGACAGGCAAAGGTGCCCGATTGGTTCATCGACTCGTGCAAAAAGATCGCCTATATGTTCCCGCGCGCACATGCCGTGGCTTATGTGATGATGTCGCTGCGCATCGCGTATTTTAAGGTGCACCATCCGCGCGCGTTTTACGCCACGTATTTCAGTGTACGTGCCGACAACCTCGACTCGGCGCATCTGCATTCAGGAGAGACGGTGAGGGCGCGCATCGCGCATATCGAAGCTCAGGGAAAGGCGGCGACGGCTTTGGAGCAGTCTCAGCTGACTATGCTTGAAGTGGCGCTGGAGATGTATGAACGCGGTATCGAGTTCTTGCCGTGCGACCTATATAAATCCGACGCAACCAATTGCGTCATCGAGAACGAGGGCTTAAGGCTGCCGTTTACCGCTCTTGGCGGTACGGGCGTGTCGGCGGCGCAGGGCATTGTGCGCGCACGCGAGCAGGGGCCGTTCCTCTCAATTGAGGATTTGAAAAAGCGCTCGGGCATATCGAGCGCCGTTGTGACCAAGCTTGAAGAAAACGGATGCTTAAAGGGTCTTCTCAAAAGCAACCAGCTGAGTCTGTTTGATTTAACCAGTTAAGCAAGGGCAGAAATAATCAGTGCTTTTCGGCTCTTTTTGTTTCTCCGGTGCAAACGTGGGTAACATAAGGGTAAAGGAGGAGAGGCGCATGAACACAAGGGCAATCAACAGCAAAATCGCGGTGATCGGCGCGGGTAAGGTGGGCTCTGCCGTGGCTTACACGCTGATGATGAGCGATCTTTCATCGGAAATCGTGCTGATCGACGTTGACAAAGACCGTGCCAGCGGTGAAGCTTTGGACATCAGCCACGGCATCGCGTATTTTAAGCAGATTATCGTTCGGGACGGAGATTACAAGGACTGCGCGGACGCCGATGTCATTATCATTACAGCGGGTATCGGACGCCAGCCCGGACAGACGCGCATCGATTTGGCGCGCGCCAATGTGGGCATTGTCCGTACCATCTTGGAAGGCGTGATGAAACACGCCGTGGATCCCTTGCTGCTTGTTATCTCGAATCCCGTGGACGTGCTGACGTATATGATTCAAAAGGAAACGGGGCTGAGCGCGTCCCGAGTGATCGGCTCGGGGACGATGCTCGATACCGGCCGCTTCCGTTACCTTTTAAGCGATCACTGCAAGGTGGATGTGCGAAATGTCCACGCGTATATCATCGGTGAACACGGTGACAGCGAGCTGCCGCTTTGGAGCCACGCGTCTCTCGCATCAAAGCCGTTCGAAGAATTCTGCGAAGCGTGCAAGCACCCGTGCGGCGGAATGAACCGGCACAAGATGTTTGAGAGCACGCGCGACGCCGGCATTGAGATCATAAAGAAAAAGGGAGCGACATTTTACGGCATCGCCCTTGCGGCGGCGCGTATAGCGGCGGCGGTCATGGGGGATGAAAACGCTGTGCTGACGCTTTCCAGTGTACTGGACGGCCAGTACGGCATTTCGGATGTGGCGCTTAGCCTGCCCTGTACCGTGAACCGCAAAGGTATCGGTTGGTACCTTGATCTTCATATCAACGAAGAGGAACAAAAGCTGCTTGAGGTATCAGCGGATAAGCTGAAAAGCGTAATCAAAGAAGTATTGTAAACAAAAACAAACGGCGTTAATCCAAACCACATATTCTTCATTTCACCCTTCACTTATCGGGCGCTTTTATCGTTGACTATTATTTTGCTCACGTATATAATGAAATGAGTTTTTCCGTCACGATCTGTCTGAACAGATCATAAATGGCTTGATTCTTTGGGCAGACTTTTGGTCTGAATGCTTTTTCATCTTTAACGGAGCGCGAGAATAGGACAAGCCAAAGCGTTACAGTAGTCATCCAATCAAGGAGGAAACGGTTAAGATATGAGAAAACGCAGCATCATTTGGCTGGTGGTTATCGTTTTAATCTTCAGCGTTGCGGTTTATTTTGGTATGACCGGCTTTCAGATCGGCATATACAAAATGGATCCGCTTTACGAACAGGTCAGTCTCGGCCTCGATTTAACAGGCGGCGGCTACGCGGTTTATCAGGCCGTGCAAGGTGATTTGACCGCAGACGAGTTCCAGAGCAAAATGGACACCACATTGGGTGTGCTCAGAAAAAGGCTCGATGAAAAGGGCTATACGGAAGCCACGGTTGTCCTGCAGGGCAGTGACAGAATCCGTGTTGAGATTCCCAGCAAGGAAGAGGATGCCAGCGCTGTTTTTGCGGCCATATTCACGCCCGCTGTGCTGGAGATCAAGGATATTGACGGTAATACCGCAATCACCGGAGATATGGTGGAAAGCGCGACGGCAATGTATCTGTCCGATACAAACGAGCCCATTGTGCAGCTTAAGTTCAATGCCGAAGGGGCCGAGATTTTCGGAGAGATTACCGCTGAAGCTTATGGCACGGGAGACCCGCTCGATATCGTCATTGACGGTGTGACAATATCAAGCCCCGTTGTAGAAGAAGGGCCGATTTACGGCGGTACGGCCGTTATTTCGGGCGGAAGCGCATATTTTGATGCCGAAGAAGCGCAGAATCTTGCTGTTCAAATACAGTCGGGCGCACTGCCGCTGGAGCTGCAGGAAATTGAGAACCGCACCATCAGCGCGTCGCTTGGCGAGGATGCGCTCAGCCAGAGCCTCATAGCGGGACTGGTGGGTATCATTCTGCTGTTTATTTTCATGATCGTCTATTACCGTCTGCCCGGTGTGATGGCGGTGATTGCGCTATGTGTTTACAGCTTCATCATTTTGTTCCTGCTCGCCTTGATTCCTTCCATCCAGCTGACACTCCCGGGCATCGCGGGTATCATACTTGGTGTCGGTATGGCGGTGGACGCGAACGTGATCATATTTGAGAGATTTAAAGAAGAGCTGGCCACCGGCAAGACGCTGCGCGCTTCGCTGAACTCCGGTTTTTCCAAGGCGCTGAGCACAATCGTTGACTCAAATATCACAACGATTATCGCGGCGGGAGTTATCGCAATCTATGGTGTGGGCACCGTGATGGGCTTTGGCTACACACTGATCATCAGCATTTTGACGTCCATGTTTACGGCACTGGTCGTCACGAGGGCACTGATGAGGCTGGCGGTAGCGCTCAATGTGAAAAATCTTAAGCTTTATACCATAAGAAAAAGCGCGGCTGAAGCAGCTGCGAAAGGAGGTGAGTAGCATGCGGTTTATGAACAAAGCTAAGGTATGCATACTCATTTCATCGGCGATCGTTGTGATCGCGATCATTGTCGGGTTGCTATTCGGCGGACTGAACCTAGGTATCGACTTTACGGGTGGCAGCATTTTAACCATTGATCTCAAAGAATCCTTTGATATGAATGTGGTGAACGCGGCGCTCGACGCGAACGGTATTGATCCCGCAACGGCGCAGGTGGTGCGCAGCGGCGAGACGCAGGCAGTGATACGCATACAGGCACAGAGCAAAGACGTGGACAGTGCACAACTGCGTGAGAACATCACAAGCACGCTTCAGGAGACGTATCCAAACGCTGTGCCCGGACAGATTGAAAACGTGGGCGGCGCCACAACGGGTGATATCATCAGAAACGCGTTTCTGTCTATCCTTATCGCGTCGGGCCTTATGCTCATTTATATCTGGATACGGTTTGAGCTGTTTTCGGGGCTGGCCGCTGTGTTCGCACTCCTGCACGACGTGCTCATTATGACAGCGTTTGTCTGCATTGTGCGCTTACAGATCAACAGCTCGTTTATCGCGGCGTGCCTGACCATCGTGGGTTATTCCATCAACGATACCATCGTGGTGTTTGACAGAATCAGAGAAAACACCAAGAGATACGGCATCAAGACAAAAACACGCAAGGAGGTGGCAGACCTTAGTATCGCAGAGACGCTGCCAAGAACAATCAACACCTCGCTCACAACGCTGGTGACGATTCTTGCGGTGTATATCTTCGGCGTGCAGTCCATCAAGGAATTTGCGCTTCCGATCATCGTGGGTCTTATCTCTGGTACCTATTCGTCGATATTCATCGCGAGCCCGACTTGGGTGGCGCTGCTGGAAGCCAAGGATCGCAGACATCAGCAAAAGCTTTCCGGTCATAAAAAGCCGGTCAAAAAGAAAGCGTAATCGTGAAACGACATTAATCAAACAAAAAAAGCCTTTCCTTTTTACGGGTCTCAGACATGTATTCTGTTGGGATTCACAAAGGGAGAGGCTTTTCGGTATTTATCAAACGACGGAGAGGGTTCAATCGTGTTAAGCTATGCTATGCGGCCTGCTTTGGCCGAAAGCACAAATGAAAAGGTGACTGCGATCAAGGCGGCGACAGGCTTGAGTGAACCGGTGGCGGACTTGCTGTGCCGTCGCGGAATCGACACGCCGACCGCCGCAAAGCGGTTTTTGCATCCGGGGCCTGAACAGCTTATTGATCCGTATCTTCTGCCCGATATGAATGAAGCGGTGGAAAGAATTAATCAGGCGATTAGCGGCGGAGAAAAAATGACCGTTTTTTGTGACTACGATGCTGACGGCACCACGGGCGGTGCTGCGCTGTATTTGTTTCTGGAAAGCAAGGGCGCCAATGTGAGCATCATGACGCCCAACCGCCACAAGGAAGGCTACGGCTTAAATCCGGCGGCGGTGGAGCAGATTGCGGCACAGGGCTGCACGCTGGTTATCACGGTGGATTGCGGTATCACAAACGTGAACGAGATACAGCTTGCGCGAAGCCTTGGCATGGATGTGGTCATCACTGACCACCATGAGTGCGGCGAGACACTGCCGGACACGCCGTATATCATCAACGCAAAACGTCCGGACAGCATATATCCGGATACGAACCTCGCGGGCTGCGGCGTGGCGTTTAAGCTTATTCATGCGCTTTCAACACTGGCTGAAGCGATGCGTTATATCGATCTCGTCGCCATCGGCACCATCACGGATATTGTGCCGCTGCTGGGTGAAAACCGCGTGATTGCGCACATGGGCATTGAGAAAATGCGAAAGAAGCCCTCGGCAGGCATTGAGGCGCTGGCGCAGGCGTCCGGCATCAATCTTGAGGAGATATCGTCGTTTGGCATCAGCTTTGGGCTGGGGCCGCGCATCAACGCGGCAGGACGCATGGACACCGCCGATGCGGCGATTGATATACTCAAAAGCACCAGATCCAGCACGCAGCTGCGCCAAAGCGCGCAGCAGCTCTGCGCGCTTAACGACGCGCGCAAGAAGGATGTCGAGGACATATTGGCGGACGCGGAAGCGATGATCGATGCATGCGGCTACCACAGCGACCCCGCGATATTGCTCGCCCAAGGAAGCTGGAATGCGGGCGTGATCGGCATAGCTGCCGCCAAGATTGCGGAGAAGTATACAAGACCTTGTGTGCTGTTTGGCGGACAGGAGAGCCTTGTGGGCTCCGCACGCAGCATCGAGGGCATCAACATATACGAGGTATTAAGCGTATTTACGGATAGGTACGAGAAATTCGGCGGCCATTCTCAGGCGGCAGGCCTCACCATTGCACCGCATATTCTTGATGAGCTGCGGCGAGACGTCTGTCAGCATATCAAGCAGCATTATGACGAAAGCGCTTTTGTGAAGCTTAAGATGTACGACATGGCGCTGAGCGCGGGTGAGATGACGCGCGAGCTCGTGGAGGACTTAAAGCGGCTGGAGCCGTTCGGTCAGAGCAATGAGAAGCCCGCCGTGGCGGTGATCGGCGCGACGCTGGAATCCCCGCGGTTTGTGGGGAAAAACGAAAAACCGCATTTAAAATTTACGATTGTACAAAAAATGCGCAAGCAGGACGCCGTGGCTTTTTGCTATAAGGACATGCATGCGCTGATACCGGGACGTGCGGATTTTCTCTGCGAGCCGGGCATCGACAGCTTCACAAACCGGACGCAGCTTATCGTGCGAGATATCGCGTTTTATCAGGATGAGACATTGGCAGAAAGCTTTTTGGAGGCGCACAAGGAAGACTTTGCTCAAGGATTTTTGGATGAGGTGACCACGCTTGGTCAATGGAACGGCGCCGCGCTCAGTGAAGCCGATTTTCTCGATAAGCTGACAAAAGCCATGGAGGAAAGCCGCTTCGGGTTGTGCGTGAATGTACATACTGTTCCTGCGTTCAGGCGTCTATTAAACCTTGCCCCCGTCAAAGAGGCGCTGGCGCAAGGGCGCTTGCTGCTATGGGACTATAAAGCGTTCTCGCCGGACAACTGCATCGCCTGCGGCGAGGCGGCCGGGCACACGCGGTTCATGCACGTGGGGGCCGGGCATGCAACGTCTTTCTTTGATGATGCCATGCGCGGCGCGTACAAAAACCATGCGCGGCAGTATTTTATGGATCGCAATGAGCTGCTTACAGTCTATCGTTTACTGGGGTCAATGCCGAGACGCCCGCGAACGGCGCACGAGATTGCGCGCAAGCTCTCCCGCTCTTCGGATACCATCGCTTTTGCGGTGCGCGTCTTTAAGGAACTTGAGTTGCTCGCTGTTGACAAAAGTGATAAAATACTGGCATTAAACGCTGGGCAGCCGCGCAAGGAACTGCGACAAAGTCCGTGTTACGCAAGCTTTGAGGATTTATTGAATGGATGATAAAAGCAGAAGCAACAAGACGCTGAATGAAAAGGTAAAAGAGAATTACAGCAAGGAAGACCAGACTTTCTTTGAAAAAGCGTATGCTTTTGCGGAAAAAGCGCACGAGGGGCAGATGCGCCTTTCTGGCGAGCCTTTCTTTATGCATCCGTACGAGGTCGCCAGCATTCTTGTGGATCTGGGTCTGGATATTTCCACAGTGGTGGCGGGGCTCTTCCACGATATCGTGGAAGATACCGACGTGACGCTGGAGGTCATCAGCGCACAGTTTGGCGCTGAGACCGCTCAGATTGTGGACGGTGTGACCAAGGTCGGCAAGGTCAATTTCTCGTCCAAGGAAGAGCATCAGGCGGAGTATCTGCGCAAGATGTTCCTCGCGATGGCGAACGATATCCGTGTGATACTCGTCAAGCTTGCAGACAGGCTGCACAATATGCGCACGCTCAAATTTCAGAGCGAGGAAAAACGCTTGGAGAAGGCCAAAGAAACGCTTGAGATTTACGCGCCGCTTGCACACCGCCTTGGTATCAACACGATAAAATGGGAGCTTGAGGATTTATCGCTCAAATATCTTGACGAAAAGGCTTACTATGAGATCGCAGGAAAGCTGACGGATACGCGCGCGGAGCGCCGTGAGTATATCAGCGGCGTGGTTGAGGAGATCAGAAAGCATTTAAAGAAAATTCATGTGAACGCCGAAATTGAAGGGCGGCCCAAGCATATATACAGTATATATACGAAGATACACAAAAAGCACAAGACGTTTGAGGAAGTATACGATCTCATTGCTGTGCGTATTGTTGTGGAATCCGTGAGAGACTGCTATGCCGTGCTGGGCACGGTGCATACCGTGTGGAAGCCGATTCCCGGGCGGTTTAAGGATTATATCGCGGTTCCCAAGCAAAACATGTACCAGTCTATCCATACCACGGTGCTTGGGCGCGACGGGCGCCCTTTCGAGGTGCAGATTCGAACCAGCGAGATGCATTCCACTGCGGAATACGGCATCGCGGCGCACTGGCACTACAAAGAAGGCACCTCGAAAAACGACATGGATACAAAGCTTGTCTGGCTCAGGGAGCTGCTCGAGTGGCAGACGGATACCAAGGATTCACGTGAGTACATGGAGACGCTCAAAATCGACTTCTTCTCCGATAAGGTGTACGTGTTCACGCCAAAGGGCGACGTCAAGGAGTTTACCCAAGGGGCAACGCCGCTGGATTTCGCATACGGCATACACAGCGAGATCGGCAACAAATGCACTGGCGCAAAGATCAACGGCAAAATCGTGCCGCTGACATACAAGATGCAATCCGGCGATATTGTTGAAATCATCACGTCAGCTTCATCCAAGGGGCCGTCCCGAGACTGGCTCAAGGTCGTGAAGACCTCTCAGGCCAAAAGCAAGATCAAGAACTGGCTGCGCAAAGAGTATAAGGAAGAGAACATCGTCAAAGGCCGCGACATGCTCGAGAGGGAAGCGCGACGCCGTGGTTTTGATCTAAAGACGCTTTTCAAGCCCGAATGGCTTAAGGACATTTATAAAAAATTCACGTTGCAAACGCCCGAAGATATTTATTCGGCTGTGGGTTACGGCGGTATCACAACGGGGCAGATTCTGCACAAGCTCATTGAGGAATATCGCAAGGAGAACAAGCCCGCCTTTGAAAAGCCTGTTTCGCAGACGAGAACCGCAAGAGCGGGCGATTACAGCGGCATTATCGTCAAGGGTTACGACGATATGCTGGTGCGGTTTGCAAAGTGCTGCAACCCTGTTCCGGGCGACGGCATTGTCGGCTATATCACGCGCGGGCGCGGGGTATCGGTGCACCGCAGTGACTGCTCGAATGTGACAACGGAGGATTTTGAATCGGGTCGTATGATTGAGGTCTCATGGTCCACAAGCGAGAAATCGTCTTACAATGTGGAGATACAGGTGACCGCGGAGGATCGTACGGGACTGATTGCAGAGGTATCCAATAAGCTGTTCAGTATGGGCTTTTCCATCACCTCGGTCAACGCGCGTATGGGCAAGAACCGTGTGGCCAACATGGTGTTTGGGTTTGAGATATCCGAAACATCGCAGCTTGATGCCATCGTCAAATCGCTGAAAACCATACCCGGCGTACGGGATGTTTTCCGCATCCATAAATAAACCATGATAGCGGTGGCAGAGCGCGTATCGCGAGCGCGGGTTACAGTAGACGGACAGACTGTGGGCGCCATTGACAAAGGCTTGCTTTTGCTGCTGGGCGTGGCGCGGGACGACGGCGAAGCCGACCTTGACTATATTGTGCGAAAAACCGCGAATCTGCGGATTTTCCCGGAAAACGGCAAAATGTCCAAAAGCGTGAAGGATATTGGCGGCGCGATTCTTGTCGTGTCGCAGTTTACGCTGCTGGGTGACGCGCGCAAGGGCAACCGCCCGGACTTTGGCTGCGCGGCACAGGCAGATCATGCGCGTTGTCTATATGAAGCGTGCATCAAGGCGTTTCGCGCGGAGGGGATTCACACGGAATCCGGCGAGTTCGGTGCGGACATGAATGTGGAGTCCTGCGGTGACGGGCCCGTGACGATACTGCTTTGCAGCAAAAGAAGCTTTTAATGGAGGCAAAAATGAAAGTCGTACAAATCGCGGTGGGAGAGATGATGGCCAACGCGTTCATTGTATATAAGGAAGGCTCACACAAAGCGTTTGTGATCGATCCGGGCGCGGATTATCCGCGCATCAAAAAGCGGCTCGAAGACAACGGCATCACCGAGGTGACGCATATATTGCTGACGCACGGGCATTTCGATCATATCGGCGCGGTGGCGCGGCTCAGGCAGGAAACAGGCGCGGCGGTGTGCATACACAGGCGCGATGCGTCTATGCTGCAAAGCGATGAGGATAGCCTCGCGATCATGGCGGGGGCAACGATTGAAAAAGTGAAGCCCGACTGCATATTCGAGGGCGGAGAGGTCATTGTCGCGGCGGACATCGAGGTGGAGGTGCTGCATACGCCCGGCCATTCGGGCGGCAGCGTGTGTTATCTTGCGGAAGACGCCATGTTTTCAGGCGACACGCTTTTCTATATGTACTGCGGCCGCACCGATTTTCCGGGCAGCGACGCGGCTGAATACGCACATTCGCTGCGTGAGGTGCTGGGCAGCATCAAAACGGATTACACCGTGTACGCGGGGCACGGTATCAAAACGACGCTTTTTGCCGAGTTTAAAAACAACCCGTTTCTGGCACGATGACAGCGCTCTACACAACAACCCCTGCATTTTTCAACGATATCTGTGAAGCGGTGCGTCTGTTCATCGACACACGCCGCGTCGAGCAGCTGGAAACTGCTGATGTACCAAACGATGGATACGTGGTTCTGCATTCGCTTCGTGAAGCGGACGGGTTACTGACCAGCTCCGCGCGTTTTTATGTGGACGGCGTGCAGGTTTCGAGCAATACATTTACGGGCGTGCTGCCCAAAGGCGAACTGGAAAAGAAACGCGAGGCCAAGCGCGCATCCAAGATCAGTGTTTACAGGGCGCTGCTTATCTTTTTTCAGACACCGTTGCCTTGGGGCTCGCTCACAGGCATACGGCCTACAAAATTGCTGCGCGACAGCGAAGGTTTGTTGGGCACGGGCGGTGCAAAATCGCTTTTCATCGATACGTTTGATGTGTCGCCGCAAAAGTATGAGCTGGCCAAGGCCATTGTGGACGCACAGGCGGGGTTGTTTCCCAAGGATGATGAGCTGGATGTTTATATCGGCATTCCGTTCTGCGTAACGCGCTGTGCCTACTGCTCTTTCGCGTCTTACACGCCCGATGTGTTCAAGGACGCTGAGACGAAATATGTGGACGCTCTGCTCAGTGAACTTGCGTGCGCAGAGGAGATTATCGGAAACCGGCATATGCGCGCGCTGTATATCGGCGGCGGCACGCCGACGGCGCTGTCCTTGCCGAGCCTTGCAAAGGTGCTCGTGCGTGCGGCGCAGATTGCACGCAATGCAGACGAGTTCACTGTGGAAGCAGGCCGCCCCGATACCATCACGCAAGAAAAGCTGGCGCTTATCAAAGCATCCGGCGCGCGCCGGCTCAGCGTAAACGCGCAGACGATGTTCGACGAGACCCTGCGGCGTATTGGCCGTCAGCATACGGCGGCGCAATTTTTTGACGCGTATGAGATGGCCGAAAAGACGAGCTTCGACGCGATCAATGTGGATCTGATAGCCGGTCTGCCGGGTGAAACGCAGGCGCATATCGAAGCGTCACTCAATCAGGTGATCGGTTTGAAACCGGATAATATCACGGTGCATACATTGGCAGTCAAGCGCGCATCGGCGTTTGCGGCGGCCAACATGGACGCGTTTCCAACGGATACGCAGAACGCGCAGTCTGTCGCGAAGGCGCATGGCATGCTGGAAGCGGCGGGGTATCACGCTTATTATATGTATCGCCAAAAGTACATGAAGGGAAGCCTCGAAAACGCGGGCTATACGCTGCCCGGCAAGGCATGCCTTTACAATATCGACAATATGGAAGAGCTTTGCGATGTGCTGGCGTTCGGAGCCGGCGCGATTTCCAAGAGGCTGTTTGAGGGTGGCGCGCGTATTGAACGCACGGCCAATGTCAAAGATTTAAAAGGGTATATCGAGCGGCACAGTGAGATGACGGAGGCCAAGCGGGCGTTGTTTGATGGTGCGAAAAAAACAAGTTGACAGAATCCCGTGCTTAAAATATAATTTTACTCGTTGACGATTGCCTAGGGACAGGTAAAGATATGAATCTGGATATTACTGAAGCTCTTAAGAATGAGGGCGAATTATATACGTCGGAATATCACGGTGCGTTTAAAGGGATTGACTTTTTGGGCGAATGCTATGATTTTCCGCAAGGCATCGACGTGACGGCGGATTACCGCTTTGACGGAGAAGGTGTGATTGTGTCCGGTCGTTTTGATGCGCAGGCCACTGTGAATTGCGCAAGGTGCCTAAAACCGTTTCTGTATACAATCGGTTTTCGATTTGCCGAGTATTATAAAAAGCAGCCGGAAGAAGGAGAGTATGAGTTCCACGGTGAATCCATCGAGCTCGACCGGATGTTGGAAGACAATGTGGTGGTGAACCTTCCCACGCGATTCTTATGCAGGGAAGAGTGCAAAGGCCTTTGCAGCCACTGCGGGAAAGATTTAAATGAAGGCGAATGCGGCTGTTTGCCCGAGGCGGACAGTGCCAATCCTTTTTCAAGTCTTTCGAAACTGTATGACGACGAGGAGGTGTAGATAAATGGCGGTACCAAAGAGAAGAACATCCAAACAGCGCAAACACACAAGAAAGTCGGCGAACTACAAGCTGACAGCGCCCGGCATCGGGGCATGCCCACAGTGCCACGCAATGAAGCTGACGCACAGAGTTTGCCCGACATGCGGTTATTATAACGGACGGCATGTGATGGATACCGAAAAAACGGAGAAGGCGCAGTAAGCGCTGCCGTTCGATTCGAATGCTCAAAAACAGGCACTTTCTTTACAGAGAGTGCCCTCATTATTTTTGCTTCAAATTCAAATAGCAAGAATATAGGTTATCTGCACAATAAATATCAGAGGTTATTATATTTGGTGCAGAGAACGCCGTGCTTTGTTTAATACCCAGGGCTTTTACGCAAAACGCGGGCTTCATACATATGATGATATGGTGTTTATGGGGAAACAATTGCGGCCTTGACAGCAGTGTATTTAAAAACGAAAAAATGTTGCAATGAAATTATATTTTTTATATACTACCCATAGATAAAAGAAGTGAAGAGGTAGATGATTGAAAGTCATTGTTGATGCTATGGGAGGAGACAACGCGCCGCAGGCCATCATAGAGGGTTGTATTTTGGCGCTCAAAGACTTGCCCGCACTGAGCATCACGCTGACAGGACGTCAGGAAATCATTGAAAATGAACTTCGCAAATATGATTTTGACACGTCACGCATAAATATAGTCAATGCGACAGAAGTTATAGACATGGCTGAATCACCGGTGGAAGCGATACGCCGTAAAAGCGATTCCTCGCTTGTTAAGGGGCTTCGTCTTTTGAAAGAGGGCGAAGGAAGCGTTTTTATAACGGCGGGCAGCACAGGAGCCACCATTGCAGGCGCCACATTGATCGTAAAAAGACTGCCCGGGGTCAAACGCCCCGCATTGGCACCGCTGCTGCCGTCGAAAACCGGAAAAGTGATGCTGATCGACTGCGGTGCAAATGCCGAATGCAGACCGTCGTTTCTCGCGCAGTTTGCCCTGATGGGCAGCGTTTATATGCGCAAGGTGGAAGGCATACAATCACCGCGCGTCGGGCTTGTCAACAACGGGTCTGAGGCTGAAAAGGGCAACGAGCTGACCAAGGCTTCGTACAAGCTTTTAGAGGAAATGCCGATACATTTCGCGGGAAATGCCGAAGGGCGCGATCTTGTTTCGGGCAATTTTGATGTGATCGTGTGTGACGGCTTCACCGGCAATGTGATACTTAAATTCATGGAAGGTGTGGCGGGTGTGCTGATGAGCATGCTCTCTAAGGAGCTCAAAAGCTCGATGCGTACCAAGATTGGCGCGGGGCTGGCTATGCCAGCATTCAAACGCTTTAAAAGGCGCATGGATTATACCGAATACGGCGGCGCGCTGCTGCTGGGTGTAAATGGTGGTGTTGTGAAAGCCCACGGGTCGTCCAACGCCAAAGCGATTCTTAGCACTTTACGGCAAGCAGTCAGTTTTATAGAGGGCGATGTCGTGAATGTCATAAAGGAAGAGATTACTAAAGTAGCACTTAACGACTAAATAATGTGTATACAGGAGGCTCACAATGGTATTTGAAAAGGTTAGAAAAATCTTATCCGATCAGCTTGAAATTGACGAAGAAGGCATCACGATGGAATCAGATCTTGTTGAAGATCTGAAGGCCGATTCGTTGGCTATCGTTGAGCTTATTATGGATCTGGAGCAAGAATTCGATCTTGATATTCCGGATGATGAACTGCCCAAGGTGGTAACGGTGAAGGACGTTGTGACCTATATCGAGAAAAACGTTGGCGGTTTCTAAGGTGGTAAGGTGCCCGGAGCAAACAAGGCTCCGGGTATTGCTTTTCCCTAAATTTTTTGGGTTAAGCTTCAGCGGTGGTTTTGATGACGGATGTCGATTGTTCAGGACTGGAAAAAAGCATAGGCTATACCTTTCATGATAAAAAGCTTTTAATAAGAGCTTTTATTCATGCATCGGCAGACGCGGGGGAGAGCTACGAGAGGCTTGAATTCTTGGGCGACGCAGTGCTTGCTCTTGCAGTGAGCGAGCATCTTTTTTTTGAAAGGCCGGAAGATCCCGAAGGCGTACTCACCAAGTGCCGCGCGGCGCTGGTGAACGAGACGGCGCTTGCCGAGGTGGCAAGGAGCTTAGGGTTCTGCGAGTATTTAACGCTTGGGCGCGGCGAACGCAATTCGGGCGGAGCGGATAAACCATCTATACAAGCCGATGTGGTGGAAGCCTTAATCGGTGCTGTTTATGTGGATGGCGGCTTTGAAGAAGCCAAGCGTGTCGTGAACAGACTGCTGGAGAAAAGCTTTCAAACAGTGCTCTCGGGCGGTGGCTTTCGTGATTTTAAGACGCGCCTGCAGGAGCATTATCACAAGCAGGGGATAAGCGATATTCATTATCTCGTTTATAAAGAAGAGGGCCCCCCGCATGACAGAATATTTTATGTGAAGCTCATCGTAAAAGGTGAAGAGATCGCACAGGGACAGGGCAGGTCTAAAAAATTTGCGGAACAGAAGGCAGCAAAGGCAGCCTGGCTGAACGCAGTGAAATAGGGGTGGATTCAATGCTTGACTATTCCAAGGTAAAGGCAGTGGACGAGGCGGTCTATAAAGCCATGATGGATGAGCTTGACCGTCAGGAGAACAATATCGAGCTTATCGCTTCTGAGAACTTTGTGTCGGAAGCGGTAATGGACGCGATGGGCTCTCACTTGACAAACAAGTATGCCGAAGGGTATCC
>JAEWBO010000024.1 GCA_023391105.1 Bacillota bacterium
GTTGCGTGGGTTCGATTCCCATCACCCGCTCCAAGCTGCACTTGACAAGGGCGATTAGCTCAGTTGGTAGAGCACCTGACTCTTAATCAGGGTGTCCGGGGTTCGAGCCCCCGATCGCCCACCAAAAACCTCGATTGATTCGAGGTTTTTTCATTTCTGAGGCATTGCTGCGGGCTTCATTATGGTTAATTTCAATGATAATAGGAAGCGCAAGCAATTTCGTACATGACCTGATCGAACGCATAAATCTTGGTAAATCATAATGCCAAGCTACGAACTGGCTAAAAGGGAATCAGCACAGAAGATGGGGCCATTATGCAATTGACTTTAGCAAAATAAAAATGATCTAAGCAACAACTCAGATCATTTTGTCTTTTATATGATTTAAAAAATGTTTAAAATTGACCTCTTTCATGGTGAGGTGTTTTTTTAACAACTTCAATCGCGTTGAGTATGGCCGTCGTTATGTTCGCCTGCATCTGGAAGTCAAGAGACTGAAAACGTGCATATATATCACCGTTGTTGCTGGAAACATACCTAGAGGGCAGTTTATTAAGTGCAAAGGCCAGTACATCCGCGCGACATCTATCACAGGTACACATATCAGCGGCCTGCATCAATTCATCCAATCTGTATGTTACCAAATCTTCGAGTATATTTTTGGGAGTAGACTTATTTGTCATATAGTGATCGCTCCTTTATTACAACAAAAATTTAGGTTTTATGATTGAAATTATATTCAAATCATTATATCACATATCTTATCTTATGAATATATATCTTTTTTCTCTGTATTATGTCATTTTACTCGCTGTGCTTCGTTGGTTTTGTTCATAACAATTATTTCAAAGAGATTTAAGGATAAATTGATGCACACTATTAAATGAGGAACTGAGAGGAGAGTAGTTGGCGAATCTTGATACTTACAAAAATATAACTCTTGATATGCAGCTTGCATATTACGCCGCACCAACAATGCTGGGTATAAAACCGGCCAGCCTTTTTTGGTGCAGGACAAATATAGATGGAATGCATGATCAAGTCAATTTATTCAACGAATATTCAAAAGGGAAAGGCTTTGCGATAAAGCGCATTGACGAAGGGAAAAAACATGTTGGCATATTCGTGTATCATCGCTCACTTTCTGAACATTATCTCAGCGATGCGAGTAATATGTCCTATTTACAGCAATTCGGATATAAGCTAACACTCACACCTGAGGAGAAACTGGCGAAGCTATTTGAGCGAATGAAAACCAGTTCTCCTCATGAGATAGGATTATTTCTGGGATACCCAATTCGCGACGTTGCAGGATTTATAGAAAATAAAGGCCGAAACTATATTCTGCGCGGCAGCTGGCTTGTATATTCGAATCCAGAATATGCATGCCGGCTTTTTTATCATTATAAGCTTTGTCGAAATTGGTTGGTTGGAAAAATTATGGATGGTATGAGTATATACGACGTTCTTAATATAAAATGTTGAAAGGCAGCAAAAGGTCAATATTATTAATAAAAAACTCTTTTCATATTCCAAATATGTTGTATAATACATAAAGAATCATTATCATGGGGAAAAAGCGGTTTTCATATTCGGCGTATAAACATTCATGTTTATATAGACTTTACTTTATTTGAGGAGGCATTATGGATCTTATGATTCTCGCCCCGATTGGGGCGGTGGTGTCGTTGCTCTTCGCAGGTATCCTCGCCTGGAAGATTAAGAGCTATTCGACCGGCACCGAGATGATGACCAAAATCGCTGGAGCGATTAAGCAAGGTGCAAAAGCCTACTTAAAGCGCCAATACACAGGCGTCGGTATATTCTTTGCCGGCATGTTTGTGTTGCTGCTGGTGCTTTCGTTCTTTGGGTTGGTCAACCCGTTTGTTCCTTTTGCGTTTTTGACAGGCGGATTCTTCTCCGGACTGTCGGGATACATCGGAATGAGCATTGCCACATCGGCAAACTCCAGAACCGCTTTTGCGGCCAGCGAGAGCCTTAACAAAGGTCTGCGGGTTGCGTTTTCATCCGGTGGCGTGATGGGCTTCGTTGTTGTCGGTCTTGGCCTTTTGGATTTATCAATCTGGTACTATCTGCTTCAGATTTGGTACAGCCCACTCACACAAATGCAGGAGATCACATCAGCCATGCTGACTTTCGGCATGGGCGCTTCGTCGATGGCGCTGTTTGCGCGTGTCGGCGGCGGTATCTTCACCAAAGCAGCAGACGTTGGCGCTGACCTTGTGGGTAAGGTGGAAGCCGGTATTCCTGAGGATGATCCGAGAAACCCTGCCGTTATTGCGGACAACGTAGGTGACAACGTGGGCGACGTGGCCGGCATGGGCGCGGATCTCTATGAATCGTATGTCGGTTCTATCGTGTCTACGGCTTCACTGGCTGTGGCTGCACAGCTCAATGCGGGCGTGATGATACCGATGGTCATGGCAGCGATAGGAATTATCGCATCCATTGTTGGCACATTCTTCGTTCGTTCGGGTGAGAAAGCAGAACAAAAGGCGCTTCTATCAGCGCTCCGGCGCGGCGTGAATATCAGCTCCGTGCTGATTGCCATTGTTGCTTTCCTACTTGTTTATTTCGTACTCGGAACTCAGTACCTCGGCGTTTTCTTCGCGATTATATCCGGTCTGCTCGCGGGAATATTGATCGGTCTTTGTACAGAGTTCTATACATCAGATTCATATAAGCCGACTCGCAAAGTGTCTGACGCTTCAGCCACAGGTCCCGCAACGGTTATTATCGGCGGTATTTCGCTCGGCATGCGGTCTACATTTTTGCCGATCATAATCATTGGTGTTTCGGTACTTGTGTCGTTCTTTGTATCGGGCGGCGCTGACAGCTTTAACATGGGCCTTTACGGTATCGGTCTGTCGGCTGTCGGTATGCTCTCGACATTGGGTATTACACTGGCAACAGACGCGTATGGTCCTGTGGCAGATAACGCCGGCGGTATTGCTGAAATGTGCCATATGGATCCCGAAGTGCGCAAACGCACAGATGCTCTGGATTCGCTTGGTAACACAACAGCGGCCACGGGTAAAGGTTTTGCTATCGGCTCTGCGGCTCTGACGGCTCTTGCGCTGATCGTGTCTTACATGAATGAAGCGCACCTGACAGAACTGAACATTTTGAACCCGGCCACACTGATCGGATTGTTCATCGGCGGTATGCTGCCGTTCCTGTTCTCGTCTATGACGATGAACGCTGTGGGACGCGCAGCACAGGGCATCGTGGTAGAAGTGCGCCGTCAGTTCCGTGAGATAAAGGGCTTGATGGAAGGTAAAGCCGAACCCGATTACGCACGTTGTGTGGATATCTGCACGCGCAGCGCACAGAAGGAAATGATTCTTCCGGCGCTTACGGGCATCATTTCGCCAATTATTGTTGGTCTTATACTTGGGCCTTATGCGGTTGCGGCGATGCTGGCTGGTGCCGTGGTAACAGGCTTCATTCTCGCAGTCATGATGGCCAACTCAGGCGGCGCCTGGGACAACGCGAAGAAGTATATCGAAGCGGGCAACAACGGCGGCAAGGGCAGTGATGCGCACAAGGCTGCGGTCGTTGGCGATACTGTCGGTGATCCTTTTAAGGATACCTCCGGCCCGTCCATCAACATATTGATCAAGCTGCTCTCGATGGTTTCCATCGTCTTTGCAGGTCTGTTCGCAAACGGCTCGCTGATCGATCTGTTCTTTAAGTAAACCATTAAATGTATCATCAAAGGCCATGCGGATTTTCCGTATGGCCTTTGTGTTTAAAAAATCTTTATTGACAAAGCCATTGTCTCGCGTTTATAATAGTCGCAATAAAGGCTGTGATGGAGAACAGTAGCCAAAACCTGCTTTGCAGAGAGCCGTTGGTTGGTGGAAGACGGCAGGCAGAATTTGACGAAGCTCGCTCCGAAGCCGCTGTGTCGAAGCTATTCGTAGGCACAGACGTAGTGACTCAACGTTACACGAGGACGGGCATCATGTTGTGCCCTGTTAAGCTGGTGGCCTTGTTTGCCGCAAGCAGAGTGGTAACGCGAAGTCTTTCGTCTCTGTATGACGATAGGCTTTTTTTATTATCATTTTGAAACAACATGGAAAATAAACGAAGATATATAGAAAAGGAGGCCAAACAATGACCACGATTAAGATTTTTGACACCACACTTCGAGATGGAGAACAATCGCCGGGATGCAGCATGAACTTGCAGGAAAAAATTGAGGTGGCTCGCCAGCTCGAGAAGCTCGGTGTTGATGTTATCGAGGCGGGTTTTGCCATCGCGTCACCAGGAGATTTCAAGTCTGTAAAAACCATTGCGCAAACAGTGAAAAATGCGCGTGTCGCGAGCTTGTCAAGAGCGCTGACAAAGGATATAGACCTTGCCTATGAAGCGGTTAAAGACGCAGTGAGCCCAAGAATCCATACTTTTATCGCGACATCGCCGATACACATGGAATACAAGCTCAAAATGAAGCCGGAAGACGTGCTGAATCAGGCGATTGAAATGGTAAAATACGCAAAGTCTTTATGCGCTGACATCGAATTCTCAGCTGAGGATGCATCGAGGAGTGAGCCGGAATTCTTATACCGAGTGTTGGAAAGCGTCATTAAGGCAGGCGCGACATGCATCAATGTGCCCGATACTGTCGGCTACTCAATGCCTGAGGAGTTTGGCGCACTGATTAGGAACATCAAAGAAAACGTCAGAGGCATTGAAAAAGTCGATCTTTCAGTGCACTGCCACAACGATTTGGGGTTGGCTGTAGCGAATTCTCTCGCGGCTGTGCGCGCGGGTGCCACACAGGCGGAATGCACAATCAACGGCATCGGCGAAAGAGCCGGTAATGCGGCGCTGGAAGAGATTGTTATGTCGATTGCGACGAGACAGGACTTCTTCGGCTATACGACGAATATTAATACAAAACAGATTTATAATTCTTCACGTTTAATCTCGGCGATTACAGGCGTGCCTGTGCAGCCCAATAAAGCCGTGGTAGGCAAAAACGCCTTTTCACACGAAGCGGGTATCCACCAGCATGGTGTGCTGGCGAATAAAAAAACGTACGAGATTATGACACCGGAGTCTATAGGATTGCCTCAAAATGCGATCGTGCTGGGTAAGCATTCGGGAAAGCACGCGTTTGTACAGCGCCTTGAGGATTTGGGCTATGTGGTGGATGATCAGCGCATAAGTGAAAGCTTTGACCGCTTTAAGGAGCTGGCAGACAGAAAGAAAGAAGTTTCCGATCTGGATTTGCGGGCGCTGGTGGAATTGGAGCAGTTTGAAATCCCTGTGGATTATGAACTCGATACATTCGTTATCAACAGCGGCAACAAAATGACATCCACAGCTGTGGTTAAGGTGATCCATGACGGACAGCCGATTGAAGAGGCGGCAACCGGCGACGGCCCAGTGGACGCATCGTTCAACGCGATAGAGCGCTGCATCGGCGAAAGCTTTGTGCTGGAGGACTATATCGTGCGCTCCGTGACGGGCGGCAAAGATGCGCAGGGTGAAGTTGTCGTGAATCTGTCTAAGGACGGCAAAAAGGCGAAGGGACGCGGGCTGAGCACAGACGTTGTGGAAGCCAGCGTAAAGGCATATATTGATGCCATCAACAGATACTTTTATCAAATAAAATTGGAGGGCTGAGATAATTGAGTATGACGATGACACAAAAAATTCTGGCTGCCAAGGCGGGCCTTAAGGAGGTTCACGCCGGTCAGTTTATTGAAGCAAATATCGATCTCGCGCTGGGAAATGATATCACAACACCTGTCGCCATTAAAGAGTTTATGAAAACGGGCCGTGACAAGGTGTTCGACAAAGAAAAGATTGCGCTTGTTCCGGATCATTTTACGCCGAACAAGGATATCAAAGCAGCCGAGCAATGCAAGATAATACGCGATTTCGCGTATGAGCAGGGGCTCACCAATTACTTTGAAGTGGGTGAAATGGGTATCGAACACTGCCTGATCCCCGAAAAGGGCCTTGCGGTGCCGGGAGATGCCATCATCGGCGCGGATTCGCACACCTGCACATACGGTGCGCTGGGTGCGTTTTCCACAGGCGTTGGCAGCACGGATCTCGCCGCCACCATGGCGCGCGGCAAATGCTGGTTCAAGGTGCCTGCGGCGATCAAATTCAACTTGACCGGAAAGCTGCAAAAATGGGTGTCCGGTAAAGATCTGATACTGCACATCATCGGCATGATCGGTGTGGATGGCGCTCTCTATCAGTCGATGGAGTTTGCAGGAGATGGCGTTGCAGCGCTGACGATGGATGACCGGTTTACCATCGCCAACATGGCAATTGAAGCGGGCGCTAAAAACGGTATTTTCCCTGTAGATGAGCAGACAATTGCATATGTTAAGGAACATTCAATTAAGCCCTATCAGGTGTTTGAAGCGGAGGAAGACGCGGAATATTCGCGTGTGATTGATATCGATCTTTCCACACTGCGGCCCACGGTGGCGTTCCCTCACCTGCCTGAAAACACAAAGACTATCGATGAAGTGGGTGATATAGCCGTTGACCAGGTGGTTATCGGCTCCTGCACGAATGGGCGTATCACAGACCTGCGCATCGCCGCGGACATTCTGCGCGGACGCAAGGTGAAAAAGGGGGTGCGAGTTATCGTGTTCCCGGGCACTCAGGCGATCTATTTGCAGGCTGTTAAGGAAGGCCTTGTGACGGATATTGTAGAGGCGGGGGCCGCTTTCTCAACACCCACATGCGGTCCTTGCCTTGGTGGACACATGGGTATACTCGCAGCGGGTGAACGGTCTATCTCGACGACGAACCGCAATTTTGTGGGACGCATGGGTCATGTGGAATCCGAGGTGTATCTCGCGAGCCCTGCTGTTGCCGCAGCGTCGGCGCTCACAGGCCGCATCGAAGACCCCGCTAATATATAAGAAGGAAGTGCAATAATGAGCAAGGTATATAAATACGGAAACAACGTGGACACGGATGTCATAATACCCGCAAGATATTTAAATACATCCGACGAAAAGGAGCTTGCCGCGCATTGTATGGAGGACATCGATACCGAATTCGCAAAGACGGTTCAGTCCGGCGATATTATCGTCGCGGAAGCCAACTTTGGCTGCGGGTCTTCGCGTGAGCATGCGCCCATCGCGATTAAAGAATCCGGCGTTTATTGCGTGATTGCAAAGACGTTTGCGCGTATATTCTTCCGTAATGCTATCAACATCGGCCTTCCGATTCTAGAATGCGAGGAAGCTGTGAACGGCACGCAGAGCGGAGACATGTTAGAGGTGGATATATACAGTGGCGTGATAAAGAATTTAACCCGCGGCACGACCTTCCAGGCCGAGCCCTTCCCGCCGTTTATGCGCGGCATCATCGATGCGGGCGGTCTCGTCAAATCGATATCAAAGCCTTAAATAGACAAATTTCAAAAGCGTGCCGCCGAAAGGTTGCACGCTTTTTGGCTCTTTGGGGGTGCTTTTAATGCCAAAAAGAATTCTATTTAGCGAGGATTTCAAGTCGTATTTAATTATCTGTACGACTACAACAATCGTCGCATTAAGGCAAAACTAAAGGGCTTGCCTCCTGCCATTCACATGTCGCAAGCCCTATCGATCGCTTTTTAAATATTAATCTCTCCTCTTGGGGTTACTTTGGTGTGGCTTTTTTAGTACCTTAAGTCTGCTTTTTTAAAGCCATCGCCACATCGGCGATGTTCTGTCCCAACGTCTTCATCGTTTGCATGCCTTCTTCGTCGGTCGCCACATCTCCGATAGCGCCGCCGACGCCCTGATTCCAATAGCTTGAGCCTACGATGATGCCTTCGCTGATAGTAAACAGATTGTTCATGGAGTTAAACGCGACGAGCGCGCCGTTGCGCCGCACAGCGACGACGCTAGCGCAAATCTTACCTTTAAGCAGCTTGTGCGGGCGGCTCGCATATCCCACACGGTCAATAAACGCTTTCATTTGTGCGCTAAGGCCGCCGAAATAAACAGGCGAGCCGAGTATCAAAATATCAGCGTTTTGGATGGCGGCTAATGTTTCATTGATGATATCGTCATCGAAGACGCAGCGGGGTACTGTACTTTTGCGGCATTTGCCGCATGCGATGCAGCCGTGAATGTCTCTGCCGCCTGCCTGAATGATCTGCGTGTCAATGCCTCTAAGCTCTAGTTCTCCAAGCACCGTAGAGAGCATGTAGAATGTATTACCTGTTTGTCTGGGGCTTCCGTTTATTCCGATTGCTTTCACTCGATTCACCCTTTCAGTTCAGTTTGATTACCATATATACTATATAATATTTCATGCGCATTCATGACTTGGGGGTGAGGAAATTTGATTAGGGTTTTACTTTTGCTTCAACAGCTCATACAGCTGCGCCACACTGTCAAACAGATAGTGTGGCTTTAAGTCGCTGCCTGCTATGTCCTCTTTTGTCATTTCACCCGAAAGCACGCCCACTGCGCACATGCCGTTTTCCAGCGCGAGCTGCATATCCGTATAAAGACGGTCTCCTATCACTGCGATCTTTTCCGCAGGAAGCTTTGCGGCGCTTTGAATATACGCCGCGGTTTCGGCAAAGGGCTTGCCGATGAACTTTGGCTTGCGGCCTGTGGCATACGTGAGCATGGCACATATGCTGGCACAGTCAGGCAGCACCTTATTATCCTCTAGCGGGCAAACGGCATCCACATTGGTAGCGATGAAGGGGACTCCGTCGCGCAGCAGTTCTACAGCGCGAGCGGCTTTGGAAAAGCAAAATGTTGTATCGAAGCCAACGACGACGCAATCTGGCCTGGCCATATCTTTACAGTTTATACCCGCTTGCGTGAATTGCGCAACGAGTGGCTCCGTGCCAACCACATAGACGTTGGGGGTTGGGCCATAGGTTTTGAGAAGATAGCCGGCAGTGACTTCGCCCGACGTGATGACCGCCGGGTGGGAACCAAACCCCAGTCTTTTTAGCTTGGTTTTATAATCTTCAGGAGAGCGGGAGGAGTTGTTGGTAAAAAAACTATACTTGATTCCTTTTTGATTAAAAAAATTTATAAGGTCGTGCGCGCCCGGAATCACGCGTTCTCCAAGATATATGGTGCCGTCCATATCCAGTACAAAGCATTCTATTTCGTGTATCGGTACACTCATGGGTTAAGTCCTTTCTAAGATGCGCTTTCCTTGGATTGTACCAGAACGGATAGAACTTCTCAACCGGGAAGGGACATATAACAAGTAACCATGATAAACTTTGTCCTTCTACGTCATATAGTCTGAAAGTAATATCTTTGTGAAAAGAAGGTAAGTTTGCCGTTTGCTTATTATTATTGAGACAAATTACCTTTACGTGGCAATTGCATAATGGTATAGTATATGAGAGTTATTTGGCTGCAAGGAGATTAACTCGTGAAAACGATCGGCTTGGCATTGGGCGGCGGCGGCGCTCGCGGGGTGGCTCATATTGCTTACCTTAAGGCAATGGAAGGTATGGGCTATAAGCCTGATATCATTGCGGGAACCTCGAGCGGCGCTATCGTTGGGGCGTTGTATGCCGGAGGCCTGTCGCCGGGCGACATTTATGCGATGCTTGAGAGCCTTTTCAGCATTAAAAAGCGTTCCGGGGCATCTTTCATTAAGGCGCTCAGACGCGATAATATTGCGGCGGCTTTGGCAAAGCAATTTTTATCAAGGGTACTGCCAAAAAAGACATTTGAAGAGCTCGATATTCCTCTTAAGATTGTAGCAACTAATTTTAACACCTTAGAGGAAAAGGTGTTTGATTCGGGCGATATTCTGCCGGCACTTATGGGCAGTATTGCTTTTCCCAGTGTTTTTGTTCCGCAGAAAGCGGGGGATGCCTATTATGTGGATGGTGGGGCGACTAATATTGTGCCTTTTGATATTTTGCGAAATGACTGTGATGTGTTGATTGCGATCGATGTCTCGCAGGTGAGGCCCAACACATTTAAGCCCAATATAAAAAACGCGCTGCATGCGACGTGGGCGGCCACACAAGAGGCACTTATTTCTTCAAAGCTTGAAAAGACACCGGTGGAGATTTTTGAGAGGCCGACTTTTGAAGATGTCTCCACAATGGAGTTTTATAAATACAAAAGTATATATAAGCGTGCCGAGACCCATAGCCCGGGGTTTATTGAGCAGCTTAATAAAGAACTGATGAAAGGGTAAGCCTATGTCTAAGAAACTTGGAATCGCCTTTGGAGGAAGCGGTGCGCAAGGCATCGCTAGTATTGCATACATCAAAGCTCTCGAAGCGCTGGAAATCAAGCCTGATATCGTCTCTGGAACAGGCGTTGGCGCGGTTGTGGCGGCCATGTATGCGGCGGGCATGTCCAGCGAGGACATGATCGATTTTATGCGGGAAATCAATTTTCCAGGATCAAAGCGTCCAATCAATATTAATAGAATAAAGGACGCCAAGTATGGCATTCTCGACAGCCTTGGCCTTGAAGAGTATTATCAGATGATTGTTCCGGTTAAGGTCTTCGACCGGCTTTACTTTCCTTTGAAAATCATTGCCGCGAATTGGGTGACCGGACAGCAAGTGGTTTTTGACAGCGGAGATGTGGGCCCGGCTGTTCGTTCGGCGGTATCCATTCCCGGTGTGTTTATGCCACATGAGATAGACGGCGAAATGCTGATGGATGGTTCGTGCGTGAATCCGGTGCCTTTTGATGTGATTCGTAAGGATTGCGACGTGCTTGCGGCTATTGATCCGCAGGTCAACGAAGAAGGCTCATCGCCGTTCGTTTACGGCGTGGTTTCGGGCGCGTTTAACGCCGCGAAAAAAGCGCTGGCCATTGAAAAACAAAAGTCATGCAAGGTGGATGTTTTTGAAAGCTTCGTGGTTGAAGAAATGTCGATGTACGATTTTGCTTTTTATATTGAAATCATTGAGTCTGCGGAAGAAAAGGCAGGTCTTTTTGCGCTAAAAGTACAAGATATGATAAAATAATACAGGACTTCTCTCTCGCATCAGGCCTGCGTATTTTATATAGAAAATAAACAAGCATAAGCATGAGAGGAATTGCATTCGGTAAACGGGTGCAATTTTTGTTTTCTTGACCCGGAAGATTCAAACACATATAATAAGCTCAGTGTCAATATTCGGTACTTATTTGGAGGTTAATATGAAAGATCCTAGAGTGGCCTTTTATCTGTTTGGCGAAAATGGGATCGCCATACACTGGTATGGCATTATCATTGCAACAGGTCTGATCATAGGTGTGATTCTTGGTGTTCGCGAAGCCAAACGCAGGGGATACCGCAGTGAAATGATACTTGATTTCATGCTGATTGCAATTCCTGTTTCTATCGTTTGTGCGCGCCTTTATTACGTGATATTCGAATGGAACAGGTATGCAAATGACTTGTTAAAAATTTTTGCAATTTGGGAAGGCGGTCTTGCCATATACGGAGCGGTCATAGGCGGTGCCATCGCTGCGATCATTTTTTACCTGTGGCGCAGGGTATCTGTCGGGGAAGTGCTGGATATCGCCGCGCCTAGCCTGATTATCGCTCAAGGTATCGGGCGCTGGGGCAACTTTGTGAACCAGGAAGCTCATGGCGGCCTGATTTTGGACAAAGCATGGCAGTGGTTTCCCGCTGGTGTGCAGATAGATGGGCTCTGGTATCAGGCCACCTTTTTCTATGAATTTGTCTGGAACGTGATCGTGTTTGCCATACTGATGCTGATCAGAAAGAAAATAAAGGTCAGGGGCGGCGTCTTTGCACTCTACGGCATTTTGTACGGACTTGGACGCTTCTGGATTGAATCACTGAGAACAGACAGTCTTATGCTAAACAGCTTGAGAATTTCGCAGATTGTCAGCATTGTGCTCATCGTTTGTGGTATTCTATACCTGTTTCTCATGAGAAATAAAGAATGGCGCGTATACGATGGTTATTACAGCTTAAGCTGGACCAATGAGCAGATTGAGGAATACAAGGCCAACAGCAAATCGATAAAGGCCGAGGAAGACGCGAAAAGGGCCGATGCCAAAGCCAAAGAGATTAAAGAAAAATACGACGATCAGCTGGAAAAGGTAAAAAAGGCTGAGGCTAAAGCGGATAAGGCAAAGAAGAAGCTCGAAAAAGTTAGACAAAAGGCTCAGAAAGCTGAGGCGGAAAATCAACAAAAAAAGGCTGAGGAAGCTGACCGTGATGTATCCGAAGCCGATAATAAAAAGGAGTTATAAAAAAGTGCGTAATTTAACCATGCTGACGGATTTGTATCAGCTGACGATGATGTATGGTTACCACAAATGCGGGATGTCAAAAAAGGTATCCGTGTTTGATTTGTTTTACAGAAGGGCCGCATGCGAAAGCGCTTACGCAATTGCAGCAGGCTTGGAGCAGGTCATAGAATTCATCAACAATCTACATTTTACGGACGAGGATATCACCTATTTGCGTTCGCTATCGCTGTTTGATGAAGAGTTCTTAAAGCTGCTTAAAGAGTTTAAATTCACTGGCGAAATATATGCGGTTAAGGAAGGCACGGTCATTTTTCCGTATGAGCCGATTGTTCGCGTGAAGGCACCCATCATGGAAGCGCAGCTCATTGAAACGGCGCTGCTGAATCTCATCAACCATCAGACTCTCATCGCAACAAAAGCGTCTCGCGTCGTATATGCGGCAGAAGGCAGCAGTGTGCTAGAGTTCGGTTTGCGCCGCGCGCAGGGGCCTGACGCGGGCATCTACGGCGCCAGAGCCGCCATCATCGGCGGATGCTCATCCACGTCTAACGTGCTGACGGGTGAGCTTTTCGGCATACCCGCAAAAGGCACGCACGCGCATAGCTGGGTCATGAGTTTTCCTCAGGAGATTGACGCGTTTCGCGCTTATGCGGATATTTTCCCCGACACATGCCTGCTGCTGGTGGATACATATGACACACTCAAGAGCGGTGTCCCAAATGCGATTAAGGTGTTTGAGGAAATGCGGACAAAAGGCCATAAACCGATTGGCATACGGCTCGATTCGGGTGACCTTGCTTATCTGAGCAAAAAGGCGCGCATCATGCTGGATAACGCAGGCTTTCATGATGCAAAAATATTTGCGTCCAGCGACATCGATGAGTGGCTGATACGAGATATGAAGCTGCAGGGCGCCAAAATCGACGTCTGGGGCGTCGGAACAAAGCTGATTACAGGAGACGGCTGCCCGGCTCTTGGCGGCGTATATAAGCTCTCCGCAGAGATCGAGAACGGAAACATGATTCCAAAAATCAAGGTGAGCGACAACGTTGAGAAAATCACCAACCCCGGCTATAAAAAGCTTATGCGTCTTTACGATAACAACTCAAGAAAGGCGATTGCTGATCTGATTATGCTGGATGACGAGATTATTGACGAAACACAGCCGCTTGTGATCTTCCATCCCGTGGATACATGGAAGCGTATGCGTCTCACCAACTACCACACAAAAGAGCTGCTGGTTCCTGTCTACGTGGAGGGAAAACAGGTATATGAATCGCCGTCGCTGATGGATATTCAGGAATACGCGAAACAGGATCTCGCCACGTTCTGGGATGAGATCAAGCGTCTTATCAACCCGCAGGAATACAAGGTTGATTTGTCATATAAGCTTCACGACCTGAAAAAGACCTTATTGGAACAGTGGGCCATCTAAGGCCTTTCGCAAAATAAGACGTACCAAACCGCACCGTCCGACATTTTCTAAGAGTCGGGCGGTGCTATTCTTTTGCAAAAAGAAAGGGTGGTCTTAATGAACAATTTAAAAAAGAGCATTATGGGAAAATATAATGCCGCCGACGTAGACAGATTGCTGTTAAAAGTGAGGAACGATTATGAAGAGTGCCTTAAGGAACAGAAAGAACGTATCATGGCATTGCGGGATGAAAACCATCAGCTAAAAAATAAACTTTTGAAGTACCAACATAACGAACAGTATATCATAGGCACCTTCACACGTGCGGAAGAAACGGCTCAGACGATTATTGCTGAGGCACAGAATCAAGCAAACGCCATTGTGCGTAAAGCAAAGAATGAAGAGGATCTGATGAGAACGGCTGTGGCGGGTTGTTATCAAAAGCTGTGCAAGCTAAAGAGTGCCAGCGAAGATGTTTACAGGGCAGCGGCCAAGGCGGTCGGCGAACAGGAGGAACTCGAAAAAACATCAAGTAACGTCCGGCCTTTTATCAGCGTATATGAAGGCACACACAATTAGTGGAATAAATTCAAATGCAAGACCGTCAAAATGGCGGTCTTTTTCTATGCCTTTAATTGCCTATGCTAATATATTTGATTAGAACATACAATTTATGATAATATATCCTAAATTTCTTTCTCGAAAAATGAACTTTTATAAATACACTACGTTAAGTATTGGAAAGGAGGATGCATTTGTGTGCGCGTATGATGAAATCTTTGAGCTCTTTATAAAAGGAGATAGGCAAGCTATGAGCAAACTTGTAGAAACGTATAAGCTTGAGTTGTTTAACTTATGCTTCAGATTGACGTTTAACAAGCAGGACGCAGAAGACCTTTTTCAGCAAACCTGGATCAAAGCGACGAAAAATGCATCTAAGTACGAGCATCAATCATTTAAGCCTTGGCTGTTTAAAATTTGTGTTAACCAGTTTAGAGACAACTACAGACAATATGTCAAGAGAAAGCAGCTCATGAAGGATGACTTTGAGTCTACCAGTGCGAAGGATTACGTGCTGATGACAGCGGGCGGCAGCGATTCGGTGGAGGAACAGATCGAAAGAAAGCACATTCAAGCCCTTCTCATTTCCAATATCGACAAGCTTCCGCAGCCGCAAAAGGTGCCAATGGTCCTTTTCTATTATCAACAGATGAAATACTCGGAGATTGCCGGTGTGCTTGGCGTGCCTGAAGGGACGGTCAAATCGCGCATCAACACGGCCAAGAAAAAGCTAAAGAGCGTATTGGAGAGTGAATTATATGTTTGACATAGATACGTTTTTAGAAACAATCGCCATCAAAGAAGTATCGCCGTCCGATACTTTAATCAGCAGGACGGTGGAACAGTGCGGCAAAGTGCTGAAAACAAAAGAAAAGGAAACAAAGCTGGCAAAGCAGATAAAAAAGGCAGTGATGATCGCGGTTCCCGCGGCTGCGTTGCTGCTGATGGGCATATTTATCGGTTCGCAATTAAATTCGGCACACGGGAAAGCGGTGCAGGCTGCGTCTGCGTGCTTTACAGTTGATATCAATCCGAGCGTCTGCGTCAATGTGGATAAAGAGAGCAAAGTCACCGAACTTGTGGGACAGAACGAAGACGCGGCTGAGCTGATTGAAAGGTTGGATTGTGTCGGCGAACCCGCTGCGGATGCGATATACCAGATTGTCGAACAAGCAAAAGACTTAGGCTACATCAGCGAACAAAATAAGTATGTGCTGATTGGGAGCTTTGGTATCAGCGACGATGATGACACACTTGGTACACTTCAACAAATGCTTGAGAACAGCTTCGGAGATATGATTGACCTATTAATCGTTTCAGGCACGCTGGAAGATAAGCTGCAAGCGGATTCAATCGATGTCTCCGCGGGGCTTTTTAAACTCAGCGAAATGGCACAAGGCGTGGATATTAACAATGAAGATAAGGTTGAAGATGTGGTCGGAGAGATCAAGAATACCTACAGTGCCCCCGATTTGTCTGTCAAGGAGATCACTGGTGGTCTGACGCTCAAATGGACGAAGCTTGATTTTGAATCGATGGGATACAACGGAGAAGTGACTTATGATGTTGTGGCGGCTGATACAGCGTCGGATGTGAAGAACTTCAATGCGCAGAGACTTCAGTCATTTACGTTCCAAGCATCGGGCAAGCAGACATTAAGCTGCAAGCTAACACCCAAAAACAGCGGCATCCCATCAGGAACAGTCAAATATTATGGCGTATATGTACATTACGGAAACGTCGCCAAGCTGTTCAGCAACGTTGTCAGCGCCAAAATGCCTGAAATCGTGACGTCCACACCAAAACCTGGTGCTTCGCCGATAGCGTCAGCTTCGCCGCTAATATCAACATCGCCGGAAGCACCGACTTCGCCGACGCAAGCGCCGCAGCCAGAGCAGGAACCGGTATTAACAGGAAGCATTTCTGGAGACGCCGTGTTGATAAAGTGGCGTAAAGATACGTCTGAAACGTTTTCAGGATATAAAGTTGTGGCTTCTAAAACCAATCCGAATCCAAAATACCCCGATGACGGGTACTTAAAATACATCACAAATAGAGACACCACGAGCATAAAGCTCTATGAAGGTACCAGCGGCCTCAAAGCAGGGAAAAGCTACTACTTTAGCGTGACGTATCTTTATAAGGACGGAAGCAAGGTGGCGGCCAACGCCGTTCAGCTGACAGTGCCCGGTAAAAAGAAGGCTGCTGCTCCGGTTGAGCCGACAACTGCACCGCCCTGCACGGAAGCGCCGCCCTGCACGGAAGCGCCGTCTTGTACGGAAGTGCCATCCTGCACGGAAGCCCCGCCTTGGACGGAAGGATATGTCTCAACGAGTATCGGCGGTTCGATGGACGGCAATACGGCTCGATTAAGCTGGAGCCAGATCAATCATCCGCAGTTCAACGGATATAAAGTGGTGTGTTCGTTCTCCAATTCAAGCCCGAGCTATCCGAATGACGGCTACGTCAGGTGGATAACGGACGCTGGAAAGACAAGCTGCTCAGTAGATATGACGAAGATTTCAGGCTATGCGCCGGGCGCCACCTGCCACTTCGCCATCACTGCACTGTATGACAACCATAAAGTCAAGAAAACGGGTAATGCGATATCGCTGGCGATGCCTGCGGAACCAGCGGTGCCTGCTCCTGAAACGGTGCCTGCTCCTGAAGCGGTGCCTGCTCCTGAAGCGGTGCCATGTGAACCTGAAAATACATTTGGATGAAACTCACAGTCAATCTGTGCTAGGTAAAATTATTACATAGCGCGTTTGAAGCTAAAATGTGCCTTAACCCTGCCTTTCGGCAGTTAAATGACGTCAGAGAGTGCGTGCCCCCAAGCGTGCTCTCTTTTTTCTTTATTGAACGTTAATCATTATTCAAGTAGAATAGCAGCGTTTTTAGTATATTGAAAAATGTTGTAAACAATTATCGAAACGCTATGCACGTCCAATAGGGGATGGTATAATTTTGGCATAATAGTTCGGAGGCGTGTGTGTGGGCATCCTATTTGACGCAATACAGTTTATTGAAACATCTCTATTATCCTCAGCCGTGCTTTTTTCGATGATCATGTTTGTGAGAACAAAGGATCGATTAGCCGGACGCACATTAATGGTGCTGCTGCCGGTTGCCACTTTGCTTTTTCTTTCTTACATGTATAGCATAAATAGTCATGCCAATGGTCAGGAAACGAATACTGTGCCATGGCTGACGCCGCTGTTCGCTCTTCTTGTCATCGCGCTGATCATGCTCTGTGTTCTGGCTGCCTGTTATTACGTGATACAGCTGTTTCCTATCTCTAGAAGCAAGAAGCGTGTCGCGCTGTTGTCCGCGACAGGAATAACGGGCATTCTTCTCATAATCACGGCGATACTTGTCATGTACATGTCCCGGGCAGATTTGACACAGTCGGTCACGACCGCTTTGTGGGCGTTTTATCCGCTTTGCTCAATCGCTTTGTTTATTGAAGCGCTGGCAGTGGCAGGCATGTATCGGAAAATTACCGATCCGCATAAACTGCGTCTCTCTAAATATTTTCTGATTGCATTTATCCCACAAGCAGCCTATTCAATCATTGACTTTTTTCTGCTTCGAAACATCTCTTTTCAGCTTACGCATATTTCATATGCCGTTTTTTCGGTCTTCGTGTTCGTTGATCTTTGTTCGTATTTTTTTAAACATTACAGCCATGAGCTTGATATATCGCCAAAAAAGGAAGACCTCAAAGGTAAGTTTGCGCTTAGTGACAGAGAATATGAAGTCATTGAGCTTCTTGCCAAAGGCATGACCAATCAAACCATATGCGAGACTCTTCACATCAGCGTTAATACCGTAAAATCTCATATCAAACGCATCTACAAAAAGCTAGGAATCGCTAACAGATTGCAGCTTATCAAACTTCTTGGCAACGGACATTCGCCAGATACCCACCAATAAAGCGCCATTCACCCGAAAGGGTGAATGAAAAATCACCCCAAAAAGTGTACATTTGCACGCCCATGGGTCATTGTGCATGCCTTTTTTCAGCAATATGATGTTCTTAGACAAAGAGAACGGAGAACATCATTGAAAAAGCTGTTTGAAAATGCAATAAGAAAAAAGAAAACTGATATTATTTTATTTTTATGTGCTGCTGTGGTCAGTGCATTTTTAATGTTGGGCGTTGGGCAGAATTTCGATATGTCGGAATATCTGCCAGGGCACTCGGATTCCAAAATTGGCATCGACATTTTAAAAGACGAATACAGCTACAATGGCAGCGCATTAATGATGCTCGAAAACAAAAGCATCGTTGAGGTGCTGGGCGCCAAGGAAAGCTTAGAAGATATCAGCGGCATTGAAGCTGTCGTCTGGCTGGACGACGTGGCGGATTTAAAGCAGCCTGTTGAACTGATTGACGAGGAAGTGCGCAACAACTATTACAATAGTGGAAATGCTTTGCTTCAAATCGTCTTTACGGAAGATGATTATTCAAAGCAGACGCAAGGCGCCATCGATAATATTAAAGGCATATTTGGTGATGACGTTATTTTATCGGGCAGTGCCATGGATGCGTACATGAATATCAGATCCATTAACGGTAATATGATGGGCAGCATCTCGATCGCGTTGGGTATTACGCTCATCATACTGTTTCTTACCACCAATTCGATTGCTGAGGTCATATTGTTTTTGTTGACGATGGGTGTGGCCGTCTTGCTAAACCTGGGTACAAATGTGATTTTCGGCAAAATATCTTATATGACATTCGCATGCGCCGCTATTTTGCAGCTTGCGGTATCAATGGATTATTCTATATTCCTGCTTCATCGTTTCAGCTATGAGCGGCAGACGGAGAGCGATCCTGCAAAAGCCATGGTAAGAGCGCAAAGAGCATCCTTTGCGTCTATCATGTCCAGCGGAGCCACAACGATCGTGGGATTTCTCGCGCTTGTCTTTATGAGCTATACGATGGGAGCGGATATGGGTCTGGTGCTTGCCAAAGGTATTGTTTTGAGCCTGCTCTGCGTGATGCTGTTGCTTCCTGTGCTTGCGGTGCTTTTTGTGAAGTTTATTGATAAAACAACGCATAAACCATTGCTGCCCTCATTGAAAAGAGTGCAGCATATGTTGGGCGGCAAAGTCAAGTATGTGGTCATCGGTGTGCTCATCCTGGTCAGCGTGATTTCGTATATGGCGCAGAACAACAATACGTTCATGTATTCGTCGAGCGATGTGGGTGACGCAAAGCAAACCGAGATGAACGCCAAGATCCAAAACACATTCGGAGAGAGCAATAACTTTGTGGTGCTCGTGCCGCGCGGCAGTGAGACGAGCGAATACGATATGGTGAGTAAGCTCGAGACACTGGATACCGTCAAGAGCGTGCAGGGGATATACGCGTTCATTGACCCGGCCACGCCGCAGGAGATCGTTCCCGATTATTTACGGGATGAATTTTTAAGCGAAAACTATTCAAGATACATCGTGGAGGTGGATACCCCAATCGAAAGCGAAGAGGCAACACAAGCAGTCGAACAGATACGGCAGGTGGCGGCAGCGTATTTTGAACAACCGTATGTGACGGGGGCTTCGCCTGTGATCTATGATATCGCTCAAACCACGTCGGGAGATTTCTCGCTTGTGACGATTCTGTCCATGATATTCGTGGGGCTTATTATACTCGTCACTTTCCGATCACTGACGGTTCCCGTGATATTGCTTTTCATTATTGAAACGTCCATATGGATCAACATGGCGATTCCTTATTTTCAGGGCATACCGATGATATTTTTGGGGTATATGATTGTCAGCGCCGTTCAGCTTGGGGCAACGATTGATTACGCGATACTTATGACGAACTACTATTTGGAAGGACGCAAAACGCTGGATAAGCGCGGCGCGGCGGACTATGCCGTGGAGAAAGCGGGTGCGTCGATTATGGTATCGGCGCTCGTTCTCGCGACAGCCGGCTTTGTGTTTGCCGGTTCGTTTACACAGGCAGCCATGGCGCAATTTGGCACATTGATCGGCAGAGGAGCGCTGCTTTCAGGGTTTCTCACGATATTTGTTTTGCCGCAGCTGCTGATAACGCTGGATGGCGTGATAAAGAAAACAACCTTAAAGAGAAAGCTGTTTAGAGGGAGACAACAGGATGAAATTTAAGAACTTTAGCGTATTGGCGACCGTATTTTTGACCTGTATTTCCGGTGACCGCATGAATAAAGAGAGTATTGGAGGCAAGCGTTATGAAGCTTAAAAAATGGATGACTGCTATGGGCGCGCTGACGATGAGCTTTGTGCTTTTCATGACACCAGTAATGGCGCAGGAGAATAGCAAAACCGAAACGGTTTATGCATCGCTGGATCATGACGGCAGTGTAAAAAACATGTACGTGGTCAATCATCTGCGTGGCAGCTATATAGACTACGGGACATACACAGAGATTAAGAATCTGTCTACTTTGAGCGAACCGTCCATTGAGGGAGACAAGATTACCTTTCCGGATGAACCCACGGAGGATGGGCTATACTATCAGGGCACGACGACGGGCGAGCTGCCCTTGAGAATCGGATTTCGTTATTATATTGATGGCAATCTTGTGGATGCGGAAAGCCTCGCGGGTGCAAACGGACATCTGAAAATACTAATGGATTACACAGCAAACGAAAGCTGTAATGAAGCTGTGCGAGAGGGCTTAATGACTCAGTTGACCGCGGTATTTAATACCGGAACGGCTTCAAATGTCAGCGCAGAGGATGCGTCGCTGGTGACTGTGGGTAACTCTGTGAATGTGAGCTATATCATCATGCCGGGTGAAAACGGCACGCTCGTGATGGAAGCGGATATTAAAAATTTTGAAATGGATCCGATCACAATCACGATGCTTAAGGGAGCGTTTTCAATATCGGGTGTGTCGGACAGCATAAGCGAATTTGAAAATGGTTTTGACGAAATGATAGATGGCGCAGATGAGATGGTGGATGGCACAACGGAGCTTAAGGATGGCATGAAGACACTGGCAGGCAAAGTGGGCAAACTCAGTGATGGCCTGGCACAGCTTGGCGCTTCGGGTGCTCTTATCGACGATGGCATGGCGCAGTATGAGGAAGCCTTGAAAACATACATATCGGGGGTTCGGGGGGTGAAGACCGCTTCCGGTGATATTCGCTCTGGCCTCGAAGAATTGGCGGCAAACGGGTCGGCTGTATCAGCGGGCATTGCCGATGCAAGCGATAACCTTTCGGCGCTTGCGGGTAACAGCGCCCAATTAAAGGCACTTGCCGAGTCGCTTGCGGGAAGTCCGGACGAATCAGTCAAGGCACTGGCAAATGGCGTGTTGGAGCTGCTGGGTAACGTTCGTGGGCTCTCTGATGGGCTTAAGACGGCAAGCGGCGGTTTGGATTCCTATGTGGCCGGTGTGAACAAAATGGCCAAAGGGTATGCGGCGTATGATGACGGTGTTGCTCAATTGGCGGATGGCGGTGCCCAGATAGTGTCGGGCTTCGGCGATTTGCACAGCGGTTTTACACCTTATCAACAGGGTGTATCGCAAAGCGCGGACGGCACAAACAAGCTTTATAAAGCGCTAAAAGGACTGCCTTCGAATGTTCAGGAGCTGATCGACGGGCAGATCGAGTTTAAAGATGGCATCGTAAGCGCGAAGGATGATATCAAAGAAAAGACGGACATATTCAACGGCGACAGTGAACCTGCTGTGTCGTTTGTATCGCCTGATAAAAATCATCCCGATAGCGTCCAATACATATTGTCGACGCCGGGATTCAAAATCAAAAAAGCGCCGAAAGCAGAAGAAACAAAAAATGAGGACGACTTTATGTCGCGGCTTGCCGATCTTTTTCGCTGATCATTAAACTGCATAAATAGCCGCCGGCTTCGTATAATAATCATACGGGGTCGGGAGGCTATTTTTTTATGACAGAATTTATCATCATCATCCAGTTGGTCGTCAGCGTCATTATCGGCGCATACTTCTACAGCCAGATGAAAAACAAGCGAAGCGCGAAAACGAGTCTGGAAAGCGAATCCAAGGTGCAGCTTGAACGGCTGAAAAAACTGCGAAGCATATCGCTTAATGTACCGTTATCCGAAAAAACACGTCCGCAAAGCTTTGATGAGATTGTTGGGCAAGAGGAAGGCATCACGGCACTATCCGCGGCGCTTTGCGGAGAGAACCCTCAGCACGTGCTCATTTACGGCCCGCCAGGTGTGGGCAAAACATGTGCGGCGCGCCTCGTGATGGACAAGGCCAAGCGTGGCAACGGATCTCCGTTTCGGTCGGATGCCAAATTCATTGAGATTGACGCGACATGCCTTCGCTACGATGAACGAAATATTGCCGATCCGCTCATCGGCTCGGTACACGATCCCATCTATCAGGGTGCAGGAGCTTACGGCGTGGCCGGAGTACCGCAGCCAAAAGAAGGCGCAGTGACACGCGCTCACGGAGGCATACTGTTTCTGGATGAAATTGGCGAACTGCATCCGTTTCATATTAATAAATTACTAAAAGTGCTTGAAGACAGACGTGTGTATTTTGACAGTGCTTATTACGGCAAGGAAAACAAGAACATACCGACATATATTCATGATATATTCGCGTATGGCATGCCGGCGGATTTTCGGCTTGTGGGCGCGACAACCAAGTCGCCGCGGGAAATACCCTCTGCGATAAGGTCGCGCTGCATGGAGATATTTTTTCGTCAGCTGTTCCCCGAAGAAGTAGTGACGATATCCAAAAATGCGGCTGCGCGTGCGGGCATTAGCATCGATGACAGCGCAGCGGCGATCGTAGGAGAATATGCGTCTAATGGTCGCGATGCCGTTAATATCATACAAATGGCTGCCGGTGTTGCCCGGGAAAAGGGCGCGAAGACAGTGGAAGCCGATCATGTGAGCTGGGTGATTGAAACGGGAAAATATATTAAAAGACCGATGCTGCGCCTTGGTGCCAACACTGTTGGGTGTGTCAACGGTCTCGCTGTTTATGGCTCACAGATTGGCACCATCATAGAAATAGAAACGGTCGCGGTGAAAGCGCAGCACGGTTCGCTCACGGTCACGGGTCTTGTGGACGAAGAGGAGATGGGTAATGATGTCAAGAGATTTCGCCGCAAGAGCACAGCCAAGAGCTCTGTGGAGAACGTGCTGACTGCACTGCAAAAGAACTTCGGAATTAATCCATCGGATTATTATATCCATATCAATACACCTGGAGGCGTACCGGTAGACGGGCCGTCGGCAGGTGTGGCTATCGCTATATCCGTGTTCTCCGCGATTACAGGGCGTGCTGTGGCACCGGGCATCACTATGACTGGTGAGATATCCATCAACGGCTGTATTCGTGCTGTGGGCGGCGTCAAGGAAAAGGTATGGGCAGCCAAACGCGCGGGTGCGGCATTGGTGATTGTGCCATCGGAAAACATAGATGAGGTTCAGGACGCGAAGGGCGTTCATGTGGTGGGTGTCAAGCACATAAGCGAAGTGATACGGCTGGCCTTTGCACATAAATCAGCGCCGAGCACAGAGGATGTCGGCATCTTAAGTGCACAAGGCTTGGAGATTTAGATAAGCCTAAGAAGAGAAAAATTGGTTGCGTCGCAAGAAACGAGCGTATAGCTGACGCCGCGCACAGTGCCGGACAGTGCACCCTTAATGCTGGACGCGTGAAGATGCCCGTAAACGACGTGCGATGCACCATATTTTTCGAAGAGTTCGGTAAACATCGTGGGGGAGCCGTCCTGATCAGAAGGCGGATAATGAAACATACCAATTAGCTGTTTGTCTGGTGCGGCTTTTCGTGCATGGGCGAGCGATAGCTCCAGCCGACCGGCTTCACGGTTATACAGCTTTTCGTCCGTTTCGGCGTTATACTGACGGTTGGCAGGGCAGAGCCAGCCGCGAGTTCCCGCGAAGACGTAATCACCGAAAACGAGGCTGTTGTTCTGAAGCGCATATGTTTTGTTAAAAAGCAGCGAATTCACTTGCGCGAGAGAACCCCACCAGTAATCATGGTTGCCTTTGAGCAAAATCTTATTGCCCGGCATTTCACAGATCGCCGAAATATCCGTGCGCGCTTCATCAAGACGCATCGCCCAAGACAAATCGCCCGGCAGCAGCACGATATCGTCATCACCGACGAGCGACAGCCAGCTTTCTTTGATTTTTTCCCAGTGCCCGTTCCAGTGCTCGCCAAACACATCCATTGGCTTTGGCATAAAGCCGGAAAGGTGAAGGTCACCGATGGCAAATATGTTCATATTGTCAGCGCCTTTTCGATTTCGTCCAAAAGTGATTCCGCTCCGAAACGGTTTTGAGAGGAGACGGCCACGATAGGATAATCCACGCCGCTGCTTACGCTTTTCTTGATCATTTCCAGCTGAGCATGCCGTCTTGTTTTTGCGATTTTGTCAGCCTTTGTCGCCACAATAATGACAGAAACGCCAAAGTGCGCAGCCCATTCAAACATGAGCTTGTCATCCGCTGTGGGATTATGGCGGATATCAAGAAGTATCATCAATGCCCGAAGCTGTTTCGAGTGGCTCAAATAGCCTTCGATCATCGCAGACCAGCTTTTTTGCTCATCTTTGGAGACACGTGCAAAGCCGTAGCCCGGCAGGTCGACAAGCAGAAATTCTTCATTGAGAACAAAAAAATTAACAAGCCGTGTCTTGCCCGGGTTCGAGCTGATTTTGGCAAGTTTCGAATGGTTCGTCAGGTAATTAACGAGCGACGATTTTCCGACATTGGATTTGCCGCATATTGCAATTTCGGGCATGTCAAGAGACGGATAATCCGCTTTTGTTTTCATGCTCTTCAAGAAACGGGCGTTTTTTATCTGCATGCGCCCTCCAGTTCCTTATTGATTGCGATATCCAGCACCTCGTTAAGCTGTGACACGCGGATGAACTTGATGGATTTGCGCACCGTGGCGGGCATCATCTGTATATCCTTTTCGTTGCCTGCAGGGATGATGATGGTTCGGATGCCTACTTTAAGCGCCGCAAGGGATTTTTCCTTAAGCCCGCCAATGGGCAGCACACGGCCTGTCAGCGTGAGCTCGCCTGTCATGGCAATATCGCTTTTCACCGTACGTCCGGAAAGCGCCGAAACGAGCGCCGTCGCAATCGTGATGCCTGCGGACGGTCCGTCTTTTGGAATCGCACCCTCGGGCAGATGGATATGAATATCCGCATTATCGATAAAATCTTCGTTGATACATAGCGCTTCGCTGTTGGCGCGCACATAACTGAGTGCCGCCTTGGCTGATTCCTGCATCACTTCACCGAGCTTACCCGTAAGCTGCAGCTTGCCTTTGCCGTGCATTTTGATCGCTTCAACGGTTAACGTCTGACCGCCTGCGGCAGTCCACGCAAGGCCTGTCACCACGCCCACCTTGTCCTCGGTGCCCGATTCGGTCAGCGAATAGATCGGAGGCCCAAGATAACGCTGCAGCGTATTTTTTGTGACCATGATACGTGAGCGACCGCCGGTTAAGTCCACCACCGATTTGCGGAAGACTGTGGCGATTTTACGTTCAAGCTCGCGCACACCCGCTTCACGCGTATAGCGCCGTATCAATTCCGTCAGCGCGGTATCACGAATCGTGACCTCTGAGGCTTCCAGCCCATGCGCCTTGCGCTGTTTGGGAATCAGATGGTTTTTCGCAATACCCATCTTCTCTAGCTCTGTATAGCTCGACAGATCGATGATCTCCATGCGGTCAAGCAGGGGAGCCGGAATCGTATCGTAGCTGTTTGCCGTCGTTAAGAACATAACGTTTTCCAAGTTGAACGGCAGATCAAGATAGTGATCGCGGAAGCTGTTGTTGATCTCGGGATCAAGTACTTCGAGCATCGCCGATGCGGGGTCTCCGCGAAAATCACTTGCCATCTTGTCGATCTCATCGAATAAAAATACAGGGTTCATGCTGTCTGCCTGCTTGATGGAGGCGATAATGCGTCCGGGAATCGCGCCGATATATGTGCGCCTGTGACCCCTTATTTCCGCCTCGTCGCGCACGCCGCCCAAAGAGGTACGCACAAAGTTGCGGCCAAGCGCACGCGCGATGGAGCGCGCAATAGACGTTTTGCCGGTGCCCGGAGGGCCGACAAAACAGAGCACTGGACCGCGCAGGTCTTTTTTACGTCCGAGTACCGCAAGATATTCAACAATTCTGTCTTTGACCTTTTCGAGGCCAAAATGGTTCTCATCGAGTATTTTGCGCGCGTGCTTAAGATCGAGGTTATCGTCAGTGAATTTGCCCCAGGGAAGTTCGAGTATCCATTCCACATATGTGCGGATGACACCCAGCTCGGGAGACCCAAGGGAGAGCTTCTCCATGCGCGATATTTCTTTTTCCGTCTTTTCACGAATATCGTCGCTTAAATCAAGCTTTGCGAGTCTTTGCCTCAGCTCGTCCGCGTCAGACTGCACACTGCCCGCTTCGCCAAGCTCGCTTTGAATCGCGCGCATTTGTTCGCGAAGCACGTATTCCTTTTGCGATTTGTCGATTTGCTTCCTGACCTTGCTTCTGATCTCGTTTTCGATTTCCGTCACTTCCAGCTCGTTTGTCAGCAGACCCACCATCATTTCGAGCCGTTCGATCACGTCCGCGCATTCCAGCGCCTTTTGTTTGTCTTCCAGCTTGAAAAGCACGCCGGACGCGATAATATCTGCCATCTGGCCGATATCTTCCACACTATTCACAGAAGAAAGTATCTCAGAAGATACCTTGCTGCTGACTGTTGTCAGCTTCTCAAAAAGGCCAAGAATCATGCGCCTTAAGGCAAGTTCTTTATGCTTGTTTTCCTCACTGATCTGCGATACAAGCTCCGCCGCTTCCACTTCCAGATATGGTTCGGTTGCTGTAAAACTTTCTATTTTGGCGCGATATTCGCCCTTAACCAAAACGCGGATGATATCTCCCGGGAGCTTCAATATCTGCTTGATACACGATACCGTACCTACCTCATATATATCATCTGGGTTTGGATCTAAAACTTCCTTGTCCTTCTGCGCGGCCAGAAAAATTGTCTGGTCACTCTCCATTGCTTTTTCCAAAGCAGCGATTGATTTCTCTCGTCCTACTTCAAAGTGTAGTGCCATATACGGAAAGACGACCACGTCTCTCAAAGCAACCATTGGCATGATGTTGCTCATTTTGTCCTCCAAGTGTTATTTGCTGGTGTATTATACATGAAAACCGTCGCATCTGCAAGAACGCTTCTTCTCCTGCTTTCTACATCATTTCGCATCACTGTTTATCATTAGTATCTCGCATTTCGATCCCGCTTTATTCCTTGGACAAATAAAGCCTTTGCATGATATAATTATTACCAAAATGTATGTCAAAACGGAATCATATTATAGGAGTTATAAGCATGAGAAAAGTTATAATCGTCACTGATTCGACATCCGATCTTCCTTATAGCCTGCTGGAAGAACGCGGCATTGAAAGAGTTCCGCTTCACATCATTCTTGGAGACGATTCATATCCGGATGATAGAAGGCTATCCAGCGCAGATCTTTTCCGATTTGCGGATGAAACAGGAACGCTGCCAAAATCGGCAGCTGTCAACGAATTTGAATTTGAAAAGGTTTTTAAAAAGCTGCTTGACGAAGACTATGATATCTTTTTCATGGGTATCAGCAGCAAGCTTTCAAGTACGATGCAGAATGCGCAAATAGCGGCCGATAAGCTGGGCAAAGAGCGTTTTTCCATCGTGGATTCACTGAGCCTTTCCACTGGCGTTGGTTTACAGCTTCTCGAAGCGTCTGATTTGGCGCTTGAGGGAGCGGGGCTCGAAGAAATCACGCGGCATGCGCTGGAGATTCGCCCCAAAGTGCAGGCCAGCTTTGTGGTGGATACACTCAAATATCTTTATATGGGCGGTCGCTGCTCACGGCTGGCGTCCATTGTGGGCAGCCGCCTCAAAATTAAACCCAAGCTTGAGCTTTCAGATGGAGAAATTGTACCATCATCGAAATTTCGCGGTAGGGATTATGTTAAAAAGTACTATGAGCAGATGATGGAGCGTGTAAACGATATTGACCCGAAACGCATATTCGTGACTCATTGCATGGCTACTCAGAGCGCGGAGGAGATAAAGAAACTTCTTGAAACAAAGCATGGTTTTAAGAATGTTGTTATCACGGAGGCATCGCCGACGATTTCCACGCATTGCGGGCCAGGGACGCTCGGCATCCTTTTCCTGTATAAGTAAATGTATTATACGTATATCCTCGAATGCATGGACGGCAGCCTTTACACCGGTTGGACTGACGACCTTGATAAACGTGTACGTGCGCATAATGCGGGCAGCGGCAGCAAATATACGCGAGCCCGCTTGCCCGTCATGCTTAAATACAGCGAAGCATACGATACGAAAAGCGAAGCAATGCGCCGCGAATGCGCTATCAAAAAGCTCAGCAGAAGTGAAAAGCTTGCGCTTTTTAGAAGCAGTTCACCGCGCATAATAAAGGAAAACAGGTCTATGCATGGGAAAAAAGATAATTTTCAGTCTATAGATGAATATATTGCGCAATTTTCCGCTGATGTGCAGGGTAAGCTGATTGAATTTAGGCGGGTGATTATAGAAGCGGCGCCTGACGCGACAGAAAAGATCACCTACGAGATGCCAACCTTCTTTCTGTACAAAAATCTCGTTCGTTTTGCCGCTTTCAAAAAACACATCGGTTTCTATCCGGCACCAAGCGGTATCGAAGCGTTTAAGGATGAGCTTACCGCATATAAGACCTCAAAGGGTGCGATACAGTTCCCGATTGACAAGCCACTGCCGCTGGATCTAATCGCACGTATCACCGCGTTTCGTGTGGCAGAAAATCTAAAGAAGTAAATATAAATTTTAAAGAGAACCAAAGAGCCATTGTGCCCGCACTGTAATAAGCGGCTGCAAGGCTCTTTTTATCTTATCTAACGTCGTTTATAGGAATATTATCAGAGCACCGATAACTGCGGCGGCAGCCAGCGCAATAATACCGATTTTCAGTACGCTGTATGGCGAGTCGCCAAATATCATTCCGGTCTGTCCGTTTATATAAATATGGTAGCTTTTGTTTTTATATCTGTACGTAACGATCCAGACGGGTAAAAGAAGCTGTCTGAAAGTTATTTTCGAATAAGTGACGCAGGTGTTTACCGCACCGACGACATCGGCACCACGCTTCACAGTACGGTGAACCTCATCGCGCACTGTATCGCCCATATAGCTTTGAGCATGTTCCCACATAGCCTCTAGACCGTTTTTATAGCGTAAGACAGCGTATCCCGTCAGATACTTGGGGGAGAAGCTGACAAGCTCATTAAGCTTAAACGGTTCGATTCTTTCTATCGTTTTTGCGTCCGGCTTTCCGGCATCGTTGAAAATGACATTTTTAAATGTCCTATCAATTGCGCCCGTCACAAAGCGCCAGCGCATCTTTTTGACTTTGTGTTTTTTCGTATCCGTTCGTTCGTCACTGGTGACAGTGTCGATTTCTGTATCCGTATAGCTATTGGCGACCTGGCCGGTATAAGCCGCATCGACTTGCGCGTCAAATGACCAGTATGGCAAATAGATTCCGTTTAGCCGATCAGAAGTATACTCCGATTTAAATGGAAAGGGCGCGAGATAACGCTTTGTTATCCATTCAGACACACGTTCATGGGCGTTATCCTTATCAACTTTAAAAGGGATGATGGAATCCGGACGAACGCCGGGGGCTTCATCCAAGACTGAGATATGCTGTGAGGCGCAAAAAGGGCAGTTCAAATTTCCTTCCGCTGCGGTAATGATAAACTTACCTTTGCAGTCAGAACATATCACCGTTCTGACCGGATAACCCCAATCCTGCAATGCCGGGTCGTTTTCTGCGGTTGTAAAATCGAAAACAACATTTTCGGAATTCTGCTGGCAGGCATTTTCGACATAGCCGCAAGTTGAGCAATTAAGATTAAGCGATGATGAGTCGTGTTTCATACTGGAAGCACAGGACGGGCATTTAAATTCTTCTTGCTTTTGTATGCTTTTGCTCATGTTTATTCTCCCCATTATGAACGATCTGAAATTATGGTCTGTTATGGAATAACAATCATGTTCATTCCACTATAATTAACCATATATATTGTTTTACACCATTTAAGGAATGTCAATCAGTTTTTAACCATGGGCAGCAAAACATATGTGGAGAACATCGCCAAATGCAGGGTGTGTCAGGTTATGTCATGCTTTTTATAATTAAGTCGTTGGTTTATGTTGTGGGGAAATATCGGATAATAATGATTGTGAAACAGCGAAAAATTATATATAATAAGCCAAAGTCACAAAGCGGAGGTTCAAGCATGATGCCTGGAAGCAGAGAAATCGCCAAAGCAGCTATACGTTTGGCGCTGACATCTTCAAGGGAGGATGAGAAGGCGCTCAAAGAGCGATACGGTACAAAAGGTATTCGCGTAGCAGCTGTCGATTTTGGCGGAGAGTATCTGGCTTCAGTCATGAGAATCGTCGAATGCTGCGTTGTGGCGGCCAAAAGAGAAAAGATTATTGGTGAAACCCACCATGAAGAAGGCGCTGTCGCTGGTGCGGCAAGGGAAGCCATTTCACAAATCACCTCCAAGGCCATTGGGCTCAATGTTGGCGGAAAAATCGGGATTGCGCGTTGTGACGAACATCTCGCGGTAGGCATTTTCTTTGGTATCGGTTTGCTGCATTTAAACGAAGTGGCCATTGGGCTGGGGCATAGAGTCATATGATCAATATTGCGATAGACGGCCCTTCGGGCTCGGGAAAAAGTACGCTGGCCAAAGCCATTGCAAAGTCGCTCCGTATTCATTATCTTGATACGGGTGCCATGTACAGAGGCGTGGGATATGCCGCATTGCAAGCCGGTGTGGATGCCTGCAACGCAGGCGAGGTTGAAAAATTCCTCAATACAATCGATATTGAAACGATATATAAAGATGATGAGCAACAAGTGTTGGTCAACGGCGAAAACATCATGCCGTTTATCCGCACACCGGAGGTTTCTAAAGCGGCTTCCGATATTTCGGCGCATCCTTGCGTCCGATTGAAGCTGGTTGCCATGCAGCGAGAGGTGGCATCAAGTTATGACGTCGTGCTGGACGGGCGCGATATCGGCACATTCGTGCTGCCCAATGCAAAGCATAAATTTTTTGTCACTGCCGATGTAGAAGAACGGGCGCGTCGCAGGCAGGCCGAGCTCATTCAAAGCGGCATAGAGAGCGATTATCAAAAGGTTCTTGATGATATGCGCCTCCGTGACAAAAACGATTCATCCAGAAGCTTGGCTCCGCTTAAAAAAGCGGATGATGCCATTCTTATTGATACCACTTCACTAGACATCGACGCGGTTGTTGCGCTTGTTTTGTCAAAATTTAGACAGGAGTAGGTTATGCTTTATAAGATATTAAGATGGATAGGGAAGCCTGTTATTTATTTGCTGTTTTTCCCTAGAATTATTGGGAAGAAGAACAGCAGAATAAAGGGTAAGGCGGTGGTGATTTCCAACCATTTAAGCATGTGGGATCCGCTCCTTATTGCCGTTATTATTCGGCGGCAAATTTTCTGGATGGGCAAAGCCGAGCTTTTTAAAAGCAGAATCGCAAGTCTATTTTTCAAAGCTATGAAGGCGTTTCCGGTAAGACGCGGCGAGGGAGACCTTGCGGCAATCCGTCATGCGTTTCGGGTGCTACGCGACGGCAAGCTGTTTGGCATATTCCCGGAAGGCACGCGTATCAAATCAAAAGACATTTCCCGTTTCGAGCCGGGGACAGCGATGATTGCTCTAAAAAATGATGCGCCTGTGTTGCCGATTTATATTAAAGGAAACTATAAGCTTTTCAGGCGGATGAAGGTGATTATCGGAGATCCCATTCATTTGGCGGATTACGTGGGTACAAAAACAGATACGGCGACTGTGGAAGCCGCTTCGCGTTTCTTGGAAGACAAGCTAATCGATTTGCGAAATACAATGTTTTAGGTGGTATCAGTGGTTATACTCGCAGAAAATGCAGGTTTTTGCTTTGGTGTTAAGCGAGCCGTGGAGGCTGTGGAAAAGCATATCGATTCACGTATCGTCACATTGGGGCCGCTTATTCATAATAAGGACGTGGTGCAGTCTCTTGAGGAACGCGGCGTCCGGTGTGTTAAGAGTATAGACGAAGTGAATGCCGGTGAAACGGTTGTGATACGTTCGCATGGAGCCACACCGGATGTGTACGCACAGCTTTACGACAAAGGCATAGAACACATTGATGCGACTTGTCCGTTTGTGAAAAGGATTCATGAGCGGGTTCGTGAAGCAAGAGATTCCGGTCAGCATGTGATTATCGTGGGCGAGGTTGGACATCCCGAGGTGGACGGCATTTTAGGCTGGGCAGGCGATAACTCTCACGCTGTATACAGCGTGGATGATGTCGCAGCTCTGTCGCCTATACCGGAAGCGGTGGTGGTGGCGCAGACAACAATTACGCAGGAAAAATGGCAAACGATACTTAAAGCGCTTGAAACAAAGATTACCCGTATTATTCCCTTCATGAGCATTTGCTCCGCGACACAGCAGCGTCAGAATGAGGCCAAAGAAATTGCGCAGAAAGCGGATACAATTATTGTTGTGGGCGGGCGGCAAAGCTCCAATACAAGGAAATTATTCGAATTATGCAAAAGATACTGCAAAAATGTTTATCATATTGAGCATAAAAGTGAACTATTACTTGAAAAAATGCGGGTTGGTGATATAATAGGCATTGTCGCCGGTGCTTCAACACCGGATACGATGATTAGGGAGGTTTTTGACTACATGATTGAAAATGAGAAAGTGCTGCCGGTCGCTGAGGGTGAGGAGATTACCACTGAAGAGACCGCAGCCAACGACATGGTAGAAACAGCTGAAGAATCAGCGTCTACCGCAGACGAGACAGCCACATCCCCAGAAGTATCTGAAGAAGAAAATGAGAAGGCACCCGAAGCTCCGGCTACCGAAAAGGATGAGTTCCTGGAAGGTTTGGAAAAGGTTGTTCGTTTGAAGAAGGGTCAGCTCATAACAGGCAACATCGTTCAAGTAACGGATGATGATGTGTGTGTCAATATTGGATATAAGTCAGACGGAATTATTCATCGGAATGAATTATCTATGCAAGAAATTGATCCCAAAGAAGTCTTTCATATCGGTGATGAGATCGAAGCGGAAGTTATCAGCCTTAACGATGGCGAAGGCAACGTGCTCCTCTCTAGAAAACGTGTAGAGAGAAAGTTGAACTGGCAGCATATACAGGAGAATGTCGGTACGGATAAGCTTTACAAGTGTACCGTTAAGAAAGCCGTTAAGGGCGGCGTTACGACCAAGATTGAAGGTTACAGCGCCTTTATTCCTGCCTCGCATCTTTCACTCAAATATGTGGAGGATTTGAAGCAGTTTGAAGGAAAAGAGCTTGAAGTCACGCTGATTGATGCTGACAAAAAGCAAGAGCGTCTTGTGGCTTCGTATAAGGGCGTGCTGCTTAAAGACAAGAAAGAGCAGGAACAGAAGCTCTGGGAAAGCTTTACCAAAGGACAGAATATCAAAGGCACTGTCAAAAGACTTACGGATTTTGGTGCGTTTGTGGATGTCGGCGGCGTAGATGGCCTGCTGCACATTTCCGATATGGCATGGAACCGAGTCAAGCATCCGTCAGACGTTGTGTCAGAAGGTCAAGAGCTTGATCTGGTTGTGTTAAACGTGGATCCGGCCAAGAAAAAAATCGCTCTTGGATACAAGCAGCTTCAGCCTAAGCCATGGGATCTTGTAGCCGAAAAATATAATGTCGGTGATGTGGTAACAGGTAAGGTTGTGCGCATTGTACCGTTCGGTGCTTTCGTTCAGCTTGAGCCCTCGATCGATGGCCTTGTGCATATTTCTCAGATTTGTGCACACCGTCTTGAGAAGGTGGAGGATGAATTACGCATCGGTGATGAGATCGAAGTGAAGATTCTTGAAGTCAACGCAGAGAAGCGCAAGATAAGTCTTTCCAGAAAGGCACTGTTGCCTGAGGTTGAAAAGCCCATGGAAAAGAAAGAAGTCATCGAGAGGGAAGATAATTTCCACTACGAAATCCCTCCCGTACAAGAGTCGACAGTATCTCTTGCGGACTTTTTTCCAAAAAAAGATGAATAAGGCTTGAATATTTGTGACTAATCTGGTAATAATGATTAATGACCTCACAAAATATATTAAGACCCCCTTTACATTGGTCGTGATGCAAATCGCGACTTCTTTTTTTGCCATGGCAGTCAAGTAGTCACTGTTTTTCTTTTAGAAATGATGATATACTATAATCAAATTGTGAAACGATTTGGAGATTTAATGAAGAAAACATTAATGGCCGTGGATGGCAACAGCTTAATGCACCGGGCCTTTTATGCGCTTCCTATACTGACAAATGCCAGCGGAGAATATACGAATGCCGTTTATGGCTTTTTTTCCATGATGATCAATGCACTATCGGCACTGACACCCGATTATCTTGCCATCGCGTTTGATATGAAAGGCAAAACGTTCAGGCATAACGTTTTTACAGAATATAAAGGTACGCGCAAGGAGACGCCTGAAGAGCTGATTCCGCAATTCGGCACGCTCAAAAAGGCGTTAAAGGACATCGGCATCACTGTTCTGGAAAAAGAAGGCTACGAGGCCGATGATATTTTGGGTGTGCTGTCAAGGATCGCATCGGAAAATGGAATGAACTCCGTTCTGCTGACGGGTGATAAGGACGCGTTGCAGCTTGTTTCGGATTCCTGTCGTGTGATGCTTACACGCAAAGGCGTGAGCGAGCTGGAAATCTATGATATTCAAAAGCTTGATGAGATTTATCAGCTAGTCCCAGAGCAGATCGTGGATTTGAAAGGCTTTATGGGAGATAAATCCGACAACATACCCGGCGTGCCCGGCGTGGGCGAGAAGACCGCGCTGAATCTCCTGCACGCATATACAAATATGGATGGTGTATATGCACATATCGACGAGGTGAAGGGCAAGCTTAAAGAAAAACTGTCTGACAACAAAGAACTTGCAGAAATCAGTCGTTTGCTTGCGAAAATCGATATATATGCGCCTGTTGAAATATCCTTGCCAGAGCTATCTTTTTCGGGCTTGACAGCAGAAAACGCAGGGCCTGTTTTTGAAAGGCTGACCTTTTCTACATTGATGAAACGCATAGGCGCTGCTGTGGAGCAGCCTTTGAAGAAAGAAATTGAATGCATCAAAATCAATAACGCAGAGCAGTTGAAAGACGCTGTTGAGCAGGCTTGGCGGCAGGATGTGCTGGCTTTCGATTTTGGTGACGATATGACGCTGGCCTTTTCCGACGACAAGCAATTTGTGATTGTTTCGGAGCATTCTTTGCTGAATTTGGATTTCTCGCGTGAAACAGTGCTGCATGCGTTGCAGCCACTGTTGGAAGATGCCGGCATTACCAAACTGTTGCATGATGCGAAATCCGTGATTCCCATGCTGAGTGACTTTGGCGTGGGGATTAATGGCGAAGTTTTTGATACAAAGCTTGCCGAATACGCCATTGATCCGTCATCGGCGGGATTATCGCTGGGCGGCCTGGTAGAGAAGTATAAGCTCAGCGGATGCGCAGCAGCGATATTTGGTATGTACAGCGCGCAGATGCAAAAGCTGAAGGAAGACGGCGTCTGGTTCGTCTATCATGATGTTGAGATGCCGTTGATGCGTGTGCTGCTGGATATGGAGCAGACGGGCTTCCGCATCGATTTACAGGAGCTCAAAGCCTACGATGATAAACTCACAACCGAGATAGATGCGCTCACCACAGCAATATATGATTTGTGCGGTTTTTCGGATTTCAACATCAATTCTACAAAGCAGCTAGGGCAGGTGTTGTTTGAACGGTTGGGTCTGCCTGCGGGCAAGAAAAGCAAAACAGGCTATTCCACGGATATCGAGGTGCTTGAAAAGCTTTCCGATATGCATCCTGTGATTGATAAGATCATCGAATACAGACGGCTCACAAAGCTCAAAAGTACCTATCTTGACGGTCTTAGAAAGATTGCCGACTCAGATGGTTTCGTCCATACAACGTTTGTGCAGATTTCTACAGTGACGGGCCGTATCTCCAGCAAGGAGCCCAATTTGCAAAACATCCCGATACGTACCCAGGAAGGACGTGAGATACGCCGATTGTTTCTGCCGTCCTCGGACGAGCGAAGTCTTGTGGCAGCAGACTACTCACAGATCGAGCTGCGCATTCTGGCCGCGATATCCGGTGATGACGTGATGAAGGACGCGTTTGCCTCAGGGATTGACATCCACACACGCACCGCATCCGAGGTGTTTGGTGTGCCGATTGATGCCGTGTCGGATGAAATGAGGCGCAGCGCCAAGGCTGTCAATTTCGGCATTGTTTATGGCATCAGCGATTTTGGGCTTGCAAGAAACCTGAATATTCCTGTTAAAAAAGCAGCTGTTTATATCGATCGTTATTTCGCGCGTTTCTCAGGTGTGCGAGCCTATATGGATGAGATTATTGCCAAAGCTAAAGCCGACGGTTATGTGACAACGCTGCTGGGGCGCCGTCGTTATCTGCCGGAGCTTCGCTCCAGCAATTACAATGTCCGATCGTTTGGCGAACGGGCTGCGCTCAATACGCCCATACAGGGCACAGCCGCCGATATCATCAAGATTGCGATGGTCGATGTGTCTAAGAAGCTAAATGAAGGTGGATATCGCTCAAAGCTGATTCTGCAGGTGCACGACGAACTGGTCATCGATACCGCTGCGGATGAAGTGGGTGCCGTGAGTAAACTGCTCAAAGAGTGCATGGAAAACGCGTATCCAATGGATGTGCCGCTCAAAGCGCAGGTCAGTGTGGGCAGCAACTGGCTGGATGCGAAATGAGAATCGGGATTACAGGCGGCATTGGATCGGGAAAATCCGAGGTGACGCGGTATTTACGCAGCCTTGGTGAATATGTCATATGCGCCGACGAGGTATCAAAACAGATTGTCAAACCGGGGGGAGAAGGCGCGCAGGCGCTAAGACGGGTTTTCGGAGACAGGATTTTTCATGAAAACGGCGAGCTGGACAGAAAAACACTTGCAGCCGATGTGTTTAATGATGATGAGCGCTTAAAGCTGCTTAATGACACACTGCATCCGTTGATTCTGGCTCACATAGAAAAGCTGGAGAAAATAATTGAAGGCCGCGTGTTTATAGACGCGGCGCTGCTTATACAGACAGGCATGCATAAAACAGTGGATCGTATTTGGTTGGTGGTGGCGGATAAGAAGTCACGCGTGGAGCGCGTGATGAAGCGGGATGGTCTCACAGTGCAAGAAGTTATGCGGCGAATAAAAAGCCAGCTCAGTGATGAGGAAATGAAGCCGTACGTTGATGAGATCATTGACAACAGCGGCAGTATTGAAGCGCTGCAAAGGCGTGTAGATAATCTGCTCGAACAACCATAAAATGTGAGGTAGCTCATGGCAGTACAAAGAAAGAGAAAAACCGCAGACAATAATATCAGGATTTGGACGATTGCATGTATCGTTTTGGTTTGCGCAGTGGCTTTGCTGCTGCGCGGTATCGTCGTTTATCATTTTTATCCCCTTGAGTTTAAAGACGAGATTAAAAGATACAGCGAAGAATACGCGCTTGATGCGTCTTTTGTCAGCGCAGTGATATGCACAGAAAGTGGTTTTGATGAAACGGCTGTGTCTCATCGGGGAGCTGTCGGCTTAATGCAAATTATGCCGGATACGGGAACATGGGCAGCTGAAAAAATTGGCATATCGGACTTCTCAACAGATACGCTGACTCAGCCTGATGTGAACATACGCATTGGCTGCTGGTATCTGCGCTATCTTGACGATATGTTTGAAGGCGATCAAGACAAGGTAATGGCCGCATACAACGCCGGGCCGAATAACGTGAAGGAGTGGGCTGGCGGCGGAGAGCTTACTGATATCCCGTTTGCCGAAACGGAAAACTATCTTGTCAAGGTAACGAGAAATCATCAGATTTACAAGGGACTGTACGATGAACTTTAAAAAGATAATTGCCGCACTATCGGCATTTCTTATACTCGCTTTCAGTGCGTGCGGGCCGGACATACAGACGGAAACGGCACCCGAAACGATACCCCAGTATACGCTTCCGCCGGTTATAAAAGAGGCTGTTCCCACAACGGGCGGGGAGATCGTTTTTCCCGCGCCTCAGTTAAACCCGGTCGCGCTCAATCCGCTTAAGACGAAAAATGTTGAGCTTTATAATATGCTCTCGCTGATTTATGAACAACCGATTCGTATCGGTACGGACGGCAAAGCTCAGCCTGAGCTTGTGGAAACGTGGGAAGTCGATGATACGGGCATGAATTGGACGTTTCATTTACGTAAAGGCGTGAAATGGCAGCATGATAAGGGTGAATTAACATCGGCGGATATTAAATATACCATCGATCAGCTCATGCTATTAACCAATGAGGATTCGAACTATGTGCAAAACAAGGAGTTGATCGCAGCATGGACTGCGCCGGATGAATATACCATACAGATCAGCCAAAACTCTCCCGGTTATGCCGCTGTTTATTTTATGACGTTTCCGGTACTGTGCAAAGCATATTGCGAATCAGAAAATATTGATACAGCTAAGCCGATAGGCACAGGTCCATATCATGTCACAGAATATGACATGATGGAGCAGGTCTCTTTTGAGGCAAACCCGTCCTGGTGGAAACAGGCGCCATATATACAAAAACTCACGGCCATATGCATTTCCGATCATGACGCTGAGATGAATCAGTTTGAACAGAACCTTTTGGACATTGTGACCACGTCGTCGCTCACCGTGGACACTTATCAGAAGTATCAGGAAATTGAATACAAGGACTACATGACGCAATACTATGATTGCCTTGTGCCCAACATGAGCGGTGTGTTCAGTGATGTCAACCTGCGCCAGGCCGTGGCCTATGCGCTGGACAAGCGTGAAGTTGTTTCGAAAGCATTGCTCGGGCATGCCGTGGCAACGGATTATCCCGTGTCGCCGGATTCTTATTTATCCGGCGGTTCGTCAAAAATTTATGAGTTCAACCAGCAAAAAGCCAAGGAACTGCTTGAACTTTCAGGATGGAAGGACCTGGACGAGGATGCTCAGGCCGAGAAGGTGGAGGGCGATAATATCAGTGAGCTGACGGTTAATCTTTTGGTATTATCAAACAGTGAAGAGACATACAGGGTAGACGTGGCGCAGAATATTGCCTCACAGCTGCTGAAATGCGGGATGAGCGTTAATATTATCGAGAAGAAACCAGCGGATTATAAAACGAGTCTCGATAACGGCAATTTTGATTTGGCCTTATGCACGTTCTACATGGACATAAACCCTGATATCACGAATCTTGTGGGAACGGCCGGACGCCATAACTACGGAGGATTTTCAGATACCATGCTGGACGGATTGCTAGCAAATTGTTCTGCAGCGCTCAGCGAGGATAAGATCAAAGAGGCGTATTCATCCATGGAAGATCAATTCCTTGCTCAAATGCCTCAGATCGGGCTTTATTTCAGGACAAATGCGCTGCTTTATAACGCATCGCTTAATATTTCGGATAATTTCCGCGACAGAAATTTGTTTTCTTCAATACCGCAATGGTTTATATTCGTTGAGGAACCGGAGGCATAATGTGGATACGCGCATCACAAGCACTCAGAATGAATTTGTTAAGATGGCAAAAACACTGAAAACCAAAAAAGGGCGCAACAATCATGGCGCGTTTCTGGTGGAAGGTGAAAAATGCGTTCGCGAGCTCATGACGCACATGCCGGACATTTTAAGCAGCCTGATTGTCAGCAGTGCACAATACGATGACTTGACACAGCGGGCACTCAATATGGGGCGGCGCGTGTATGCCGTTGAAGAGCATGTGATGGCCGCCATAAGCGACTGCAAAACACCACAGGGCATCGCGGCGGTGGCTTTAAAACCGTTGCATTCAGATGTGAGCGGCGGGTTTATCGTGGCGCTGGACGGCGTGCAGGATCCGCAAAATGTAGGCACGATCATCCGGACAGCAGATGCGGCTGGATGCGCCTGTGTGGTGCTCTCGGAAGAAAGCGCAGATTGCTTTTCACCCAAAGCTGTGCGCGCATCGATGGGCAGCATATTTCATCTGCCCGTGTTATATGAAGATCTTGTGCTGTTTGCGTCAAAGCTCTTAACCCGCGGTTATCGAATTGCTTGTGCCGATATCGAAGGCTCGGAGGATTATGACCTGGAAGCAGCAAGGACATGCCTTGTAATCGGCAACGAAGCGCGCGGTATGTCGCAGGACATGCTGGCGCTGTGCACCGACCGCATACGTATACCCATGTACGGACAGGCCGAGAGCCTAAATGCCGCTGTGGCAGCGGGTATATTGATCTACAAAATACGGGCTTGAAAAGATTGGCTTCGCTGTGCTATAATGCGGACATTAAATGCAGTGAAGCCTGATAAGACCCATGCAGCTTGCAAGACAAATCACACCCCAAAAAGCGATACTTTTCGGGGACCCCGAAAGAGACGGATGCCCCGGCTGAAAGCGTCCGCTTGCATGCACGGAGGATATTCACAGGCCGAGCAGCCCTATTAAGGGCCGGGTCGTTCCGTTATGACGTTAACAGGCTTTGCGGACGCAAAGTGAATTTGGGTGGTACCGCGGACTTTCGCCCCAAGGCGAACGTCTTTTTTATTTCCGGGACCCGATGTATAGTCGGTGAGTGGTGTGCTCGGAGCACCGCTCTTGTGTGAAAGGACAAGGAGATAGTATGGAAAACGGATTAAGCGAATTACAAAAAAGCGCGCTGGAGCAGATCAAAAGCTGCTCGTCGGCGTCGGAAATCGAAGGGCTGCGCGTAAAGCTGCTCGGAAAGAAAGGCGAGTTGACGGCATCACTTCGCAGCATGAAGGATTTGCCCGAAGAAGAGCGTCCGCTGTTCGGTAAACGCGTCAACGAGGTCAGAGACGTGCTGACTAAGGCGCTGGAGGACAAGACCATTGATTTGAAGCGTATAGAGAAGGAAGAGCGGCTGGAGGCCGAAGCCATAGACATCACATTGCCGGGTAAAAAACGCGCCATCGGCGGTTTGCATCCGCTGACCCGCATCTATTATGAATTGCGCGATATATTTGTGAGCATGGGCTTTTCCGTAATGGACGGCCCTGAGATCGAATATGATAAGTACAGCTTTGAGATGCTCAACATTCCCAAAGAACACCCCGCGCGCGACATGCAAGACACGTTTTATATAACGGAAGATATCGTTTTGCGCCCGCATACGTCTCCGGTGCAGATACGAACAATGCTGAGCCAGAAGCCGCCCATCCGCATGATCTGTCGGGGTCGTGTATACCGCAGCGACGATGTGGACGCCACGCATTCGCCCGTGTTCAATCAACTTGAAGGGTTGGTCATAGGGCGCGACATCAGCCTCTCGCATTTGAAGCACACGCTGGATTCCGTTCTGAAAGAGTTTTACGGCGAAGATACAAAAACGAAATTCAGACCGGGACATTTTCCGTTTACAGAGCCCAGCGCAGAGGTGGACGCAACGTGCGCCAAGTGCCACGGTAAGGGCTGCGGCGTTTGCAAGGGCACCGGTATGATCGAGGTTTTGGGCTGCGGCATGGTGCACCCAAGTGTGCTTCGAAACTGTGGCATTGATCCTGATGTATATTCGGGCTTTGCTTTCGGCATGGGGCTGGACAGATTGGCGACTATCAAATACGGCATCACGGATATCCGACTGCTCTTTGAGAACGACATTCGTTTTCTGTCTCAGTTCAAATAGGAGGAAAGAATAGATGAAAGCACCATACAAATGGCTTCGTGATTATGTGGATTTGGATATTTCGCCCGAACAGCTTTCGCAGAGGCTGATTATGACAGGCAGTGCCGTGGACGGTTACAATGAACTGGGTGCGGGGCTAGACAACGTGATTATTGGGCGGCTCGATTCCATCAAGCAGCATCCGGACGCGGATAAGCTTTCGGTATGCGAGGTCAATATTGGAACGGAAACGCTGCAGATCGTTTGCGGCGCAAAGAACATATTTGAAGGCGCACTTGTGCCTGTTGCGATGATCGGCGCTAGCTTGTCCAATGGCATCAAAATAAGCAAGAGCAAGCTACGCGGCGTGTTCTCATTCGGTATGCTGTGTTCCGGCCAGGAGCTGGCCTTAAGCGCTGCGGATTATCCGGGCGCGGATGTGGACGGCATTATGATTATTCGTGAAGAGGCAGCGCTCGGCACGCCGCTTCGCGAGCTGCTCGGGCTCAATGATACTGTGCTTGATATCGAGGTGGGCGCAAACCGGCCCGACTGTCTGTCGATGGTTGGCGTAGCACGCGAGTGCGCCGCATCGCTTGGAAAAGAACTGACACTGCCGGATACGAGTTATACAGAAAGCGGCGGAAGTATATTGGATTACGTAAAAGTAGAAGTGCGCGACAGCGACCTTTGTCCGAGATATATTGCGAGAGCCGTGAGAAACGTGAAGATCGGCCCGTCGCCCAAGTGGCTGAAAGACAGACTGTTGACGGCGGGCGTGCGCTCCATTAACAACATCGTGGATATCACAAATTTTGTGATGCTGGAAACGGGGCAGCCGATGCACGCGTTTGATCATACGGACATACGCGGCAACCAAATTATTGTAAGACGCGCCGAGGACAACGAAACGATTACAACGTTGGATTCAAAAGTGCGGACGCTCTCAAACGACATGCTGATGATCTGCGATGCTCAGGGGACAATCGGCATTGCGGGCGTGATGGGCGGAGAGAATTCAGAGATAAAAGAAAATACCACGACGGTTATTTTTGAGGCCGCAAAATTCATCCAGAGCAACGTGCGGCGTACTGCCAGATCACTGGGCTTACAGACAGAATCGGCTATGCGCTTTTCAAAGGGAATTGACGCGGCAGGATGCAAAACAGCGATGGACAGAGCGCTGCATCTCGTCGAGCAGCTTGGCTGCGGTGAGATCGTTTCGGGTGAAATCGATATTCTGTCAACTGATTTGTCGCCACGAAAAGTGACTGTGGAAGCGGATAAAATCAATGCCAAGCTGGGTACGGACATTGCGCCGCAGACCATGGCGGATTTATTAAACCGCGTCTTTATTCCGACCAAGCTGGACGGTAAGACGCTTGTGTGCGATATTCCGAGCTTCCGCGGTGATATCTCCTTGGGCGAGGACTTAGCGGAAGAGGTAGCGCGTATGTACGGATACGATAACATACCGGCTATGGAGATGGTGGGTGAGGTCACACGCGGTGTCATTTCCGAGGAAGAAAAGGCGATCGACAAAGCACGAAATAATCTCAGAGGCCTTGGCTGCTACGAGTGCGTGACGTATTCATTCGGCTCCATCTCTGATATTGAGAAGCTGGGTGTCGAAAAGCTGCGCGACGCCGTTAAGATCATTAATCCGCTTGGTGACGATCAGGCCTATATGCGCACATCACCTGTGCCTGATATGTTAAAAGTCGTGGCAAACAACATCAACAAAAAGGTGCCGGATATCCGGCTGTTTGAGTCGGGTCACATTTATTTGCGGTCGGATGATGCCAAGGAATTACCGGAAGAACGCAAATACATCTGTATTGCTCTGTGCGGCGGCGATGAGGATTTCTTCTCGCTAAAAGGTGTTCTGGAAAACCTGTTCGACGCATTCGGCATGAAGAATCTGCGCTATATGAATGAGGCGGCAGACTATTATCATCCGGGAAGGAAAGCGTCTGTTTACGCAGGCGGCAGCAAGGTTGGTGAGTTCGGTGAAATTTATCCCGATGTGGCCGAGGCCTTTGGTATCAGCCGACGTGTTTATGTGGCGGAGCTTGGGCTCAAAGCGCTTTGTGACGCCGCGGATGATGTGGTCAAATATGAACCTCTGCCCAAGTTTCCTGCAGTTGAAAGGGATATTGCCTTGATCGCTAATGCTGATGTGACATCCGGCAGCCTACTAGAATGTATTCGAGAGAATGCCGGTGAATTTTTCGAGAAAGCGTCGCTATTCGATGTGTATATGGGTGAAAAGCTCGGAAAAGACAAAAAGAGTCTTGCTTACAACATCGTATTCCGTGCAAAGGACCGCACTTTGATGGATGAAGAGGTGAATGCGGCAAGAGATGCCATTGTGGCAGCTGTGGGACGTGAATTCGGTGCGAAGTTGCGCGAATAATCGTGCTTTTTGGTATCAGTGGTACTATATTTTGTGTTATGGTTATTGAAATATTCTTTATCTTGATATATAATATTGCTATAATATAGTATCGGGGTGTTGGACTTATATGGAAAAGACACGGACTATGGTTAAAATTTGCGGCAAAGAGTATGTGATGGCCGGCTTTGAGAGCGAGGAGTATATTCACCGAGTCGCCATTTATGTTGACCGCAAAATGACGGAGCTTAAGAATCAATACATTAATTTGAATCCCAACACGCTTTCCGTGCTGGCAGCCATTAATGTTGCGGACGATCTGATAAAGCTTCAGGAGCAATTTGATGCACTCAGCAAGGACTATGCGGATATGAGTGAAGAATTGAAGAAGCTCAAAATCGGCGCTACCATAGACAAGGAGCACCGGTCCAATGTGTCTGCAATAAAGAAAGAAAAAAGCCAGCTGTTTGACGGGTACAAATAGTTTTCGGTTTTCGGATTGATAAGCGTGCCTGTTTGGTGCGCTTATTTTTTGCGATAAGAGCGCAAGTTTACAGTTTCGACATAATGATCGGTTGAAAACTTGTCTTATTGTCTTTATACTGGAGATAACAAAGAATGGGAGTGCACGAATGAACCCTTTAAGTCATTTATATAATGGTGATATTCAAGGTTTTTTACTTAGTCTGCTTTTTATTTTACCTGCAATCGTGATCGCACTGTCTTTTCATGAAGCGGCACATGCGTGGATGGCAAACAAAATGGGCGATCCGACGGCCAAGAATTTAGGACGCATAAGCCTTGATCCAACCAGACATTTTGATTTGTTTGGTTTTATTTCTTTTATATTGATCGGCTTTGGATGGGGCAAGCCCGTGCAGACCAACGCTAGGAACTATTATAACTACAAAAAAGCAAATGTGCTTGTGGCTCTTTCCGGGGTAACAATGAACTTGCTCATTGCGCTTGTGGTATTGATCGCTATTTGCGTGCTGATAATGACGGGCGTTTTTATGAGTGTTATCCCAAGGTATTTGCTCTACTCAGGATTTCAGGTCGCCTTTTCTGATATTGTTCATACCATTTTGTTTTATATTGTGAGCCTTAACCTAACGCTTTGCTTTTTTAATCTGATTCCAATTCCGCCTCTTGACGGTCATCATCTAGTGAAAGGCTTTATTGCAAGAAAGAGCCCTGGCTTCTATTTGAACTATCAAAGGTATGGATTCATCGCATTGCTTCTTCTGCTTTTTGTCACACCGCTGGGGGATTATCTTGGACAGCTCGTGTTACTTATCATAAGAGCAGTTGCTTCGTTGTTCGGCGTGCCGTTTGTGGTGCTTTATTAGAAATATGATGGATATTGAATACAAGGTTCAAATTGAACAGTTTGAGGGTCCGCTGGATCTGCTGCTGCACCTGATCGGACGTGCGCGTATCGATATAGAGCAGATTTTTGTGTCTAAAGTGACGGGCCAATATCTTGACTACATTGCGGATATCCCCGCGCTTTCCATGGATCGGGCCAGTGAGTTCATCGAGATGGCCGCGACGCTTGTTTATATCAAATCACGCATGATACTGCCATCTGAACCGATAGAAGAGGAAGGCGAGGAAGACCCCGAGCAGGAGCTGATAGAACGCCTCAAAGCATACAAGATTTTCAAGGATGCGTCGCTTGTACTTAAAGAGCGTGAAACCGCAGGGCTCGATGTGTATTACAAGCTGCCCGAAGAAATATCGTTTGGGGAAGAAAAGTGGGAGATCGAGCAGATCACGCTGGACAGCCTGTGCGAGGCTTACCGTGAAGTGCTCATGAGACTGCCTGACGCGAAATACGAACGCGTTGAAGAGGTGCAAATACATAAGGACTTATTCACGGTCAAGGAGCGCACACGATACATCATGCGGACGCTAAGCCATTTGGGCAGTGCATCTTTCTTTTCGCTGTTTGCTCAGAGCCGTACCCGGCTCGAAGTCGCTGTGACTTTTTTGGCTCTGCTTGACCTTATCCACAAAAATCTTGTATCGATTCAGCAGGAAGAGTGCTATCAGGATATTATTATCACCAAGAAAAGCGAGGTTGCCGCGGTTTGAGTGAAAAGGAGATCTTAAACATACTTGAGAGTATTCTCTTCGTATCAGGAGATGCTGTGGATTTATCCGAGCTGGCCGCAGCGCTTGAGATAGACGTTGATGCTCTAAAAGAAGCTGTCGACAGACTCATTAAGCAAAAGCAAGAAGAAGAAGCCGGAATACTCTTATCCCGCGTGGATGATAAGCTTCAGCTGTGCTCCAATATGGCATATGCGTCCTATATTGAAAAAGTGCTTCAGCCGATAAAAAAATCACGGTTGTCGCAGTCAATGCTCGAAACGCTTGCCATTATTGCTTATAAGCAGCCGATTACACGCTTCGAAATCGAGCAAATACGCGGTGTAAAAAGCAATTACTCCGTGGCAACGTTAATAGAAAAAGGGCTGATCCTGCGGGCAGGCCGGAAGAAAGCGCTGGGAAATCCTATGCTTTACACCACAAGCGACGAGTTCTTAAGGCATTTCCAGCTTCGGTCTTTGGACGATTTACCCGAAATCAGCGATGCGGATCAATGAATTTATTTCACTAATTAGATAATAATAACAACGTCGATTCTTAAACGGGAGGCGTTGTTTTTATTATTGCCGTTTTCATAGCCGCAATCGTCATTATATCGTTATTCGCGGTAAAAATTAAAGCAACAGTTAATTTTCGTCACAACCGGATTAAAGGCGTTATGACATGGCTTGGCATACCCTTGTTTCGCAGGGAATTTGTTTTCAGACGTGATAAAGATACATTTCTGACGCTGTATGGCATACAAAAACGGGGAGAAAAGCTTGTTCTTTCGCTGGATGACTTAATAAGACTTTTCACGCCGAAGAAAGAAGAAAAAAAGACAAATACGAAGGAAGCCCTGACATATATCCATTCGAAAGCCGTTTACGATATAAACATTAAATTTGTAGTTGGCACGGGAGATGCCAGCTTAACCGCGCTGTCATGCGGTCTTCTTCAGATCGTCCTCGGGACGCTTTATGCCATGCGTAAAAATCCGAGGATAAAGATGAAAGCAATTGTTTTGCCGGAGTTTTCAAAACAGACACTTTGCTTTGAATCAGATTGCATAATCAAAGTATCTCCGGTAAATATTATGATTGGGTATATGATCCACAAAAAAATATTTAGGCGGTGATTTTTATGCATCCAATAGAGAATATAATGCAAACGGCCATGAGCGAAATCAAAGAGATGGTCGATGTCAACACGGTGGTCGGAGATCCTGTTATTTCTACTGACGGATCAACTATCATACCAATCTCCAAAGTCTCTTTCGGCTTTGTCTCAGGCGGCGGCGAATACGGCGAATCAAAGGACGACTCTGACAGTGGGTCGAAATATCCTTTCTCTGGCGGCGCAGGCTCTGGGATCTGCATCACGCCAGTCGGTTTTTTGGTCGTCAGCGACGGCGACGTTCAGATGCTGCCTGTCAGCGGCAGAAATTTGGTCGATCAGATCGTGGAGACGGTACCGCATGTTATTACAGAAATCAAAGACGCGTTTCGGCGCTGTCGTGATGAAGAGGTGGAGTCGTAAATTGAACCGGATCATTGCAAGGACAGCTGCGGTTTTTCTGGCTTTTATGGCCATATTTGCTTATAATACAAATAACGCAAAGGCGGAGAGCGTCAACGTGTCCGCCGCATCCGCCATTGTTTTGGAGGCTTCGACAGGGCGCATTCTATATGAAAAAAACGCTCATGAGAAGATGCCAATGGCTTCAACAACAAAGGTCATGACGGCTCTGGTGGCGCTTGATTACGGCAACTTAAACGATGTCGTGACAGTCAGTAAAAATGCCAGCGGCGTGGAAGGCTCTTCAATTTGGTTGTCCGCGGGCGAGAAGATGACGCTTTCGGACATGCTTTATGGTCTCATGCTTGCTTCGGGCAACGACGCGGCTGTGGCGATTGCCGAACATGTCGGTGGGAGCTTAGATGGGTTTGTAGAGCTTATGAACAAAAAGGCGCAGGAGATCGGCGCATACAACACGCATTTTGCGAATCCAAACGGTCTCCCCGCAGAAGGCCATTATACAACGGCGTTTGATCTTGCGCTGATTTGCGCCCGTGCGATGCAGAACGAGAATTTCTGCGAGATTGTCAAGACGCAGTACAAGACGCTGCCATGGGAAGGCCATGAATGGGACAGAGTCGTTAAAAATAAGAATAAGATTCTCTGGAACTATGAAGGCGGCAACGGAATCAAGACCGGCTACACTAAGGAGGCTGGAAAATGTCTGACAGCGGCGGCGCAGCGCGACAGCATGCAGCTTGTATCTGTGGTTCTCAGTGCGCCCGATATGTTCAACGATTGCATGGCTCTGATGGATTATGGCTTTAAGAATTATAATAATCGTGTCATCATGGAGGCGGGTGAATATATTGGTGATGTGACAGTGGAAGACGGTACGGAAGACAGATTTTCCGTGTACACCGACAAGGATATCATGTATCCGCTGACAGACACCGAATATGAACAGATCAAACGGCGTGTGCATTTAGAAGAAAAGGTGAAAGCACCAGTTAGCATGGGTCAGCTTGTCGGAACAATTGACCTTTGGCTGGGGGAAAACAGACTCTACTCCGTCGAGCTTAAGGCGGCATATCAAATTGGCGAAAACTCTTACGAGTTTAATTTAAACAGACTGCTGAAATTCTGGATGAATGGGCGGATGCTGGACATGTAAAAAAATAAGGAGGGTTATGTGAGGTTAAATAAATATATTGCGTCATATGGAGCGGCTTCCAGAAGGGGAGCCGATGCACTGGTTGAGACCGGCAGGGTGACGGTTAACGGCTGTGTGACCAAAGAACACGGTGTGGATATTGATATCAGCAAAGATACTGTCTGTGTTGACGGTGTAGCGCTAGTGCCGGAACAGACGAAGGTCTACATTATGCTTAACAAACCCGCTGGTGTGCTGTCTACTTGCCGCGATGACAGAGGACGAAAGACTGTGCTTGATATTGTAAACGATGTGGATGAAAGGCTTTTTCCTGTCGGACGATTGGATTACGATACTGAAGGGCTGTTGCTCATGACAAACGATGGAGATTTTGCATATCAATGCACCCATCCCAAACATGAGCAGGACAAAACCTACTATGCTGAGGTGAGCGGCGATCTGACAAGCGCAGCGCTCAGCCGTCTTGAACAAGGTGTTGTTATTGATGAACGAATGACATCAAAAGCAAAAGTAAAGGTTTTAGGCAAGTCCGGTAATATAACGAAGCTGACAATTACGATTCACGAAGGCAGAAACAGGCAGGTCAGGAAAATGTTCAGTGCTGTTGGCTGCCAAGTTTTATATCTCAAAAGAACCGCTGTCGGGAGATTAACAATTGGGGATTTGGCTCTGGGCCATTGGAGATATTTGACCGAGAAGGATATTTGTCTTCTCGGCTTTGTTTTATTTCCAAACACCGATAAGTAATGATATATTTATTTGTGAAATTTTGAACAAATTCAAAAAAAATAAAGGATAATAGGGGATCAACGTAGAATATCGAAAGTGGGTAAGGTTGGTTTTTAATAGCTGTTTTTATAAATAGACAGTTTTTATAGAATTCTAATGGAGGTTATACTACATGAGCGAACTAAATGGGTTTGACTTACTGGCTCAAAAGAGACAGGCTGCTTCCATGGGTGGTGGCCAAGAGCAAACAGACGCCCAGCACGCGAAATCAAAGATGACAGCTAGAGAGCGCATCGAAAAGCTGCTGGATGCCCAAAGCTTTGTTGAGACGTACGCATTTGTTCAGCATTCGAACGCCATGGAAGGCCTGAAAGAAGTCAGCGCGCCGGGCGAGGGTGTTGTAACAGGTTATGGTACGATCGACGGTCGTGGTGTCTATGTTTTTTCTCAGGACTATACGGTGCTGGGCGGAGCCATGGGGGCCATGCATGCACGCAAGATCTGCAAGCTTTTGGAGCTCGCGGGTAAAACGGGGCTTCCCGTCGTGGCACTTCTCGATTCAATGGGTGCAAGAATCGGTGAAGGCGCGGGAGCGTTGGAAGGCTTTGGAAGCATTCTAAGCAAAATGGCCGAGCTATCCGGTGTTGTCCCGATTATCACAGTGGTTTGCGGACAGTGCGCCGGTACAGCTGCGTTCTTTGCACCCTTAAGTGATTTCGTATTTATGACGGAAGGTATCAGCGGTGTCTACACCACAGCGCCGGGAGCCTTCAACGAAATTGAAAAATCGCCTGATGCCGATGCTTTGGGTGGCGCTGCTGTTCATGCCGAAAAAACCGGCCTTGCACACTTTAAGTGTTCGAGTGAAAATGACACATTCTATTATGTGCATCAACTGTTGTCCTATCTTCCCGATAACAACATCGTTGATGAGCCAATGACCGACTGTGCGGACGATTTGAACCGTCTGATTCAGAATTACGAAGATGCTTATGATTCAAGAGAGATGATCAGCTCTGTGATGGATAACAGCGTCTTTTTTGAAATTCAGGCAGCGTTTGCACCAGCTGTTTTGACCGGATTTGCACGAATCAACGGACGCAGCGTCGGCGTGGTTGCCAATGCGTCGGGCGCCGAAATTGATTCTAAGAGTGCGGAGAAAGCTGCGGGCTTTGTGAGCTTCTGCGATGCGTTCGGTCTGCCGATCGTCACGTTTGTGGATACGCCTGGATTTGTTAAGGATAAAGCTCAGGAACAATGCTGTCTTATACCGTCCGGCGGGCGGCTCATACGTGCCTATGCGGAAGCGACTGTGCCTATGCTGACTGTGATCACAGGCAAAGCGATCGGCTCCGGTTATGTAGCCATGGGGCCCAAGGCGATGGGCGCGGATATGGTTCTCGCATGGCCGAATGCCGAGATTTCCTGTGTGTCTGCTGATGCGGCTGCATTGATATTGATGCAGGACAGCATCTCAGGTTCTAAAGAGCCTGTTGAAGCGAGAAAAGCCGCGGCTGAAACCTATGCCAAGACTTTTGGATCTCCATGGGAAGCGGCTAAAATGGGTTATGTCGACGAAGTGATCTATCCTTCCGAAACACGCCAGCGTCTGGTGGGCGCTTTGGAGCTTGCTGTGGGCAAACGTGAGAGTAAGCTGCCCAAAAAACATGGCACAAGGCTGTAAAGAAGGGAGATTACAATTATGCTGGAACATATGATCAGCTTGTCCGATGCCGCTACTGCGGCCGTGACAACTGCCGAGAATACTGGCACTGTTTTGGAAAAACTCGGCCTTGGCGCAAGTGTGACCGTCATGGGATTGGCGATTGTTTTTTTAGGGCTTATCTCCTTGATTATTATCACGGTTTTGTACCCGAAGATTACTAAGGCGTTGATTACGCGATCATCCGCTAGAAAAGAAAAGGTTAAGAAAGCGAAAAAGCCAGAGGCGGCTGTTGCTATGCGCAAAGCCGTATCCGTGTCTGACGCGAAATCTTCGGAAGCCAAGCCTGCACAAGACGATGCGCTGATAGCGGTTATCACAGCGGCGATCACGGCAAGTCTTGGAACATCATCCAACGGAGTAGTAATAAAATCAATCGAGCGTACCGGTCAGAATGTGCCTTCTTGGGGTGCAAGAGGCCGTATTGAGCAAGTTTATAACAGATTCTAACAATTTTATTGGGAGGCTAATGAATTATGCGTAAATTTAAGATCAACGTCAATGGCACAAGCTACAACGTGGAAGTGGAAGAACTGGGTGGTTTCTCGGCTCCTGTGGCAGCAGCACCTGTTGCGCCTGCGGCTGCTCCGGCTCCTGTGGCGGCGTCAGCTCCTGTTGCAGACGGTACACAGGTAAAAGCACCGATGCCGGGAAACATCCTTGATGTCAAGGTCAGCGTGGGCGATACGGTTGCCGAGGGCGACGTGCTCATGATCCTTGAAGCCATGAAAATGGAAAATGAAATTCTTGCGCCTGCTGCCGGTAAGGTGGCCTCGGTGCAGGTCGCTAAAGGAGCAAGTGTGAACTCCGGTGATGTGCTGGCTGTTTTGGCTTAGCATTTCAGAGAAGAAGGAGGTCAACACATGCAGGAATTTAATCTTGGTCAATCCCTTATCGACTTTGTCAATTCGATGGGATTTGCCACAATAACGTGGCAGCAGATTGTCATGCTGCTGGTTGGATGTATACTGCTGTATCTGGCCATTGTGAAGAAGTACGAGCCACTGTTGCTTGTACCCATCGCATTCGGCATGATACTTGCGAATCTGCCCGGCGCCGGTATGATGGATCACCCATATGAAGTGCTTAATCTTGTTCCTGCTGCAGATGCGGCAAACCAGGGGACGAATTATGTGGTGACTCATGCGGATTCGTATGTCAATGGCGGTTTGCTATATTACTTATATCAGGGCGTTAAGCTCGGTATATATCCGCCGCTCATTTTCTTGGGCGTCGGCGCGATGACGGACTTTGCACCGCTGATCGCAAATCCGAAAAGCTTGCTTTTGGGCGCGGCCGCACAGCTTGGCATATTTGTCGCGTTCATCGGCGCTTTGCTTTTGGGCTTTACTACAGATGAAGCTTCGTCCATCGGTATTATCGGTGGCGCTGACGGCCCGACAGCTATCTTTTTGACGTCAAAGCTGGCACCGCATCTTCTTGGACCTATCGCAGTGGCTGCGTATTCGTATATGGCACTCGTGCCTGTGATCCAACCGCCCATTATGAAGGCCTTCACCACGAAGGAAGAACGCCGGATCGAAATGAAGCAACTGCGTGAAGTTAGCAAGACTGAAAGAATCATTTTCCCGATCGTGGTGACGATATTTATCTCGTTACTGCTGCCGGCTGCGGCGCCGCTGGTCGGTATGCTCATGCTGGGCAATCTGTTCAGAGAGTGTCTGGTGACAGACAGATTAAATAAGACGGCTCAAAACGAGCTGATCAACATCGTGACGATATTCCTTGGCGTGACTGTGGGCGCCACAGCGAACGGTGAAACGTTCCTGTCGCTGCAAACGCTTGGGATCCTTGCAATGGGTTTGTTCGCATTCGCGTTCGGAACACTTGGCGGCGTATTGCTTGGCAAGCTCATGTGCAAGCTATCAGGAGGTAAGATCAATCCGCTGATTGGCAGCGCGGGCGTGTCCGCTGTGCCTATGGCAGCCAGAGTCTCGCAAAAGGTTGGTCAGGAAGCCAACCCGAGGAACTTTCTGCTGATGCACGCGATGGGCCCGAATGTGGCTGGCGTTATCGGCAGTGCCGTGGCGGCGGGCGTATTGCTATCGCTGTTCGGTTGATCACGACGAAATCCCCGTCGACGAGTGCGTCAGCGGGATCATTTGAAGAAGAGGAGGTTTAAATAGATGGGTAAAGTTTATATTACAGATACAATATTAAGAGATGCGCATCAGTCCCAGGCAGCAACACGTATGAGAACGTCCGAAATGCTGCCGGCAACAAAGATGCTAAACGAAGCCGGTTACTGGTCGCTGGAAACGTGGGGTGGCGCGACATTTGACTCCTGCCTGCGTTTCTTAAACGAAGATCCGTGGGAGAGGCTCCGTACGCTGAAAAAAGCCATGCCGGACACCAAAATGCAAATGCTGCTTCGCGGACAGAATATACTTGGCTACAGACATTACTCGGATGACGTGGTTGATATGTTCGTTCAGAAAGCCATTGAAAACGGCATAGACGTCATCAGAATTTTTGACGCACTGAATGATACAAGAAACATGAAGCGCGCCATGGAGGCCACGAAGAGATTCGGCGGTCATTGCGAGCCGGCCATTTCCTATACAACAAGCCCTGTTCATACGCGCGCGTATTTTGTAAAGCTAGCCAAAGAGCTCGAGAAAATGGGGGCGGACACAATCTGTATCAAGGACATGGCGAACTTATTGCTTCCTTATGAAGCGTACGAGTTAGTCAAAGAGCTCAAGAAAGCTGTCAAGGTGCCCATTCACGTGCATACGCATAACTCAACAGGTACTGGCGATATGGTTTACCTGAAAGCAATAGAAGCGGGTGCGGAAATCGTAGACTGTGCATTGTCGCCAATGGCAAACGGTACGGCACAGCCCTGTACGGAGGCTTTGGTTGCGACGCTGCAGGGAACAGAGTACGATACAGGTATGGATATTAAGCTTTTAAGCAAGATTGCAGAGCACTTTAAAGGTGTTGCCGGAAGGCTTAAAGCAGATGGCATTTTGAAGCCGGGCGTGCTGGGTGTGGATGTGAATACACTGCTCTATCAAGTTCCGGGCGGCATGTTCAGCAACCTTCTGGATCAGCTCGAAAAGGCAGGCAAGCTCAATCAGCTTGACGAGGTGCTCAAAGAAGTACCTCGCGTCAGAGAAGAGTTTGGCTATCCGCCGCTTGTGACGCCCACAAGCCAGATTGTCGGCACACAGGCTGTGTTTAACGTGATAGCTGGTGAGCGTTATAAGATGGTCACCAAAGAGAGCAAGGCGCTTCTGCGCGGCGAGTACGGCCAGTTGCCTGCCGAAGTGGATCCCGATGTCCGTAAAAAGTGCATAGGTGATGCTGAAGTTATCACGCACAGGCCTGCGGATGATCTCGCGCCGGAAATTGACAAGCTCAGAGAAGAAGTGAAACCGTGGATGGAACAGGAAGAAGATATATTGTCCTACGCGCTGTTCCCGCAGGTGGCTCAGAAGTTCTTTGAGTTCCGTCAGGCTCAGAAATACGGTGTGGATTCGTCGGTGTTGGACAGAGATAATATGATTCATCCTGCATAATTAAGCACAAAAATCTATCGTTTTTTGGATAGAATGATCTTTCGCTTCCAAAAGTCATTGAAATTTTTGGAGCAATGGATTATGATGAATCGAGATTAATTTATCTATTTTAAATAAGGAGGACAAAAAACATGGCAATTAAAGTTGGTATCAATGGTTTTGGCCGTATCGGAAGATTGGTTTTCCGTGCGTCCGTCAGCAACCCCAATATCGAGGTTGTCGGCATTAACGATCCTTTTATCGATCCTGAGTACATGGTCTATATGCTCAAATACGATACGGTGCATGGTCGCTTTGACGGAACAATCGAATCCGAAGATAACGCGATTATCGTCAATGGCAAAAAGGTCGCTGTCTATGCTGCGATGAACCCCTCAGAGATTCCGTGGAGCACATGCGGTGCGGATTACGTCGTTGAGTCGACCGGTGTTTTCACCACAACTGAAAAAGCAAGCGCTCATTTTGCGGGCGGTGCTAAGAAAGTTGTTATTTCGGCTCCGTCTGCCGATGCGCCAATGTTCGTCATGGGCGTAAACCAGGATACATACAATTCAGACATGAAGGTTGTATCTAACGCTTCGTGCACAACGAACTGCCTTGCGCCTTTGGCGAAGGTTGTTGATGACAACTTCGGTATCATCGAAGGCTTGATGACCACTGTTCACGCCACAACGGCCACACAGAAGACCGTTGACGGTCCTTCTAAGAAGGACTGGAGAGGCGGCAGAGGCGCTGCGTTCAATATCATTCCGTCGTCCACAGGCGCCGCGAAGGCTGTTGGCAAGGTTATCCCGAAGCTGAACGGCAAGCTGACAGGTATGTCGTTCCGTGTTCCCACGGCTGACGTTTCTGTTGTTGACTTGACTGTTCGTCTTGAGAAGGCCACCACGTATGACGAGATCAAGGCCGCTATGAAAGCCGCTTCTGAAGGCGCGCTCGCCGGAATTCTTGGTTACACCGAGGACAAGGTTGTGTCTTCCGATTTCATTGGCGATGCAAGAACAAGCATATTCGATGCAGATGCAGGTATTATGCTCTCGCCCAACTTCGTTAAGCTCGTTTCTTGGTACGACAACGAGTGGGGTTATTCAAGCAAGGTGCTTATGCTGATCGAGCACATGGCGAAAGTCGACAATAAATAAGTTTTCAGTGAGCAAGAGACCGGGTGTCATTATCGATATCCGGTCTTTTTATTTTCCATTTCGTTAAATAATTTCGTTTTAGCTTAAGACTTAAAGTATAAATATATATAAATGCTTATTACAACTGAATTATCAGACAGAAAGGCGCAGTATGAGTCTAAGGGCGCGGGGAAGGCAAGGCATTGCATCATGGATGAGCAGAGGAAAGCAAAGGAGTGTAAATATATTCTTATAACGGCGATAAACAAAGTTGCTTGGCAAGATATGTTGTCATATAATTTGAATGGAATATTTGTTTGTGATATATTGGAGAGGTATTCTACACTTATTAAGGCACCAGAAATACTGAAACCATTAAGGAGTCTGTGAAATTGACAGATCAAAACGAAAAGCTTTTTGCTCTTAAAGGCAACATTATATTTACAAAAACGAAGGCGCAATTCACGTCCTTGGAGCAGGGATACATTATTTGCAAAGATGGCACAGTTGTTGATGCTTTTCAAAAGCTCCCTGATTGCTACGCGAATATCAATATCATCGACTGCGGTGACAAGATCATCATTCCGGGCTTGATCGATCTGCATACCCATGCGCCTCAGTTTGCTTTCCGCGGGCTTGGGATGGATTTAGAGCTTCTGCCTTGGTTAGAGAAATACGCTTTTACGGAAGAAAGAAAGTATGCTGACAACGAATATGCAAAAGCTGCATATAAAATCTTTTGCCATGCGTTGAAAAGAAGTGCCACAACACATGCGGCAATATTTTCAACCTTGCATAACAACGCAACGAATATCTTGATGGGCTTGCTCGAAGAAACGGGATTGAATACCTTCGTCGGGAAAGTCAATATGGATCGCAACAGTCCTGAATATTTGATTCAGACGACGCACACATCCATCTTAGAAACCAAGACGTGGATCAGTGAGTCTTCGGACAAATACACAAGGACAAAGCCGATATTAACGCCAAGGTTTGTACCGTCTTGCACGGATGAGCTTATGGATGCCATTGGACAGATGGCTTTGGAATACAAAATCCCTGTTCATTCACATTTGTCGGAAAACAGGTCTGAGATTGAATGGGTGAAGCAGCTTCATCCGGATTGCAAGTGCTATGGCGGCGTATATGACAAGTATGGGCTGTTTGGAAAAGGCGTGCCGACAATTATGGCGCATTGCGTATATCTGACCAGCGAAGAGCTTGATTTGGTTAAGGAAAACGGCGTATTTATTGCTCATTGCCCTCAGTCAAACATAAATGTTTCAAGCGGTATTGCCCCTGTTCGCGAGTTTCTTGACAAGGATATTCATGTCGGCCTAGGCAGCGATATCGCAGCCGGTTCGTCCATCTCGATTTTCAGAGCGATTTCGGACGCCGTTCAGGTGTCTAAATTGTACAGTGTTATTATTGACAAAGAAAAGAAGCCGCTGAGCTTATCAGAAGCGTTCTATATGGCGACAAAAGGTGGAGGCAGCTTCTGGGGTAATGTGGGGAGCTTCGAACCTGGCTTTGAGATGAACGCGGTGGTCATAGACGATGAAGAGTTGATTAAACTCAACAGGTTTACTATTGAAGAGCGTTTGGAACGCATTGTATATCTTTCGACTGATGAACTGATCGCTGCAAAGTTTGTCAACGGTAAAAATATAATGGCAAACGACTAAGCAAAGAGCCATTGGAATATTAGGATGAGTGAGTCCCGGGGCATTGCTTTCTCGGGACTTTTCATTTTTACTGCTGAAAGACTGTGTTTTGAGGTGCTGATTGTACTTATATTGCATATTGTCAAACGCATATTATGATATACTTGATAAATATCGAGAACACCAAGAGGAAGGGATAATATGAAAGAAGAATTTTTGGAGAAGCTGAATGCTTTTAAAGAGTATATGAAGGATATCGAGTATCTGAACAGCGCCCTTAGCGCGTTGTACTGGGACGCTAGGGTCAGTATTCCCAAGAAAGGGATGGCATACCGTGGGGAAGTGCTGGGCTATTTGTCGTCGGAAATGTATAAGCGGCAGACGTCTCAAACAATCAAAGGCTTTATCGACTATTTTCAAAGCTGTGAAGGCGGAGATGACGTGACAAGAGCGATGGCAGACCGGGCAAAAAGAGAATATGACCGATCGATGAAGATACCCGAGGATCGATTTCGTGCTTATGTGATAGCGGTCTCGGATTCGGAAGCAGCCTGGGAACATGCCAAGGAAAAGTCCGATTTTTCTATATTTAAGCCACATCTTGAGAAGCTGATCGCTGTTAACCGCGAATTCATTGGGTACTGGGGTTATGAAGACAGCAAATATGATAGACTGCTGGATTATTATGAACCGGGCATCACGGTTAAGGTTCTCGATTCTATTTTTGCCGAGCTAAAAGAAGCGATTATTACGTTGCTCGACAGAATTAAAACAAGCTCAAATAAGCCCAATATTGCATTCTTGCGAAGCGATTATCCGGTTGATGCCCAGAAAAAGCTTTGCTATTCCGTTCTAAAAAGTATGGGCTATGATCTTGATGCAGGACGAGTGGACGTTAGCGCTCATCCGTTTACGGCGACACTTGGCAATAACGATGTGCGTATCACCACTCATTATTATATAAAGGAATTTCAAAGCGCATTGTTCAGCAGCATTCATGAGGGCGGTCATGCGATCTATGAGCAGAACATATCAGATAAATTGACCGGTACGATGCTCAAAACAGGCGCTTCAATGGGCATACATGAATCGCAGTCGCGGCTGTATGAAAACATCATAGGCCGAAGCCGCGCATTTTGGACGTACCTTTATCCTGAGGTACAGGAGTTGTTTCCGCAGTTAAGACCGATATCACTGGATGCGTTTTATAAGGGCATTAATGCGGTGCAGCCATCACTGATACGGATCGAGGCTGATGAGCTCACATACAGCCTGCACATCATCATCCGCTACGAGCTGGAGAAGGCGGTTTTTAACGGCGATGTGAGCGCCGAGGAGCTGCCTGCGATGTGGAACAGAAAATACAAGGAGTGTCTGGGGATCGAGCCGCAAAACGACGCAGAGGGGATTCTGCAGGATATGCACTGGTCAAGCGGCAACTTCGGCTATTTCCCAAGCTACGCGCTCGGGAACTTGTACGGCGCGCAATTTATCCACGCGTTTAAAATGAATATGCCGGATTTCGCGCAGCGCATCGTGAGGGGAGATCTTATGTCCTTAAACGACTGGCTCAAGCAAAACATCCATCAGCATGGGGCCGTTTATCTGCCGGAAGAACTGATTAAGAAAGTGACGGGGGAGGAGCTGACTGCGAAATATTATATCGATTATTTGAATAATAAGTACAGCAATATATACGGGCTGTGATATAATTAATAAAACTATTGATTTGACAAAAGGGTGAGGACATGATTCATAATATTCAGCCAAATGTATTTGACAATTCTTTTCGACAAGAGGCACCGGATGAGCAAAGTGTCATCCTGTTCATAAAAGACAATGCTGTGTTGGTGAAAGAAACAGAGGATGGTATCAGCTTTCCAAGGTTTAACGAGCTTGAAACGCAAGATTCTTCGTATATATATTTGTTTTCCATTGACAGTACAAAGTTCTTTCTCGCCGGGGCGACGCAGCCTCAAGGGGACTATGATTACCAAAATGTGATGGAATTTCGCTATAAGAAACCCAAAGGTCTGTCTTTCGGGGCGGCCACAGCATGCCACCTTTACAATTGGTATTCGAAAAACCGTTATTGCGGCCGATGCGGAACTCAGTTGGTTCATGATGAAAAAGAACGTATGATGCGCTGTGATAACTGCGGCAATATGATCTATCCGAAAATATCACCTGCCGTCATTGTGGGGGTGACAGATGGTGACAGATTATTGATGACAAGATATGCGGGCAGAATATCCAAAAAATACGCTTTGGTTGCAGGTTTTACTGAAATCGGGGAAACGATTGAGGACACCGTTAAGAGAGAAGTTTTGGAGGAAGTCGGAGTCAGGGTGAAAAATATCAGGTATTACAAAAGCCAGCCCTGGCCGTTTTCAGACTCGCTGCTGATGGGCTTTTTTTGCGATCTTGACGGCTGCGATCACATTGTATTGGACGAAAACGAACTGGAGGATGCCGAATGGATTCACAGAAAAGATATAAGCGTTGAGGCAGACGGGATAAGCCTGACCAATGAAATGATCGTCCGTTTTAAAGAAAACAAGATATGTTGAGCTTCGAAATCTGGCTATGACATGTTTTGAAGACAAGCAGGGAGATAATTCCGAAACATATCCAAAAGGCCCATAATCCCAATGTTTTTATAACACTATGGTATAATAATTTCAAGAATCTTTAGGAGGCTCATCATGAGTGATAATCTAAATGATCACTTGAATTTATATGACTTCTTTGGATTTCCAGATCGTACTCAGAGGGATGGAATCAGACAAACTGTTGATCTAAGCAATATCCGATTAATTCCAATAGATGACCCAAATCTTCGTTTTTTTAATAGTTTTTTGGAGCAGTATAGTTCTTGGAGTTATCATATTAATAATTTCAGCAGCGGTTTGGGGTTACATTTCTTTTTGTTATACTTTCATTATTCGCAAGGGGCAATCGATACAATTAAAGTGGAAGACTTTCAACCGCCGAGAGGTATACATAAGGTGTATTTTGATACTTTTGCGGAAGACACAGCGCTTTACTTGATTTCGTATTTTGATAAGCACCTTGAAATGTTTAATGATTTATACAATTTGCAAAGGCAGTCGGGAAAGTCCCGCAATCTTTCTCGAAAACAGATAATAACAGAGATGAAGAAAGTACAATCACTTGAATTGATTGCAGAAGAATATCAAAAAGTGGTGGAGCTGATAGAATTTGTTAAAATAAAAGCAATTCGTGATAATTTCGTCCATAACAAATCATCTTCTTACTATGGGATGAATGTTGACAAAAAGGAAACAGCTTTTGGAATGGAATATAGGAGCTTTAATAGCAAGGGAGTATCAACTGAGGAGATATACAATGCAATTTGCATCTTGATAAATAGCTATGGACAGATGTGCATAAAAGTGAATAGCTTTATTAAAAACATCGTTAAGAAGGAAAACTAATCTAGAAGATTTTAATTCGTTCTACGCACATGTCGCCTAGAACAATACGAGTGTATCAAAAAAGCCCGTTTTCACGGGCTTTTCATCTGGTGCGAGAAACAGGACTTGAACCTGCACGGGTGTGACCCCACTAGAACCTGAATCTAGCGCGTCTGCCAGTTCCGCCATTCTCGCAAACTGGCTAATGGTGGAGGGAGGTGGATTCGAACCACCGAAGTCGTTGACGGCAGATTTACAGTCTGCTCCCTTTAGCCACTCGGGAATCCCTCCATGTGGAGCTGATGATGGGACTCGAACCCGCAACCTGCTGATTACAAATCAGCTGCTCTACCGATTGAGCTACATCAGCGAAAGTGGTGCCTCAGGACAGAATCGAACTGTCGACACAGGGATTTTCAGTCCCTTGCTCTACCGACTGAGCTACCGAGGCAAGTATTGTATTGATGGCGACCCGGAAGGGACTCGAACCCTCGACCTCTAGCGTGACAGGCTAGCGTTCTAACCATCTGAACTACCGGGCCATAAATGGTGGGGCCTCAGGGACTCGAACCCCGGACCGATCGGTTATGAGCCGACTGCTCTAACCAACTGAGCTAAGGCCCCAAAACCTTAAAGCTTAAGTAAATGGTGACCCCTAGGAGACTCGAACTCCTGTTACCGCCGTGAAAGGGCGGTGTCTTAACCGCTTGACCAAGGGGCCATTGTTTTGTCAAAGATCACGAGAGATACTTGGTCGGGGTGACTGGACTCGAACCAGCGGCCCCATGCTCCCAAAGCACGTGCGCTACCAAACTGCGCTACACCCCGTGTGATTTTTAGCGACGAAGTATAATATACAGTATTCTCAATCTAATGTCAACTGCTTTCCATCATTATTTTCGCTTTATCTCAATAGTGGGATAAACACCGATAAACAAGGCAAATGTGGTTGTGCAGAGAGATGATCCGAGCAATAAGTTGATAAATCTTTATGTAATGATTATAATGATCTTACTCGCTGAATACAACACAATTGAAAGGTTACACGAATTCGTGATAGAGAGACTAAAAGCGCATATAGCAGAAAATGAACTCACATATTTTATAGAAACTTACGGCTGTCAAATGAACACCCATGAGAGTGAAAAGATTGCGGGTGTTCTTGATACCTTGGGATACTGTGCGGTAGCTGAAAAAGCAGAAGCTGATCTTATCATATTCAACACCTGTTGCGTGCGCCAGCATGCAGAGGCGCGGCTTTACGGGAACGTCGGCGCGCTTAAAGACCACAAAGCAAATGTCAAGGGAGCGCTCATTGCGGTATCCGGCTGTGTGATGCAGCAGGAAGATGCCGCTAAGAAGCTGATGAAGCGGTTCCCCTTTGTTGACATTGCATTTGGTACAAACGGTATACACCGGCTGGAAAGCATGCTCTATGACGCGCTGATCGAGGGTAAACGGGCGTTATGCGTGGACACGGATGAAGCCATCATCGAAGATGTGCCAATCAGGCGTGATAACGCGCCGGGCGCTTTTGTCAACATCATATACGGGTGCAATAATTTCTGCACATATTGTATCGTGCCGTATGTGCGAGGGCGTGAGCGCAGCCGGCAGCCGGATGATATCATCAAAGAGGTTGAGGAACTGTGCAAAAAAGGAATATCTGAAATCACGCTGCTGGGGCAGAATGTGAACTCCTACGGCAACGACCTATCGGCTGATATAACCTTTGTCAATCTCTTAAAGCGCATTGATTCAGATACGGATATAAAACGCTTGCGTTTTATGACATCTCATCCCAAAGACATGTCTGACGGGCTCATCGATTGCTACGGGAGCTTAGGTAGTCTTTGTGAGCACATTCATTTGCCCGTGCAATCCGGAAGCAACAACGTTTTACAGCTCATGAACCGAAGATACACACGTGAGCATTATTTAAGCCAGATTAAGCGCCTGAAAGCGCGCGTGCCCGATTTGGCAGTGACCACAGATATCATTGTCGGATTTCCGGGGGAGACAGAGCAGGATTTTGAAGACACGCTCTCGCTTGTCAAGGAAGTGGGCTACGATGCAGCGTATACGTTCGCTTATTCCAAACGCAGCGGTACAAAAGCGGCTGATATGGAGGGGCATCTCGATAAACAGACAATGAGCGAGAGGCTGGCCAGATTGAATGCGCTGGTGAAGGATTCTATGCGCGAGCGAAACAGCGTATATCTTGGACGCACTGTTGAGGTGCTTGCGGAGAGCCCTGGTAAAAGAGGCCGAAGCGAGATCAGCGGGCGCACGCGCACCGCAAAAACCGTGAGCTTTGAAGGAAGCAGCGGAGACGTCGGTCAATACATGATGGTCAAGATAGACAAAGTGATGGCACATACGCTTCACGGTGTGAGGGTTTAAAGGAGCAAATAGTGAACCGAGTCGCTTTCGAACAAAAGAAAAACCGTGTTGCGGTATTTTTCCTCATCTTCTTAATGCTTGTTCTGGCTGCCGGTATTTACTTGTATTTAACCACAACGTGGGCCAGATCCGAAATGGAAGCGCTCAAAAACGCTGACTTCTGGGCAACACAAGCCGTTAAGGGCGATAATAGGGATGCGACAGGTCTGCCGGTTTCTCAGAAAATGCAATATCCGACAGCTGTCGATGTGTATCAGACCCCTATGGGTTTTTCAATTGTGAGCTTTTCGCAGAACTGGACGGGGGAAAGCCTTAAGGACATCTACAATGAACTGACGGCCAACAAGCATGGTGAAGAAATGTACGCCATATCCGAAGTGATGCTCTATCCGGGCGAGTCTGCGCTGGGTTCGGGCGGTAGCGTCGCGGGAACGCATGTGACCCAACAAAAGAATTTCTCGGTTTATTTTCATCTTTCAGGGCTGGCGCCGGATTCGCTGCAATATAATTTTGCTTCCGTGCAGAGCACAATAGAACTATACAATATGGATGAGTATGATGCTGTGTCTGAAGTCGCAAGAACGATATCCCATGAATACGGGCATCATTATACGATGTACTATTTTATGCCGAGCGATGAGGCGGCCAAAACTTCCGAATACTACGTTTTAAGAGGCGTTGACAGTTTCGATCATGATGTTTTTTATGATATTGAAAGCGAATACTATGAGAACCACATGTGGAGCTTGTATGAGCTCGCTGCGGAGGATTACGTGCAGCTAATGGGCAGCTCCGGTGCAAAGCAGCAAAGAGAATACCTCGACGTCTATGATGTGCTTGATAACTACAATAAATTCAAAGACTATACGGCCTATGCTGACGCGTCGGTATCCAATGTTTATCCTCAGGAGAACATATATCTGCCGCTTGCCGACGAAATAAATGGCCTTCGCAATTATTATCTTTCGTTTATCGGTGAGCATAGCGATGCGCAGGATTTAGACCATACCGATTTCAATATCTCTATGACGGAACATGAACAGTACGGCTATACCTATTATGAAATCACGTGGGATAAAACCACAAAGGATTCCGATGCGTTGTATACCCTTGTTTGCTTCAGTGATAACGGCGATATCTTTCTGCCTGTGAGAACGGTTCATGGCGACGAGACACCCATAGCCCGCGTGGGTACAGCTGTCAAGCTTTCGGGCATTACGCTCACAACGTTGAAAAACGGCGTCACGGATGAGGATAGATATTTTAAGCTGTATGTGACATGGCCTGACGGACGCATGCAGTCATCTGAAATGTTTTATGCGGACTTCTGATGCGCGCTTGCGCTTGATCTTGCGGACGATTACCGATGCAATGATGAATAATATGCAAAGACATGCGGCAACGCCGCAGATGGCAATCAGCGCGTTATTGCGCTCGATTGTTTTTTCAAGCTCGTTGTATCTTTGAATGCTTGCTATATTTTCTTTTTTTGTTTCCAGCGTCAGCGTTCTTGTGTCACCATAGTTTAGATTCCATGTACATTTATTCTCGTCTCTGCTGTCCGCATTGGTCGCAGTAACTTCTCCGGGGAGTGAAATTGAAATCGTATAAGTACCTTGTCTCGCGCTGTTTTCCAGCGCTGTTACCTGATCTGCGGGCAATATCTGATTGTCGCTTTGGCGGATGACATCGGCTAAAGACAAGCTTGCCGACAGACTGTAGGTATCCAGAGAAAAAGACGGCAAATAGGTGAAAGTGACATCGCTGAATATGGAATCCTGCGAAGTAAAGGCATCTGCAAACGCATCGGCGGCTTCCTTGGCGGAGTTAAAGCTTAGTGTTTTTTCTCCTGTCAGCGTTTTTTTATCATTATCGGCATAAATCGCCATGCCCTGATCTGCCCAGTAAGAGCCGATTTCACTTAAGACGGGCGATACATCCTGCTCGGGATCTTCAAAGGCAAGCTGATAATCAATTGCCATCGTATTGTCAGCTGAAAGCGAATATGAAAGGTCGACTGAAGCGCAGGCCGAAAGGACAATCAATAAAAGCGCCATTATGAAAATAAGACAGTTCTTCTTCATTGGAGACCCCCGTCATGGTTTAGAAAATTATAATCGAATTGAGGCCTTTTTTCAACAATAATGCGCTTTTATGTTATAATGTGATAACAAAGACATGGAGGAATGCTATGCCGGAACTGACACCTATGATGCGCCAATACGTGGAGCTCAAGGAGAAATATAAAGATTGTCTGCTCATGTACCGTTTGGGCGACTTTTATGAGATGTTTTTTGAGGATGCGATGACAGCATCCCGCGAACTGGAGATTGTACTCACCGGGCGTGATTGCGGATTGCCTGAGAGAGCGCCGATGTGCGGCGTGCCGCATCACAGTGTGCAGGGGTACATCGATAAGCTCATCAAAAAGGGCTATAAAGTCGCCATATGCGAACAGCTTTCCGACCCGGCTCTAAGCAAAGGGATTGTTGAGCGCGATGTGGTGCGCGTCGTGACACCGGGTACTGTCACAGAAAACACCAGCCTTAACGAATCGGATAACAACTTCGTTCTTTCTTTGGTGCACTGCGGGGATTTCGTGGGGCTATCCTATGCGGATGTCACAACGGGCGCTTTTTTTATGGGAGATTGCAGCGCGGAGGATGATTATGCATCTGTAAAAAGCGAAATTGCGCGTATCGTGCCGAGCGAAATATTATTTAGAGAAGAAGACAAGGATGTCATCAAAACCCTTGACGGTATCATCAAGGAACAGAATATTTTTGTGAGCGTTTATCCGTCGTTCACATTTGAACAGAATGTCGCAATGGATTCATTGATTTCGCATTTTCAGGTGGCGGGTCTTGCAGGCTTCGGTATCGAGGAAGACAGCGCCGCTGTCGGCGCGGCGGGCGCGCTTATCGATTATCTCAGGGAAACGCAGAAAAACGCGCTTTCACACATCAGCACGATCCGCATCAATGAAAAAAACGCTTATATGTCTCTCGACATGTTTACACGATCCAATCTCGAGCTGACCAAAACCCTGCGCGATGGCAAGGTAAAGGGATCACTCTTTGGCGTGATTGACAAGACGAGAACCGCAATGGGTGCGCGGCTGCTGAAACGCTGTATTAACGAGCCGCTGCAAAGCATCAGTGAGATTACTGAGCGCCTGGATGCGGTTCAGGAAATCAAAGAGAGTCTGCCTTTAAGCGACAGTATTTCGCATGCGCTGGATGGTGTCTTCGATCTTGAAAGGTTGATTTCACGCGTTGCTTACGCCACACTGGATGCCCGAAACTGTCTCGCGATAAAAAAGACACTGGCACAGCTTCCGGTGCTTAAAACAGCTCTCTCAGGCTGTCAGTCCGGGCTGCTCAAGTTCTTATACAGTGGGCTTGACTGTATGGACGATATATATGAGCTGCTCGAATCCGCAATAGACGAGGAACCGCCCGTGGGGATCATGGACGGCGGCATTATCAAGAAAGGCTACAACGCCGAGATTGCTGAGCTCAAAGACGCCGCACTAAAGGGCAAGGAGTGGATTGCTTCGCTGGAAGCGACAGAGCGTCAGGAAACGGGAATCAAGAACTTAAAGATTGGCTTTAACAAGGTGTTCGGTTATTATCTTGAGGTCACAAAATCTTATCTTGAGCTTGTGCCGTATCGCTATATCAGGAAGCAGACGCTGGCCAACTGTGAGCGTTTTATCACACCGGAGCTTAAGGAGATGGAAGAAAAGCTCAGCGGTGCGGAAGAAAAATGCATCACGCTGGAATATGAATGCTTTTTGAAAATAAGAAAGACGCTTTCAGATAACATCAAGCGTTTTCAAAACGCGTCACAGGCTATCGCGACGATCGATATGATAAGGAGCTTTGCGGCTGTCGCCTTTGAGTACAATTACACGCGGCCAAGAATGGTAGCTTCGGGTGATATACAAATATCCGGCGGACGCCATCCTGTCGTGGAATCTTTCGTGAAACAGTCCTTCGTGAAGAACGACTGCCTGCTGACCGATCAACAGAACATCATGATACTCACAGGACCCAACATGGCGGGCAAGAGCACGTTTATGCGTCAGGTGGCGCTCATTGTGCTTATGGCGCATATGGGCTGCTTTGTACCGGCGGACAGCGCACAGATTTGTATCGTAGATAAGATATTCACGCGCGTGGGGGCATCAGACAACCTTGCTTCGGGGCAGAGTACCTTTATGGTGGAAATGA